>NZ_JAZKRM010000011.1:0-70685 GCF_036628635.1 Thiohalorhabdus sp. | reverse complement strand
TGATTCTGGGCCATCAGGCAACCTTAACAAGGTCCTACCTGATGGTCCGATGCCTTTTAGTTTGCCGCACCCGCCGGGTGTGGCGATGGGCATCGGTTTGTGCCATCCTTCCCACCTTTCGTAAAGCTCCCTCGCCCCTACCAAGCTCCCCACTCTCCGAACGCCCATGGCGAGGCTCCCGAGCCCCCAAATTCTTGGCCTCCTCCCGCCCCTCCGGCGCTTCGTCCGAGCCGGCACCCGGACGGCGCTGGCGGCACTGGCAACGCTTCCGCCCCTAGCCGCTGCGGCGGACGGGAAAGTGATCCTGGAGGCTCGGGAGCTGGCCATCGAAGGCGACCGCATCACCGCCGAAGGTGCCGTTTTCGGACGTCAGGGCGAGCGCCGGATGTGGGCCAGCCGGGCGGATTACGACCGGACCAACGACGAGCTCGACCTTTTCGGTGACGTCCTGTTGCTGGACCCGGGCTACTTCATCCTCGCCCCCGAGGCCCACGTCAATACCCGAACACGGCTGGGCAGCGTGGAATCGCCCCGGCTTCAGCTCCTCGACAGTGAGGCCTGGCTCCTGGCCGACCGGCTGGAGCGCTACCGGTCCCAACGCTTCCGGCTAGAGGCGGCCTGCTACACCGCCTGTACCCCGCCGGATAGCCCGCCCTGGTCGGTGCGCTCGAGCAGCGTCTACGTCAATCAACAGAGCCACTTCGCCCACCACTGGAATAGCCGCTTTCACCTCGGTCCGGTGCCGGTGTTCTACACCCCCTATTTCGGCCACTACACCGACGACGACCGCCACACTGGCCTGCTTTATCCGGACATCGAGTTTAGTGGCCGTCGCGGCACCGACATCACGGTACCCTTCTACTGGAATATCGCGCCCCAGCTGGATGCCACCCTCGGCGTGCGCAATATGACCGCAAAGGGAGCCATGGGTCAGTTGGAGCTCCGGCACCTGGGTCCTGACATCCGGTCGCGGTTCTACGGCGAATTCCTTGCCAACGACGACCAAACCAGGGAGGACCGTCACTATATCGAAGCCGAACAGGCCGGACACCTGCCTCTGGGTCTGAACTACCGGCTGGACGCCCGCCACGTGAGCGATGCCGAGTACATCTCCTTTTTCGGCAATGGCGTGGCGGAAGGCTCGGCCCGTCACCTGACCTCCGGGCTGAGCCTATCCCGGGCCTTCGGCCCCTATCGCTGGAGCACGGATTTCACCTATCTCCAAGACCTCCAGGACTTCAACGCCCCGGACACCCGCCAGGAATTGCCCCGCATGACCCTGCGCGGCGAGCAGACGCTGGCAGGCCCCTTGCGCCTCGACTGGGACAGCGAATACGTCTATTTCTACCGGCGGGAAGGTGAGCGCAACCACCGCCTGTTCGCCGATCCCACCCTGAGCTTGGGACTGCAATCAAGTTATGGCTCCCTGGAGCCCCGGGCAGGCGTGCACTGGACCGGCTACCGGGTGGTTCCCCAATCCGGCACCGCCAAAAGGAAAAGCCTGACCCGGACGGTGCCCCATGCCAGTCTCCGTGCGAGCAGCGAGGTGCTGCGCCTGTTCGATTTCGGTGACTGGGCCCTGCGCCACAGCGTCCAACCGGAGCTGTTCTATCTCTACGTGCCCCACCGGGACCAGTCCGAGGTGCCGGTCCTTGACACCAGCGAGCCACCGCTGGGGTTCAACGACCTGTTTGATATGAACCGATTCTCCGGGATCGATCGCATCGGCGACGCCAACCAGCTCACCACTGCCCTGACTACTCGTCTGGACGCCAAGGCCGGCGATCGCGTCTGGGAGGCTGCCTCCCTGAGCGTGGGCCAGATACGCTACTTTCGGGACCGCCGGGTCAGCCTGAGCGACCAAACCGACCCGGATACCCGGGGCTATTCCAACCTCTTCGCCGAATGGGCCTTACGGCCTCTACCCAGCGCCGAGCTCACCGGATCCCTGGAATACGACCCCGACCGGCCCGCCTTCGCATTGAACCAAATGGACGCATTCCAGTCTCAGCTGGCGATAACCCCGCCGGGAGGGCATTCCCTCAAGGCGAGCTATCTGCGGCGCACCGGATTTTCGGATGGGGAATCCGTCAACCAAACCGAGGAAGTGGATACCCAGGCCCGGGTAAGACTCACCTCCGATTGGGAGGCCTTCGGCGGCCTCCGACGCTCCCTCAAGTTTGGGGAGAATTTGGAGCGGCGCGGGGGAGTGGACTATCATGCCGGCTGCTGGGGGATCCGGTTAGCCTGGGAGGATCGACTCCTGCGCCAGGCTTCCGGCGCTTCCGCCCCCGACCGCGAAACGCGCCTCTTCCTGACCTTCCGCTTCCGCACCCTGGGCGATTACGAATTCGCGACCGATCCCTAGAGGCCCTCGACAACCTCAAAGAGCTCGGCCGGGGCCGGGCAACTAAACAAGGCATCGTCGATCATTATGCAGTTATTCCATGGCACTTACCGGGGCCGCCCGCGGCTCTTCTCCTACTTTACCGTCGCCGTCCTCGCGCTGGTCGCCCTGGCCTTGGCCGCCACGGCCGGCGCTGCCCAGCTGATCGACCGCATCGTGGCCGTGGTCAACGACGATGTGATCACCGCCAGCGAACTGGAGCAGAACCTGGAGCGCTCCATCCAGAAGCTGCGCCAGCAAACCGGCCCCGGGCAGCTCCCGCCCCGGCAGGTGCTGCGCCGCCAGCTGCTGGAGCGCATGGTCATCGATCGAATCCAGATCCAGCGGGCCAAGGAGCGTGATATCCAGGTATCCGCCCAGGAGGTGGACGACGCCGTAGCCCGAGTAGCGCGCCAGAACAACCTGGGCGTCCCCCGCTTCCGACAGGCACTGAAACGCCAGGGCGTGGATTACGCCGACTACCGCCAGCGCCTCAAGGAACAAATCATGCGCAGCCGCCTCAGCGACGGTGCGGTGCGGTCCAAGATCCACATCACCGAGGAGGAGGTGGATTCCTACCTGGCCCGGCAAGGCAAGTCCGGCGAGGACCAGTTCGAATACAAACTGCAGCACATCCTCGTGGCGGTACCCGAAGGCACCTCCCCGGAGGAGACGGCGGAGCTTCGCCGTAAGGCCGAAGACCTCCGGGCGCGGGTAACCGAAGGCGAGGCCTTCGCCACGGTGGCCGCTGCCGAGTCCGATGGCCAGAACGCCCTGGAGGGCGGCGACCTGGGCTGGTTTAAGCCAGGCGAGCTGCCCGAGCCCGTACTGGCCGAGGTGGAGGCGGTGGAGCCGGGTCACCTGTCCCGGGTGGTTCGAACCCCCAGCGGCTTCCACGTCTTCCGGGTCACCGAACGCCGCCGCACGGAGAGCGCCCGGGAAACCCAGGTTAAAGCCCGACACATCCTCCTGCGCACCGACTCGGGCCGCTCACCACAGCAGGCCAGGGCCCGCGCCGCGCAGATCAAGCGCCGACTCGAACAGGGCGCCAGCTTCGCCCAGTTGGCCCGCCAGTTCTCCGAAGGGCCATCCAGCGGGGAGGGGGGCAACCTGGGCTGGGTAAGCCGAGGCGAAATGGCACCCGAGTTCGAGGAGGCCCTCTTCTCCCTGTCCGAAGGTGAGATCGGCGGCCCGGTCCGGACCCAATTCGGCGTGCACATCGCCCAGGTCCTGGAGACCCGGGAGCGCGCCATCGACTCCGAAAAAGAGCGCAAACAGGCGCGACAGGCCTTGCGCAACCGCAAAACGCGTGAGCGCATGGAGCAGTGGCAGCGGCGGCTGCGGGCGCAGGCGTTCGTGGACATCCGGCTGGACGACCAGGAGGCAAGTAATTAAGTACTTAAGTATTAAGTGGTTAAGCCAGAGAGGCAACAGGTTCGGGAAAGAGCAAACGCTGTTTGTTTTGCTTTTCCTTAATACTTAATTACTTAACACTTAAAACAACCGCTATGCGCCTCGACCTCTTTCTTAAGATCACCCGCCTGATCAAACGTCGGCCCCTGGCCAAGGAAGCCGCGGAGGCCGGCTGCATCACGCGCAACGGCCAGCCAGCCAAAGCCGGCGACGACATCAAGGCGGGCGACCGGCTGGTGGTGGATCTGGCCAACCGCCACGTGGAGGTGGAGGTTCTGGCGGAACCACCCAAGCAGCTGCGCAAGGACGACGTGGACAGCTACATTCGCCTCCTCAACGCCTATAACCCCAACAGCGAAAACCGGCAATGAGCTTGCCTCTAGCCGTCACCCCCGGCGAACCGGCCGGTATCGGCCCGGACCTGGTGCTCACCGCCGCCGACGACCTGCCCTGCGGCCGGCTCGTGGTCTTCGGCGATCCGGACCAGCTGGAGCGCCGGACCCGCGAGCTGGGTCGGCGGATCCCCATGCGGGAGTGGCAGCCGGGCCAAGCCCTGCCCGACGCCGCCCTGCCGATCTGTCCGGTCCCCCATGCCGAGCTGGTTGCCCCGGGCCGACCGGAGCCCGCCAATGCCCCCAGCCTGCTGCGGGCCCTGGATCGGGCCAGTAACGCGGTGCGGCAAGGCCACTGCGGTGCCCTGGTCACCGGGCCCCTAAACAAGGAAATCATCACCCGGGGCAGCGCGACCCCCTTCACCGGCCATACCGAGTATCTGGCCCAGCGGGCGGGGGCGACTTCCCCTGTCATGATGCTGGTCGGCGGCGATCTCCGGGTGGCCTTAGTGACTACCCACCTGCCCCTACGGGAAGTGCCCGACGCCGTCACTGCCGAGCGGGTGGAGCGCTGTGTGGGAATCACCGTCGCTGCCCTGCGCCGGGACTTCGCCATTGATCGGCCCCGGCTCCTCGTGACCGGTCTGAACCCGCACGCCGGCGAGGGCGGCCAGCTAGGCCAGGAGGAGACCCGGGTGATCGCTCCGGCCCTGGAACGTCTGCGCCACGAGCTAGCCGAAACCGCCACCGTCGTCGGCCCCTTGGCCGCCGATACCGCTTTTACCCCGGCCCAGACGGCAAGCTGCCATGCCATCGTTGCCATGTACCACGACCAGGGCCTAACCCCCCTCAAGCAGCGCGCCTTCGGCACCGCCGTGAATGTCACCCTGGGCCTGCCCTTCGTGCGCACCTCGGTGGATCACGGCACCGCCTTCGACCTGGCCGGCACCGGCTACGCCGATCCTGGCAGCTTCCGCCAGGCCTTGGTCCTGGCGCGCGAGCTAGCCACCAACCGGACGCGGGCCTGGGCTGAAAGCGGGTGAACCGCAGAGACGCAGAGGGCGCAGAAAACAAGTTCGACAATAGCGGAGCGGCAAAATCGCAACGCAGAGATCGCCTTTCAAACGGGCAACCTTCTAGCCATTTTGGCTTTCTCAGCGGCCTCTGCGTCTCTGCGGGTAATCCGGTCCTCCCTCTTGCCTTTTCCGGGCCCCGCCCCCATTTAGTGAGTTATGCCCGACCACCGCCCCAGCAAGCGCTTCGGCCAGAACTTCCTGAACGATGCCAACATCGTTGGGAAGATTGTCGACGCCATTGACCCGCAGCCGGGCGAACCCCTGGTGGAGATCGGCCCGGGACGGGGGGCGCTGACACGCGCCCTGCTGGAGCGGGTGGACAGGCTCGACGCTGTGGAGGTGGACCGCGACCTGGCACCGGAGCTGGAAACCCTCGCCACGACCGGGGAGCTTACGGTGCACGTGGCCGATGCCCTGGCGTTCGACTTCGCCGCTTTGGGGAAGGCCCGAGGCGGGCCGCTGCGGGTGGTGGGGAATCTCCCTTACAACATATCCAGCCCCCTGCTCTTCCACCTTTTTTCCCAGTTGCCGGCTATGGTCGATATGCACTTCATGCTTCAGCGCGAAGTGGTTGAGCGCTTGGCCGCCCAGCCGGGCTCGAAAACCTATGGCCGGCTGTCGGTGATGGTTCAGACGCAGTGCCAGGTGACCCCTTTATTTCAGGTGCCACCGGGTGCATTCTACCCGGAGCCGAAGGTGACCTCGGCGATGGTCCGGCTCCGCCCGAACCCCGCCGATGCACCCCGCCCCCGCGACCAAGCCGCCTTCAGCGCCGTGGTGGCGCGGGCCTTTCAAGCCCGCCGCAAGACCTTGCGCAATGCCCTCAAGGGGCTCTGCGGCCCCGAGCGCATCGGCGCGGCGGGCATCGATCCCGGGGCCAGAGCCGAAACGCTCAGCGTGGCCGATTACATCCGGCTGGCCGATAACGCCTGCGGGAGCTCAGAGCCCGAAAAGGAATCTTGAACCCCGATGATGGTCAAAATCATTGGTCGGTAGGATGGATGACGGATTGGCGAGAAGAGTGGATAGGGAGCGATCGATGAGCAGCGATGAGCCATCGACCGTTACACCGAACCCCGTAGAGCCCGAGGAGGAGCTGGAGGTACAGCCCCCCTCTCTTTACAAGGTCATCCTCCTCAATGACGATTTCACCCCGATGGAGTTTGTCGTCGAAGTCCTGCAGCGTTTCTTCGGCAAGGACCAGGAAAAGGCCACCCGGATCATGCTGCAGGTCCACCATCACGGGAAGGGCGTTTGTGGCGTGTATCCCTTCGACATCGCCGAGACCAAGGTGAACCAGGTCATGGACTACGCGCGCGCCAACGAGCACCCCCTCCAGTGCACGATGGAAAAGGAATAGGCTGCGATGATCAGCGACGAGCTCGAATTTACGCTCAACCGAGCCTTTCAAGAAGCCCATAAACGCGGTCACGAGCTGATGACCGTGGAGCATCTCCTGTATGCCCTTTTGGAGAATCCCTCCGCGGCCGAACTCCTGCGCGCGTGCGCGGTGGAGATCCCCGCCCTGGAGCGCAAGCTGGACCAGTTCCTGGACGAATCGGTGCCCTCAGGCAGCGGTAATCCCGCCGAGACCCGCCCCACTAACGGCTTCCAGCGAGTGATCCAGCGGGCCGTTCACCACGCTCAGAGCGCTGGTCTGCGCGAGGTGACCGGCAACCGGGTCCTGGTGGCCATCTTCTCCGAAAAGGACAGCTTTGCGGCCTATTTCCTGCAGCAGGCCGGCCTGACCCGCATGGATGCGGTCAACTACATCAGCCACGGCATCACCAAGACCAAATCCGGCGAATCGGAGCAGCAGGAAGAGGGTCACGCCGAAGAGGGCGAGGAGAAATCGCGCGGCGGCAGCCCGCTGGAGCGCTTCGCCACCAACCTCAACGAGAAGGCCACAGCCGGCAAAATCGACCCCGTCATCGGCCGCGACTCGGAGATTCTCCGCAGCAGCCAGATCCTGTGCCGCCGGCGCAAGAACAATCCGCTGTTCGTGGGTGAGCCCGGCGTGGGCAAGACCGCCATCGCCGAGGGCTTGGCGCTCAAGATCACCGAGGGCGAGGTGCCCACCCTGCTTGAGGACGCGGTGATTTATGCCCTGGATATCGGCGCCCTGCTTGCCGGCACCAAGTATCGCGGCGACTTTGAGGAGCGCCTCAAGGCCGTTCTCAAGGCCCTCCAAAAGCAGCCGCACGCCATCCTGTTCATCGACGAGATCCACACGGTGATCGGCGCCGGGGCGGCCTCCGGGGGCACCATGGACGCCTCCAACCTGCTTAAGCCAGCTCTGGCCTCCGGCGAGCTCAAGTGCATCGGCTCCACCACCTACGAGGAGTACCGCAACTACTTCGAGAAGGATCGGGCCCTGTCCCGGCGCTTTCAGAAGATCGATGTGGAGGAGCCCTCCGTCGAGGAGACCATCTCCATCCTGGAAGGTCTCAAGACACGCTACGAAAAGCATCATCAAGTGCGCTACACCAAGCCGTCGCTGCACGAGGCAGCCGAGCTTTCGCACCGGTACCTGACCGGGCGCTATCTGCCCGACAAGGCCATCGACCTGATCGACGAGGTGGGTGCGGCCATGCGCCTGCGACCCAAGACCAAGCAGCGCAAGACCGTCAGTCCCAAGGACGTCGAGGCAGTTCTGGCCAAGATGGCCCGCATCCCGCCCAAGACTGTCTCCCGGGACGACCGCGAGGCGCTCAAGAACCTGGACCGCGACCTGAAGCTTGCGGTTTTCGGCCAGGACGAGGCCATCGACCAGGTGGCCAGCGCCATCAAGCTGTCGCGCTCGGGCCTGCGCGAGCCGGAGAAGCCCATCGGCTCCTTCCTGTTTGCCGGTCCCACCGGTGTCGGCAAGACCGAGGTGAGCCGTCAGCTGGCGACCACCATGGGTCTGGAGCTGATCCGGTTCGACATGAGCGAGTACATGGAGGCCCACACCGTCTCCCGGCTCATCGGGGCACCCCCCGGTTACGTCGGTTACGACCAGGGCGGGTTGCTCACCGAGGCGGTGAACCGCAACCCCCACTCCGTGGTGCTGCTCGACGAGATCGAAAAGGCCCATCCGGATCTGTACAACGTCCTGCTCCAGATCATGGACTACGGCAAGCTCACGGATAATAACGGCCGTGAGGCGGACTTCCGCAATGTGGTGATGATCATGACCACCAACGCCGGCGCCGAATCCATGAGCCGGGGCTCCGTGGGCTTCATCGAGCAGTCCACAGCCAGCGCCGGCCACGAGGCCATCCAGCGCACCTTCTCGCCGGAGTTCCGCAACCGGCTTGACGCCTCGGTGTTCTTCCAGCCGCTGTCCCGTGAGGTGGTCGCCCAGGTGGTGGACAAGTTCATCAGCCAGCTGGAGCAGAGCCTCTCCGAGCAGGGCGTGGAGATCGAGGTGGACGACGCCGCCCGCAACTGGCTGGCCGACCGCGGCTACGACCCCGCCATGGGGGCCCGGCCCATGGGGCGCGTCATCCAGGAGCAGATCAAGAAGCCCCTGGCCGACGAGCTTCTGTTCGGCAAGCTGGCCAACGGCGGCCGGGTGGTGGTTAGCCTGGAAGGCGACGAGCTCACCTTCTCCTTCCCCGAGGCCACCGAATCCACGGACGAGGAGCCAGTGGGGGCCTGAACCACCCGGCCAAGGCAGTGGGCCCGGGTCCGGTACCCGGGCCCTTTTTTCTTGTGCCCTACCTGGGAGCCAAGCGAGGGATAACACGGTCGTGTATCTGCTGAACGCCAATGATCCCCTTGCCGTGTTCCCCGACCCCGAACAGGCAGCGAGCCCCGAAGGCATCGTGGCCATCGGCGGCGATCTGAACGTGGGCCGGCTGGTTCAGGCCTACCGGCAGGGCATTTTCCCCTGGTACAACGAGTACGAGCCCATCCTGTGGTGGAGTCCCGACCCGCGTCTGGTGCTGTATCCGGGACAGCTCCACGTCGGTCGAAGCCTGCGCAAAAGGCTCAAGCGCACCGCAGTGGGGATCACCTTCGATACCGACTTCGCCGGGGTGATTCGCGGCTGTGCTGAACCGCGGGGGGACGGCCCTGAAGGCGCCGGAACATGGCTCGACCCGCAAATGATCCAGGCCTACCGGCGGCTGCACGCCCACGGGCTGGCCCATTCGGTGGAAGCCTGGGACGAAGCGGGCAATCTGGTAGGAGGGCTCTATGGGGTGGCGCTAGGCCGGGTGTTCTTCGGCGAATCCATGTTCACCCGGGTAACCGATGCTTCCAAGGGAGCTTTCGTGCATGGGGTGCGTACCTTGGCCGACCACGGCTACCGTCTCATCGACTGCCAGGTCTACTCGGACCACCTAGCCCGTTTCGGCGCCGTCGAAATCCCCCGCTCACGCTTTTTGCTGGAGCTGGACCGCGCCCTGGCCGAGCCCGAGCCGGCGGAGCCCTGGCCCTACGCCAAACGTCCGGAGCGACCTACGGCCGACTAGCTTTGTCCATATCGGCCGGGAAACGGCCTAATGCCACTCAAGCCCGGACTGGGGGTTGGAAGGGGCGTCTGTCCGGATCCGACGCAGCTCGAGGGGGATGCGGCCCAGAGGGGCATGGGCCTCGAACCGGACCGGAAAGTGGCGGCGATCGGCGGTCAGCCACAACCGCATCGGCCACCGATGACGGCCGCTACCCTCTTCCTCCAGATAGGTCCGGACCCGGAGGGTGGCTGTGGTCCGACCCAGGACCGTCTCTAGGGACTCCTTGGCCTCGTCCCCCGCGTTCAACCGATGTCGCCCCCCATCAAGAACGGGCATGCCGAACCGGCTCATGGGCTCCAGGGCGGCGTAGCGAAGGGCGTATAGGACCGTCAAGACATCCAGGATCCCCTTGGGCACGGGCAAACAATCGCTGTTTACCCCAGCGAGGTCCCATATGGGGACGACACCATTGCCGCAAAGACGGTACTGACGGACATCCGTTTCAGAGGATTCGCCCCGAGCGGTTCGCAAGACCTCTAGGCCGCCATCCGGTGTGGGAAACCCGACTGTGGGAAAGGATACAGCCCCACTGCTGATAAAAACCGTTCACGGGGCCATCGGTACAGGTCTCAGAGAAGAGCTCAGCCCGTCCCTCCGCGGGGCTACTGGCCTGCATCATGGTCTCCCCCACCGTCAGTTAACCCCAGTTAGTTCCGTAACGCAGCGGCTCGAAACCTCCCTTCCAACCCCGGTCGGAGGGGCTGCCGAAAGCCCCTGGCAGCAGGTCTCCCATAAGCATAAACGTGGCCAGAAGCAGCTCCGCGGGCGCAGCCAAGGCGATGGCACTGCATGGCTCTCCCAGCCCTCCGGAAGCCGGTTTGGCATCGCCAACTACTAGGAAGGCCCCCTTGGTCCCTAACCCGTGGCGGTGCCTCCGCCGCCAGCTCCAGCTTGTCACCAGTGCTTTGCCAGGCCCGGGCAAGGGGTTAGCCTAGAAGCCTTCTCTCTCTGCCTAGCGGAGCCGCGCCCCATGGAGACCTCGGTGGCAAGCGCAAACGATCCCGTTCCCCTGAGCCTTGTCCAGCGCATAGTCGCCCTCACCAGCCTGACACTCCTCCTGGCGGGGGGCCTACGGGGTGGTCGAGCCCTTTCTGCTACCCATTCTGTGGGCGTCTATCCTGGTCTATGCCAGCTGACCGCTGTACCGCCACCTGGGGGCTATCTTCCCGAGCGGCCGGTGGCCACCAGCTTGGTCATGACCACGGGACTTATCGTGCTGGTGCTGGGTCCGGTCGTTCGCATCGGTCTAAACCCGGCCGCCGAAGCACAGCAAGGGGTCCAGACCCTTCAGGACCTGGGCAGGCAGGGGGCCATGCCGGTACTGGATCTGCTGGGCCGCTTGCCACTGGTGGGAGAGGCCCTGACCCAGCACGTTCAGGGCCTGATCGACAGCCGAGAGGCGCTCCAGACCACACTGGTCGATCTAACCCAGCGCTCCAGCGGCTTCCTTCAGGGGATCGCCGAGGATACCGCACGTAACCTGGTCAAGGTGGCTATCACCCTGCTCACGGTGTTCTTCCTCTACCTTCACGGCGATGCCATCGTGGCCCAGACCCGGCGGGCAGCGAATTATCTCGGCGGCACGCGCATTTGTAGCTATATGGCACCGGTGACCCCGGCGGTTAACGCCGTCCTCTACGGGCTCATCCTTTACGGCGCTGGCCCAAGGCCTGCTGGCAGGAGTGGCCTAGGCCGTGGCGGGGCTGCCCATGCCCGCCCTGCTGTGCTCGGCCACGGCCGTTCTGGCGCTGATCCCCTTCGGCGCTCCAATGGTCTGAATTCCCGCCGGGGTGATCCGCGTCATTCAGGGCCATGGGGGTGCGGGGATCGGAGCACTCCTGTGGGGCATGGTGATGGTTAGCTGGATCGACCATCTGATCCGGCCCACGGTCATCTCCGTGGGCACCCGCATCCCCTTTTTGGGCGTGTTTTTCGGCATTATCGGCGGGGCCATGGTCTTCGGTCTGATCGGTCTGTTTCTTGGCCCTATTACCCCTTTCGGTTCTACTCACGGTATGGCGCTAATGGACGGAGAAGGTCGCTTGAGCCCCGGAAAACAGAGAAAGGGCTGGCTGGCTGTACTGGTAGTGCTGGTGCTGCTATTGCCGGCCGTGGCTCCCGCATCGCCGGAAATCCAGGGGGTTTACTCCCTGCGGCTGGGCCAGAGCCCGGAGGAAGCCCGTGCCACACTCGCCGAGAACGACCGCTTCCAGCGGATCGCCGGGCGCTATTTCCAAGGCTTCCCCCTTTACCACACCAGTCTGGGGAAGCGGGAAGTCCGGGTCCGGCCCAGCTTCCAGGACGACCTGTTGGTAGAGATCGAGCTGCGCTTCCGGCGCGAAGCCTCCACTAACGAAGTCTCGTCGATCATCCGGGACCAAGCGCTCTTCGCCGTAGAGACCCTTTCGCGACGCTTCGGCGAGCCCGACCGGACAGCCGTCCCCCTAAGCGAGATCGTGCCCAAGACCTTCCGCGACGGCGAACAGGTGGTCACCCACGAATGGCAGCGGGGCGAGCGGCTTGCGGAGGTGGCCCTGTGGCGGGACGGTTTCGAGCACGGCGTGGCCATCGCCTTGGCCGAGCAACATACTCGGGAGCAGGGCGACGGCGCAGTGGAGGCCTTCTAATGGCCCTCCCGAATAGCGTCTTCAGCCCGGGTCCTGCTCCCCCGTGCCATCTGGTTCGGCGGCTGCGCCATCCTCGGCCAGATCGCGGCGAAGCCCTTGCACCTCTTCCCTGAGAGCGGCCACCTCACCCTCGATGGCGGCGCGCTCACGCGCGCCCACATCTTCGATCTCGGCCCGCTCCTCCTCCCATTCGGCCTCGTGCAGCTTCTGCATGGAATCCACAATCAGGGCCATGAACAGATTGAGCACGGCGAAGGCGGTGATCACGATAAAGGGGATAAAGAACAGCCAAGCGTAGGGGTACACCTCCATCACTGGGCGCACGATGGCCTCGGACCAGCTCTCCAGTGTCATGATCTGGAACAGGGTGTACATGGAAATGGCGATACTGCCGAAATCGTCGGGGAAGCGGTCGCCGAAAAGCTTGGTGGCCATGACCCCGGCGACATAGAAGATCAGCACCAAGACGCCCACAATGGAGGCCATGCCCGGCAGGGCCCCTAGCAGCGAGCCCACCACCTGCCGCATCTGGGGTACCACGGTGGTCAGGCGCAGCACCCGCAGCACCCTCAGGGCGCGCAGGACGGCGAACTGCTCCCCGGCCGGGATCACCGACACTGCCACCACCACAAAATCGAAGACGTTCCACCCGGAGCGCCAGAACCCGGCGCGGAAGGCAACGAGCTTGGACGCGATCTCAACCACGAACACCGCCACCACGGCCCGGTCCAGAACGGTCAGAAGACCACCGGCAGCCGCCATGGCACGGTCGGAGGTTTCCAGGCCCAGGGTCACGGCGTTGACCAGGATCAAAACGGTGATCAGGCGCTGGATGCGCTGTGATTCCACCCATTGCCCCAGCCGGGACCGCCAGTCGCCTTCCCTACCACTCCGCATGCATTCCTCCGTGATTTCAATGGCAAGCAGCAAGGACCTTTCAAGAGGCGGCAATGATACCGCAGGCGCTTACGCCCCCCCAGCCTGCGGAAAGCCCTTACCCAAGGCGGCGGTTTGAGAAGTCACCGCCTCCGCTGGATCCTTCTGTTTGCCCTATTCGCGATGGGCGTCTTCTTGGCCTGGTGGCGGCCGCTGGCCGCCGGTACCATCGCTGCCTATGCCGACGACGCCATCAACCGGCCACTCGGCATCGCCGCCGCTATCGCCCTCCAGATCCTGCTGTTCGCGCTGGCTTTGCCCGGAAGCCTGATGCTATGGGCGGTGGCCCCTTTCCACAACTGGCCTGCCGCCACGACCATACTCACCGCCGGCAGCGTCGGCGGCGCCCTGGGTGGCTACGGGGTGGCCGGATGGCTGGGGGCGGAGTGGCGGCACCGGCTGCAGGGCTCGCCGCCTTTCCGTATCCTGGCCCGCAATGGCGGTTTCCTCGCCCAATGCGCCCTGCGCGCCCTGCCCGGCTTCCCCCACTCGGTCATGAACTACGGCGGCGGACTCCTAGGCCTGCCCCTGCCCACCTATATCGCGGCAGCCGTGATCGGCCTGGGGCTCAAATCCGCCGTATTCGCCCACGCCGTGGGAGCGATGGTAACCGCCGCTACTGCTTATGGACTGTTCCGGCCAGCAACGGTCGGGCCCCTGGCGGCATTGGCCCTGCTCTTAGGCCTGGGAGCAGCAGTACGGGCCCGCTGGGGGGGTCAGGGCTGAGGGTCGGGGGGACGGCGCAGGAGGTCCACCACCACCGGATCGTGGTCCGAGGCGCGGAAGGCATCGGGGGCGAAATACCGGTCCTTTTCCCCACCCCGATCGTAGGCCAGGAAGGACGGCTCGTCGGCGTTGATGGGGTACAGATGGACAGCGGTGGTCCGCTCGGCCAGCGAGCCGGGGGCGTGCAGGTGGTCCAGGTAGCCCGCCTCGCCGTGGTAGACGAAGGTGTAGCGCCGACGGGGGGGCAACCGCTCGGCGATCAGGTCGGTGTAGCCGGCCGCGTCCAAAGCCCGCACCGGATCCTCACCCCCGTACGCATTGATATCACCGGCGACGAGCGCGGGAGCCCCGCCTTCACGCCGCCATCCCTTCAGGAAGGCGGTAAGAGCCCGGGTTTGCTCCGTCCGCCGCCGGTTCCAGCAGCCCTGGCCGCGGTCGGTATCGCCCGCCTCAGGACACCCGCCCTTGGACTTGAAATGCACCGCCGCCACGGCGAAGGGGGCTCCGCCCCCGTGGGGCTCGAAGCCCGCCACCACTGGCGGCCGGTTGTGCACCACTCGCCTGTCCCTCTGGCTGTTGCCGGTGGGGGAAACCCGGTCGCGGCGGTAGGCCAGTGCCACGCGCAGCTCGGCTCCCTCCGTTGCCTCCACCGCCAGACGCCGCCAGGGCTCGCCGGTATGGCGCCGTAACCGCTTGACGAAATCCGCCACGGCGGCATCGCGGTTGGCAATCTCCATGAGGGCGAGGACATCGGCATCCAAACGGGCGGAGGCGGCGAGGAGCTTGGCCCGCTGCCGACGCAGGGCCGGTGCTGACCCCGCACCCCGCTCGGCTCCCGCGAGGAAATAATTATCTAGATTGAAGGCACCAACTCGCAGCTGGTCGGGACCCGGCGGACGCAAGGGATCGGGCCTTGGGTTGGCCTCCCGGAAGCCGGGCGGCTCAGTGGGATGGAGCCGCCATTCCTCGAAGGCCCTGGTCACGATCCCGATCAGTCCCGCTACTCGGGAACCCGCCCGGCGGGTGCCGGCCTCGTTCAGATAAGGAATCGGTTCCGGCTGGCGATTGTAGCTACCGTCGTCCAGCAAGAGGCGCCGCTGCCGGCGGGCCGAATCCGGGGGTCCTTCGCCCGCCGGGAAATTGGTGGGCTGGAAGGCCCGCCCCCCAGCGGCCAGCTCAAGCGTGCCGTAGCGCCCCAGCTCGTGGTTGCCGGTTACCATCAGTGGCCGCTGCAAGGCGACCCGCACGCCCTCGAAACGCTCGGGCCGATCCAGGGGCAGGCGCACATTGACGGTTCGCACCTTGCCGTCACCGCAGTCCTTGATCCCGTCCAGCTCCTCCAGCTGAGGCCGGCCGTGGAAGGCCCCGGTGCGGCCCCGCAGGCGCAGCCGACGTCCCGGCTCGATACGGTCGGCGGCAGCCCCATCCAGGTCCGGGGCGTACACGAACAGGCCCGAGGGCTTGCCGTCCGGGGCCAGCCCGGGCCCCTGAATAAAGAAGCCATCGAGGCGGTCCTCCCCTAGGAATTCCCCGGTGACCACGCCCTCCACCGTGACCTCGCTACCCACGGCCAGCTGTTCACCCACCTGACCGGCAACCTCGTGGACAGCGGCAGTGTCGGCCTCCGGGCAGCGGGCCAGGGCGGCCGCGGACGCGGCCAATAGGCCGAGGCCCAACCCTACTGCCGGGAGTGCGGGCAATAACGACGAAATCGGGATCATGGCGGCTCGCAATGGCGGGCAGGGTCGGGGGCGCTGAATAAAAGGCTTCCCGCCGAGGCTAGCCCACAACGCTTGGCGAATGAACCCTGGCAGCTGACAGCGACGCTGGCCGCCGCGGTACGGTATCCTGCCGCCATCCACAACCACCCGCGCCAACCGTGACCCACTACGACGTCATCATCATCGGCGCCGGCGCCGCGGGCCTCATGGCCGCCGCTACCGCCGGCCAGCGCGGGCGCTCGGTGCTGGTGGTGGAGCACGCCCGGCGGGTGGGCAAGAAGATCCTCATGTCCGGCGGCGGCCGGTGCAACTTCACCAATCTCGACTCCGGCCCCGGGCACTTCATCTCGGCCAACCCCCACTTCTCCAAATCCGCCCTGGCCCGCTACACCCAGTGGGACTTCATCGCCCTGGTGGAGCGCCACGGCATTCCCTACCACGAGAAGACGGCCGGCCAACTGTTCTGCGACCGCAAGGCTTACGACATCGTCCGAATGCTTCTGGCCGAGTGCCAGGCCGGCGGAGTGAACGTCCACACCGGCGTCACCGTCACCGATGTCGCGGTGGGACCGCCCCACCGGATCGACACCCCCGATGGGCCGTTTACCGCCGACTCCCTGGTGATCGCCACCGGGGGCCTGTCCATTCCGCGCATGGGCGCCACCCCCTTCGGTCTGGAGTTCGCCGAGCGGCTGGGGCTGCAGATCAAGCCCACGCGCGCCGCGCTGGTGCCTTTCGTGCTGGGCAAGCGCAGGCAGAAGCAGCTTGGGGACCTGGCTGGGATCTCCGTGGACGCCGAGGTCTGCGCCGGCGGCGCCTGCTTCCGCGAGGCCCTGCTGCTCACCCACAAGGGGCTGTCGGGCCCGGCGGTGCTACAGGCCAGCTCCTACTGGACCGAGGGCGAGGCGGTCGCCATCGACCTGCTGCCCGGCACCGACCTGGAAGAGTTGGTGGCGGCGGCGCGGCCCAACCATCCCAATCTCCACCTCAAGAACCTGCTCGCCGACTTCCTGCCCAAACGCCTCGCCCAGCGCTGGGGCGAGCTGTGGCTGCCGGACGGCTCCCTGGCCCGGCTCAGCCAGGCAGATCTGGCGAAGGCGGGCGACCTGATCCACCGCTGGACCATCTAT
Organism: Thiohalorhabdus sp.; assembly: GCF_036628635.1. Classification (GTDB taxonomy): domain Bacteria; phylum Pseudomonadota; class Gammaproteobacteria; order Thiohalorhabdales; family Thiohalorhabdaceae; genus Thiohalorhabdus. The sequence continues at coordinate 53,836 of NZ_JAZKRM010000011.1, read as the reverse complement.
CCCGCGGCCACGGAAGGCTACCCCACTGCCGAGGTGACCCTCGGCGGCGTGGACACCGCCGAGCTCTCCTCCAAGACCTTGGAATGCAAGCGCTACCCGGGGCTGTATTTCATCGGCGAGGTGGTGGACGTCACCGGCCACCTGGGCGGCCACAACTTCCAGTGGGCGTGGGCCTCGGGCCACGCTGCGGGCAAGGCGATCTGAGCCGGCGGCTGCTCCTTCGCGGCACCGTTTCGCAATCCTGTAATAATCCTGTGGGCAGCGGGTGCTAATCTGGGACACTGAGTATCTAGCCCGCAAGCGAGGGTTCCTCCCCTATGACCCGCAGTTTCTGGCTGGAGGACGTGCCTTCCACCGAGGCCATCGGGAAGCACCTCCCCTCCCCCTTCAACCTCCGCGCCGAACCCGTGCGGGAGGCGTCAAGCACCTACATGGATTCCTACGACTGGCGCCTAACCACCAAGGGCGGCCCGCTGCGTATCGACCGCGACGGCACCGAGCTGCTGGCGGTGCGCGAGACCGCGGGGGGCGAGACCACGGCCTGGACGCCGGTAGCGACAATGCCCCACTGGCCCCAGGATCTCCCCGAGGGTCCCCTGCGCGACGAAGTCCTCAAGGCCTCCCAGATCCGCGCCCTGCTGCCGGTGGCGGAAGTCACGCGGACCATCCGCCGGCTGGCGGTGCTCAACGAGGACGACAAGACCGTGGTGAAAATGCACCTGGCGGAGGCCGACGCCCGCATCCCGGAGGGAACGCCGGTGCCGCCGGATAAGGGTCGGCGTCCCGGCGCGGAGCATGGCCTCAAACCCCGGCTGACGCTGCAAGCGGTGAAAGGCTACGACCGCGAGCGGGAGGCAGTGGCCGGTGCGCTGGCAGAGATGGAGGGAGTGCGCCCCACCGACAGCAGCCTATTGGAGGAGACCGTAACGGCGCTAGGGCGCCGCCCGGGGGACTACTCCTCCAAGATCGACGTGGGCCTGCAGCCCGAGATAACGGCGGTGGAGGCGGCCCGCCGCATCCACCGCCACCTGCTGGACACCCTGGAGGCCAACGTGGAGGGCGCCCGCGCCGATCTGGACTCCGAGTTCCTGCACGACCTTCGGGTAGCCACCCGGCGCACCCGCTCCGCCCTCACCCAGATCAAGGGCGTGTTCCCGCCCGATCCGCTGACCGACTTCAAGGAGCGCTTCCGCTGGCTGGGTCAGATCACCGGCCCCACCCGCGACCTGGACGTGTTCCTGCTCGGCTTTGACGATTACCGGGCGCGCGTGCCGGCGACCATGCAGGGCGGGCTCGAGCCCTTCCGGGCCTTTCTCGAGCGCCGCCAGCGCGAGGAGCAGCAGATACTCGCCAAGCGCCTGGCCTCGCCCCATTTCCGCAAGCTGCTCAAGGACTGGCGGGCCTTCCTGGAGCGTCCCCTACCCACCCACCCGGACACCCTCAACGCCCGGCGACCGGCCAAGGTAGTGGCCGACGAGCGCATCTGGAAGATGTTCCGGCGGGTGATCAAGGAGGGCCGGGCCATCACCGAGGATAGCCCCCACGAAGAAATCCACGAGCTGCGCAAGAGCTGCAAGAAGCTTCGCTACCTCATGGAGTTCTTTCAGGACCTCTATCCACGCGGCGACATGCAGCCCCTGATCAAGGCGATCAAGGCCCTGCTGGACAACCTGGGCGAGTTCCAGGACTTGGAGGTGCACGCCCACAAGATCCGGGAGGACGCCGAGGCCATGGCCGCCGAGGGCAGCGCCGGCGCCGACACCCTCATGGCCATGGGTGCCCTGGTGGACGACCTCCTTGAGCATCAAGCGCGCGTCCGGGGCCAATTCGCTTCCCGCTTCGCCGACTTCGACGCCCCGGCCAACTGCAAGGCCTACAAGGCGCTGTTCAAACCGGCCAGAGAGGAGAAACGCGCATGAGGATCCTGGGCGTCTATAACAACAAGGGCGGCGTCGGCAAGACCGCCACCGCCGTCAACCTCGCCTACCTCGCGGCGCGCGCCGGCCGGCGCACTCTGGTCTGGGACCTCGACCCGCAGGCGGCGGCCACCTTCTACTTCCGCATCAAGCCCAAGGTGAAGGGCACCAAGAAGGTCCTGGGCGGCAAGCGCGACCTGGACGAGGCCATCAAGGGTACCGACTTCGACAATCTGGACCTGGTCCCGGCCGACTTCGACTACCGCAACATGGATCTCCTGTTCGGCGACACCAAGAAGCCTGCCAACCAGCTGCGCAAGCGTCTCAAGCAGCTGGGCGACGATTACGACCTGGTGATCCTGGACTGCCCGCCCAGTGTCTCGGTGGTCTCGGAGAACATCTTCCGCGCCGCCGACGCCCTGCTCGTGCCCACCATCCCGACCACCCTGTCACTGCGCACGCTGGAACAGCTTCTGGACTTCATGGACGACAACGATATCCGGGTACCTACCTGGCCGTTCTTCGCCATGGTGGACCGGCGCAAGCGAATGCATCAGGAGACCATGGCGGCCGAATCTGACAAACGAGTGCTTATGCTCGACCAGCACATACCTTACGCCTCCACGGTGGAGAAGATGGGCGAGGCGCGCGCACCGCTGTTCGAGTTCGCTCGCTCTTCCACCGCTGCGCGCGCCTTCCGCGACCTGTGGCGCGAGGTCAGCGACCGGCTGGAGGACTGAGCCGTCGTCTTAGCCGTCGCTCTCCTGAAGCTCGGCCACCGCCGTCACCACTTCGTCGCTGTGGGTCGCCGGCTTCACCTTGCGGTAAATGCGGGCGATGCTGCCGTCGGGATCGATGATGAAGGTATTGCGCTTGGCGAAGCGGATCGGCCCCAGGCCCACGTAGGACCCGTAGGCGCGGGCCACCTCGCCGTCGCGATCGGACAGCAAGGGAAACGGCAGGTGGTGCTCCTCGGCGAAGGCGGCGTGACTGTTACGGCTGTCGACGCTCACGCCCAGCACCCGCGTTTCCATACGACGCAGACGCGGCACGTCATCCCGGAAGTTGCAGGCCTCGGTGGTACAACCGGGGGTGTCGTCCTTGGGGTAGAAATACAGCACCAGCCACTGCCCCCGGTAATCCGCCAACCGCCGGAGCTCGCCGTCTTGGTCCACCAGCTCGAAGCCGGGGGCGGCACCCCCCACCACCAGTTGCCCAGCCTTGCTCCCTCCTGACCAACCAAACAGTCCTAGCAACACGAGGATTCCCCTGAGATGAAGCGCCGACCGCCAGGGGCCGAAATCGCCGCAAGTTGGCGGGCCATGATGGGCGCCATGCCAACTTGGTGGAAGCCTGCCCTCATGCGGGTCGCTCGAGCAGATAGTGGGCCACCCACCATTCGCTGCCCTCCCGGAACCCGAACAGCTCGGCGCAGGCCATGAAGAACACCCGCCAGCGATGGCGCCACCGCTCGGCCTCACCGGTACCGTAGGTGGCCTCCAAAACCGGCATGATTTCGCTTGTCCGGCTGTCGAGGTTGGCCAGCCAGGCCTCGGCGGTAGCGGCGTAATGCGTGCCGTCCCAGCGCCAGCGCCCCACCAGCCGCAGGGGCCCCAAAAAGTGCAACATGAGGTCATCGCTGGGCATGATGCCGCCGGTGAAGAAATGCCGACCCATCCAATCGCCGACACCCTCTGTAGTGAAGGGATAGACCTGCTTTGCATGGCAGAAATAGTGGACGAAAAGACGCCCACCTGGCACCAGCCACCCGTGGATACGCGCCAGCAGCATGTGCCAATTGCGCATGTGCTCGAACATCTCCACCGAGACCACCCGATCGAAGCGATCATCGGTGTCGAACACGTTCATGTCGGCCTGGATCACCTCCACATTGTCCAGTCCGGCGTCCTCGGCCCGGGCCAGGATGGCCTCCCGCTGCGGGGCCGAGTTGGAAACGGCGGTGATGCGGCTGTTCGGGTAATGCTGCGCCATCCATAGGGTCAATGCGCCCCAGCCACAGCCAAGCTCCAGGATGCGCTGCCCGTCCCGAAGATCGGCCCGATAGCAGGTCTCGGCGAGGGCGGCGTCCTCGGCGGCGTCCAGATCCTCTTCCCCCGGGCGCCACAAGCAGCCACTGTACTTGCGTCGGTGACCAAGCACCCCGTCGAAGAACGCCGGCGGCAGCTCATAATGCTGTTCGTTGGCCTTCTCGGGCAGCGGGGCCAGGGGGCCCTCGCCCATGGTCTGGATAAAGGCCTGGTTGCGGTTCAGGCGCTGCTCAGGCGAGCCGTCAGCCTCCTCCGCTAGCCGCTGGCGCAACAGTCGCCTGATGCCGGCTCGAATGACGGCGTCGGGCAGGTGGCCGCGCTCCATCCAGTCGATGGCGGAGCGCATCAGGGGGGCGACTGTGGTCATCGGTTTTCACCTCCGGATTGGGGCCGCGGCGGCCCCGGGAAGAAGGCATTGGTGGTGCGCTGATAGGCCCGGTAGGCTTCGCCGCGGCTCTCCAGGGCGCGGGCTTCAGTCGGCGGCACCCCGGTCACCTTGAGCAGGAAGAATAGCATCACCGCCGGGCCGGCCAGCGTCACCCACCCGAATGGCCCGGCCAGGCCCATCGCGACGTAGGCCCACCAGTGCAGCCACTCGAAAAAATAGTTGGGGTGGCGGCTGTAACGCCACAGGCCTTGCTGGCACACCCCGCCGCGATTGGCGGGGTCCCGCCGGAAGCGCGCCAGTTGCCGGTCGGCCAGTGATTCGCCGCCTAGGGCCAGGACCCAGATGGCGACGCCCAGCCAGTCGTACCAGGCGGGCCCGGGCGCCGGGTTGCGCGCCGCGATCAGGATGGGTAGGGAAAACATCACCGCCCACAGCGCCTGGATCTGGAAGAACAGGAACATGTAGGGCTGGGTGCGCTTGCCCCAAGCCTCCCGCAGGGCCCGGTAGCGCCCGTCCTCGGCCTCGGCGCTCACCCGTCGGGCCAAGTACCCGGCCAGGCGGAGCCCCCACAGACCGGCCATGACGGCGATCAGGAGGCGGCGGGCGGGGTCCCCGGCTTCGCCGGCGACGGCGTATCCCACCGCCAGCACCGCCACCCCCGCGGCCCAGGCCACGTCCACGATGCCCGCGTTTCGGGAGCGCCACTGGCCGTACCACAATCCCGCCATGAGAACGGCCATACCCAGCCACCCCCAGCCCAGCAGCACCCAGATGCTCATCGGGACACCTCCGCATTGAGACCGGCACCAGCCCGCCGGAAACGGCGGCCCAACCAGCGGTTAAGGGCCAGCAAAAGCGGCATGGCCAGGGCCCACTCCAGTGCGATCAGGACCAGTGCCCAGCCATCCCCCGCGGGGAAGACCAGGGCCCCCAGCCGGGCGCCACCGAGGTAGGCAAGCGGTCCGCCCACCGCGCCCAGCAGCGACGCCAGAATGGGGCGCCCGGCGAGCCAGTAAAGGGCACTGTTAAGGGCGGTGGCGAAATTCAACCACATGGCGACCATCCACAGCTTGGTGGGCGCTCCCGGTCCGCTGCCCGGATCGAAACCGATGGCATCGGCCATGACCAGCGCCGAATCACCCGCATAGCCCACCGCGCCCGCCAAAAGCAGTATGGCCACCTCCCGCCACCGGAGCTCCGGGGCCATTAGGCCCAGGTGGGCAGCCAACAGGACGGCCACCACCGCGGGACCGACAAGGGGGACGCCGTAGGCATTGCCCAGGACACAGGCGAACCACCCCGCATTCAGAACCCCGAGGTTGAACAGCAGCCACGGTGTGGTCGGCGCGTTCATGGTGTGGCCTCCCCGGGTTGGGGCAGTTCGGAGGGCAGTTCCTCGCCCCGTGCCAAAGGCCGGGCCAGCATCACCTGCAGGTCGCCGATATGGCGCTCGGCGAACCCGGCCTCGCAATACTGCAAATAGTAGTCCCAAAGCCGCAGGAAGCGCTCCGGATAGCCCAATCCCAGGACCTCCTCCCGCCGCTGGAAAAAGCGACGGCGCCAGGCCCGTAGGGTCTCGACGTAGTGGGGGGTAAGGTCTTCCACATGGGTCAGGCGGAAGTCGCTACCGGCCCCTGCCGCAGCCACCATGGCTCCCAGCGAGGGGCAATGGCTGCCCGGAAACACATAACGCTGGATGAAATCCACCGAGCGCAGGTAGTCAGCGTAGTATTGCTCACCGGTCGTGATCACCTGGAGCAGCATGCGGCCCTGTGGCGTCAGGCGCTGCGCGCAGTGCCGGAAAAAGGGCTCCAGATGGTCGGCGCCTACCGCCTCGATCATCTCGATGGCTACCAGCTTGTCGAACTGACCCGTGAGTTCGCGGTAATCCGCCTGAACCAGGGTCACCCGGTCGTCCAAGCCGGCCTCGGTAACCCGGGCGGCGGCCTCCTCGTACTGGGCCTGGGACAGGGTGGTGGTGGTCACCCGGCAGCCGTATTGGCCGGCGGCATGGATGGCGAAACTGCCCCAACCGGTGCCGATTTCCAGGACGTGATCCTCCGGTCCCAAAGCCAGTTTGCGGCAGATGCGGTCGAGCTTGTGGGTCTGGGCCGCCTCCAGGCTGGCCTCGGCTTCCGGAAAGATGCCGCTGGAATAGGTCATGGAGTCATCCAGGAAAAGGGCGAAAAGGTCGTTGCCCAAGTCGTAATGGTCGCGGATGTTGCGCCGGCTGCCGGCCGGGGTGTTGCGGCGCAGCCAGTGCCAGCCCCTCGCGCCCAGCGCGGTGAGGGTGCTAGCGCCTTCCATGTCATTGCGGCCGAGGCCGCGCAGGCTGGCACGGAACAGGCCCGCCAGGTTGTCGCAGTCCCAGTCGCCGTCCAGGTAGGCGGCGGCGGCCCCGAGGCTGCCCCCGGTGAGCAGCCGGCGGTAGAACCGGGGCCGATAGACGGTTATGCGCACAGTGAGGTCCGGGGCGGCATCACCGACACCGGCGGCGACCTCGCCGGAGGCATCGGCCACCGTGATGTGGCCCGCCCTTAGGCCGGCCAGCCGGTGCAGCATGAGCCCACGTGCGGCTCGGTCGATCGGCCCCAAGGGAGCTTCACCAGGGGATGCAGCGGAAACGGCTTTATCCCAGCTCATGACGATCCCCGCTTGGTAGAGGTCGGCGGCTTCTGTCCGGACTCCGGATGGGGGTGGAAAGGCACCCCTTTCCACCAGAGACGCAGGGCCTGCCAATAGATTGCGGCAACCACCTTGCCGGTCATAAACGGATAGGCCACCAGGGCGCGTGCCAGCTGGAGGCCGGTCAGCGGCCGGCGCTCGAGCGCCATGGCTGCCTCGAAGTCGAGCCCGCCGTCATGCTCGTTGCGCATGACCACGGCCAGGTCTTCCCCGGGCGCGTTAAAGCGCCAATCATAGGTATAGCCCATGGCCAAAAAGGGCGAGACATGGAAGGCCTTGTCGAAACGGAAGCGATGCCCCCGAGGCTTGAGGCTCTCTGCCGGATCCAGCACGTAGCAGTGGCGCTCCCCCCACGGGGTGTTATTGACCTCGGCCACGATGACCTCCAAGGAGTCTCCAGAAGGGCTCCAGCAGTAGTAAAAGCTCACCGGATTGAAGCCGTAACCGAAGTACCGCGGCAGGGTGAGCAGGCAAATGCGCCCTTCCGGGCGCCAGCCGGTGCGTTCGGCCACCAGGTCGCGGACGGATGTTTCCAGCGGCTTTTCCAGATCGCCCAGGTGGTCGGCGCGGTGGAAGGCGGCCAGGTTGAAGCGGTCCACCGACCACAGCCAGCGCCGGGCAAAGGCGGTGTCCAACTCAGCCAGATCGAGATAGAGATAGCTCACCCGGTAGCGGAAAGTGTGGTCCACCGGCGTGGACCGCCGGTGGACCACGGTTCCCTGGTAGATGGCGCTTTGCCGGATCATGCCGCTTCCTCCCGGGACTTGGCAGGGTCAAAGGCATCGGCCACTGCCAAGGCGCTGCGCACGCCGTCTTCGTGGAAACCATAGCCCCAGTAGGCACCGCAGAAGGATGTGCGATGGGCCCGGAGCAGATCGGGGTGTCGCGCCTGGGCGCGGGCCCGTTCGCTGGTGAAAAGCGGGTGATGGTAGGTCATGCGGGCGATAATCCGGTCGGACGTCACCTCGCCGCCCTCATTGAGGGTGACGCAGTAGACCTCCCGGGCCGCCAGGCCTTGAAGGATGTTCATATTGTAGGTCACCGAGACCCCGTCCTCCCCTACCGCCGGCCGGCGGTAGTTCCAGGCGGCCCAGGTGCGCTGGGCCCGAGGCAGCACGGAAGTGTCGGTATGCAGCACTGCCTCGTTGGCCTCGTAAGGGAAGGCACCCAGCACCTTTTGCTCCGTTTCCGTGGGCCGATCCAGCAGGCCCAGCGCCTGATCCGCGTGGCAGGCCAGGACCACCTCGTCGAAGCATTCGGAACCGCCGTCTTGCCGCGCCACCACCACCTCTTGTTCGCTGCGATGAACTCGCCGGATGGGTGTCCCCAGGCGCAACCCCCCGGGGAAGCGGGCCAGCAGAGCGTCCACATAGCGATCTGAGCCGCCCACGACGGTGCGCCACTGCGGGCGGGCACCGAGCGGCTCCAGCATGCCGTGGTTGGCCAGGAACTCGGCAACGAAGCGGATAGGGAACTCGGCAAAGCGCCCTGTGGGGCATGACCACAGCGCCGCCCCAAGGGGCAGGAGGTAGTGGTCCACGAAACTGCGGCCGAAACGGTTTTCGGCCACGAACTGCCCCACCGTGCGATGGTCGTCGGGTTCGGCCGCCACCGCCCGGGCGGCCGGGGCAAATCGCACCAGGTCGGCTAGCAAGCGATAGAACCCCGGTCGAACCAGATTGCGCCGCTGGCCGAACACGCGGTTGAGCGAATCCGCCCCTGCCCATTCGACACCAGTGCGGTCGCAGCGCACGCTAAAGCTCATTTCCGAAGGACGGGATCCGATGCCCAGTTCGTCCAGCAGAGCGGTGAACCGGGGGTAGTTGGCCGGGTTGAACACGATGAAGCCCGTATCCACACGGTGCGGACCCTCGGCCGCGTCCACCGTCACGGTATGGGTATGACCGCCAGGACGGGACTCGGCCTCGAACAGGGTGACTTGGTGATGCCGAGACAGGCGGTCGGCGGCCACCAGACCGGAGACCCCGGCACCGACCACAGCGATGCGCTGGCCAGTCATTGTCGCATCCTCCCGGACAGGGGTGCTGAGGCAGACGACGCCTGCCTGGCTTTCTGGGGCACCGGGCGCAGGTCCCAGATCAGGCCCACCGCTGCTAGCCCCCGCAGGACCAGCCAGGTGATATCCAGCTCCCACCAGCGGAAGCCCTGGCTAGCGCTGCCCGGGGCATAGTGGTGATTGTTGTGCCAGCCCTCGCCCAGAGTTAGTAGGGCGAGCAAGGCGTTATTGCGGCTTTCGTCGGCGGTAGCGAACCGCCGAAATCCCCACAGGTGGGCCAGGGAATTGATGGTGTAGGTACCGTGATAGACCGCGACGGTGGAGACGACAAAACCCCAGACAAGAAGCTGCGGACCGTTGGTGGCGGCGGCAGGGGCCCAGTTCGCCAGGGCCTCGCCCAGCCCATACAGGCTTGCCGCCAAGGCCACCACCGGCAGGACCTCCAGGCGGTTGAGCCACACCAGCTCCGGATAGCGGCGCCAATCCGAGACATAGCGCCAGGGCGTGGCGTAGTTCTCCGGAGCTAGAAACCAGCCCATGTGGGAGCGGAAGAAGCCCACCCGAACGGGGGAATGGACATCTCCTGGGCCGTCCGACTGGGCGTGATGGCGACGGTGATGGCCGGCCCACCACAACGGGCCCCGCTGGGCGGCGGTGCAGCCCGCCAGCGCCATGAGGAACTGGAAAAGACGGGAGGTACGGAAAGCCCGGTGACTGAAGTAACGGTGATAGAAGGCGGTGATGAATCCCATGCGCAGCAGGTATAAAGCGCCCGCCACCGCCACCGCAGTCGCCGAAATTCCCACCCAGATCACACCCAGACAGGCCAGATGGAAGCCAACGAACCCCGCCCAGCGCGTCGCCGTCAGGACCGGCCCGCCCGCCAGCGGGTCGGCCTCGCCCGGACCGTCACCGACCAGCCAGCGGGTCCAAGATCGAGCCAACATGGCAGCCTCCCTGCCTGGCTTCAAGAGCCGAGCTGCCGACCGCTGGCCGCAACGGCCGGCTCGTCGGCAGCTCTCTCTTGCAACAAGCGTTCCAGGCCCCGATCCAGAGAGGCGTCCATGGCGCCGATGTCATCGTTCACAGGTTGATCGATGATGCCACCGAATTCCCCGTCGATCTCGTTAACTGCTAGCCGGCCGGAATCCGGGCCCCCGCCGTCATCCCCCGGGGGAACCTCGGCATTGATCGGTACCGGTCCCGGGGACGGGGACGGGGACCGGTACGGATCATCACTTAGAAACCGGCCTAGGCCATTGATGCTTTCCGCGATGCGGCCATCCAGAGCCATCAGCTCACCGGGGCCACCGTTCGTCATGGTATCCGGTCCATTAGGGGCGAGGGCCGAATACTTGCTGGTGTTGGCTTCGCTGCTCATTGGTTACTCCTTCGCTCTGAGCGGCCCCGGCCGAGGGCCGGTAATCGCCCGAGTTTTGCGGGCCGTTACCCGCCATAGACATTTATTTAGGTCCGCGCCCGGTTTACGGCCTGCCATCCATCATCGCGCGGTTGTCGCTCAGCCCCTTGGCGAATGCCGCCAGCTCGACCATGGTCGGCACTAGATAGGCGGGGGCAGGCAGCACGGGTGTCCCCCTACGGCAGGCTGGCCCACCCACTACCACCGGGCCCCGCCAGCCGGCGGCATTTAGCGTTGAAACAAGCGCTTCTGCCATCTCGCCTACGGATTCTGGCCCTTCGGCGCTGCTAACCGCCAGCCACACCGCCTCCGCGTTCTCTGTGACGGCCGCCTCAGCCATCACCTCCACCGGCGTGAACGCCCCCAGATTCAACGGCCGCCACCCTTGCGCCTGCCAGGTGGTATCGGCCAGGTGCGACGGCAGGGTATAGGGGTCAAGGGCAGGCCCGCCGCCGACCGCTACCGGAGCATCCGGCCCGGGCCGGAAAAGCAAACCCCGCAGCCCTTCCAGAGCCGTCTCGCAGACCCCTACCGCCCGATGCTCCAGGAAGATACCGTCATCCCGGCGCTGCCACAGACCGGCCACATTCCGAAGCGCAGGCGCCAACGTTTCGTCGATAAGCCGCGGCACCGATGCCCCGCCCAGGAATGCCCGTATCAACAGCGTGCGGGCCTGGTCTCCCGCGCCCTGGAGGAGGGCCTGGCGAAATTCGTCGCTGTCCCCCTGACCCGTGGCCTCCGGCTCCGATCGGTTAGGCACTAGGCCGAGCAGATCGGGACGCTCGATCTCCATTTTAGCTTCCCGCACGAACCGCGCCAGCTCCGGCAGGTGGATCCGGCGATGGCCGCCAGCGGTGCGGTCGGCCCGGATCCGGCCCCGGTCTACCCAGCGCTTCACCGAGGATTCGCTGACACCGAGAAGTGCTGCCGTCTGGCGCGGAGAGAACATTGAGCCCCTATCTTGTAAACGTTTTGACCGTTTTTAGATTTGGACACAGCGGGGGCAGCCTGTCAATGGATTATCTTTATCCTCTATCAATTGGGAATCTTTTGGGAGGTTGGGACCGCACCAGGGAGCGGGACCGCCTACCAATCAAAATATTGAAAGACCGTTTTGAGCGTTTTATAAAGGGAAGGGTGCAGAGCGAGCTGGCTGGGGCAGACCACCCTGGCCCGTTCCTTACCGACAACTTTGGAGGAGGGGCTCGTCAACCAGCCGGTTGCGGCCATTCGGCCCGTGGTCCACGAGATTAAAACCAAGGCGACCCGCATCGAGATCCGGCGCCTACGCGGTTTCCGCGTCACCCCGGCCACCCCACACCGGTAACGGTCGGGGCCAGATTCTGGGCCGACTCACCGAGAGCCTCCTTAGGCCGGGTCCGGCCCATGATTGGCGGAGGCGGGGGATCGCTATCGGCGCAGGCCGAGCCGTAGTGGGCCGTGCAGGGCCATTGGGAAAAAGGGCGAACCGATGCGCGCCCTTCGCCAGCGGCCTGGAAAGCCTTTGGCGACACCGTAGTCAGCGGGATAGACCCAAGATTTCAGACCGTTTGGCCGGGCCGAAAGAGCCAACAGGGGGTTTGCCGCTGGCAAGCCATATAATCGGAGATCCGGGGGGAAGGCCCTCATGAGGCAGTCATGGAAAAGGCGGGCGTCGGCCCTGATCGGGGCATGGCTGTTGGCAGGTGTTAGCCACGGCGAACCCGGGGACGACCCGGTTCCCGACCGGGTGGGCTACGCCTACGCGCCGGATTCGGAGGCGTTTCTTTATCGCGAGGACCATTTCGAGACCGTTAAGGAAGGCCGTTTGACGACGGAGCGTGTGGTCTATCGTACGGGTGATGGCAAGCAACTGGCGGAAAAATACCTGAACTACACCGGCACCCCGTACGCCCCCCGCTTCGAACTACGCATGACCGTCAACGCCTACCGCGAAGGCCTGCGCCAAGGGGAAGAGGGAATCCAGGTCTTTTACCGGCCCGTGGGGGATGGCCAAACCCAAAGCGAATCGCTGGGTAGACCCGATAACCTTGTCGCCGACGCCGGATTCGATCGCCTTGTGGCTGATCGCCTGGAGGCGTTGCAGGCGGGCCGAGCGCCGACTTTCGACTTCCTGGTTCCGGGACGCCTCACCGCCTACCCTTTCCGGGTACGCAAGGTAGCGACAACCCGTGTGCTGGACCAGCCCGCTCTTCACCTACGCCTGGAGCCTGCCCGCTTCTGGCTGCGTTGGCTGGCTGAACCGGTCGAGGTCTATTACCACCCGGACAGCGCTCGCCTACTGCGTTATGTGGGGCCGTCCAATCTGCGCACACCCGAAGGCGATAATCCGAGGGTGCGGGTGGATTTTCCAACGGATGCGCCGACCGGGAAGCAGCCGACACCCCAGACACTGGCAACCCACCCTTTCCTCGCCGATCCTTCAAATAAGGACTGACCCGTATGCCTGTCCGCCTTTCTTCCCTCAGCCGGATCCGGCCCTTGCTTACCCTGATCGGCGCCGCACTAGCCCTGGCGGCCTGCTCGGCGCAAAAGCCGCCCATCAAAACGGCGGCCAGTGTCGATCTGGAGCGTTTCATGGGGGATTGGTACGTGATTGCCCACGTTCCCGCCCCCCTCGAGGCCAACGCCCACAATGCCGTGGAATCCTATCGCCTGACCGAAGATGGCCAGGTCGCCACTACCTTCCGTTTCCGGGAAGGGAGCTTCGACGGCGAGGTCTACACCTATCACCCCATGGGCTTCGTGCGGCCGGAGTCGGGCAATGCGGTCTGGGACATGCAGTTCTTCTGGCCGATCCGGTTCGAGTACCGCATCGTCTACCTCGACGACACCTACACCCGGACCATCATCGGCAGGCGGGCCAGGGACTACGCCTGGGTCATGGCTCGGTCCCCTTCCCTATCCGAAGCAAGCTACGACAACCTCGTAGGGATCCTGCGCGACCGGGGCTACGACACCGACGACCTGCGTCGGGTCCCGCAGCAGTGGCCGGAGGGGGAGCAAACCAGCAAGGAAAGCGGCGGGGACTGACCGCAGGGAAGGCATTGGCCTAGGGTTGGTCGCTATTCGCGGCACGGAAGTCCCGCACAAAGGTATGGGCGACGAAGCGGCCCACCCGCTCGGGAACGGCATCGCTGTTTTCGATCTCCAGAGGGGAAACGGCGGCGTTACTCCAGGTGGTGGCGGCGAAGACCCGCTCTGGATCGCGGTCGAGGCGGACGGGCTGGCGCAGCTCCAGATCGATGGCCAGGGCCAGGAAGCGCCTGCTGGACCGACGGCTTTCGATACGCACATGCAGCCGGGCAGCGTCCTCCGCGTGACCCGTGGCGATGTTGGCGTCTTCCAGCGACGAGCGTACCGCCCGGCGGACCGCCTCCTCGCTGACAGCGCTGCCCTGGAAGTGGGCGTCCAGGGAATCCACCGCCACCATCACGGCGGGCACGCCCACAAGGGTTTCGGGCCCCTTGCCGGGGTGATCGCCGGCGCCCACCCCCGGCACCAGAAGCAGAACGGGCACCAACAACCTCACCAGCCTACCGGCCATGACACCCTCCTTCAAAACGCCCCCCATGCCAGCCTACGCCGCTAAGACAAGCGGGGACAAGCAAGTGCTTTCAGCCGGCTTCCTTCTGCTCCAGCTCCTCCCAGCGCCGATAGGCGCTGTCCAGCTCGGCCTGGAGCTCGCTCAGCTCGCTATGGAGCGCCTGAAGGTCGGTTGCCGCATCCTGGTACACCGCTGGATCGCCCAACCGGCCGGTAAGGGCCTCGATACGGCCTTCGAGATCCTCGATTCGGACAGGCAGCTCGTCCAGCTCGCGCCGCTCCCAGTTGCTAAGCCCCTTGGGGCTCGCCTTGGGAGCCCTGGGCTTGGCGGTTTCCGTTGCGGGAGGATTGTCGGCGGCGGCCCCCTGCTGCCCATTGGCCGGCGCCGGCGATCGTTGTTCCAGCCAGTCGCTGTAGCCGCCCACGTACTCCGCAACGCGGCCCTCGCCCTCGAGCACCAGAACGCTGGTGACGACGTTGTCCAGGAAGGCGCGGTCGTGGGAGACCAGCAGCACCGTACCCTCGTAGCCGGCCACCAGCTCCTCCAGCAGCTCCAGGGTCTCGATGTCCAGGTCGTTGGTGGGCTCGTCCATCACCAGGACATTGGAGGGCTGGGCGAAAAGCCGGGACAGCAGCAGGCGGTTGCGCTCCCCACCGGACAGCCGGGTGATGGGTGAGCGCGCCCGATCTGGTGTGAACAGGAAATCCTGCAGATACCCGATGACGTGGCGGTCCTTGCCGCCCACGGTGACGTGCTCTCGGCCCCCGGCGACGTTGTCGGCGGCGGTGCGGGTCTCGTCGAGCTGGGCCCGCTGCTGATCAAAGTAGGCAACCTGCAGGTTGGTGCCCACGTCCACGGTGCCGCTGTCGGGCGCCAGCTCGCCCAGCAGCAGGCGGATCAGGGTGGTCTTGCCCGAGCCGTTGGGGCCGATCAGGCCGATGCGGTCACCCCGCATGACCGTAGTGGTCAGGTTCCGGACGATGGGCTGGCCGTCGTAGCTGAAGTTGACCTCCTCGGCCTCGATCACCCGCTTGCCGGTTTTGTCCGCCTGGGACGCCTCCATGCGCACGTTGCCCTGCTGCTCGCGGCGGGCGGCGCGCTGGGCCCGCATCTCCTGGAGCTGGCGCACGCGGCCTTGGTTGCGCTTGCGCCGCGCCTTGATGCCCTGCCGGATCCACGCCTCCTCCTCAGCCAGCTTCTTATCGAACCGCGCCTGCTCCTGGGCCTCGGCGTTGAGCTTCTCCTCCCGGCGGCGCAGGTAGGTATGGTAGTCCCCGGGCCAGCTGGCGAGCTCACCCCTGTCGATCTCCACGATGCGCGTGGCCAGGGCCTGCAAGAAGCTGCGGTCGTGGGTGACGAACACCAGGGCGCCGGCGAAGTTACGCAGGAAGTCCTGGAGCCAGTTGATGTTGTCGATGTCCAGATGGTTGGTGGGCTCGTCCAGCAGCAGCACGTCCGGCTGGCGCACCAGGGCCTGAGCAAGCAGGACGCGACGCTTGAGCCCCCCGGAGAGCTGGTTGAAGTCGGCCTCGGGATCCAGATCCAGCCGGGTAACCACCTCGTCCACCCGGGTGCCGATGTCCCAGCCGCCCTCCTCGTCGAGCCGGGCCTGGACCTGGCCCATGCGCTCGGCGGCACCGTCGGCGTGCAGGTTCTGGCTGAGGTGGTGGAATTCCGCAAGCAGGTCGCCCAGATGCCCCAAGGCGTGGGAGACCACCTCGTAGACGGAGCCTTCGGTCCCTTCGGGGACTTCCTGGGTAAGCTTGGCCACCCGGATGCCCGGCTGGAAGCGGATGGAACCCTCGTCAGGCTCGAATTCCTGGTTGAGCAACCGCAGCAGGGTGGATTTGCCCGAGCCGTTTCGGCCGACGATGCAGATGCGCTCACCGGGCTCGATGGCCAGCTCGGCCCCCTCCAGCAAGGGTCGGGGGCCGCCTACGCTGACTTCGACGTTCTTCAAAGTAATCAGAGCCATGCGGAATTCCGTTAAGAGACTACCAAAAAATAAAGGCTGTGACGTAACCGGGCATTTTGCCACAAAGGGCAATCCTGGGCAGAACGGATTAGATGCCGAAGTATTCGCTTCGTTCACCCGCGGGGGAGTGGTAAGTTGGCGGCAAAATCCCCGGGAGCCGCCGTGACCGCCCAGTGGAGCGTCTACATCCTCGAAACCGCCGCCGGCAGCTACTACACCGGCGTTGCCACCGACCCCATGGCCCGCTACCGGGACCACGAGGCCGGCCGCGGCGCGCGTGCGGTACGCATGGCCGGTGGCCCCCGACGCCTCCTGTGGCAGCTGGACGGTCTGGATCGAGGCACCGCCCTCCAGCTGGAGCGAGCCATCAAAGCCCTCTCAAGGCCGACCAAGGAGCGCCTGGTGACCGAGGGGCCGGAGGCGGCAGGTCTGGCCACCGGTAGCCCTAACACCTCGGCCGGAGCATCTTAGGAACCGCCGCCTCCTGGTCCCAGGCAGATCTCTCTAACCACCGGCGGCGCCCGGAGCTGCGAGGGAGCGCACCCCGGCATGGACGGCTCCTTCGCTGTGCGTGAGAATCCCGAAAAAGCCCGCAGACCTGAGAATCACCGGTTTCATGTTCCCCTTGCTCCGCCATTCAGCCGCCTCTCTACGCGGCATGGGGCTACGCGCTCTGGTCCTTCTGGGCCTTGTGGCCTTGCCGCCTGTAGCGCCGGCCCAGGACGACGCCCCCGAGGTAGCCACCGCCACCGCCGAAACCGCCCCTATCGTGCGCGAGGTCCGCCTAACTGGGACGGTCACCTCGCCCCGGGTGGCGCGGGTCTCCACCTCGGTGGCTGGGCAAGTGGCGCGCGTTCACATCGACAGCGGCGACCGGGTCGGGACCGGCGCCGATCTGGCCGAGCTGGATCCGAAGCTGGCGAGCCTGCAGCTTCGCCGAGACCGGGCCGCCGTCGCCGAGGCCGAGGCCGAGCTCGCCGACGCCCGCCGTCGCCTGGAGGAGGCCCGCCGCCTGGCCCAGGAGAAGAACATCCCCGCCTCCGAGGTGCGCTCCCGGGAGGCCCAGGTCCGCATCCAGGAAGCCGCCCTGCAGCGCCTGCAGGCCGAGGCCGCCCACCAGCAAGAGCGCGTTGCCCGCCATCGCATCGCGGCCCCATTCGACGGCGTGGTGAGCGACAAGCTCACCGCTCCTGGAGAATGGATCGACCCCGGCACGGCGGTGGTGGAGCTGGTGGCCATGGACGGACTGCGCCTGGACTTCCCGGCCCCCCAGGCCCACTACCCCCGGATCGACACCGACACCCCCGTTACCGTCTCCCTGGAGGCGCTGGGGAATCGGGCCATCGACGCCTACGTGGGTGCCACCATCCCGGTGAGCGATCCCGAGGCCCGCACCTTCACCGTGCGCATCTATCCCGAGGCCGACGAACTGGCCATCACCCCAGGCATGTCGGCCCGCGCTACTCTGCGCCTGGCCACCGGCCGCGAGGGAGTGGTGGTGCCCCGCGACGCCCTCCTCCGCTACCCCGACGGCCGGGTCACGGTATGGACGGTGGCGAACGGCGGCGAGGCCACTGCCCGCGAACAGACGGTGGAGACCGGGCTGAGCTTCGACGGCCGGGTGGAGATCCGCTCCGGAATCGAGGCCGGAGCCCGGGTGGTCACCCGCGGCAACGAGGCCCTCGAGCCGGGCCAGAGCGTGCGCTTGACCGGGGAGGACTAGCGCCGTGTTCGCCGGCATTGTCCGCAACGGCATCATCACCACGGTGGTGGTGCTCATCCTTTGCGTTTTGGGCGTGGTGGCGGCCCTGGGCCTGCCGGTGCAGATGATCCCGGACCTGGAGGTGCGCACGGTTACCGTGGAGACCCGCTGGCCCGGGGCCACCCCCCAGGACATCGAGAAAGAGATCCTGGTCGAGCAGGAGGAGTACCTGCGCAACTTGGCCAGCCTGCACCGCCTGGTCTCGCGGGCCTCAAGCGGCGAGGCCGAGATCGAGCTGGAGTTTCCCTACGGGGTGGACATGAACGAGACCCTGATCCGGGTCAACAACGCCCTAAGCCAGGTCCCTTCCTACCCCGACAACGTCGACCAGCCCCGCATCTACGCCGCCTCGTTCTCACAGAACTCGTTCATGTACCTGCGCGTGGCCCCGCTCGAGGGCAACCCGCGCGGCCTGGACATGACCATGATGCGCGATTTTGTTGAGGACAACGTGGCGGTGCGCCTGGAGAGCGTGGAGGGGGTGTCGCAGGTGGATGTCGGCGGCGGCGCCGAGCGCCAGATCCGCATCCGCCTGGACTCCGACCGCCTGGCCGAGCGGAGCCTCACGGTGCCCCAGGTGCGCCGGGCCATTGTCGAGCGCAACCAGGACATCTCCGGCGGCGATCTCGAATCGGGCAAGCGGCGCTATCTGCTGCGCACCATCGGCCGCTTCGACAGCGTCGACGACCTGCGCGAGCTGATCGTGGCCCGCCGCGGCGACAGCGTCACCCGCCTCCACCAGGTGGCCGAGGTCTCGCTGGGCCACTTCGAGATCCGCGAGCGCTCCTACGTCAACGGCAAGTCGGTGATCCGGCTGTCCATCAACCGCGAGAGCGGCGCCAACGTCATCGACATCAAGGAAGGGGTGCTGCCCGAGATCGAGGCCATCAACCGCGAGCTGCTCGAGCCCGCGGGCATGCGCCTCACCCTGACCACCGACGACGTGCGCTACGTCACCAGCTCGCTGGGCAACGTCTGGTTCAATCTGGGGCTCGGCGCCCTGCTGGCCACCCTGGTGATGTTCGCCTTCCTGCGCTCGGGCCAGGCCACCGCCGTGGGCGTGATCGGCATCCCCGTGTGCACCATCGCCGCCTTCCTGGGGCTTCTGGCGCTGGGCCGCAGCATCAATGTCATCTCCCTCGCCGGCGTGGCTTTCGCCATCGGCATGACCCTGGACAACAGCATTGTGGTGCTGGAGAGCATCGAGCTGGAGCGGCGCAAGGGCCGGGCCCGGTTCGACGCCGCAGTGGCCGGGGTGCAGAAGGTGTGGCCGGCGGTTCTGGCCTCCACCCTGACCACGGTGCTGGTGTTCGTGCCCATCCTGTTCATCGAGCAGGAGGCGGGCCAGCTGTATTCGGACGTGGCCATCGCCGTATCCGCCTCCATCCTGGCCTCCATGCTGGTGGCCATCACCGTCATTCCCACCGGCAGCGCGCGACTGAGTTTCGGTAACCACGGCAGCGGCGAGGTGGAGGCCCTGGACGCGCGCGGCCTGCGCGGCCAGGTCCTGGCGTGGATCCGCGGGCTCATCGCAACCCGCCCCCGCCGGGTCATTACCATCGCCGCCATTGTGGCGGCGAGCTTCGCCATCATCGCCTGGCTCACTCCCCCCGCCGAATACCTGCCTGAGGGCGAGGAGGCCAAGACATTCGCCCAGATGAACGCCCCGCCCGGCTACAACCTGGCGACCATGCACGCCATCGGCAAGGAGATCCAGGCCGAGTTCCTGGCCCATCTGGACAAAGAGCCGGCCGCCTTCGAGCGCGGCGAAACCGAAATCCCACCGCTGGCTTACTTCATCATGTTCGTGCGGCCCCAGCAGGTGTTCGTCATCGCCGAGTCCAAGGATCCGGACCATATCTTCGCGCTAATGGACGTAATCCAGAAGCGGTTCGAGGCCTATCCGGGCATGCGCGCCTTCGCCTCGCGTGGCTCCATCATCACCAGCAACGAGGGCGGCACCCGCTCCATTAACCTGGACATCTCCGGGCCGCGTCTGGCGCACATCTACGACGCCGCGAGCAGCGCCTACAACCGCGCCCAGGCGATCTTCGACACCCCGCGCATCCAGGCCCGGCCGGCCACCCTGTCGCTGTCCCAGCCCATGGTGGAGGTCCATCCGGACTGGGACCGGGCCAGCGAGCTGGGGCTGAACGCTGCGGAGCTGGGCTTCACGGTAGCGGCCCTGACCGACGGCGCCTTCGTCGACGAGTTCTTCCTCGACGACGACAAGATCGACATCTTCCTCTACGGTGAGCAGGGACCTGACATCGCCCTCGACGGCCTGGACCAGATCCCGGTGCACACGCCGCAGGGCACCACTCTGCCTCTGTCCGCCATGGCCGACATCCGCGAGACGGTGGACACCAGCAATGTGCGCCGCATCGACGGTCGGCGCACCGTTACCCTCAATATCATTCCGCCCCGCGACGTGCCGCTGGAGACCGGCATCGACCGGGTGCGCGCGGATGTCCTCGATCACCTCCGGCGCACCGGCGACATACCCCGCGACGTGTCGGTGACCATCAGCGGCGCCAGCGACCAGCTCCAGGCCACCCGGGAGGCCCTGCAATTCAACTACCTGGTGGCTGGGGCCCTGATCTACCTGATTATGGTGGCCATATTCCGCCACTGGGGCTATCCGCTGCTGATCATGACCGCCATTCCCCTGGGCGTGGCCGGCGGCATCCTGGGCCTGTGGGTACTCAACGGGGTGGGCGCCGCCCTGCCCCTGGTCGGGCTCAGCGCCATCCACCAGCCCTTCGACATGATCGCCATGTTGGGCTTTTTGATCCTCATGGGCACGGTGGTGAACAACCCCATCCTCATCGTCCACCGGGCCGCCGCAAACGCCCGCGAAGCCGGCATGGCCGCCCGCGAGGCGGTGGCCGAAGCGGTCAGCGCACGCCTGCGGCCCATCGCCATGTCCACCATCACCACCATCTTCGGCCTGGCACCGCTGGTGGTCATCCCCGGGGAGGGCACCGAGCTCTATCGGGGCATGGGCGCCATCGTGCTTTTCGGCATCCTGGGCGCCGCCATCGTCGCCCTGACCTTCCTGCCTGCCCTGACGGTGGTGGTGCTGCGCTTGCGGGAGCGCCAGCCTTGGCGCAACCGGGCGGCCTGAAGCAAAAACTACCCAGGGCCGGCTTTGGACCCCGGGTCGTCGGTAACCGGTTGGATCCGGATCAGGTGGCTACGCCCACCCCGAACAGCCACTGATGGCCACCCATGACCAGGGCCAGATAGATGCCCAGGCCGCCGACCACGGCGACCACGTCGTTGGCCTTGGTCCAGGGCAGCGACGGCGCTGGCCGGGCGGGCCGGCGCTTGAGGGAGATGCGGTCGGCCACCGCCCAAACCAGGAGGACGCCGAACAGGACCACGTCGGCAACGGTCCCGTTAACCAGGAGGTGGGCCAGGGCCCACGTCTTGACCGCCACCAGCAGGGGGTGCTTGAGGGTAGTCTGGATCCGTCCCGGCAGATAGGCCGCCAGGACCATGGGGAACACGAACACCAGCAGCAGCATGCTCAGGTGGCGCAGCCACTCCGGGGGCACGTAGAGCACGCTGGGATCCTGGCGCGCCATGCCGTAGCCGGCGACGATCAGGACCAGGCCGCAAACCGCCACGATGCTGTACAGAAGCTTCCAGACCCCCTCTCCCAGGCGGGTGGCGGCGGCATCGCGCCACTGATGGCTGACGATGGACACCGAATGGACACCGATGAACAGGACGAGGCCGAGGACTAACAGGGACATGCGCTGATTCCTTTCCGGGATCGGGCTATTAGGGGGGACAGGCTAGCGGAGAGCAAAAGGAGCGGCCATCCCCCGGTTGAACTTTTCCGGACCGGATCGGGTCCCGTAGTGGGGAACCTTTAACCATAAGCGGAATTGCCATGCATCCCGATACCATAGAGATCGACGTCGACACCCTCGCCCGCCTGCGCCAGGCGGTGCCGCCGCCGGTGGTCCTGGACGTTCGCGAGCCGCGCGAGCTCGCCGTGTGCGCCCTGGAGGACGCCGTCCATATCCCCATGGGCGAGATTCCGGCCCGTCTGGACGAGCTCCCCGCCGACCGCCAGCTGGTGGTGATGTGCCACCACGGCGTGCGTAGCATGCAGGTCACCCGCTTCCTGCGCCACCAGGGCTACACCAACGTCCGCAACCTGGCCGGCGGCATCGACGCCTGGTCCGACCGGATCGATCCCGCCCTGCCCCGCTACTGAGCCCCTTCCAGGAATCCGGTGAGGGATTCGATGAAGCGGTCCCACGCCTCGAAATGAGGCACGTGGCCGACGCCTTCTAGGGCCACCAGCCGGGCGTCCGGGATGCGCTCGGCGGCCTGGCGTCCTAGCGCGGGGTAATCGCCCAAGGCCGCCGCGAGGTCGTCAGCCACCTTGTCAGTGCCCAGCGCCGTGCGGTCGCGCTGGCCGATGATCAGCTGGGTGGGCACATCGAGCCGCGGGAATTCGTGGACCACCGGCTGGGTAAAGATCATGTCGTAGGCAAGCGCCGAGACCCAGGCCAGACGGTCCCAGTCGGGGCCCCGGATCCATCCGGACTGGATGGTCACTAGTGGGTCGTAGGCTGGCTGCCATTCGCCGCCGAAATAGCTGCCCCGCATGTAGGCCTTGACCCCTTCGGGCGTCTTGTCCAGCTCCGACCGGTAACGCTCGCCCACGGGGGTATAGGGCACCCCCTTGGCCTTCCAGTCCTCCAGACCAATGGGATTGACCAGGGTCAGCCGCTCGGTTACCTCGGGATGCATCAGGGCGAAGCGCGCCGCCAGCATGCCGCCCATGGAATGGCCAACCACCCTCACTTCTTCGACGTCCCGATGGTCCAAAAGCCGGCGGGTATGGCTGGCCAGGGCGTGGAAGCTGTACTGGAAGCCGCTGGGCTTGTTGGACTTGCCGAAGCCGATCTGGTCCGGGGCGATCACCCGGTAGCCGGCATCAGTCAGGGCCTCGATGGTGCGACCCCAGTAGGCGCCGGAAAAGTTCTTGCCGTGGAGCAACAGCACGGTATGACCGTTCCGCTCCGGGGCCTGGACGTCCATGTAGGCCATCTCCAGGTCCTGCTCCTGGGCCCGGAAACCGTAGTGCCGCACCTCGAAGGGGTAGCCGTAGCCGCTCAGGCGGGCATCGAAGGCAGGCGATCCGGCCGCCGATGCCCCGGCCGCCGGTGCCCCGGCCGCCGATGCCCCGGCCGCCAGCATCCCGGCCAGGGCCAACGCCAGTTCCCCCAAAACGCCGCTAAAACCATGTCGCGCCCACATGCCTGCCTCCTTGGGCTTTTCCTTGGCAAGGATCCTGGTACCGCCCTCAGCCGCCGCGCAGAACGGCCAGTGGCCGCTCCTCGCGCAGCCGCCGCGTGGCCATCAGCCCCGCTATTGTGATGCCCGCCCCCCCGCCGCCCATGCCGAGCACGAACAGCCAGACGTTGAAGCGGTAGGGCAGACCCAGGACCTGATCGGTAATCGCCCAGCCGATGGCGGCGGCCCCGCTGGCAGCGATCAGGCCGGCCAGCAGACCCAGGCCGGCGAACTCGGCGGCCTGGATGGCACGCAGCCGCCGGCGGCTGGCGCCCAGGGTGCGCAGCAGGGCCGTCTCCACCCGGCGCTCGTCGCGGCTGGCCTGGACGGCCGCCGCCAACACCAGGATGCCGGCGAGAAGAGAGAACCCGAACACGTACTCCACTGCCCTGCTGCCCTGGGCGATGATCCCGCGCACCCGATTGAGGATCTCGCGCACATCGATCACCGTAACCCCCGGATGGGTCCGGACCACCTCGGCAATCGCGCCGGCGCGCTCCGGCGACGCCCAGTAGCTGGTGATCCAGGTGGCCGGTGCATTGGCCATCAACCCGGGGTTGCCGATGACGAAGAAGTTGACCCGGAAGCTGGTCCAGTCCACCTCCCGCAGATTGGTCACCGTGCCGCGGACCTGCTCGCCGGCGACGCGGAAGGTGAGCTCATCGCCCACGGCGATCCCCAGGGTCTCCGCGATGCCGGTCTCCACCGACCATTCACCGGCCGTCCCGGCTTCGGCCTCCGCCCACCAGGCGCCGGCAGCGATCTCGTAGTCCGGGCGGGGTCGATCGGCCCAGGACAGGTTGAACTCGCGCTCGGCCAGGCGCCTGGCCCGGCCTTCGGGGAAATCCTCGGGGGCGACGGATTCGCCGTCGACGGCCACCAGGCGGCCCCGCGCCATGGGGTAAAAGCCCTCCGGATCGACACCAGCCTCCTTGAGCCCCTCCTGGACACCCGCGAGCTGGTCCGGCTGGATATTGATCATGAACTGGTTAGGCGCCTGGGGCGGGATCTCTGCCTCCCAAGCGCGCAGGACGTCCACCCGCACCACCGCCAGCAAGAGCAGGGCCAGCAGCCCCAGGCCGAAGCCCACCATTTGCACCGTGCTCGCCCGACGGCGCCGGGCCAGGTTGGCCAGCCCGAACCGCCAGCCGCTCACCGCCCGGCCCCGGAAGCGTCCGGCGGCACGCACCAGACCCCAGGAGGCAGCGGCCAGTGCCGCCAGCAGCCCCAGGGTACCCGCCACCACCCAGCCAGCCAGGGCGAGATCGCCGGCCTGATGGATCACCAGACCGGCGATCGCCGCCACCGCCAGGGCCGCCGCGGCCACGGCCGAGGGCTCTGGGGCCGTCGGCTCACGCCGCAGCACGCGTATCACCGGAACTCGCCGTATGCGCAGGACCGGCACCAGCCCGAAACCGGCCAGGGTGACCACGCCGGCCACCAGGCCGGTAGCCACGGGAACGAGGGAAGGCCCCGGCAGCTCGTCGCCGAACCAGGCCCCCACCAGGGCAACCAGGCCGCTCTGGGCCAGCCATCCCAGGGCCACTCCGGTGGCGCTGGCGAGCAGGCCCACCAGCAGCAGGCGCAGCAGCAGCGATCTCACAACCAGCCGCAGCGGCGCCCCGAAACAGCGCATGAGGGCGGAGGTATCGGCCTCGCGGGCGCTCAGGGCATGCACCGCCACGGCCACGGCGGCCCCGGCCAGGAGAACCGCCAGCACCGCGGCTAGCCCCAGGAACGTGCCGGCCCGCTCCAGGGCCGCCCGCATCTCGGGACGGGCATCGCCCACCCCTTGGACCTCGACCCCTTCCCCGCCCCTTGCCTCGGCCCAGGACCGGAAGGTTGCCACCGCCGCTTCCGGACCCGCCAACAGCAGGTGGTGGCTGACCCGGCTGGCGTCGCTGATCAGCCCGGTTGCGGCCAGGCCGGCGCGGTGGATCATAACCCGCGGCGCCATCTGGAACAGGGCGCCGCTACGATCGGGCTCGTGGGCCAGGGAGGCGGCCACCACTAGCTCGGCCTCGCCCAGGGGGACGGCATCGCCCACCGCCAGGTTTAGGCGGGTGAACAGGCGCGGATCCAGCCACAAGCTGCCCCGCTCCGGTGGGCCCGCGGCCACCTCCCCGGTGCCGTAAGGGGCATCGCTCAGCCGGACCTCTCCGCGCAGGGGGTAGTCGGGCCCCACCGCCTTGACCGCGACCAGCTCGGTGGCGTCGTCGGCGACAATCACGCTGGGGAAGGTGACGTATTCGGCGGTGCGCAGGTCCAGCCCTCGCGCCCGGGCGCGCCAGGACTCGCCCAGCTCCCGGTCGGCCTCCACCACCAAATTGGCCCCAAGTAGGCTGGTAGCACGCTGGGCCAGGACCCGCTCGACGCGATCGGCAAAGAAGCCCACCGCCGACAGCGCCGCCACCGCCACCACCAGGGCTGCCGCCACCACCCGCATCTCCCGGCCCCGGAGATCGCGCGGCAGGGCGCGGAGGGCGAAACGCAGGGCCTTCACCCGGCCGTTTCCAGGGTGCCGTCCACCATGCGCAGGCGCCGGTCGCAGCGGGCGGCCACCGCCTCATCGTGGGTCACCAGCACCAGGGTGCTGCCGCGCTCGGCGCGCAGGGCGAACAACTGGTCGATGACCGCCGCTCCGGTGCGGCCATCCAGGTTGCCGGTGGGCTCGTCCGCGAACAACAGCTCGGGATCCGGGGCGAACGCCCGCGCCATGGCCACCCGCTGCTGCTCGCCGCCGGAGAGCTGGCCCGGCAGATGACCGGCGCGCTGGCCCAGGCCGACCTGGTCCAGGGCA
This sequence comes from Thiohalorhabdus sp., assembly GCF_036628635.1. GTDB lineage: Bacteria > Pseudomonadota > Gammaproteobacteria > Thiohalorhabdales > Thiohalorhabdaceae > Thiohalorhabdus. The sequence goes on along the minus strand of NZ_JAZKRM010000011.1, from coordinate 27,959 downwards.
GCCCGGGCGGTGGCCCGGACACCGCTGCGGTCGGCCAGCTCCAGCGGCAGCATGACGTTCTCCAGGGCGGTCAGGCCAGGAACCAGCTGGAAGGACTGGAACACGAAGCCCACCCGGCCGGCGCGCAGAGCGGCGCGGCCGTCCTCGTCCAAGACCCCCAGCCAGTGGCCGAACAGCCGGACATCACCGCTGCTGGGCGCGTCCAGGCCGGCAAGCAGGCCCAGCAGGGTGGACTTGCCAGCGCCCGAGGGCCCCAGGACCGCCACCGCCTCGCCCGGGGCGACCGCGAGCTCGACACCGTCCACAATGGTTAGCGTTCCCGCGGGGCCGGCCACCCGGCTCCCCAGATCCGAGGTCCGCAAAACCGGTTGGGAGGACTGCTTCATGCGCCTGCTCCTGGCTGTCGTGCTCATGGTCGCCGCGTCACCGGCACCCGCCGCCCCCGTTATCCTGGTCGTGGGCGACAGCATCAGCGCCGCCCACGGGGTGGCGGTGGAAGACGGCTGGGTGGACCGCCTGCGCCAGCGGTTGGACGATCGGGGCTTCCCGCACCAAGTCGTCAACGCCAGCGTCGGGGGCGACACCACCAGCGGTGGCCTGGCCCGCCTCCCCGACGCCCTGGCCGAGCACCGGCCCACGGTGGTGGTCATCCAGCTCGGCGGCAATGACGGCCTGCGCGGCCAGCCGCTGTCTGCCATGCGGGCCAACCTCGAGGAGATGATCAACCTTTCGCGGGACGCCGGCGCCCGCGTCCTGCTGCTCGGAATCCGGCTGCCGCCCAACTACGGGCCGGCCTATACCGAGGCCTTCACCAAGGTGTATCGCGAGGTGGCGGAAAGCCGTGACGCCGCTCTTGTGCCCCGCCTGCTCTCTGGCGTGGGCGAACGTCGGGAGCACATGCAGGCCGATGGCATCCATCCCAACGCCGACGGCCACGCCCGCATCCTGGCCAATGTCTGGCCGGCACTGAGGGACCTGCTGCAGGCTTCCCCTAGGCAGGCTGCCGCTCGCCAAGGAGGAAGCGACTGCAGGGGCCGGCTACCGCGCACCCCCGTCCCCGGCCTCGAGGCCCAGAGCTTCCGGCAACTCCGCCAGGCTGACGATCTCGTGGTGCGCCCGCCGCACGTCGGCCGGCCATTCGCCGCCCTCGCGGTTGATCCACACCGTACGGGCTCCGAAATGATGGGCGGCGTGGATGTCGCGGACGGGGTCGTCCCCGATGTGGACCATGTCCCAGGGCTGGACGCCCATATCCCGGCAGGCTGCATGAAACAGGGCGGGGTCCGGCTTGGCGGCACCGACGTCGGCGGCGGTTAGGAAATGATGGAACAGATCGCCCAGCTCGGTCTGCCGCACGTCGGCGTTGCCATTGGTCAGCGCCACCAGGGGGAACGCCCCGGCCAGGCGCTCCAGGGCGGGGCGGGCGTCGGCGTAGGGTGTCACCTGATGACGCTCGGCCAGGAAGACCGCCAATCCGGTCTCGGCCAGACCGGGGTCATAGCCAGCCTCTCGGGCATGCCATTCCAGGCTGGCCCGGCGCAGCGCGGTGACGTCGGCGGCCAGCTCGGGATGGCGCCGGGCCAGATCCCGCCGGACCACCCGCATAGCCTCCCGGTCGTAGGCCTCTGTGATGAGGGGGTGATGGCGCTTCAGCCAGGCGTAGAGGGCCCCCTCGGCCCGCTTGATGACATCGTCACAGGACCAGAGGGTACCGTCCAGATCAAAGGCGAGGGCTTGAGGCTTCAAGGGCTTCAGGGGGCTTTTCGTCTCGAGTTTCGGGGACCCGGCCTAAGACCGGCCGCTGTCCCTCCAGTCGCCGTCGCTCAGGAACCGGGAGAAGGCCAGGGGCCCGGGGAAGCGCTCCTCCCAGTCGTCCCGGGTCAGGGTCTCCCGGTGGAAGCTGCCGTCGAAGGCCTCGATGCTCCAGGTCAGGGCCTTTTCGGGGGGCAGCCCGGCGTAGCCGTCCGCGATGGCCCGCCATCCCAGCCGCAACGTGGCCACATCCACGGGCTCAGCGTCGCCGATTCGCACCTTGAACATCGCTGCCTCCTTGCCGGCCGCCGGGGCCGCACCGGATTGGGTGCCACTGGGCCGGATGGGGCTACCCGGGGCGGCTGGGCCGACCTGGTCACTGTTCGTCAACACGCCAGCTCGACCATATCGCCGGCCCCCGGACCGCTACCCCAAGCTCCTTTAGCCAGGCAGCCACCCGCCTGTTGGAGTTGCGGAACAGGTGATAAGTGTCCGGGTGGGGGACGAAGACCAGATCATACCACCGGTTGAGGTGCCGGGTGGAATCGGCTTCCCAGAAAACCCTGTCGAGCCGCCCCTGGAGGGCGGCGGAGCGTTTGCGCGCGACGACCACCGTATGCAGGGCCTGAATCGGTACATTCACCGCCGAGCGCACCCCTTCCGGGGCGGCCGGTCCGGCTAGCTCGCGCCGGCCCAGCCCCGCCCGGGTGGGCCACAGTAGCGCCGCCGCTGCGCGGCCGAAGCCCGTGCGATTACACCCGTAGTAGGCCCAGTCGCCGTAGGCGTACCGCACCAGGCCGCCGTCGGGCCGGACCAGCACCAGCGTGGCATGGCGGCCGTGGTCGAGCAGGAAGACCGGCCGGGCCTCACCTTCGGGCGCGGGTTCCTCCAAGACCGTGGTGCACCCCATGAGCAGGAGGAAGCCCCCGGCCGCCGCCAGCGTAGATCGTACCGGACAGGCTAGCCCCTCCCGAGCGACCAAGGCACGGGCCCGTCTTAAAATAACCATCGCTACCCCGTTACGGTTAGCCGATAAACTCCGGAACCACATCCCAGTAAGCCGAATCCGGCCGACGGAAGAAATCCCCATGCGACCAGCCCGTAATCTCCCTCAGCACGGCCCCCTTCCCGGCCGCCTCCGCCAGGGCCCGGACAGCGCTAGCGGGCACCACCTCGTTGTCGCGGCTGTGCAGGATCAGGGTGCGCATGTCGGCGTGGGGCGACACCAGGATCGTGCCCGCGGTCTCGGGCCCTTCCCGGGCCAGGCTCTCTAACAGGACCCCGGTGCCCAGGGAATACCCCAGCATGTACAGCTCCGTCTGCGCTGTGGCCCAGCCCCGAAGCTCGGCGAAGGCGGCCCGGCAATCCCGGCCCAGCCGGCGGGGCGTCGCCCGGCCGGTGCTGGCCCCGAAGCCGCTGTAGTCGAATACCAAAAACGCGTGGCCGGCACCATGCAGGTAGGCCACGGGGCCCGCCCAGCCCGACAGGGTCTCGCGGTTGCCGTGACAGATCAGGACGGCCTTTCCGGAGGGGTGACTGGGCGGGGCGGGCACCCACCAGGCAGCCAGGCGGGAGCCATCGCTGGCGATAGTGATCGCCTCAAAGGGCAGGCCGTAGTCTGCGGGAGTGGCCGAGCCCGGCTCCCCGCCGCGCAGCCGAAAGGGGGGATGGTGATAGATCCAGTAACGAAATCCCACCAGCGCTGCGGCAATACCGACGCCAATTGCGATCAGGGCCTTTGTGGTTATCCCTCTGACTATCTGGTAATCCACCCGCTGGGCAAAGTCCCCGCCCTGGTCCGGGGACGACGGCCGGATCCTGACCGGGGTCCCCGCCAACCTCAACGGGATCACCGAGGCCTACCCCGGGGCGGAACTGGGCGGCACGGACGCCGACAAGCGCTACGCCATCAACCAGTGGCTAGCCTTCCTAGCCACGGAAATGCACGCTTTCGCCTACGGCCCCCATTTCGCGCCCCAACGCTTCCATCCGGACGAGGCCGAGCACGACACCGTCCGCGCTACCGCGCATGCCCGGATGCCCGGATGCCCGGATGCCCGGATGCCCGGATGCCCGGATGCCCGACCTATACGAGCTCCTGGGGGACGGCATGGAAGCGGGGCGCTACCCGTTGGCCGAACGGCGCACGGTGGTGGATCCCTTCGTCTACGTCCTGACTCGGTGGACGGACATGACCCCGGTGGACCTGGGCGAGTGTCCCGCCCTGGAGGCCTCCCGCGAGGGCATGGAGGTCAACCCCGGAGTAGAGCGGGCGCTGGAGCCCCAGGGAATGGCGGGCTAGAGACGAATTCCCGCCCTGAAGCGAGCGGACCCCAAGTCCACCCCTGTGCCCCCGGGAGGAGACCGAGGCCGGCGGACGAACCTCGGAAGGCACCCGCCGCTCGCTTCCAGCCGGATTGCCCCGTCCTGCACGGCGCCCCACCTCCCCTTAATTGCTCTCTTTAACAGAGGTACAAGCCGTGTCACTTTGAACACAGGGGATTACGTGGGTCCGTCACGCCATCCCGCCCGACGGGTGGCCCCATCCGGAGGAGGCAACCATGACAGGAAAATGGGCAGGCCTATCCATTCTCGCCGTCGGCCTGCTGGCCTTGCCCCAGGCACAGGCCGAGCAGATTTCCAAGGGGCAGATCATGGCCAACAACTGCCTGAGCTGTCACGGCAGCAAGGGCCAGGGACCCGGTGAGATGCCTTCGATTCAGGACTACACCGAGCAGGGGCTGATCAACTCGATGACCTCGTACCGCGACGACCCGGACTCCGACGCTACGGTCATGAACCGCCACGCGGCCGCCTATTCGGACGCTGAGATCCGGGCCATTGCCAGCCACATCGCCGATCTGAACTAAAGGGGGCAAACCATGGCTACCCAGCGCTTTAACAGCATTCGCTGGTCCCGCCGTAATGTTCTGAAGGCCACCGGTGCTACCGGGCTGGCTGTTGGCCTCGGTGGTGGCATCCGTGCCTCCAGGGCCGGTGGTGCGACCGGCAAGCGGGTGGTAGTTGTCGGAGGCGGCCCCGGAGGAGCCACCACCGCCAAATACCTGCGCAAGTTTGACCCCTCCGTCGAGGTCACCCTTGTGGAGAAGGACCCGGTGTACCACACCTGCTTCGGCGCCAACTGGTATCTCGGCGGTTTCCGGGAGTTTGAACGCACGCGCCAGGGCTTCGACGCCTTGCAGAAAGAGCATGGCGTCAAGATCGTCCAGGATACCGTTACCCGGTGGGACAGCGACAAAGGCGAGGCCCGGCTCGCCGAGAACGGCAAGCTGTCCTTCGACCGCCTGGTGATCTCGCCGGGCATCGACTTCCGTTGGGAGGACGTCAGCGGCATGGGGCCCGAGGACACCGAGCAGGTGCCCCACGCCTGGGCAGGCGGTAAACAGTACCGCATCCTCCGCCGCCAGCTGGAGGCTATGGACGACGGCGGCACCGTGGCCATTTGCCCGCCAACGAATCCGTTCCGGTGCCCGCCCGGTCCCTACGAACGCGCCAGCCTGGTCGCCCACTACCTCAAAGAGAACAAGCCCCGCTCCAAAGTACTAGTCCTCGACGCCAAGGACGGCTTCTCCAAGCAGGGCCTGTTCGAGGAGGGCTGGGCCGAGCTCTACGGCGACATGATCGAATGGGTGCCCGGCTCCGAGGGTGGTGTCATCCACCGGGTGGATCCCGGGAACCGGGTGGTCGCTACCCGGGAAGGCTTCGAGGAGCACGATGTCGACGTGCTCAATGTCATTCCCCCGCAGCGGGCCGGCAAGATCGCCCGGGACATGGGCCTTACCGATGAAACCGGGTGGTGCCCGGTGGACCAGCGTACCTTCGAGTCCAGCGTCCAACCCGGCGTCCACGTCATCGGCGATGCCTCCATCGCCGGGGCCATGCCGAAGTCGGCCTTCGCCGCCAACAACCAGGGCAAGATGACGGCCGCTGCCATTGTCTCCGAGCTACGTGGCCAGAAGGTTCCCGAGCCGTCCCTGGTGAACACCTGCTACAGCCTGGTGGGTCCGGACTACGGCATCAGCGTGGCCGCGGTGTATCACTTCGAAGACGGCAAGATCCGGGGGGTGGAAGGCGCCGGCGGCGTCAGCCCCAGCGGCGCCGGTGACTTCTTCCGCATGCGGGAGGCGCGCTATAGCCGCGGCTGGTTCGCCGGCGTAACCGACGACATCTGGGGCTAAACCCCGGAAAGTTGAGGAATTGGCCCGGCAGGGTGACCCTGCCGGGTTAGGGCGTCGACCGCTCAGTCACCAGGCCCCCCTCGATGAACCGGCCGACCGGCAGGACCTCGCCGTTCGCCTCCAGTAGGCAGGAAAGGTCCTCCTCTGCCACCTCTTCACCGGTGTCCAAATTCACGACGGGCTGGTAGGCGGGCAGGACCCGGTCCTCATCAAGCGCCCGCTGGAGCCGGCCACTCCTGGGCAGAATCAACCTGTCCTCCTACCACCCGGCCTCCACCCGATTGCGGCCGGCACGCTTGGCCTCGTAGAGACGGGTGTCAGCGATACGGATCAGGTCCTCGGTAGACTGGGCATCCTCGGGGAAAGTGGCCACCCCGAAGCTGGCAGTAACGGGAATGGCGTTCTCCTCCAGCGGTACCGGGTGGTCCATAATGTCCGTCCGGAGCCGTTCCGCGATGCGCACGGCTTGCTCGCTCCCTGCCCCGGGGAGAAGGCACAGGAACTCCTCGCCGCCCCAGCGCCCGAACCAGTCGGCTTCCCGCATTTGCCGCGGGATGCGTTCGGCCATCGCCTCCAAAACGCGGTCGCCGGCGTTGTGGCCGTATTTGTCGTTGGCCATCTTGAAGCGGTCCAGGTCCAGCAGGATCAGGCTAAAGGAGTGGCCGTTTCGCTCGGCCCTTGCCGCTTCGTGGGCAATGGCCTCCTGCAAGGCGGCGCGATTAAGCAGGCCGGTAAGGACGTCGTGGGTAGCCTGATAGGCAAGCTGCTGCTGCAGGGTGCGCTGTGCGGTCACATTCCGGAAGACCACGACGCAACCGGGCTCCTCCTCCCCCAAGGCGGCCACCGGGGCCGCGGACCATTCCACCGCCATCTGCTCCCCTTCCGCCCGGTCCAGCCAGGCGTTGACCCCCGAGCCTTGGCCGGTAACCCGGTCCGACGGGCACTCGGACGGCTCGGTCAAAACGGGCTGACCGGCCTCGTCCGTCACTCGGAACACCTCGGCCAAGAGGCGCCCCCTGGCGGCGCCCGCCGACCATCCCAGAAGACGCTCGGCCTGGGGATTTAGGAGCTGGATGCGGCCGTTCGCTTCGGTGACAATCACCCCGTCCCCAATGGATCGGAGGGTGGTCTGGGCCCGCTCCTTCTCCCTGTTAAGGGTCGCTTCCAGCTCCTTGCGCGCCGTGATGTCGGTGAGGGTGCCCAGAACCCCGGCCATTTCGCCGTGGTTGCCCGCAATGCGCCGTGCGTGGAGGGCCATCCAGCGGTGGCCGCCCTCGCTGGTTAGATAACGGGTCTCATAGTGGCAGACAGCCTTTTCCCCGCCGGCTAAGGATTGAAACTCGGCCAACAGGCAATCGCGGTCATCGGGGTGGATAAAGTCGAGAAATGACCGGCCTAGGGTAGGTGCGACCTCGAAGCCGGTTATATCGGTCCAGGCGGGGTTGAGGAATTCCCAACGTCCTTCGGCATCCGTCTGGAAAACGACATCCCGGAGGTGGTCGAGTATTGTCCGGTAAAAGCCGTGGGGCACGTCGCCATTGGCTTGCATAAGCTGGACCCCTTGCCGGCCGTGGCTATCCCCCTGTGCCCGCAGGGTAACCGCGGGCCCCGGCGGACACAATGAATCCTGACTTCCCCAACCTTCCACCCATAAGTCGGGTCGGGCAGGAGCAAGGAGATTAAGGGGGCCAGTCGTACCCAACCCCTGCTCGGAAAGCTCACTCCCCCGTGAAAACCCCCAAACGCTTCGACAGCTTCATGTTCTCGCTGTAGTCTACCGGTATGACCACCAGCGACGGCCCGTCGTGGGCCAGGGCTGCATCCAGGGCCGGACGCAGATCGCGGGCGTTGGCCACGTACTGGCCGTGCCAGCCGAAGCACTGGGCAAGTCCCAGCCATTCGGGGTTGTCGAAGGCCAGGTCGGTATGGCTGCCGAACTGCTCGTCCTGTTTCCAGGCGATGAGGCCGTAGCGGTCGTCCTCCCAAACCAGCATGACGATGTCGGCGCCCAGCCGGCTGGCGGTTTCCATCTCCTGAAGATTCATCAGGAAATCGCCGTCCCCGGCGATGCCCACCACCTTGCGGCCGTCGGCCACCAGGGAGGCACCGATGGCACCCGCCAGGGGCATGCCCATGGAGCAGAAGCCGTTGGGAATCAGGCAGGTATTGGGCGAATGGCAGTGGTAGTGACGGCCCACCCACATCTTGTGGGCGCCCACCCCGGAGAGCACGATGTCCTCGGGCCCGAGGGCCTGGCGCACGTCCCATATCGCCTTCTGGGGCCGAATGGTGCCTTCCGTGTCATCCCCGGCGTGCTCTTCGAGATCGGCCTGCATGCGGGCACGGGCCGCCTTCTGGGCCGTGAAATCGAAGTTGGGCACGCCGTCGCGCTCGAAGCGCCGGTCGAGCTGCCACAAAGCGTGGGCGATGTCGCCCACGAGCTCCACGTGGGGATGATACTCGCGATCGATCTCGGCGGGCTCGAAATCGATGTGGATGATGGTCTCGCCGGCATCCGGATTCCACAACCGGGGCGGGTACTCCACCAGATCGTAGCCCACGGTGATGACCAGGTCCGCGTCCAGGACGGCGTCGGCGACGTGGTCCCACTGGCCCAGACCGATGGTGTAGAGGGCATAGTCGGCGGTGTAGTCCACCGCGCCCTTGCCCATAAAGGTGGTGGTGACGGGGATGCCCGTGCGCTCGGCCAGCCGGCGTAGCTGGTTCGATGCCCGCTTCCGCACCGCGCCGTTGCCGGCGATGATGATCGGCGAAGCGGCGCTGCGGATGAGCTCAAAGGCCTGATCCGCGACCTTGTCATCGGCGCCCGGACGGCGGAAACGGCGCGGCTCCAGGGGCTGCTTGGAGGCCTCCATCTTGGCCACGTCCTCGGCCAGCTCCAGATGCACCGCCCCCGGCTTTTCGCCCCGCGCGGTGCGCACCGCCTTGCGAACCATTTCGGGGATGCTGTCCGGGTGCTGTACCGCCTGTGCCCATTTGGTGATGGGCCGGTACATGCGCACCACATCCATGACCTGATGGCTTTCCTTGTGCTGGCGGGTTGTCGCGCCCTGACCGGTGAGCACCAGCATGGGGGCGTGGTCCATGTTGGCATCGGCGACGCCGGTGGTCAGGTTGGTGGCGCCGGGCCCCAGCGTGCCCAGGCACACCGCCGGGTTCCCGGTCAGCTTGCCGTAGGCCTCGGCCATGAAGGCTGCCCCCTGCTCCTGGCGGGTGAGCACCAGCCTTATCCGCGTGGAGGATGCCAGCGACTGGACAAAGTCGGCATTCTCCTCTCCGGGTACGCCGAAGACGTAGTCGATGCCTTCGCGCTCGAGGGCCTTGACGAGCAGATCCGACGCCTTCATGAGACCTCCGGTTGCCGTCGTTGCACCCTGGGGCGGGTCTCCGCCCCTAATTCCCATTTTGCGCCGCCCCGGCGCCGGTTGACCAGCTGAAACCGGAGAGGCTTGGCTAATGAGGCGGCCCGCTGCCGGCTCTGCTATAATTGCCGGGCGGCGCGCACGCAAGGGCCTTTACGGCCCTTCCCCACCCCTCGGCAAGGAGGCGCCCATGGCGGCCCTGCGCACCTCGCTGATGGCCCTGACGGCCCTGTTCGCCCTGAGCTGCAGCCCGGCCGGCACCCAGGCGGAAGGTGTGGTCCAGGTGACCACGCTGGCCGAAGGCCTCAACCACCCCTGGGCCATGGCCTCCCTGCCCGGCGGCGACCTACTAATCACCGAGCGCTCCGGGGCACTTCTGCGGCTGGATCCGCAAAGCGGCGAGCGCACCGCCATCGGCGGCGTCCCGGAGGTGGACGCCCGCAATCAGGGGGGTCTGCTCGACATCGAGCTGGATTCCGACTTCGCCGACAACCGCCTGGTCTACCTCACCTGGTCCGGCGCCGGCGACGGCGGCAACGCCACCCACCTGGGCCGCGGGCGCCTGGACGGCGATCGCCTGGCGGCCTTCGAGACCCTGTTCGTGGCCACCCCCTTCGTTTCCAGCACCAAGCACTTCGGCTCCCGCATCGTCTTCGACGATGAGGGTTACCTGTGGATGACCGTGGGCGAGCGCGGCGAGCGCGACCGTGCCCAGGACCTGGGCGATCACAACGGCTCGGTGCTGCGGCTGCACCCCGACGGCTCCGTCCCCGCCGACAATCCCTTCACCGACCGCCCCGGCGCCCGCGACGCCATCTTCAGCTACGGCCACCGCAATCCCCAGGGCATGGCCGTCCATCCCGAAACCGGCGAGGTCTGGATCCACGAGCACGGCCCCCGTGGCGGCGACGAGATCAACATCCCCGAGGCCGGCGCCAACTTCGGCTGGCCCAAGCAGACCTACGGCCGGGAGTACCACGGCCCCGCGATCGCACCCGATACCGTCCCCGGACTGGCCGACCCCATCCACCACTGGACGCCGAGCATCGCCCCCTCGGGCATGGCCTTCTACAACGGTCAGCGTTATCCCGAGTGGCGGGGCGACCTTTTCGTGGGGGCCTTGGCCCTGACCCACCTGGCGCGCCTGGAGCTCGACGGTAGGGAGATATCCGCCGAAACGGAGCTGCTGGGCGATCGGGGATGGCGCATCCGGGCCGTGGCCCAGGGGCCAGGCGAGGCGCTCCATGTCCTCACCGACCACAACAACGGCCGGCTGCTGCGGGTGACACCCGACTAGAACCCTAGCTCAACGCCGGCATGGAAGGTCCGCCCAGGGGCTGGCTCGTAATAGGCCGGACCCGTGTTCACCCGCACATTGGCCGGGTAGGTCGCATCGAAGACATTGGCCACGACCCCGAACAGCGTCAGCCGGCGATCCCCGCCCAGGGACCAGCGCCGCCCCGCCCGCAGGTCCACCACGTTGTAAGGATCCGCCTCTTCGCTGTTGGCGTTGTCGGCATAGACCGGCCCCACGTGGCGCAGCGCCACCTCGCCGTAGCCCCGCTCGCCTTCCCTGCGCACCTTCAGATCGCCGTGGTAGGGGGGTAGGCCAGGCAAACGGTTGCCCGCGTAGTCGTTGCCGGCCCGATCCTCGAACTCCGTGAACCGATAGTCCGCCAGCGTCACAGCTCCCTGTAAGGTCCAGCCGACGGCCGGGCTCAAGTCCAGGCCCGCCTCGATACCCTGGCGGCGGGTGCCGGCGGCGTTCTCAAAGAAGGTGCGCCCGCCCTTGTGGAAGGGAACCAGCTCCTCGCGCACCCGCACGGAGAAGGCCGCCAGCTCGTAGCTACCCAGCCCGCCCAGCGGGCCGCGCGCGCCCACTTCGCGGTTGACCGCCTTCTGCGGCTCCAGGGCCGGATTGAAACCGCCGCCTCCGGACGGGTCGGCCAGTTCCACGAAGGTGGGGCTCTCGAAGGCCGTGGCGATATTGGCGTAGAGGGTGTGGGGGCCTAGGGAACGGGTCAAACCCAGGCCGGCGCTGGGCTCGGTAAAGGTGCGGGCACCGGAATCATCGGTGGGAGTGGGCAGGCGATCGTCCACGGCCAGGCGCAACCGGTCCAGACGCAGCCCCAGGGTGACCCCGGTAGCCTCGGTCAGCTCTACCCCCAGCCGGCCAAAGACCCCGGCGGCGATGGCCGTCTGGCGCTCCTCCACCGTCTGGTTCCGGACCACCCGATCCGAGTCCACCACAAAGCGCACCCGATCATCCGCCTGGCGGTCCGCATCGATCCCCACCAGCCCCTTTACCGGCCAACCTGCCCAGTTGGCCCGGTCGGCGTACTCCAGACGGGTGCCGTAGAAGGCGCGTTGGTAGCCCACCCGGTTTTCCGCCCCGGGGTAGACGAACGGCAGCTGCTGCTCGAAGTCCCGCCGACTGGCGAAGGCGCGGGCGGAGAGCTCGCCGGGCAGGGTCGCTGGATCGGTCCAGACGGCGCCGACATCCTGCTGCTCAACCGTCTGTCCGGCGTCCAGGAGGACCGCGTCGGGATCGGCCTGGCTGGGGTTGTCGGCCAACTGCGCCCTGGTCAGGCCGCCGGGGTCCTCCGCGAAGGGGGTGTCCATGGCCCCGGCGATGAGCCGCAGCTCGCGGCCGCCGTCGAACCGCCGGGTAGCGCTGGCTCGGGCCAAGCGTTTTTTGGAGCCGCTCTGCTCGCGGTGGCCGTCCAGGACCTGGGCCGTGCCCGAGAGGTGGAATGCCCATCTTTGCCCCGCCCCGCCGGAGCGCCAGCTAGCCTTGCGGAAGCCGTAAGACCCGGTCTGGACCCGCACCAGGGGGCTGTGCGCCATGGCGAAGCCCTCGGCCGTGCGGATGTCGAGGACGCCGCCGGTGGCGTTGCCGTAGAGCACCGACGCCGGCCCCCGGCGCACTTCCACCGAGGTAACGCTGTCCAGGTCGATGGTGTCCACCTGGGACTGGCCGTCGGGCAGGGTCAGCGGCAAGCCGTCGAGGCGCAGGCGCAGCCCCCGGATGCCAAAGGCGGCCCGGGCACCGAAGCCCCGGGAAGAGATGCGCAGGCCCTGGGCAAAGTTATGCCGGTTCTGGAAGAACACCCCCGGCACGGCTTCCAGGCCCTCGTCCAGGGTCAGGCCACGCCGACCGCGTCGCTCTCCTGCCCCAACGCGGGTAATGGCCGCTGGGGTATCGGCCATCGGCCGCTCCAGCCGCGGGGCGGTAACCGTTACGGGATCCAGGGTCGCCTCCTCGGCGCCGGCCGGGCCCAGGGCCAGGCATCCAATCACAACGGTACCTGCCAATGGTCGGGGCACCATCATCAGCATCTCCCGGCGTTTTGCGAGGCGCGACCAGGCAGCATTACCGCTGCTTGGATTTGGGATCAAGCTCGGCGAGCTTGAGCGCCGCCGCCAGCAGGAAGATGGCCATGGGGAGGATGAGCAGGGTCACCATCTCCTTCAAGTCAAAGTCCAGTCCCTGGGCCAGGAAGGTCTCCACTGCGATGCGCAGGAAGAGCACGAACAGCACCACCAGAATGGCCTCGGCCAGGGTCTGCTTGAGCTGGCCGATGCCCTCCACGTAGAGCCAGCGGGGCACGCCCAGCCCCTCCGCCGGCTGGTCCGGCCGCAGGAAGAGCAGATAAATGCCGAAGGCGAAGTACAGCAGGACGATTGCCATCACGAAGCGGCTCAAGGCCCCGATCAGATGGACGGCACTGGCGTGGCTGGGCGGCAAGGGCCCGGGAGCCGCCTCGATCTGGACCCGGAAAGCCAGGTACGTCTCCTGAAGCCCGATAAAGATCATCAGGAAGGAGCCGAGGGAGGTCCCCAAAACCGCCAGGATCGTAATCCAGCGCGCCCCTATGGCAATCCGCCGCTCGAACGAGGTGGTATCCATCAGGCCCTGCTCCAGGAACCGTGTCTGCCTCGCCGTCAGGCCGCGGCAGAGCGCATGTCTCGCCCCCACCAGGGGACGTATTAGAAGCATGCCACAGTCTTTCGGGCAGCGTCAGGGCTATTCTGCTACAAGCTGTTGGTCACTGCTCGGGTTTAGGTGCCGCAGAAGGTCTGGGTCACCACTTCGTGGGAGGCCGGCGGCGCGGCCAGGTGCTCGTAGCCGGGATGGTCGGCAAAGGGGTCGGTGAGGACGGTGAGCAGTTCGTCGATGGGGGCCAAGTCGCCGTGGTCCATCGCGGCGGTGATGGCCTGTTCCACCCGATGATTGCGGGGGATGTAGGCGGGATTGACGGCGCGCATGGCGTCCCGGCGGGCCGCGTCGTCGCTGCCCTCGGCGGCCAGCCGGCTGCGCCAGGCGATGGCCCAGGCATCGAAAGAGGCGGGGTCGGCGAACAGGGCGCGCACGGCTTCGTCGGCCTCATCCGGTTCGCTGCCGAGCTCGGATAGGCGCCGGAAGGTCAGGGTAAAGTCCGCGCCCTGGGCGGCCATGCGCCCCAGCAGGTCCATGGCCAGGTCCGGATCCGAATCGCGGTCCTCGGTCAGGCCCAGCTTGCGCTGCAGCCCGGCGTGGTAGCTGGCCGAGAAGCGGGGCTCGTAGGCGTCCAAAGCCTCCTTGGCGATGGGCAGGGCCTCGTCCGGATCGTCGGCCAGCAACGGCAGCAGGGTCTCGGCGAAGCGGGCCAGATCCCAGTGGGCGATGGTGGGCTGCTGATCGTAGGCGTAACGGCCGCCGGTATCGATAGAGCTGTAAACGGTAGCCGGGTGGTAGTCGTCCATGAAGGCGCACGGGCCGTAGTCCAGGGTCTCGCCGGACAGGGCAATGTTGTCGGTGTTCATGACGCCGTGGATGAAGCCCACCAGCAGCCAGTCGGCCACCAGGTCGGCGGTGCGGGTCGCCACCGCCTCGATCAGGTCCTTGTAGGGCTGGTCGGACTCAGCCAGCGCCGGGTAGTGGCGCTCGATGACGTAGTCCGCCAGGGCTCGGACGGTGTCGTAGTCACCGCGGCGGAAGAAGTACTCGAAGGTCCCCACCCGCACGTGGCCGGCGGCCATCCGCGTGATCACGCCCCCGGGCTCGACCCGCTGGCGCAGCACCGGGTCGCCGGTGGCCACCATGGCCAGGGCGCGCGTGGTGGGGATGCCCAGACCCGCTATGCCCTCGCTCACCAGGTACTCGCGGATCACCGGGCCCAGGGAGGCGCGGCCGTCGCCGGCGCGGGAGAACGGCGTGCGCCCGGCGCCCTTGAGCTGGAGGTCACGCCGCACCCCCGACCGGTCGGTGACCTCGCCCAGCAGCACCGCCCGGCCGTCGCCGAGCTGGGGCACGAAGTTGCCGAACTGATGCCCCGCATAGGCCAGCGCCAGGGGCTCGGCGCCCTCCGGCACGCGGTTGCCGGCCAGGGCCGCCAGGCCCTCCGGAGCGGCCAGCGCCTCGGGGTCCAGACCCAATTGCTCGGCCAGGGGCCGGTTGATGCGCAGCAACTGGGGCTGGGACACCTCGGTGGGTCCCACCCGGGCGTAGCAGCCCTCGGGCAGGTCCAGGTAGCTGTTGGCCAGGGTCAGGGGCTCGGTAATGGCGGCTGGGGTATCGCTCATGGCTGGCTTTTCTCGACCGGGGATTATGCCGTTTGGACCGGAGCAAAGTCCGACCGTTTCAGTAGGGTTTTGGCGCGCGATTGTGCGGACTTGCGGCGCGGGATTCAACGGGGACCGGCCCAACGTGACCGGCAAGGGGCTCTCAGCCGGTGGCGCCCAGGCTCATCAGCACCAGGTGCATGCCCTGGACCAGGGCGATCACCAGGATCAGGGCCACGGGATACACCGAGGAGTAGGCCACGATGGGCCGCTCGGAGCTGTCCACCTGGCGGATGATGTCCAGGCCGGGGGTGAAGGTCATGCCGCCGCAGATGACGCCGAAGCACTCGCTGACCGGGATCCGGAGCAGGTAGTGGCCGATGAGGAAGCTGCCCGCCATCGGCACCACCGCCAGCAGGACGGCGTAGAAGGCGTAATAGACGGCCTGGAAGTCCAGGGACTCCACGAAGCTCTGACCCGTCTCCAGGCCCACCTGGACGAAGAACAGGGCCAGGCCCAGCTCCTTGAGCACCGCCGTGGCGTTGCGCGGGAAGCGGCCGATGAAGTTGCCGATGCGGCCGAAGTGCCCGAAGATCAGCCCCGCCACCAGGGCGCCGCCGGCGATGCCCAGCGAGAAGGGCCCAAGCCCCGGGATCGGCACCACCAGCCCGCCGATGGCGAAGGCGATGAACAGGATGGCGGCCAGGGAGCCGATGTCCACGCGGCGCTGGACGGTGTGGTGCTCATGGCCCAGGAACAACTCCAGCTGGTCCAGCTGATAGGGCGTGCCCACCGCCATCACCACGTCCCCGTAGGCCAGCGGCTCGTCCTCGCTGGGCACGAACTCCAGGTTGGAGCGTATGACTCGGGTCAGGGTGGCATTGAAGCGCAGACGAAGCCCCAGGTCGCGCGGCGAGCGGTTCAGGACCGAGGTGTTCTCCACCACGATGGAGCGGGTGTCTAGCTCGGAATGCTCGTCGAAGGTCTCGTGGACCTCATCGCCGATGACCTCGCCAACCGCTTGGACGTCCTTGGGCATGCCCTCCAGGCGCAGGATGTCGCCCTTCTGCAGTACGGAGCTTCCGCTGGCAGGGCGCACGGACAGGTCCCTCAGGATGCCGGAGACGACCACCTCGTGCTCGCGGAACAGATCTACGTCCCGCAGCAGTTTGCCGTGGAGGTCCTCGCTATGGAGCTTGAACACCGCCGCATGCAGGCGGGTCCTGGCCTGGACCTCCGCTGCCATCTTGTCCCTAAGCAGGCGCACGGCGATGCTGATGAACAGGATCACCCCGATCAGGCCGAAGGGATAGGCCACCCCGTAGCCGAAGATGACCTCCTCCTCGGCTTGGAACTGGAGCGCGCTGATCAGCGCCGGACTGGAGGTGAAGGAGCCGGCGAACAGTCCCAGCCCTATCCCCACGGGGATGCCGAAAAGGGCGATGATGGCGACGGTGTTGACCCCGGAGATGGCCAGCAGCACCAGGACATTGGTGATGAAGCGCCGGCCGTGCTGCTTGAAGGCCCGGAAGAAGCTGGGTCCGGCCTCCAGGCCCACGCACAGCAGAAACAGGACGATGCCCAGGTCGGCAAGGATGGGAACCGCGTCGAACTGGTAGAAGTAGCCGGCCACCATGGCGACAATCAGCACGCCGCTGGAGCCGAAGCCCACGCCCTTAATGGTCAGGTTTCCGAAGGCGATCCCCAGCAGGACCAACAGGAAAGTGACCACCAGATCGGACTTCTGGAAGAAGATCTCGATGGGGATCAGGTCTGTCTCGGGCATGCGGGGACTTCCCCGGCTGTGGAGGACACCATTCCCAGGCGAGCGGTGGAGACCGGCTAGCCAGCCGTGAGCCGATGGTGCACGCCGCGGCGGGGCCGCGCCAACCCGGTCAGCCCCTCGCTCCGGATCTGACCTGGATTGTCGCTAAACCGCCCGATCGGGATAGCGCCCTGACATAGCAGGATACCCGTCCGCCGCTGTGGTCAGGGATAGGAGTGCTTGGTCCCCGCAACCGGAATGGGCCATACTCGAGACGCCAGGTTCGAGGATCCCCCGGATTAATGACGGCCCGGGACAGCGGAATCCCGGGAGATCGCCGCCCAGCCGGGCAAACACTAAAGAGAACAGAGGTTTGTTTGGGATCCCTACCGGGTCTGGAGGCAAAATGCTTCGGGGACCCCGGCTCGGTTACGCCAACCTGATCGGTTACGGGGCGGCGCGTGTGCGGCGAAACCTGCCCACGGGCCTCACCCAGTCGCTCATGGACTCCGGCCCCGGGCACTCGGCGGGACTTTACTTCTGTTCCTTTTAGCCAAAGGCAGGTAAAGGGAGGGGCCGGCACGCCAATCAGGGGAAAGAGGACACCGCAAAATGGCCACCCATACCGCCTCCGCCGTCAAGCAGAGCCTCGGGCGCGCCCTGCACTACGCCGAGAGCGAGGTCTTCGACACCTTCTACCGCATCTTTTGCGACTGCGATTCCCGGGTCCCCGAACTGTTCGTCAATACCGACTGGCTCGAGCAGAAACGGCTACTCCGGCAGGGCGGGAACCACGTCATCGGGTTCTACGACGGTAGCGTGACCAGCCAGAACGCCCTTGAGCGCATCCGCTACACCCACGGCCGCGACCGGCTCAACATCCCACCGTAACTCTATGACTGTTGGGTGGAAGCCATGATCGAGGCCGCCCGGCAGTATGACCCCGAATTCCATCCCACCCTGGCGCAGCAGTGGCAGGATGTGCTTCGCCACGGCGCCGATTATGTCAAGGTCGGCTACGAGGAATAAAAGGGCCTGGGAAAGCGCCGGCGGGCCAGCTTGATGGCCCTTCGCTCGCCCCCTTTCCCGTGGTTACCCACCGCTGACTCCGCCGCCCCTTTCGCCTCCTTCCGGACCGGAGCCCGCCGGCGCCTCATCCCGAAAGGCGGCGCACAGGGCGGTAAGCTCTTCAGGGAGCACCTGCTCCCCGGTTAGGCGGCAGTAGTAGCAGTCACTTTCGCCGTCCTCATGGGGACATGTTTCCAGGTAGGCGCAATCGGGACAGGTGCCGAAGCGGTCCTTGCCCCCGGCTCCGGCCACCCGGTCCACCAGCTGGTCCAGGCTGGCGTCCAGGCCTCGGCGGGCCTCTTCGGGCAGTGCCGCGATGGCCGTGGCCAGCACCTCCGCCGGATCCTCGGCGAGCTTGGCCCGACCGGACTCGGTAAGGTCGATGTAGGCGCTGCGCTTGTCGGCTGTCACCGTCTCCCGGCAAAGGTAGCCGTGGCGCTCCAGCGCCTTGACGGTCTGCGAGGCAGTCCCGCGCGAGGTCACATTGTAGGCAGCGAATGCCGAGACGGTGCGTGAGAAACGGTTGGCGCTAGCAAAAAAGCGCAGCGCGCTCCACTGGGCCGGGGTCAGGCCATTGCGAGAACCCTCCGGCTCACTCAGGGCAACCAGGTGACGCATCAGGGCCGCCAGGGCTGGCGGGCTGTTTGCCTTTGGAGGTTCCATGAATGAAAAGTATCGCTTTGAAACTATCTTGACAAGTGCTAATCTCTTCGAGATAGTTTTAATGTAAAACTACCTTGGCGGCGAGGCATGGGCCATGCCCAACCAACAGGGCGCCGAAGCGAACTGCGCCTCCCGCCTGGCTTCCGGGAGCCCGCCCCCTTCTACCCGAGGGGCATACCGGACCCGGGGCCGGAGACCAAGAAGGGAACCGTAATGACAGCGCGCTCGCAAACCGAACGCCCGAGCGATAGCCAGCTCATTCTCCGCGCCCAAAACGGCGAGGCGGGAGTCTTTGATCTGCTCGTGCAGCGCTACCGCGGCCGGGTCTATAGGGCGGTAACCCGCATCATTCCCGACCCCGCCACCGCCGAGGACGTGGTCCAGGAAAGCTTCCTCAAGGCCTATCGCTATCTGGGCAAATTCAGAGGCGACAGCGCGTTCTACAGCTGGCTTTACCGGATCGCCATCAACACCGCCAAGAACGACCGCTCTCACAAGGGCCGGCGCCCGGCGAGCGTTGAGTTCGAGGAGACTCCCATGGAGCAGCTCGACAGCACCGGCGTGATGATGGAGCAATCCAACCCTGAGGCACTGGCGCGCTCCCACGAGCTCGGCGACCTGATCGCCGAGACGGTGGCGGAGATGCAGCCCGAGTACCGCCAGGCCCTCCTTCTGAGGGAGCTGGACGGCATGTCGTACGAGGAAATCGCCCATGTCATGGACTGCCCCATCGGCACGGTGCGCTCGCGCATCTTCCGGGCCCGCATGGCCATTAGCGAGCGCCAGGACTCCGCCGAGGCCAGCTGAGCGGAGATTCTGGGCCTTCCGGGCTCTTCCGCTCCCCCCGTCCCGGAACCAGGCACCCTCCGCCGGTAACTCGCCGCGGGTTTCGGCAATTCAGGTTCTCCGGACGACCCCACAAGCCGGCCGTTTTTGGGTAGGGTAGCGCCCTCCGTTACAACCCCACCGACCGCCCGGGGAAGACCATGCACCTACCCGTCGTTCACGCCATGATCCAGGACGACGATGTCTGCTTCGCGGTGATATCGGTCAAGGACGGAACCATCGTCGATCCGGACAGCGCCGAGAAGCTCGTGGAGACGCTCCAGACCGCCTACCAATGCCCCGTGGTTCTGATGGGCGAAGCCAGCCACAAGCTCTTGGGGCGCCAGGACCTCATCGATTTCCTGGACCAGTACACCCCCACCGACCTGCCATGGACGGAAAGCGCCGTGGATATCCCCGACCCCTCCGATCGCCCGAGCTAGCCCCGCCCCAATCCCCACACAGCCGGCCTTCCTCCGGTCGATCGAGCCCAGAAAGTCCCGCTACCAACCTTAATGCGGGGATACCACCGGATCCCGGTCGCCACGAAAACGGACACCGGGCCAAAAATAGGACCCTTGACCCCCTGGGCCCTATGGCAGGGAAACGGACCGGCAAGGCATGGAACGGGCTCGAGCGCCGGCTAAGCGGGGCGCCCAGATCGGCGGGGGAGACAAGAAGGATTCAGATCATGCGGTCGAGCCGGCGCCCGCTGCGGTCGGCGGAATCGCCTTCGGCCGCCCGGCGATAGGCCGAGTCGGAGCGATTCGCCTCACCGGCGCCGCCGCCCCCTTCCTGCTGGAGCTCGGCCCGGGCCCCGGCGGCCATGGCCCGAGCTTGGGCCGCGACCCGGAGGTCCTGGCTGGAGGGCTCAGCGGGGGCCAGGGCCGACTGGACCAAGGTTTCGGCCTTGTGTAGGGCTTTGTCCGGATCCTCCGGGCGGGATGTGTCCAGCTGGACCTCGCCACCCACCGCGTAGAACCGGTTATCGGGTCCCTGCCGAAATTGGAGCTGAGCCCCGCCCTCGGCGTAGGGGCCGGCGGTGGCCAGATGCGCCGCCTCGTGGGAGCGAACCTCCCGATCCCGAGCCTGGAGCTCACGGGCCCGCTGCTGTTCCTGGGTATCGGGGTGGGCGTTGGATTCGGTCTGCCGGTTCGGGGGAGAGCGCCAGGAGCCCTCGGGGCCGTCTTGCGGGGTGGTCGCTCGGCCGGTTTCGGCGGGACGCGCCTGGTCGCCGCCGCTGACACCATTGGGAGCACCGGAACGCGGGGGGAGCCAAGCCCCGCTCTGGGCCGCAGGGCGGGGAAATTGGCTCGGATTATAGATGGACAAGTCCATTGCCCACCCCCTTTGCCCCTAAACTGGTAGTTGAGGAACTATATCAGACCCCCTTGGGGTTGTTGCACAGCCCGGGACTATTCCAACCATTCGGCCTTCATCCGGGAGAGTCGGCAAGGCAGGCCCTGACACCCTACCCCGCCACTAGCGTTGGAAACGACCGGATAGGAAGGCTTCGGCCGGGACCTCGCTAAGGGCCTCCTGGAAGCGCTGCATGGCCTCCAACCGGTTCTGCTGGATTTCCAGGCGCAGGCCCAAGATATCGCTGAAGAGGTCCTTCACCACTTTGCGCCTAGGCCGGGCCCGGGCCAGCTCGGAGCGCAACTGCAGGCGCTTATCCTGAAGCTCCACCCTAAGAGAGGCGCGATTTGTGGCGAAATCCCTGACAATCCCGCTCAGGCGGCGGCGATAGGGGGAGTCGACGCCCATGACATTGGGGCTGAGCCGGGGGGTAGTGGCGGGGTTAGAGCCATAACCCCAGCTACTCGGCCACGCCCCCTTGCCGCTGGCCCATAAAGGCGCCTGCGCCGCCGCCGGCCCCACCAGGCTGAAGAAGGTAACGGAAGCGCCAAGCAAGGCTCCTAAAAGGCTACGTATGGTCATGGCCCTTCTCTCCGGCAGATTTCCCCGATCAGGAAAGCACACCCAACCCAGGGCCAGTCTGGCGTATTCGCGGCCTTGCGACTACCGGTTAGCGCCGCCTGGGGGCGCGGCTCCGCGGTCTATCGGACGGCACTTGGGAATGGGGCTAAGGCCCAATCCGTTTATCCCTGCCAGGACAAGCCCGTGCCGCTATCCTTGCAGTCGGCAACCTCGCGTTGAATGCTGGTTGAAAGGCATTCAGGGAACTGCGTTCCTGGAGGAATCCATCTTGGCAGGCGAACGGGTAACCGTATTCGGAGGAACCGGTTTCCTGGGGAGACGGGTGGTCCGGCGACTGGCCGGGGAAGGCTGGCGGGTCCGGGTGGCCGCCCAGCACCCGGCCGTCCCCGACGGCGCCGACCCGACCCGGACCGAGCCGGTCCGGGCCGACATCCGCCAGGAGCGCGAGGTGGCGGAAGCCCTGGAAGGCGCCGACGCCGCGGTGAATGTGGTGAGCCTGTACGTGGAGCAGGGGAGCACCACTTTCCAGGCCATACACGTGGACGGCGCCGCGCGGGTGGCCCGTCGGGCCCGGGAGGCCGGGGTGGCCCGCCTGGCCCATGTCTCCGGCATCGGCTCGGATCCCGACGCCGGCTCGCCCTATGTGGCCGCCCGCGGCCGGAGCGAGCTGGCGGTCCGTGACGCCTTCCCTGGCGCCAACCTCCTCCGCCCCAGCGTCCTGTTCGGACCCGACGACGCCTTCCTGCGCAACCTGGCGGCGATCACCCGGCTGCCGGTGGTGCCGCTCTTCGGGCGGGGCCGAACCCGGCTCCAGCCCGTGTACGTCGGGGACGTGGCCACCGCCTTCGCGCGGCTGCTGGGGGACCCCGGGACCGCCGGCCGGACCCACGAGCTCGGCGGCGGGGCGGTCTATACCTACCGCGAGATCCTGGAGCTGATCCTGGCCCACCAGGGCCGTCGGCGCCCCCTGCTGCCCGTGCCCTTTGCCGCCTGGCGCACCCTGGCCGCACTGGCCGGACTCCTCCCCGACCCCCCGCTCACCACAGACCAGGTCGCCCTCATGGCCACTGACAATGTCGTCACCCCGGGGGCCGCGACCTTCACCGACCTCGGCATGGAGCCGGCCGCCCTGGCGGAACGACTGGGGGAATGCCTTCCCGCATGACTTCCCCCCTCAAGACTCCGGCAACCCGTTGTGCCTCAGATGCCACTCGTGACGAGTCAAGGACCGAACCCCCAGGGGCAGCTTGGTACGGGCTCCGAGCCATCTCACCCTCCCGTAAGGGGTGGGGGCGCCGGTCCGGGCCAGAGCGGATGGTAGAGTGGGTCTCGGTACCCCGTGGTCACGGGTGGACTCGACGGCCCCAAGCGATAAGGAGGCTTCCATGCAGCGCGGCCCCCGCGAGATCGTTACCCCTTACCGGCCCATCCCGCTGGATGTCCCCGAGGGCATGGCGCTCAACGAGTTCTTCAACAGCGCCGAGAACTTCAACGATCTGGTGAACAATAACGGGCTGCTGTCGAATCCCGAGAACCTGCTCCTCTATCGCAAGGCGCTGGGCCATAGCAACGAATTCGATGCCTCCATCATCTACAACACCTCCAAGTCGATCCTCGACCCCTTGGGGCGGCCCGTGCGCCGGACGCAGGTGCCGGAGCCCGTCAAGCGGGTCTGGAACCGGATGAATCAGACCATCATCGCCTACATGCTGGAGCAGTATCCGGATCCGGAGAAGCATCTGGTTCTGTCCGGCGAGGCCAGTCTGGACGCCACCTGGCCGCTCACCGCCCCCGGTGTGCCCAGCATCCGCATGCTGCACAACCACTTCATGGTCTTCCCCCTGGACGACCTGCGCCACGCGGATCTCGCCGACCCGAGCAACCCCAATCTCACCGACGGCGGCCAGCACTCCCTGTTCGAACAGTACATGCACGACGTCTACCGGGCGTTCATCCACACGGCCCTGGACCTGGAAGTGCTGCGGCCGGTCAGCGACGACTCGGCGCGGGTGGACCTGACCGGCTACCCCCAGGGCCTGCCGAGCTGGGAGATCCCGGGCGGGGCGGCCCAGCTCCGGGACCCCCGCTTCTGGCAGGAATACGACGAGGTGCTAAAGGGCTTCCTCGACTTCTATCGCAGCTTCTTCGCCCAGGTCTCCACCCGCAACGCCCCCATGCTGGACGACCTCTATTTCCCCGAGGCAGTGGAGCGCGTGCTGCTGTTCAACAACGATTTCATGAAAACCGCAAAGAAGGTGCGCGACCACTGCCTCCACAACGCCAAGGCGGCCAACGCCATCCGCTGGCAGCCCGCCTTCAAGCAGCTCATCTACCGCAATCAGGAAGGCAAGCTGATCGTCACCATCTCCCAGAACTCCATCGGCAACGCCATCACCGAGCTCCTCGGCGTGGTGGTCAGCCGCGTCCCCGATGAACCCGCCTACGAAGAGCGCGAGCCCGAGCTCCTCGCGCACCTGCTGGAAGTTCGCCGGCGGCTCATCGAGGCCGATCTGGGCGAGGGCCTCGGCACGCCCTACTGGCCGGCGGAGTAGGTTGCCAGACACCGACCCTCCTGGATCCCGCGGTATTCATGAGTGGCCAGCTACCCCCTTCCACCGCCGAGTAATTGGAGACCCCAAAAGGACGTCGGCGGAGCCGGCGCGCTCTAGGACCTCGCGGACCAGGACGAGACCGCCATCGCTGCTTTGGTTGTCCTCGCGGGCTTCGACGATGAGGGACCGGTTGAACGAAGGCCGAAAGGTGGCTACCGTTTCACCCATGGCGTGAGGCTTCTCCTTTGTTTTAATGGCTTGTAAACCACTAATTATTAAGGAATAAGCCCTCACGCCATAGTTTTGTCTAGGGTTTCCGGTGAATTAGCCCGGTTCAAGCACTTCAACGATACCTGCGGCCACGAGACCGGCGACACCATCCTGCGGCAGCTGGGCGGTCTGCTGGGGGCCAGCCTGCGCCGGGAGGACAGCGCCTTCCGCTACGGCGGCGAGGAGCTCACCGTGACCATCCCCGAGGCTGACGAAGCCGGACTGCGCCGGGGGGGGCGCGAGCTGATCCGCTCCCGCGTGGCGGAGGAGGTCGCCCCCGCTGTGGACGCCGATCTGGCCGAGCCCGTCACCGTCTCCATCGGCGGAGCCCTCTTCCCCGACACCGGCCGGGACCCGCACAGCCTCCTAGCCGCCGCCGACGAGGCCCTCTACCAGGCCAAGCTCGAGAGCCGGAACCGAATGGTCTGTGCGGCGGATGGAGAGCGGAGCACTTCCAGCTCGTAATCGTGCCGGGACCCCATCCAGCAATTCGGCAGGGTTACGAAACAGGGGACCGGAGCCAAGGCGGCACCGCGATGTGGTCGCCGAGGCTCGTTACCTCCTGCGCCTAGCGCAGGCAATACCCATCATCGGTATGGCAAAACGCATGGCCTGTGGCCTTACCCTGGTGGGCCAGCCCACCGGTCAAGGGAGCTCAAGGAAGGCTCTTGTTTTTCGTGGTTCTCCGCATCTGGCGAGCGCTGCTTCGGTCCATCCGGGTAAAACCGGGGCGGTCGGCGGTAGCCGTATCGGTCCTGATGGTGGCCGCCTTGCTGATCAACGCCCTGGCTTTCTGGTGGTTCGACGGGCAACAGGACCCGGGAATAAGCTTTGGGGATGCCGTTTGGTACAGCCTGATTTCCATCACCACCATCGGTTACGGCGATTTCAGCGCGACCACCTGGCCGGCGCGGCTGGCGACGGCCATCGCGATCGTGTTCATCGGGCTGCCCGTGTTCGGGGCCTTCTTGGGCCTCATCGCGGACCGGGTGGTCGCCCATCACGAAAAGGAACGGCAAGGCATGCTGCCGGTGGATGAACGCGACCACGTGCTGATCCTGAACTTCCCGTCGGCCAAACGGGTCCAGGACATCGCTTCCGAGTTTCGGGCGGATGCCGCCCACAGCCAGCGGTCGATCTTCCTGGTAACGGACCGGGTGGCGAGCAACCCCCTCTCCGAGGAGGCGATCGGGTTCGTCCAGGGCTCCCCCATCGATGAGGACGTCCTCCAGCGCGCCAACATCGACCAAGCCGCCACCGTCATCGTGCTCGCTCCGGACTACGGCTCCGCGGAGAGCGATTCCCAGGTCGCGGCCGCCGTCACGCTGGTGGAGGCCCTCAAGCCGGAGGCCCGCACCGTCGCCGAGTGCCTCGATGAGCGCCACCGCTTCCTGTTCGCCAGCGCCAACACGGATGCGGTGATTTTTCCGCTGCGGATGGCCAATAACGCCATCGTACAGGTCTCCCAGGACCCCGGTGTCGGCAAGTACCTCGATCAGGTCCTGGCCAACTCCCAGGCCGAGTCGCTGTACAGCACCGTCGTCCCCGATGGCCCGTGGGCAGGCAGGACCTATCTCGATCTGGCCCGGTACCTGCTCGATCAAAACGTCGTAATGCAGGCGGTCATGCAGGGCAGCGAGGTCACCATGAATCTGGGCGCAGAAACCGTACAGCCTGGCGACCGCATCATCTATTACAGCCGTCACCGACTGTCGCAGGAGGCTTTACTGCCCGGGGCAAGCGACTAGACAGGGCCCGGGCTGGGGCTGATCAACCCCAACCTGCAGCGCTTCAGCACCATCTACAACACCCTGGCTCCCGGCACCGCCCTCGACGGCGTGGTGCGGCGGGCGGACGACCCGGGATGACGCCGGCGCCCGGCGAGTGTCGGCGAGCCTGCGGTAGTCGTTGGCGCACACCGGCATGACCTTGCCGTCCGGGGCCATGGCGGGGGCATTGACAGCGGCTTCCCAGCGGGCCGGGAAGGCTTCAGGGCTCCGAGCGGGGATCCCTTATACGGGCTCAGCCCCCCGCTTCCGCAACCGGCCGGCCACCAGCCAGCAAAGGAGGGCCCAGGCCAGGCCCAGGCTCCAGCCGCCCAGCACGTCCGTGGGCCAGTGCACCCCGAGATAGACCCGGCTGATTCCTACAAGGCCCGTCACCAGCACGGCCACGGCAAGCAGATAGACCTTCACCCGCAACCCTTCCTGGCTCTGGGCCAGGATCGCCGCCAGGGTGAGGTAGACCACCGCGGACAGCATGGCATGCCCGCTCGGGAAGCTGGCCGTGACCACCTCCGTGGCGTGCAGGGCGGGATCCGGCCGATCCCGGCCGAAGGCCAGCTTGAGCAGGGTGCTCAGGACCGCGCCCCCGCCCACAGCCACCGCCACCAGGCACGCCTCCACCCGCCGGCGGACCAGGACCAGGAACCCGACCACCGCGCCGGTGATCAAGGCCAGAACCACCACGCCGCCCAGGCTGGTGATGTCCTGGGCCACCGCTTCCAGCCAGGCGGGGCCGAGGGGATCGGAGGGAGCCGCTGCGCTGCGCAGGGACAACAGCACAAGGCGATCATAGGGCCGGGCTTCCCCCTCCCGCACCTCATCCGCTACCTCGGCGAAGACCCACAGACCTACCAGTGCCAGTATCAGGGCCAAAAGGGGCCTCGACCTCTCCAGGGGGGCGAGCAGACCGCTCATGCCCCGCTTGCATCCTTGGCTCCCGTTTCCCCGCGCTGGCATATGCGCCTGCCCCTGTTATTCCGTGCCTATCCGCCCTAACCCGGGCGGCTGGGCGGCCATTCCTGGCCCGGCCCCGCCTCAGCCGGTATCCTTGGCCGCTCCACGCCGGGGCCCGGGTCCGCCCTTTTCCCCTGCCCAGCGCCGTTCTGCCGGCCCAATCCCAAGCCAGGAGCCCACCCGTGATCGACGACCTCAACCAGCGATTCAGCCACCCCGACGTGCGCTTCTACCAGCACGACCAGCTGGTGATGGTGGAGCTGAGCAACGACCACGGCACCGCCACCCTCACCCCCTTCGGCGCCACCCTGCTCAGCTACGTCCCCCGCGGCGGCGAGGAGGTCATCTGGGTGAGCGAGACCGCCCGCTACGACGGCGCCAAGCCGGTGCGCGGCGGCGTCCCGGTGTGCTGGCCCTGGTTCGGCCCCCACGATCCCGAGCAGATAGGCACCGACCCCACCGACGCCAACAAGAAGGCCCACGGCATTGCCCGCTACGAGACCTGGGAGGTGGAATCGGTGCGCTCGGTGGACGCCGGCACCGAGGTCACCTTCCGCCTCGAGCCCAACGAGGCTATCCGCCAGGCGTGGCCCCACGACTTCCTGCTGCGCCTGGTGGTGACCCTGGGCGAGCGCCTGGAGATGGCGCTGATCGGCGAGAACCGCAGCGACCGCGACTGGATGGTCTCCGAGGCCCTGCACACCTACTTCCGCGTGGCCGAGGCCCCGGGCATGCAGGTGGACGGGCTGGAAGGCCACGCCTACGCCGACCGGGTCGCCGACGCCCGCCGCACCCAGGAGGGCCCGCTGCAGGTGGCCACGCCCATGGACTGCGTCTACCTCCACCACGAGGGCGCCGCCACCCTCCACGACGCCGGCAACGGCCGCCAGATCGCGGTAGCGAAGGCCGGCAGCGCCAGCACCATCGTCTGGAACCCGGGCCTGGAAGGCGCCCAGGGCTTCGGCGACATGCCCGACGAGGACTACGTCCACATGGTCTGCGTCGAGGCCGGCAACGCCCTGGACGACGCCTACACCCTCCCCGCCGGCGCCAACCACACCCTGAAGGCGTGGATCGGGGTGCGCTGACCGGGGAAGGGGACGACCCCTTACCTGGGGCGCCGGACAACCGAAACGGCTGGCTTACAGGGCGGCCTCAGCCAGGCAGAAGACAAACAGAGACAAGGCCACACCCCTTTTACAGAGTGGGTGTCCTTTTGGTTGTAATCGATGGCGGATGGCGAAATCGGAGCCAGGCAG
>NZ_JAZKRM010000010.1:0-79329 GCF_036628635.1 Thiohalorhabdus sp. | reverse complement strand
CTGGTCCGGACTGATGGTCCGATCTCAAACTTAAAACCGAAAACTTAAAACTCCTGGCCGCCGGAAGCGGTCAGGCCCGCAGGTCCGGTGATAGGGGCATATCCGCCAGGGCCTCCAGAAGCTGGTGGTGGAGGTCGGGGTTGGCCGCCACCAGCGATCGTGTCTTGCCTTCGGGCTTGTTGAACACCACCTCGGAGCTGTCCTTTTCGGTGGCCCGGCCCCCGGCCACCTGGACCAGGTAAACCCCGGCACAGATGTCCCACTCGCTCCGCGGGGTGAGGGTGTAGAACACATCCACCTGGCCAGCGGCCACCAGGGCGAGCTTGTAGGCGACTGAGCCAATAGGCCGCAGGTGCATGGTGGCGGCCACCTCATCGAACTCGCCGCGCTTGTACTCGCTGCTGCTAACCGCCACCGTCGCGGCTGCCCGGAAGCGCTGGTCGCTGACCCCGGCCTCGCCACCCATATAGGTCACCGGGGCGCCCTCGGCACCGGCGATCATCTCCATGGTGGCGGGATTGTAGACCACCCCTAGCTGGGGCATGCCTTTGTGGACCAGGCCCACCGCGATGGCGAACTCCGGGATCTGCTCCAAAAACTCCTTGGTGCCATCGAGGGGATCGACCACCCAGACCCATTCCTTGTCCAGGCGGGTCTGATCGTCCACCGTTTCCTCGGACTGCCACCCGCATTCCGGGCACAGGGCCAGCAGCCGCTCGCGCAGTAGCTTGTCGGCGGCCAGGTCGGCCAGGGTGACGGGGTCGTCCTTGCCCTTCTCCCAGGACTCGTTGCGTCCCCCCTGGTACTGCATGACCTCGCGACCGGCGGCCTTGACCGCCTCTTTGACCTCTTCGAGGAGCTGGGGCAGCTGCTGTTCGTCCAAGGGGATCTCCTAAAAACGAGTTAAAAGTAATTAAGTAGTTAAATATTAAGCTGAAAACAGCGAATCCGCGGGTCGCCCAGAAGATCCAATTCCCGCTGCCGTTTGGTCTGACTTAACTACTTAATACTTAAATACTATGAGTTACTGCCCCGCCACCGTCATCTCGCCGATAAGCACCGACGGGCTGGCGATGTTGCCCCGGAACTCCAGATCGCTGCCCACGGCGGCGATGTCGCGGTACATGGTCTTTAGGTTGCCGGCGATGGTGATCTCCTCCACCGGGTAGGCGATCTCCCCGCTTTCCACCCAGAAGCCGGCGGCGCCGCGGGAATAGTCGCCGGTGACGTTATTAACGCCGAAGCCGATGAGCTCGGTCACTAGGAGTCCAGTCCCCATCTCCTGGAGCAGAGCCTCGGGGGATTTGTCGCCGGCCTCCAGATAGAGGTTGTGCACCCCCCCAGCGTGGCCGGTGGTCGCCATGCCCAGCTTGCGGGCCGAGTAGCTGTCCAGGCAGTAGCCCGTAAGCACGCCATCGTCCACCAGATTGCGCTCGCGGGTAACCACCCCCTCGGCATCGAAGGGGGCGCTGCCCAGGCCCTTGGGCCGGTGAGGCTCCTCGCGGATGGTAAGGCCGGGATTGAGTACCTGCTCCCCGGCGGCGTTAACCAGGAAGGAACTACCGCGATAGAGATTGGGACCGCGCACCGCCGACACTAGGTGCCCAAGCAGGCTCGCCGCAGCCGGGGCCTCATAAAGGACCGGGACTCGCGCCGTACTCAGCCGGCCAGCGCCCAGGCGGCGGACCGTGCGTTCTCCGGCTCGGCGGCCAATGTCCGTGGCGTCCTCCAGATCGGCCATGTCACGGGCGGTGGAGAACCAGTAGTCGCGCTGCATGCCGGCGTCGTCGCTGGCAACCACCGCCGCCGAGATCCCGAAGCGGGTACCGGTATACCCACCCAGGAAACCGTGACTGTTGGCATAGACCATGGAGCCCCGGCCCCACTCGAACTCGCCGCCCTCGGAGTTAGTGATGCGCTCGTCCACCCCGCGGGCGGCGGCCTCGCAGGCCCGCGCCCGCTCGATGGCCTCGTCGGGCTCGATCTCGGCAGGATGGTCCAGATCCAGATCCGGGATTTCGGTGGCCAGCTTGTCGGGCTCGGCCAGGCCGTTGGCCGGGTCCGAGGAGGTCTGGCGGGCGAGGGCGCAGGCCTTCTCGGCCGTGGCCTCGATGGCCGCTTCGGAGAAGTCGGTGGTTGTGGCGCTGCCCTTGGCGCCGCCGACGAAGGCGGTCACCGTGGCCCCCTTGTCGCGGTGGTACTCCAGGGTATCCACCTCGCCCAAACGCACCGCCGCGGTCAGACCAGTGGCCGCCTGGACACCCGTCTCCGCCTGGTCGGCGCCGTGGGCTTGAGCCCGCTCCAAAAGCTGGCCGGCCAGACTCTCGTTGTCGCGCTCGCCGCTCATTGGGTGCCTCCCACGGTCAGGTCATTGATGAGCATGGTGGGCTGGCCCACCCCGACCGGAACCGACTGGCCCTCCTTGCCGCAAGTGCCGATGCCGGAGTCCAGGGCCTTGTCGTTGCCCACCATGGCCACCCGGGTAAGCACGTCGGGCCCGTTGCCGATGAGGGTAGCCCCCTTCACCGGCCGGGTGATCCGGCCCTTCTCGATCAGGTAGGCCTCCGAGGCCGAGAACACGAACTTGCCCGAGGTGATGTCAACCTGACCCCCGGCGAAGTGGGTGGGATAGAGCCCATAGTCCACCGACGCGATGATCTCGTTCGGGTCGTAATCGCCGTTTTCCATGTAGGTATTGGTCATGCGCGGCATGGGCCGATGGGCATAGGACTCCCGGCGGCCGTTGCCGGTGGGTGTCATGCCCATGAGCCGGGCATTGGTGGCGTCCTGCATGTAGTTTTTGAGCACTCCGTTCTCGATCAGGACCGTGTGCCCGGTGGGCTCGCCCTCGTCGTCCACAGTCAGGGAGCCACGACGGTCGGACAGGGTGCCGTCATCCACCACCGTACACTGCTGTGAGGCCACCTGCTCGCCAATGCGCCCGGCGAAGGCCGATGTGCCCTTGCGGTTGAAATCGCCCTCCAGGCCGTGGCCGATGGCCTCGTGCAACAGGATTCCGGGCCAGCCCGGCGCCAAGACCACATCCATGGCCCCCGCCGGAGCTTCCACCGCCTCCAGATTGACCAGGCCCTGGCGCACCGCGTCCCGGGCGTAGGCGCGTACGGTTGCCTCATCGAACCAGGTGTAACCGGTGCGGGCCCCGCCCCCCGACATGCCCTGCTGGCGGTTGTCGCCCTCGGCCACGATGACCTGGACGTTCAGCCGCACCAAAGGACGGATATCGGTAACCAGCCGACCGTCGGAGCCGGCCACCAGAACCGCCTTGTACTCGCCAGCGAGACTGGCCATAACTTCCTGGACCCGGCTGTCCTGGGCACGGGCCTCGGCATCCACCGCCTCCAGCATGCGCACCTTGGCTTCGTCGGAGAGGCTGTCCAGTGGATCGTCGGCGGTATACAGGGGCTGGGGCGCCTGGTCACGCGACAGCATGGGAACCGTCCCGCCGCTGCCGGATAGGGCCACGGCCCGCGCCGCCTTGGCCGAATCCAGCAAGGCCGCGGGCACGATCTCGTCGGAATAGGCAAAGCCAGTCTTGTCCCCGCTCACCGCGCGCACCCCGACGCCGGAATCGATGCCGTAGGAGCCGCCCTGGATGCGGCCCTCCTCCAGGGAGAAGCCCTCTCTCCTGCTGTATTCGAAGTAAAGATCGGCGTAATCTACTTGCCGGGCCATCATCTGGCCCAGGGCGTCCTGGATCTGGTTTATACCCACATCGGTGGGACGCAGGATGAGATCCTCCGCCACCTGCCAATGGTCGCTCATGGCTCATCCCTTTATAGGGCGTTTTACGTTTTAAGGGAAAAGGCAACGGCCTTATTCGCAGATGACACAGATAGGCCCAGATGAAGCCGGTCGAACCGTTAAAGAGCTTGGGGGTTTATCTGCATTCATCGGCGTCCCCTGCGGGTCAGCTGTGGGCCTCGGTCTGGCTGTTACTCCTCACCCCTCACAGCCGCGGCCAGGGATCGGCCAGCCGCCGGTGCTCCCGGGCGGGAAGCCGACGACGCACGTCCGCCAAGCGATCCCGGTCGAGCGGGCCTAGGGCCAAGCCTTCCCCCTCGGTGACACGGTCGAGGACCGCCCCCCAGGGGTCCACCACCATGCTGTGGCCGAAGGTTTGGCGGTCACCGGGGTGCCTACCGCCCTGGTCCGGGGCCACCACTGCCAGCTGCTCTTCGATGGCCCGCGCTCTCACCAGGATCTCCCAGTGGGCCGCCCCCGTGGTGCGGGTAAAGGCCGACGGGACGGCCAGCCACTTGGCGCCCCGGTCGGCCAGTATGCGGAAAAGCTCCGGGAAGCGCAGATCGTAGCACACGGCCAGACCGACCGCTCCGAACGGGGTCTCCGCCACCACCGGATCCCGGCCCGGCTCGATGGTGGCCGATTCCCGGTAACCCTCGGCCCCACTAAGTTGGACATCGAAAAGATGGATTTTGTCGTAACGGGCGCGCACGACTCCGGTATCGTCCACGAGCACACAGACCGCCCGCACCCGGTCCGGATCGCCGCTGGCGAAAGGCAGCGTGCCGCCTACCAGCCACAACCCCAATCGGGCTGCCTGCTCCTGGAGGAACGCGGCAAGCGGGCCACCCTCTGGGGGCTCGGCGTGCCTCAGCTTGACTCGCTCGTCGGCCGCGAGCAGGGCAAAGTTCTCCGGCAGGACCGCTACCCTGGCCCCGGATTCCGCAGCCCGCTCAAGCAGCTTTCGGGCGCGGGCCAGATTGGCCGCCACATCGCCGGTGGAGACCATCTGCAGGGCCGCAGCCACAGGCGCGGTCACAGCTGGTCCCCTTCCTCGTGCACGGCCAGGGTCAAGCGGCCCGAATCGGTCAGACCCGGATCGATCTGGATGCGGTCGGCGGGGATCCCCAAGGTAATGAGCCAAGACCGCATGTCCTGAGCCCAGGCGCTGCCTGCGGCCCCTCCGGCGTGGGCCAGGCGCACCCAACGACCGGGCTTGCGGAGATAGGCGGCCAGGGTCCGATGGAGGGCCGGGCGAGCCGCCGCCTCTTCAACGCTGGCCGGCGCCTTCCATTCGGAGGCGGCCACCTCTTCCTTGGAAACAGCGGCCTGAGCGGGGACCGCGACCAGTAGCAGGGCCCCGGTCAGTGCCAGGGCAACACGTCTTGCCATTCCATCTCCTTTAGCCGGCGGAGCAAGGTCTCCACCGGATTCTCCTGCTCTGCCCCGGTCAAAGGGGTTACCTCGGGGTCGGCCCACGGCCCCTTAACCCGATAACCCAATGCCATCACGGTCCGGCTTTCCCCGGCGAGCAGGTAGCCAAGGACCGGAACCGCCGAGATGATCCGGTCCACCGTTTGCAGGGGCTGGACCTGGAGCAGCAAGTCATAGGTCCGGGCGTCCAGATCCAGGCTGCCCCCCATATCCAGCCGAAGGGGAGCACTTTTAAGCACCCAGTCATCGGTGCGGGCCACTCCCTCGGCAATGTCGATACTGCCCTTCAGCTCCCGATAGACCAGGCCCCCTTCGGCCACATCCCGAAAACCGCGCGCAACTTGGCGGGGCCAATCGAGCACATTGAGCGTGGCCAGGGCCTGATTCAGGAAATAGAACTGTTTGATTTCGCCTTCGACCATGCGTAGGCGCAGATCACCGGAGATCTGCCCGACAGCGAATGCGGTAGGCCGTCCCGGCCACCACAAATCGCCGCTGAAGCTACCGTGTCCTCCCTTCATGTTCGGATAGAGCCCGAGGGACCGCAACAAGCCGCCGAAATCGTTGCTTCCCAGAACCAGCCCCAGTTGGGTCCGACCCCGCTCCGCCGTCCAGCCACCATTTGCCACCAGGTTGGAACCATCCATGCGCGCTCGCAGCTGTTGCAGCTTCCATGCTCCCGGCTGAAGGCGAGCCTTCAAGCGAGCATTCTCCAGCTTGCGCTGCCCGACATGGAGCCTCTCCGCCTCCATTGTTAGCGCCAGATCAAGGCCAGCCATTACCTCCCCGGTAGAGCCACCGTCGCCCTCCCGGGCCCACGCCCCCGGGTCAGGCAGCTCCAGACTCTCCAGCCGTACCCGCAATGCATCCGGCTCCTCCCGACCCGGTTGGAAGCTGATCCGCCCCGAGGCGGCTTCTCCCTGGAATTGCGCGTTAACGGCATAGCCTAATTCGGAGGGAGTTGCCGAAAATTCAAGGCGACCGCCGCCAAAACGCCGCCCTTCCCAACGCAGGCTGCCCACGGTTAGCTCGGCCTGCAGCTGCGGCTTTGTCGCCTCGATCCTTTCTGCCCCTTCGGGTACCACCTCCCGCCAAAGGTCCACCCACTCCTTCAGGGGAAACCGACCGATGTGGCCAGCCACCAAGCAAGTCCCCAACTTACAAGGCGGGGCCTGCTCATTAAGGCCAATTCCTAATCCAAGGCGCCAACCACCATCGGCATGGGATGTTGCAAGCATGTCCCAACGGTCACCACCGGTTACCAAAGAGGTTTCTACCCGCCAGGGCTGCCCCAGCCTCAAGCGAACCGTCACTTCCCCGGGGTCGCCGATCCCGTTGAAAGCCGGTTCCGGAAGGATCAAAGCGGCCTGCTCCAAATCGGCGTGAAGCTCAGCGTGACGTTCCTGCCGGCCCCAGAGCGCCTTCAAACGAGCATCGATTTCACCGGTAAGGCGGCGACTTAGTGGGTAGTCCCGACCGTGGCGCGCTAGCGCCGTTCGCAAAGCCTTAGCGGGAAAGCTCCCCCGAACCTCCGCCCGGAAAGGCTCATCGGGCTCCCGGTCCAGATCCACGGTCACCGGCTGACCGAGCAGCCGGCCGCGCAAACCCGAGGCCCGGATCCGGCCCCCCTGGAAGGCCACCTGGCCATCTACATTGACTACCGCTGGGCTCTCCGGGCGGGGCCGGAAGGCCGCACCGTCCAGGGCGAGCCGGCCGGACACGGCCGGCTCGCCCCTGTCGGTCAGAGGCAGCCCCAGGGTCAGGTGGAGATCAGCGGGGCCTGCAAGCACGGCCGGCTCCAGGAACCCCTCCGACTGCAGGGGGGATTGCTCCAAAAAGCGCACCCCATCCACGAGCTCAAGCCCTACCTTGCCCCGAAGCCGCAGCCGCGCCGGATGGGCGGCAAGGTCAGGGACAGTTGCGGTTGCCTCCCGGATCCGGCTCCGCAGAACGCGCCCGGAATCCGCGCGGAAGCTTAACCGGTTCTGGTCGACGGTCAGGGTCCCGGACAGACCGATGACCGGAGGCCAATCGGGATGGTAGGCCAGAACCCCTGCGGCCACTTTCGCCTCCACCCGAAATATTCCCTCCCCATTGGCGAAGGGGAACTTTCCCAGGGGACCCCGAATCTCGGCGCGACCACCCTCAAGGCGGCCGTCAGCGATGGAGCGATCCAGCCACTCGACCAGCGGCCCCGGCAAGGCCCGCACGGCGAGTAGGTTGCGTAGGACCGGAACCGGCGTTTCCTCCAGGCCGAGCTTGGCCTTTAGGCGCGGGTCGGCAAAGCCTGCTTTCCACCTCAGCTTGCCGGCACCGGTTACCCTTACCCCGCCGGCAGTCAATCGAGTCTCCTCCAGGTCCAAATGGTGGCTCCCGGGCTCGCCCTGGTACCGGAATTCGCCTTTGACGGCCGTATCCGAAAGGGGCCGGCGGAGTCCCTCAGGCCACCGGAGCTGGCCTTGTCCGAGCCGAAAATGCCCGTTTATCCGGGAAGAACGGTGCCACCCACCCACCATCTCCGCCCACAGGGACAGGCGGCCAGGTAGGGCCACGGGGGCTCCTTCGGGCAGATAAGGCAAAAACGTTTCCGGTTCGACCCCCTCGGCCCGGGTTTCGACATTCAGCCGCCAGCTTTCAGGACCACCCGCAAAATGCTCCACCCCCCCGTGGACCGATACCCGACCACCGGCGGCATTGGCGGTTAGGTTCACCAAGTGGCCCCGGCTAAGGCGCTCAATGTCGACAGAGACTTCGGAGATAACCAGACGGACCGGGTCGCTGCGACGGCGATCGGACCAGACCAGGCTAGCGCTATGGATGCGGACATCCTCGAATCGGGCCAGGAAGGGGAAGAGGCGGTTCTTCTCGGGACGTAATCGTAGCCCACCCGCGTACAGGCGGCCACGGGCATCACGCCCCAGGTCCAGTTCCAGACCCCGCAAGGCCAGGCTGCGCAGATCAAGCTCGCCCCGCATCAGGGCAACGGCACCCATGCCCAGCCGGACCTCATCCGCCACCACCCCCTTGTCGCCGATGGCCACATCCACCGCCCGGACCGTAAAACCACTGTCCCACGTCCAGCTAATTTCCTGGAACCGAACGGGCCGATCCAGGCGCTCGCTCAGCCAGCCTTCCAGATCCTCCCGCAAGGGCTCCAGGGCCGGCGGGTGGACCAGAACCCAGACCGCCGCGGCCAAAAGCAACAGGATCCCGGCCAGCAACAGGCGGACGGACCACCGCCAGAAACCCGGACGCAGCCAGAAATGCACGCGGCCAGAGGCGGGCTGTTCAGTCATGGACTCCGCGGCGCTCAAGGTAGGCTGAAGCGAACGGGCACTGGCGTTTCACGGGGCTTCCTGGCGCTTTACGGGTCGGGGGCACGGGGGCATGATGGACTCATGGTCCCATCCGCCGATCGGTCACAAAAGCCGGGCCCCGCTCCCGCCGCCGAAAGCTTGGCCGCCGCTGCCGCACCCCGCCTCGCCGACCTGTTGGGTGGGCCCGAAGGCACTTCTTTGGCCGAGGCCCTGGCCGAGGACAGCGACCGTCGTGGGGCTTGGCTCAACGTTCTGGGCCTGAGCCGCTTCGTGTTCCGGGAGCTACACCGCTACCCCGCGCTGCTCCGGGATCTACTTACCGAGCCCGCTTGGCTCGACGGCAACTGGGCCCCGGA
This sequence comes from Thiohalorhabdus sp., assembly GCF_036628635.1. Taxonomy (GTDB): domain Bacteria; phylum Pseudomonadota; class Gammaproteobacteria; order Thiohalorhabdales; family Thiohalorhabdaceae; genus Thiohalorhabdus. The sequence goes on along the minus strand of NZ_JAZKRM010000010.1, from coordinate 70,460 downwards.
GACCGCGCATCAAGTGGTCAGGGATTCGGTTGCGGGAGTAAATGGGCAAGAGGCCTTTCAGGCAGCCCTGCGGCGGGCTCGCCAGTGGCTTCTGGTGCGCATCGCCTTCCGCGACCTGGCCGGCTGGAGCGATTTCGCCACCACCAGCGGCGAGCTAACGGCAACGGCCGAGGCTTGTCTGGAGGCGAGCGTTGCTTTCGCCATCGAAGCCCAGCGGGAGCGCTTTGGCACGCCTCGGTTGACCGACGGCAGCGAGGCCACCGTCACCATCCTAGGGATGGGCAAGCTTGGCGGCGGCGAGCTCAACTTCTCCTCGGACATCGACCTGATTTTCGTCCACAGCGGCGACGGCGAAACCGACGGGAAGCGCTCCCTGGACAATGCAGGCTTTTTCACCCGCGTCGCTCGCCTGGCGATCCAAGCCCTGAGCGAAGCGACTCCCGACGGCTTTGCCTTCCGGATAGACACCCGCCTGCGCCCCTACGGTGACGGCGGCCCGCTAGTGGTTCCGGTAGGGGCTCTGGAGCAATACTACCAACTCCATGGCCGAGAATGGGAGCGCTATGCGCTGGTCAAGGCCCGGCCCGTGGCCGGCGACCTGCCCCAGGGCGACGCCCTTCTGCGCGATCTGGAGCCTTTTGTCTTCCGCCGCTATTTGGACTTCGGCGCCGTGGAGGCGGTGCGGGATCTCAAGGTCCAGATCCAGCGGCAGGTGAACAACCGCCGCCACCGCCACGATATCAAGCTGGGTCGGGGCGGCATCCGGGAGGTGGAGTTCATCGTCCAGGCCTTCCAGCTCCTGCACGGCGGCCGCCACTTTGAGCTGCACGAGCGGCCCACTCTTACCATCCTTGAGCATTTGCGGGCCCTGGAGCTCCTCCCGGACCGGGACATCGACAACCTGCGCAGCGCCTATCTGTTTCTCCGGGAGCTGGAGAACCACCTGCAGATGGTGGACGACAAGCAAACCCAGCGCCTTCCCGAAGACCCGGAAGATCATTCGGTGATCGCCGCCAGCCTGGGCTTCGACGGCAGCGAGGCCTTTTTGGAGGCTCTCGAAGCGCACCGTGAACGGGTCCAGGAGGCCTTTGATCAGACCTTCGCCGCACCCCAGACCGCCCATCCCGAGGAGGAGCCCCTGGAGCAGCTGTGGCGGGGGGACATGGATCCGCAGCGGGCCAAGGAAGCCCTCGCCGAGCACGGCTATCTTCAACCGGAGCGGGCCCTGGAGACCCTTGACCAGCTGCGCCAAGCCAAGTCCCTGCAGCGCCTGACCCGCACCGGCCGCGATCGCCTGGACCGGCTCATGCCGCTGGTGATCGGGGCCGCCGGCAATACGCCGGCCCCGACCACCGCCCTGGCGCGCATGGTGGAGGTTCTCGAGGCCATCGGCGGTCGCACCACCTATTTCGCGCTGCTCGCCGAAAACCCCGTGGCCCTTTCCCAGGTGGTGCGACTTTGCGGCGGCAGCTCCTTCCTGGCCCGTTTCCTGGGTCACCATCCCATGCTCCTGGACGAGATCCTCGACCCCGAGGACCTCTACGCCTGCCGCATACGGGCCTCCCGCCAGGCTACTCTGGAACGAGAGCTGGACACGACCAGGGACCTGGAGGACCAGCTCAACGCCCTGCGCCGGTTCAAGAACATCGAAGTCCTCCACCTCGCCGCCCGCGACCTGCAGGGCCACGCCACCCTGGCGGAGATCTCACGGGGCCTGACGGACGTAGCCGAGCTAACCCTGGACAAAGCCCTGGAGCTGGCCTGGGACGAGCTCACCGAGCGCTACGGCGAGCCACGCTGCACCGACGCCGGTGAGGCACGCACGGCCGGCTTTGGCATTATGGGCTTCGGCAAGCTGGGCGGGGGCGAGCTGGGTTACGGCTCGGACCTGGACCTAGTCTTCCTCCACGACAGTCGCGGCGAGGACCAGCACACCAGCGGCGGCAGCCAGGGTCAGTCCCTGGACAACACCCGGTTCTTCGCCCGGCTCGGGCAACGGTTGATCCATTTTGTCACTACCTTGACGGCCGAGGGGGCCCTGTATAGCATCGATATGCGCCTGCGGCCGGGGGGAAAATCCGGGGCGCTGGTGGCTTCCCTCAACCACTTCCGGGACTACCAGATGGAGCAGGCCTGGGTCTGGGAGCACCAGGCCCTCATCCGGGGTCGCCCCATAGCCGGCTCACCGGCCGTCGGCAACGCCTTCGATCGCATCCGCGGGGAGGTCCTGACCGCACCCCGGGGCTCCGAGGCCCTGGCCCGGGAGGTCCGGGTCATGCGCGGGCGCATGCTGGCCGAGCACGCGTCCAGGGTCGGGGTGTTCAACGTCAAACAGGACCGGGGCGGGCTCGTCGACATCGAGTTCCTTATCCAGTCCCTCTGCCTGCGATACGCCCACGACTACCCCGACCTCGTTGTGCCGCCCGAAAAAACCCCGAGGCGACGCGATAGCGGCGACTCCGCCGTCCTAGCCTCCAGCAACCGCGCCGCCTTGACCGCTCTCGCCGAGCACAACCTCCTCGACCCGGGTCGAGCCCAGGGCCTGGATGAGGCCTACGTCCTGTTCCGGACTCTGGAAAACCGGGTCAAGCTGTTCGAGGACCGAGCCCAGGTGGAGATCACCGAAGACGCCACTTGGCAGCAGCAGCTGGAGCGGCTGGTGGGCGAGGAGTGGCAGCCCCTGACCCAGCGCGTATCGGAGTGCCGCCACCGGGTGGCCACCGCTTTCGATGAGGTGGTCGGCAAGCCCGAACGCAGCGGCTGAGGCCCGGCCGGGAAACCGGCCCCGCCGAACCGAATCACGGAGTAGCCCTGACCATGTCCATGGCCGACCGCGATGGCAAGATCTGGATGGATGGCGAGCTCGTTGAATGGCGCGACGCCACTACCCATGTCCTCACCCATTCCCTGCACTACGGAATGGGGGTGTTCGAAGGCGTACGCGCGTACGCCACCGACAGCGGCGCGGCCATCTTCCGCCTGCAAGAGCACACCCGCCGGCTGTTCAATTCCGCTCGCATCATGCAGATGCCCATGCCCTATGACGAAGCCACCCTCAACGCCGCCCAGCGTGAGGTGGTGCGGGCAAACGGCCTGGAGGCCTGCTACATCCGGCCCCTGGCCTTCTACGGCTCCGAAGGCATGGGCCTGACCGCCAAGGGCCTGGAGGTGCACGTGGTGGTGGCGGCCTGGCCCTGGGGCGCCTACCTGGGCGACGAGAACCTCGCCCGTGGCATCCGGGCGACCACCAGCAGCTACACCCGCCACCACCCCAACATCACCATGACCAAGGCCAAGCTCACGGGCAGCTACTTCAACTCCATGCTGGCCCACCGCGAGGCCCTCGAAGGGGGCTTTGACGAAGCGGTACTGCTTGATCCTTACGGCTTTGTGGCGGAAGGCCCGGGCGAGAACATCTTCATGGTGCGCGACGGAGTCCTCTACACCCCGCCCCTGGCCACCGCCCTGGACGGTATCACCCGCCGTACGGTGCTGGAGCTAGCCGCCGCCGAGCGCATCCCCGTACGCGAGGAACCGCTCACCCGGGACGCTTTCTACATCGCCGACGAGGCCTTCTTTTCCGGGACCGCAGCGGAGGTGGTGCCCATTCGCGAGATGGACAACCGGCCCATTGGCTCCGGAAGCGCCGGCCCGGTGACCCTTCGCCTGCAGGCGCGTTACTTCGACGTGGTCCTGGGCCGGAACCCGGAACGCCAGCAGTGGCTCGATTTCGTTTACCAGGACTGACCCACAAGGGACCGCCATGACGGCCAATCACCAGCGCGCCATCGAAATCACCGAGGAGGACCTGCCCCTTCACTGTCCCACTCCGGACATGACCACCTGGGACTCCCATCCGCGGGTCTTCCTGCCTATCGACGAAACCGACAACGGTGAGTACCTGTGTCCCTATTGCGGCATCCTCTACCGCCTTAAGCGACTAGCGGCAGAAGGCTAGAACCGGTTACAGCCGTGTTTCCCCACCCCAGGGGGGAGGGGGCGGCGCGCCCGAGATAAGCTGACGGGGCGGAGGCTTGGCCCGCCAGCGCCGGTGAACCCAGAACCATTGCGCGGGGGCATGGCCAATGGCTGCCTCCATGGCCGCGGTAACCTCCGCTGTAAGATCGCGCAGCCCCTCTTCGCTGTCGGCATAATTCCCCGGTTCAATGGGCGCCAGAGCCAAGAGCCGGAAGCGCTCCGGCCCCTCCCGCATCAGGAAAACTGGCAGGATAGGACTACCCGTCTTGAGCGCGAAGCGGGCCACCGAGGTGGGCACTCGCGCTTCCTCGCCCAGGAAAGGCAGACGGACCCGTTCGGTGTTCGGCGTGTTCTGATCGGGCAAAATGGCCACCGTATTGCCCCGGCGCAAGGCCTGCAGCACGGCACGGCTAGCGTTTTCGCGGTTGATGGCCCGGGTACCGTGGCGCTCGCGGTTGGCCCGTAGCCGACGGTCAAGCAAAGGATTATCCAGGGGCCGATAGACCACATGGAAGGGAGTCAGGCCGTAATGGGGAAGCAGGTGGCCGAGCAGCTCCCAATTTCCCAGGTGGGCACTGAGCACCAGTTTGCCGCGGGGGTCCGCAGCCAGGTCATCAATGTGGTTGCGCCCCTCCACGGCGGTAACCAGCCTGGCGAGGGCCTCGGGATCGGACCATTCCAGAAGCGGCAGCTCCGCCCCCAGATGGCCCAGCTCCCGAAACACACCCCGGACCTTGGCCTCTACGCCCTCGGTGCCGTAGCGCAGGGCCAGGGAGTCCCGGGCATGCCGGTAGTGCCGGCGGTCCACAAAGCGGGCCCAGGCACCCAGTCGGCCCGCCAGGGCATAGCGCCAACGGGGCGGCAGACCCGCCAGCAGGCTCAGCAAGCCACCTACTGCGGCGGCCTCGAGACGGTGGCGGAATCCGGCGGTTCGATGCGCTTCGGCCCCCATGGGAGTCCTTTCGGTCGGGGCAGGGTAGATGGCAGGGCGCCTGATTGTACCGCAAACACCCCGGTGCTCGCGGGGAAAGGTCCGTGACCCCAGCCTTTTCCCAATCCCTGATGCCGACGCTGTGCCAGACCCTCTATCTCGGCCTGGCCCGGCTGGTAGGCTGGACCGGACATTGGCATGCCAAAGGCGACTGCCGCGATGCCCGTGGCCGGGTCACCGCTCGGGGTCAAGCGCCCCGGCTTTGGCTCCACGCCGGCACCCGCGCCGGGCTGGACACCGCGGGGCCCCTGGCTCAGGCTTGGCAGGTTCGCCATCCGGGCGCCGGCGTGATCATCACGGTGCGCACCCAGGCAGCCCTCGTTGAGGCTGAGGCTCTGCTTGGCGACGAGGCGCTGGTCACCTATCTGCCGCAGGACACCCCTGCGGCGGCCCGCCGTTTCCTGGCCAGCGCAGCCCCGGATATCGCTTTGTGCCTCGGGCCGGCCCCATGGCCAGCGCTGTCCCGGGCCCTGGACCAAGGGGAGATCCCCTGGCTTTGGTTGATTACACGGATCCTGCCAGCGCCCTGGCGCTGGCTCGACCGCTTACCCTGCCTCTTTCGTCCCGCCCTCGACCGGGCGGAGACCCTCCTGGTTGGCCACGACGACGACAGCGAGGCTCTCCTTGCCCGTGACGTGGCCGAGGAGCGAATCCGGGTCACCGGCAGCCCGCTGCTGGATCACGATCCCCCGCCCGAGCGCAAGGCTGCCCGTCGGCTGCGCTCGGCCCTGGGCGGGCGACCCATCCTCTTCTTCGAGGGTACCGAGCCCGGCGAGGAGGAGCTCCTTACCGGGGTATGCCGCCACCTTCCGGCGCCGTTCGAGCGCTGGCTGATGGTGCTGGCCCCGGGCGATCCCGCGCGCGCCCCGGCGCTGGCCCAGCGCCTGGCCCGTTTCCAGCTGGGACTCGCGGTGGCCTCCCACGGCGAGGCCCTGACCCCCTCCACCCACATCTACCTCCTCGATGACCCGGAACAGCGCGGCCCCCTGCTGGCGGCCGCCGACGCCGTGGTCCTGGGCGGAACCTGGGTCCAGGGCCACAAGGGGGCCGATCCTCGAGCCGCAGCGGCAGCCGGTCGCGGCATCCTTTACGGTCCCTACCTCCAGCGCCACCGCGAAGCCGTCCGGGTCTTGGACACTGCGGGCAACGCCCGCCAGGCGGCCAACGTCAACAACCTTCTGGCGGCCCTGCGCCAGTGGCTGCAGCACCCGGGTGAGGCCGAGGCCGCCGGTCGCCGCGGCCGCGAGGCGGTTGCCCCCCACCAAGGAGCCTACCAAAGGGTGCTCGCTGGCCTGGAGCGGCAACTGAACCAGTGAGCGCCGGCCACTTGCCCCCCCGACCGGACCAGCCCCATACTCGACCTAACCGCCCCACACAGCGGTTCCCTTTTGGCCCGAGCGGAACGCGCCGGTGGCACCGCCGGGGTGCTCCTGGCCCAGCGATAAGGGGCTTCGGACCGCCGGATAGCGAGACCTTTGCAACCGTCTTCCTCGGCAAGAGACCGCCATGCCCGATCCCGAAGCCGTGGTGGAGGTGGACCACCTCTACAAGATCTTCGGCCCCCATCCCGACATCGTCTTCCAGCTCATCGAGCAGGAAGGCCTGGGCAAGGAGGCCATCTTCGAGCGCACCGGCATGACCGTGGGCGTCCGCGACGCCAGCTTCCGGGTCTACAAAGGCGAGGTCTTTGTGGTCATGGGGCTGTCCGGCTCGGGCAAGTCTACCCTGCTGCGCATGCTCAACCGGCTCATGGAGCCCTCCGGCGGCCGAGTGCGCATCCACGGCACCGACGTCACCGCCATGGATCGGCGCGATCTCGTCAAGCTGCGTCGCCAGGAAATGAGCATGGTGTTCCAGTCCTTCGCCTTGCTGCCTCACCTGACCGTTCAGGAGAACGCCGCTTTCGGCCTGGATGTGGGCGGCTTTAATCGCCACGAGGCCATGGAGCGGGCATTGGAGGCCCTGGATCAGGTGGGCCTGAGGCCCAACGCCGACAGCTACCCCGACGAGCTCTCCGGTGGCATGCAGCAGCGGGTGGGCCTGGCCCGGGCCCTGGCGGTGCATCCCAGCCTCATGCTCATGGACGAGGCCTTCTCCGCCCTTGATCCCCTCATCCGGCGCGAGATGCAGGACGAGCTTCTGAGCCTCCAGGCGGAGAGCGAGCGCACCGTGGTGTTCATCTCCCACGACCTAGACGAGGCCCTGCGCATCGGCGACCGCATCGCCATCATGGAAGGCGGGCGCATCCTTCAGGTGGGCACCCCGGGCGAGATCCTCGGTCATCCTGCCGACGACTACGTGCGCTCCTTCTTCAAGGGCGTGGACGTCGGCCACATCTTCGAGGCTCGCGACCTGGCCAAAAAGGACCAGATCACCTTCCGCCAGCCCCGGGCTGGAATCATGGACATCGCCACTCTGGTGCGCCACATGCGCGAATACGGGCGCACCTTCGGCTACGTCCTGGACCCGGAGGCCGGTTATGTGGATACCGTGTCCCTGTATTCCCTGGAGGCCCTGCTTGATGGCACCGAGCCGCCCCTTGAAGAGGCCTACCTGGGCATCGGGGCGGTCAAGGCCAGCGCCCACTTGGATGAGGTCCTGCGCCTGATGTCCTACCATGACGCCCCCTTGCCGGTGGTAACCGAGGGAGGCGCCTTCCTGGGCGCTATTGCCAGCCCCACCCTGCTGGCCACCATGGCCCGGGCCCGATGACGGTGCTGCGTGCCCTCCTCGCCGGTGTGCTCCTGGCGGGGGCGCCGCGCGCTGCCGCGGCCTCCGACTGCCGCATCCCTGTGGCCTATTACATCGAGCGGGCGGTGGACTGGCTGCTGGCCAACGCCCAATGGCTGTTTGACGCCATTGTGGCGGTGATCGATGCCCTCACCACGGGCATCGAAACCGTGCTGATGACGCCACCCGCCTGGCTTCTGACCCTGATCCTGGCCGCGCTGGGCGCCTGGCGGGTGAACTGGCGTTTCGCCCTGTTTACCATCCTCGCCCTGGCCCTGGTGGTGGGCATGGACCTGTGGCGGGACACCGTGGCCACCCTGGCTCTGGTGCTGGCGGCCACTGCAGTGGCACTGGTTATCGGCCTGCCCATCGGCATCTGGGCCGCCCGACGCGACACCGTGGAGAAGGTGGTCCGACCCCTCCTCGACTTCATGCAGACCATGCCGGCCTTCGTCTATCTGATCCCGGCCGTGATGTTCTTCAGCACCGGTAAGGTCCCCGGCGTGATCGCCACCATCATCTTCTCCATGCCGCCGGCGGTACGCCTGACCAACCTCGGCATCCGCCAGGTCCCCAGTGAGCGGGTGGAGGCCGGCCTGGCCTTCGGCTGCACCCCTCGCCAGCTGCTGTTCAAGGTGCAGATCCCCTCGGCCATGCCGTCGATCATGGCGGGCATCAACCAGAACATCATGCTGGCCCTGTCCATGGTGGTCATCGCCTCCATGATTGGCGCCGGCGGCCTGGGCGACGTGGTCCTGCGGGGGATTCAGCGGCTGGACGTGGGCCTGGGCTTCGAAGGCGGCATCGGAGTGGTGATTCTGGCCATCATCCTGGACCGCATTACCCAGAGCTTTGGCCGCCAGCGGCGGGTCTCGATCCGGCAGCGGCTACGGCAGCTGTTCTGGCCCAGCGACCCCCGTGAAGCCGGGCCTTCGCAGCAATAGGAGGTAGCCATGGGCGTGTGGCTTAAATGGCTGGCCAGCGTCGGGGTCGCAGTGGTGGCCGGAGGCGTGCTGGTTTACCTGATAAACTGCGGTCCGGCCCTCAACGGCGGCGAGCGGGCCCGAAGCGGCCCACCCGGCGCCGCCGGTCCACCCGCCCCGGAGCGGCCGGCCGGGGGGGCCGACACCCTGCGCATCGGCTGGACCGCCTGGTCCGACGCCGAGGTTATGACTCTGATGGCCCAGCGGCTGCTGGAGCGCCACACCGATCTGGAGGTTGAACGGGTCATGACCGACATCGGCGTCCAGTACCAGGGGGTGGCCAACGGTGACCTGGACATCATGCTCATGGGGTGGCTGCCGGTGACCCACCGCAACTACTGGGACCAGGTTCGGGACGAGGTGGTGAACCTGGGGGTCCTGTACACCGGCCGTCTGGGCTGGGTGGCGCCGTCCTACGTACCCGAAGAGCAGGTCAGTAGCCTGACCGACCTGGCCGACCCGGAGGTGGCCAAACGCATGGGCGGCAAGGTCCAGGGCATCGATCCCGGCTCGGGCCTGATGCAGGCCTCGGAAGAGGCCATGGAGGCCTACAACCTGCAAGAGCTGGAGCTAGTCGCCTCCAGCAGCGCCGCCATGACCGCCGTCCTCGACCGGGCCATCCGCAATGGGGAGTGGGTGGTGGTCACCGCCTGGCAGCCGCACTGGATCTTCGCCAGCTACGACCTGCGCTTCCTGGACGACCCCAAGAGGGTGCTGGGCCGGGAGGAGCGTGTCCACGCCCTTGCCCGGGAAGGCTTCCAGGCCGACTTTCCCCCGGCGGTTACCGGGTTCTTCAGCCGCCTCCACGTGCCCCGAGAAGAGCTAGCGGCGATCCTTTTAGAAGTGCAGCAAACCTCCGTGGGGGAGGCGGTGGACCGCTACATCGAAACCCACCCGCGGCGTGTCCGGTACTGGCTCACCGGGGCGGTTGAAGAATCCGACGAGAGCCCCCAACCTCAATAGGGAATCCACGCCCCCACGAGGGCCCGATGGCCACCGCACCCGCCCCGCTCGCGCGCCTGACCCGGACCATGGAGCCCTGGGTCTTCCTTCCGGCAGCCGCCCTGGTTCTCGGCTTCGTGGCCTTCGGCGGGCTGTTCACCGAGACCGCCCGCACCAGCTTCGAAACCCTGCAGGCGGCCATCGTAGCCCATTTCGGCTGGTTCTATATCCTAACCGCGTCCACCCTGCTCGGCTTCGTGCTGTGGCTATTGTTCTCCCGCTTCGGCCGCATCCGCCTAGGTGGGCCGGACACCTATCCCGAGTTCGGTTACCTCGCCTGGTTCAGCATGCTCATGAGCGCCGGCATGGGCATCGGCATCGTCTTCTTCGGCGTCGCCGAGCCGCTGCAGCATTTCAAGAGCCCGCCCGGCGGGGAGGGCGGCACTCAGGACGCCATCCGCGAGGCCATGCGCTACACCTTCTTCCATTGGGGCCTGCACCCCTGGGCCATCTACACCGCCCTGGCCCTGCCGCTGGCCTATTTCCACTTTCGCCACCATCTGCCCCTCGCGCCACGCTCGCTGCTTTACCCCCTGCTGGGTGAGCGCATCTACGGTGCGCCCGGCCACGCCGTGGACGTGCTGTGCACCGTGGGCACCCTGTTCGGCGTCGCCACCTCGCTGGGCCTGGGCGCGGCCCAGGTCAACGCCGGATTCGGTCGGCTGTTCGGCATGCCCCAGGGCACCGGCCCTCAGCTCCTTCTCATCGGCGGCATTACCGCCCTGGCCACCATCTCGGTGGTCTCTGGCCTGCACCGCGGTATCCGCTTTTTGAGCCAGTTCAACATCGGCCTGACGGTGGTCATCTTCGCCTTCGTGCTCCTGGCGGGCCCTACCGTGTTCGTGCTGGAAGTGTTCGTGAACGGGATCGGCTACTATCTGCAGAAATTCCCGTTCACCAGCCTGCACATCGCCCCCGGGCAGGAAGGGGCCGGGTGGCAGGCCCACTGGACCCTGTTCTACTGGAGCTGGTGGATTTCCTGGTCGCCCTTCGTGGGCGTGTTCGTGGCCCGCATCTCCAAGGGCCGAACCATCCGGGAGTTCATCACCAGCACCCTGCTGGTGCCCACCCTGGGGGGCTTTCTGTGGTTTTCGGCCCTGGGCGGAACCGGCATCCACCTGGAGCTGTTCGGGGCCGGCGGTATTTCCGAGCAGGTAGCGGCCAACGAGGCCCTGGCCCTGTTCGCCGTGCTGGAGCAGCTGCCGCTGGCGACCCTGACCTGGGCCCTTGCCACGCTCCTGGTGATCGTTTTCTTCGTGACCTCGTCGGACTCGGGCTCGCTGGTGGACGACATGGTCACCTCCGGCGGCCACCCCGACCCGCCGCGGGTGCAGCGGCTGTTCTGGGCCCTGGCTGAAGGCACGGTGGCGGCCACGCTACTCTACTTCGGCGGCCTCAACGCCCTGCGCACGGCGTCGCTGACCACTGGGCTGCCCATGGCGGTCTTTTTGCTTGTTGCGGCAGTGGGCATCGTGCGGGCGCTGCGGGTGGACTACGCTCGGGCGGGGGTGCCCTCGGCGGAGGAGCTGACCGAGAGCTGGGGCCGCATGCCGGGGCTCAGCCTCAACCGCAAAGGGGAGGGCAAGGCGCCTACTTCCGCCAGAAAGCCGGCATCAGCAGAACGAAAAAGGTGAACAGCTCCAGCCGACCTAGAAGCATTGCCAGTGCCAAAACCCACTTCCCGGGGGCGGAGATGGAGGCGAAGCTGTCCGCCGGGCCCACCTCCCCCAGACCGGGTCCGATGTTGGTCAGGGTGGCGGCCACGGCCCCGGCGGCGGTGAGGAAGTCGCCGTCCTCCAGCGCCAGCATGACCATCACCAGGATCACGAAGGTGGACACGTACACCGCGAAAAAGCCCCACACCGCCTGGATTACCGCCTCCGGCACGGGGCGGCCGCGGAGCTTGAGGGGGGCCACAGCATGAGGGTGTATCAGCAGATAGCTTTGGCGATACCCCTGCTTGAGCATGACCAGGAAGCGCACCGCCTTGATGCCGCCGCCGGTGGAGCCGGCGCTGGCCATGAAGAAACCGGAAAGCAGCAGCATATAGGGCAGCAGCGACGGCCACGCGGCGTAATCCGCGGTGGCGAAGCCCGTTGTGGTACCGATGGATACTGCCTGGAATACGGCCCGGCGGAAGGCCTCCTCGCCGGAGGGATAGACCTGGTACGCCAGCAGCACCACGGTCACCACCGCCACCAGCCCGGTCAGGAGTCCGGCGTAGGTCCGAAACTCCGGATCGGCCACATAGGCCCGCAGACCCTCGCCGTGGAGGAAGGCGAAGTGCAGGGCGAAGTTGACCGCCCCCAAGAACATGACCCCGGTGAGGATGTACTCCACAGCCGGGTTATCGAAGTAGCCGATGGAGGCGTCATGGGTGGAGAAGCCGGCGGTGCCCACCGCCGTGAAGCTGTGGGAAACGGCATCGAAGGGCGTCATTCCCGCCAGCCATAGGGCCAGGGCGGCGGCCACGGTCAGGCCGACGTAGATGATCCACAGGGCCTTGGCCGTCTCGTTGATGCGGGGGGTCAGCTTCTGATCCTTGACCGGCCCGGGTACCTCGGCCTTGTACAGCTGCATGCCACCAATCTGGAGTATGGGCAAGATGGCCACCGCCAGGATGATGATGCCCATGCCCCCCAGCCACTGCATCTCCTGGCGCCAAAAGCGCACGGCGTGGGGCATGTCGTCGAGGCCCGACAGCGCCGTGGACCCGGTCGTGGTTAACCCCGACATGGACTCGAAAAAGGCAGTGGAGAACCCCGGGGCGACCCCCGAGAAGTACAGCGGCAAGGCCCCGAACACCGCCAGGACCCCCCAGAACAGGGTCACCAGCAGAAAGCCGTCGCGGTGGCTGACCTCCCGCGATACCGCGCGGGTTGTTAACCAGAGCAAAAAGCCGGCACCCAAGGTCAGTAGGTAGGCATCGGCGAAGGCGGTCAGGGCCCCGTCGCCGTAGGCCCAGGCCATGACCAACGGCGGCAGGATCGCCGTGGAGAACACCATCAGCAAAACGCCAAGAATATAGCCGATGGTGACCAAGTGCATGCGCCGCTTCCCGCCTGGTTATCGTTTCGGAACCGTGTGGCCCCTGGTTTAGAAGAAGCCCAGCCCCACCTGGAACAGCTTCTCCACCTGGGCGATCTTGCGCTTGTCCACCAGAAACAGGATGACGTGGTCCTCCGGCTCGATGACCACGTGGCGGTGGGCAATCAGGACCTGCCCGCCGCGGACAATAGCCCCGATAGTCACCCCGCGCGGCAGCTGGATCTCGTCCAGTCGCCGGCCGATGACCTTGGAGGTGGAAGCGTCGCCGTGGGCGAGCAGCTCGATGGCCTCGGCGGCACCCCGGCGGAGGCTGTGCACCATGGCCACGTCACCCCGGCGGACGTGAGCGAGGATGCGGCCAATGGTGGCCAGGTAGGGTGAGACCGCCACATCGATTCCAGTCTGCTGCACCAGGTCCACATAGGCGCCCCGGTTGATCAGGGTGACCACCCGCTGCACGCCGATCTGCTTGGCCAGCATGGAGGCCATTATGTTGGCCTCGTCGTCGTTGGTAACGGCGACGAACATGTCCATGGCGCCGACGTTCTCCTCCCGCAGGAGGGTCTCGTCGGCGCCGTCCCCCTGCAGGACCAGGGTGTGCTTGAGGTCGGCGGCCACTTGGGCCGCATGTCCCGGGTTGTGGTCGATGAGCTTGACCTGGACCGGCGTGCGCTCCAGGGATTCCGCCAAGGAGCTGCCGATCTTGCCGCCACCGACGATGACCAGCCCGCGCACAGTCTCCTCGGCACCCCGCAGCGAGGTGAGCACCCCCTGGATGTGCTCGCGAGCGGCGATGAAGAAGACCTCGTCGCCTTCCTCGATGACCGTGGGCCCCTCCGGGATGATGGCCTGGCCGCGGCGATAGATGGCCGCCACCCGGGTATCCACCCCGGGCATCCGGTGGCGGAGCTCCTGCAGCTGGTGGCCCACAAGGGGGCCGTCGGGCTCGGCACGCACGCCCACCAGCCGCACCCGGCCGCCTGCGAAGTCCACCACTTGCAGCGCCCCCGGGTGCTCCACCAACCGATGGATGGAGTCGGTCACCACCTGCTCGGGGCTGATGATGTAATCCACGGGAAAGGCGTCGGGGGTGAACAGCTCGGGTTGGGTAAGGTACTCGGGGGCGCGCAGCCGGGCCAGCTTGGTGGGGGTATGGAACAGGGTCTCGGCCATCTGGCAGGCGACCATGTTCACCTCGTCCGACGCCGTCACCGCCAGCACCATGTCCGCCGCCCCCAGGCCGGCCTGTTCCAGGACCTCGGGATAGGCGGCATGGCCCGAAACGGGCTGTATATCCAGCCGTTCCCCAAGGGCCGCCAGCCTGTCGCCGTCGTGATCGACGACCGTGATGTCGTGGCCTTCCAGGGCCAATTGTTCGGCAACGGGGGCACCCACCTGGCCAGCACCGAGGATGGTGATCTTCACCGGGCACTCCGAGAAAAGTGTTCAGTTTTCAGTTATGGCCCCATACCAAACAGCGTTCCGAGCAACTTTTTGGACGGGAAGAGCCGGAACCTTCCTCGGGCCACCCTCCTGTCCTGCGGCCCGATCCGCAGCCTTCCCCCGCCTTTTTCAGAGAAACCTGAAAACTTAACACTGCCGTCAACTAAGGCGCCGCAGAAACGGTTCCAGCCAGCGGGTGGGCAGGGCCCACTTCAAACCGGCCAACAAATAGGTAGGGAGGGTCACGTAGTAGCGAGCCCGTGGGCGGCCTTTCTCCAGGGCCTTTACCGTCTTGGCCAGCACTGCCTCGGGTCCCAGGGTGAACGGAGCATCTTCCGTCCCGGCCAGGCGGGTAGCAATGTCGCGCTGGTAGACAGTCCGGTGGTAGCTGTGCTCAACATCGATGTTGGCCTGGAAAGCCCGGTAGGCATTTTGCCTGAAGTGGCTGGTGATCGGCCCCGGCTCGATCAGAACGGCTTGGATGCCGCTGCCGACTAGCTCCAGGCGCAGGGTGTCAGTCAGCCCCTCCAGGGCGAACTTGGAGGCGTTGTAGGCCCCCCGGTAACCCAGGGCCACCAGACCTAACAGTGAGCTGATCTGAACCACCCGCCCGAAGCCCTGCTCCCGCATAACCGGCAGCAAGCGGGTGGTGAGGTCGTGGGTGCCGAGCAGGTTGACCTCGAACTCCCGGCGTAGGGTTTCCCGGCTGAGGTCCTCCACCGCCCCGGGTTGGCCGTAGGCGGCGTTGTTGACCAGCCCCAACAGCCCGCCTTCGCTGCGCTCGGCGATGGCCCCGGCACAGGCCGCCACCGACTCGGGGTCCGCCAACTCCAGCATCAGCGGCTCCAGGCCGGCTGCTCCCAGTCGCTCCAGGTCGTCATCGGTGCGCGCTGTGGCCACCACGCGGTAGCCGCGGTCGCGCAGCCCCAGCGCAAGGGCCTCGCCGATGCCGGAAGAACAGCCGGTTACGGCGACGGTGGCAGGCATCGACATGGGCGCCCTTGAAGTCAATACCGGGTGATCTTGAGCTCGATGCGCCGGTTCTGGCGGCGCTGCTCGGGGGTCTGACCCGGGGTGAGCGGATGGTACTCACCGTAGGCGGTAGCGGCTAGTCGCTGTGGCTTCACCCCCTGCTCCCTCAGGTGATGAAGCACGGACAGGGCCCGGGCGCTGGAAAGCTCCCAGTTGGAGCTGAACTCGGCGGTGGTGATGGGTACCCGGTCCGTATGGCCCTCCACCATAATGATCATTTCCAGGCCCTCGGGGATGCGGTCGCGTACCTCCCCGTAGGTGGCCACGAAGCGGTCCAGCTGGCGCTTGCCGCCGGGTGACAGCTCGGCCTTGCCGGAGGGAAACAGGATCTCCGACTGGAACACGAAGCGGTCGCCGCGGATCTTGATGTCCCGCCGGTCGGCGAACACCTGCCGCAAGCGGCCAAAGAACTCGGATCGGTAGCGTTCCAGCTCTTCGACCCGCTTCAGCAGCTCGGTGCGGATCCGCGCCGCCATGGCCTCAATGCGCGCCGCCTGCGCCTTTTGGCGGCTTTGCTGGGCTTCCAGCTCCCCTTGCAGCTCTTCCACCCGGGATTCGGCGGCGACGCGCTCACGCTCCTCCACCTTCAGGGCCCGTTCCAGCCGCCGCAGCCGTTCGTTGAGCCGGGCCACGTGCTCGGCAAGGGCGTCCAGGTTGGCTGAGGCCGTGCGGGCGCGCTTGCGCTCCTCGGCCAGCTCCGCCTCAGTTGCCTCCTGATCCCGACCGACCTGCGCCAGCTGCTCCCGGACCTGGCGGCGGGCTTCCTCGGCGGCCGCAAGCTCCTCCCCGAGCCTTTCGGCCCGCTGGCGCTGTTCAGCAAGACGCTCCTCCAGCTGCGCGCGCTTTTTCCGACTTGCCGCCAGCTCCTCCTGCAGCTCCTTTTCCCGCTCCTCGGCGGTTCCCAGCAGATCGGACAGGCGCTCCACCTGGCCGCGCAAGGCGGTAATGGTCTCCTCCTGGGAGCCCACCTGCCGGGACAGCACCACCTCGAAGAGGAAGAACAGGATCAGCAGGAACACGAGCACCACCACCAGCCCGGCGAGGGCATCGGTAAACCCGGGCCAGATGTGGGCGATGCTTCCCTCGGGTTGGCGCCTACGCCGACGGGCCATGATCCGACCCCTTGTCCCGCGCTACAAGCCGCGCCAGACGGTCCAAGTGCTCGCCCAGGGCGCGGTTGCGCTGGGCCTCCAGACGCTCCAGGTGGTTGGCCAGCTCGCGAATCTCCGTCTGGGTCGCCTCGCCGCTGCTCTCTACGGTACGGGCCAGGGTGCCAGCCTCAGGCTGGCTGGCAATAAGGCGCTCCATTTGTTCACCCGCCGCGTCCAGGCGCTGGCTCACCCCTTCCAGCAGGGCGGCGGTATAGGCCGGCCGGTCCTCGGCCTCCATGTCCAGATCCTCGGGCCGGCGACGCGCCCGCCAGAAAGGCAAAAGTCCGGTAACGATGAGCTCCTCGGTGCGGCTCTGCCCGTGGGCCAGGGCCCGGCCTAGCTGGTTCTCGGTAAAGCCCACAATCAGCGAGGCCCCCAGGCCGTACAGGCTGGTAGCGAAGGCCAGGGCCATGCCGTCAATGGGCGCGGCCATGCGGTCGCGCAACGCGGTTACGAAGGCGGCAACATCGTCGTATTTTTCAGCGGCAAGCGTGTCGATGATGCCTTGGACCCCCTGCACCGTCTGCAGGAGGCCCCAGAAGGTGCCGAGCAAACCCAAAACGATAAGGGTTCCGGCCAGGTAGCGCGGCAGGGTTTGCCGGCTCTCGGTGCGCTCGCCCAGACTGTCCAGCAGGTAGGGCAAAGTGGTGTGATGATGGCCGCGCAGGACCACGTCCCGCACGGTGCTCAATAGCTCCGCTTGACCGCGGGGCTCGCCGGTCAGCACCGCCTGATCCACGTCCTCGGGGGCTTCCCTGCCAGCATCGACGTTACCCAGGTGGGCGGCGATGCGGTCCAGGTAGCGATCCTCGCGAACCAGGACCCCCAGCTGCCACAGGACGTCTACCAGGCCTACCCCAAGTAGGAGCAGGATCACGCCGTTCAGCGGTGGGTTGGCCCGGTACAACCGCTCCAGAGGCTCAATGAACCAAATCGCGCCAGCCACCAGGATGGCCAGAAAGACCACGATCCGGATCAGATAGCGCAGGCTGCGTCTCGTTTGGCCCATTGACCCCTCCTACGGCTGACGACGGCCGGGCAACCGGCCCCTCAGCCCTTGTCGCCGTTCTTGAATTGCCCGGCCTCGATCCCCAGCTGCTTCAGCTTGCGGTAGAGGTGGGTACGCTCCAAGCCTGCCTCGGCGGAGGTTCGGGTGATATTTCCCCCGTTAGCCCGCAGGTGGTAGGCAAGGTAACATCGCTCGAAATCCTCCCGAGCCTGCCGCAACGGTGCTTCAAACAGCCGTTCCGGAACCTGGGGACGGGCGGCGCTTCCCAGGGCATCACGGACATCCCCCGCCCCCACTGGATCGGCCTCGGAGAGGATAAGGATCCGCTCCAAGACGTTCTCTAGCTCGCGGACATTGCCGAGCCAAGCGTGCTCCGCCAGGGCGTCTAGGGCCCCCTTATCGAAGGTCCGGGAGCGCAGGCCCTCTCGCTGGCACTGTCGCTGCAGGAAGTGGTCCACCAAGGCCGGGATGTCCCCCGCATGGTCCCGCAGGGGTGGCACCGTGATGGGGAGCACGTTCAACCGATAGTAGAGATCGCTCCGGAAGGCCCCCTCACGTACCAGGCCGTCTAGGTCACGGTTGGTTGCCGCCACCACCCGAACATCCACATGCACCGGGTCATTGCCGCCTACACGTGTGAACCGCTGCTCCTCCAGCACCCGGACTAGGCGGGCCTGGACGTCTGCCTGCATATCGGCCACTTCATCCAGAAACAGCACGCCGCCGTCGGCCTGCTCGAAGCGACCGGGCTGGCTACGCTCCTCCAGCTCTCGGCCGAACAGCTGGGTCTCCATGCCGTCGGGCGCGATGGCCGCCGAATTGATGGCGATGAAGGGGCCGCTAAGACCGGACCTCTCGTGCAGGGCGCGCGCCGCTGCTTCCTTACCCACCCCCGGCTCACCCGCGATCAGGACCGCCCCCTGGGAGCCCGCGAGCCGTTCGATTTGGTGGCGAAGCTGTGCCATGGGCGCGCTGTCGCCCACGAGCACCGCCCCGGGCGCACCATTCCGCAGGGACTCGTTCTCCCGGCGCAGGCGTACCGCCTCGGTGGCGTGCTCTGCGGTGAGAAGCAGCTTGTTCAGCGAGAGGGGCTTCTCCAGGTAGTCGTAGGCTCCCAGGCGGGTCGCCTCTACGGCCGATTCGATGGTGCTGTGCCCCGACATCATAACCACCGGGAAGGGGAGGGGGCCGTCGGCCACCCATCGCCGAAGCAGATCCATACCATCGGTCCTTGGCATCCAAATATCCAGCAGCACCATGTCGGGGGGGGTCACCCGGACCTGGGCTTCGGCCTCCTGGGCATCGGCCGCGAGCCGCACCGAATAGCCTTCTTCGCCCAGGGTGTCCTCAAGCACGGTCCGGATCTCGGCCTCGTCATCAACCACCAGAATCGCACCGGACTGGTTAGGACCGGGAACGGATTCCGAACTTGAAGGCAGGGGCTCAAACATGGGCACCCTCTCGGCGTTGCTCGCCCCACTCGGCGGCGGGAAGCTCGATCCGAACCCGGGCCCCGCCCTCGGGGGGGTTATCCGCCTCGATACGGCCCCCGTGCTCCTCCACGATCTTGCGCGCGATGGCAAGGCCCAGACCGGAGCCGTGGTCCTTGGTGGTGACGTAGGGATCGAAGAGCCGATCCAGGAGGTCCGTCGGGAAGCCAGGGCCGTTATCGCTAATAGAAACCACCACCCGCGAGGGATCATTCCCGTGCGAGGTCTCGAGCCGGATCCGGCCCGGGGCGTCTTGATCGGCCAGGGCGGCCTGGGCGTTCTGGATCAAATTACCCAAAACCTGGGTTAACCGCGACCCGTCCAGATTGGCCGGTGCCAGATCCGGATCCAGGTCCTGCTCCAGCAGGGCTTCCCCTTGCTGCTCACCGTAGAGGGCCACCGCTTGCCTGACCAGGGCATTGAGGTCTTGGAGCTCTAACCGGTTTTCCGGCTGGCGGGCATACTCGGTAAAGGCGTTGACCATGTCGCGCAGGCTTTCCACCTGTTGGATGATGGTGGTCGTTGCCCGGTCGAGGGGCTCGCCTTCCTCGCCCAGGCGATGGAGGTACTTGCGGCGCAGGCGCTCGGCGGATAGCTGGATGGGGGTCAGAGGATTTTTGATCTCGTGGGCAATGCGCCGGGCCACTTCCCCCCAGGCCGACGCCCGCTGGGCCCGGGACAGCTCGGTGATGTCGTCGAACACCAGCACGAACCCGGATATCTCCGCCTTCGCTCCGGGACGCAGGGGCGCCCCCCGAACCAGCAGGGTCACGGTGCCCGTGCGGGTGTCCGCCAGTTCCACTTGCTCGGTGATGCCCCTTTGCAAATGACCCTTGATGCGCAGATAGAGATCAAATAGCGGCTGTAGATGCCGGTTCTCGCGAGTGAGAACACCCAGGCGCCGGCCGTTCAACTCTTCGTCGGGCAGACCCAGGATCTTTCGGGCTGCGGGGTTGATGGTATCCACCGTGCCCTCAGGGCCCAAGGTCACCACCCCTGAGGTCAGGCTGTCCAGAATGGTTTCCAGGTAGGCCCGCCGGGCCTGGACTTCGGTATGGCTGGCCCGGATCTCTTCCTGAGCCGAAGCCAGCCGACGGGTCATGGTGTTGAAGGAGCGGACCAGTACACCCAGCTCGTCCTGGCTGGGTACCGCCAACTCCCGGCCGTACTGGCCCCTGGCCACGGCGCGGGTGCCCCGGGCCAGATCCCGGATGGGCTCGGTAAAGCGATCCGCCAAGCGGAACGAGAGCCATATGGCCACGAAGACGGTTAGGACCAGCACCAGGGCCAGAACCAGCAAGAAGCTGGTCTTTAAGGGGGCCCTTTCCAGCTGCAAACGCTTATAGGTCTCGGCGGCTTCCCGGATGGTCCGCGAGCGGGCGGCCAGTCCGGCGGGGACGGTGTCCGCAACCCGCAGGACCCGGATGTCCCCGGTGGGGCCGGAAACCGGGAGGTAGGCCTGAATCCGCCATGGGCCATCGTCGCGGGCGGGGACCAGCTGGGTAAACGACTGGCCCTCCGCCACCTTGAGCAGCTCCCGGCGGCCGGGGGCTTGGGGCAGCTGGGGTGTGGCCGCGGCATTGCTGGCCCCCAGCAGGGTACCGTTGGCAGTGAACAGGGCCGCTTTCCGCAACCCCTCGCCCCGCCGTCCTTCAGTGAGCACTAGCTGGAGCGGTGTGCCGTCATTCCCGCTTAATTCCTGGGCCACGGCTTTTCCGTTGGCCAGCACCTCGCTTCGGCGCTCGTCCAGATACAGTTGGGCCATACCCAGTGCCTCGTCCAGGGCCTGCTCCACCTCCACCTGAAACCAGCTGTCCACACTTCGCTGAATGAACTGCATGGAGAACAGGAACACAACTCCCGGCGGCACCAGGGCGAGTATCCCAAAGCGAATAAGCAGACGCGAGGTAAGGCGGGCACCCAGGGCCTCCCGCCGGCGGGCCCCGATTAGACGGGCGAGATTGGTGAGGATGGCGGCCGCCAATCCCAGGAGGGCCACCAGGTCCACCAACAGTAGGATCAGGAAGGAATCCCCGAGGACCGAGCCGCTCTCCAAGGCCCGCGAGGTTAGGATCAGCGACGTCAAAAGGCCCACCAGCAGGAGGCCGGTGGCCAGCCCCCCGGGGGTCAGAAGGCCCTGGCCCTTGTCCCTTTTGCCCGGCTGTTCCGCGATTAAAGACCTCCCCAACCGATGGCGAGCCCCGGTAAGCCGTAAAAGCTGGGCAAGGCGCAGCCGCTGCCCTGCACCCTAACTTGGGCTCCTGCTGGGCTGGCCCATCCTGTCAAACGATTCTTAACGGGCCAGGGGCCGGTAACGCCATTCGCTCGCCCCCTCCCATAGGCTGGTAAGAGAGGCCACGATCCGGGCTGGTAGGCTGAGCTGCTCACGCCGAGCCACCACACGCGCCCCAACGTAATAGTCCACCTCCGCCTGCACCCGGTCGCTTTTCGCCACCTCTATGGATCCGGTCCGCTGGGCCTGCCGGCGGGCCTGGGGCCATTTCCGGGTAAACAGCCGCTGGCCAGTGGCCCAATCGATCACCCGATACTGACGGGTCAGCCGGTTGTAATAGATCTCCTGCCGGACGCGAGTCTTTTCCACGCTGGCGTCGAACCACCAGCCGCGGTCGCGTAACAGCTCTAGCTCCACCGTAAAATCAATGGGCACCCCCTCATGGACCTCGTTGAAGGGCTTCCGGTCCCAGGGGACGCGCCATTCCACGCTGGCCTGCCAGGCGCCCCCGGATCGTTCCAGGCGCAGGCTGGTAACGGCCAGGGAGTCCGCGGCCGTCGGGGGGGCACCCACTAAGGCCAGGCCCGCCAAAATGGTCGCCAGGGAGCCCTTCATGGCCGCAAGCTCGCCAAAACCGCCGCCGGATCCAAGCCCTCCAACCGCTTTTCGGGAAGGATCAGGGTATCCGCGGCGGAATCCCCGAAGGCGGGGGGAGGCCCCTCGGGGTCCGGGCTCAGGGAGCGTTCGGCGCCGTCGGGGCCGTCACCCCAGTCCCCCGGAATCACTGACCCTCGGGCGTGCAACCGTGAGATCCATTCCGGTGCAGGGCCCGCCAACAGTGGCCAGGCCCATGGCGGACCCGACTCCGCCCAAGCCTCAGCGGTAGCATCATCCGGGGCGTGTGACGGCAGGAGCCAATCCACCTCGCAGGCCGCCAAGGCCGGTCCCCATTCCGGACTCGGGGTGGCCGTATCAGGCGCCTGGACCTCCAAGGGAAGGGAGGAATGACGGCGCAAGGCTCCGAGCAGCGCCGTGGCCAGAGCATCACCGGGGTCGGCTTCCAGAGCCAGCCCATCCGCCCCGGCCTCCGTCCACAGGCGGGCCCAGCCGGCCGCATCCACCAGCCTATGGGGCGGAACGCGGACCACCACCCGGGTCTGGAAGGGTCGCCCGCCCCGCATTACGGCGTTTCCTTTCGCAGTCGGGCGTAATAGAAGCCGTCCGTGCCGGCCTCCCCGGGCAGGATCTGGCAACCAGGCCCCGCCGGCCGGCCCCACTGCTGAGGCAAGGGCTCGGCCCTTGCCTCTGGATGGGCCTGCTGGAGGGCAGCCACCCGTTCGCCGTTTTCCTCCGGAAGCACCGAGCAGGTTACGTAGAGCAGCTTGCCACCAGGGCGCAGGATGGGCCACAAGCCCTCCAGCAAGGCCTGCTGGCGATCTTCCATGGGCCCCACGTCCTCCGGGCGCCGCAAATGCTTGATATCCGGATGGCGGCGTATTACCCCGCTTCCGGAACAGGGGGCGTCGATCAGGATGCGGTCGAAGGGCACCCCGTCCCACCACGTTTGCGGTCGGGCGGCGTCACCCCGCAAAAGGGCCTCGGGGGCTAACCCGGTGCGCTCCAGGGTCTCCCGAGTACGGTCCAAGCGGTCAGAGTCGGGGTCGAGGGCCGTCACATGCAGATCCGGGGTCTGGCTCAGAAGGTGGGCGAGCTTGCCCCCGGGGGCGGTGCAGGCGTCCAGGACCCGCTCGCCGGACCGGGTCTCCATAAGCGGGGCCGCCAGCTGGGCGGCGGCGTCCTGAACGCTCGCTCGCCCCTCGGGGAATCCCGGTAGGCTAGCCACGGGCCGGAACGACTTCAGGTTTACCGCCGTTTCCACCAGCGGGTGGGCTTGAGCCTCGATGCCGGCTGCCGCCAGCTCCGCCAAGTAGGCTGCGCGGTCACCGACCACCCGGAGGGTCAGCGGCGGGGCCTGGTTGTTTGCATCCAGCACCCCCTGCCAGGCGTCGGGGTAGGCCGCCTCCAGGGCGATCACCAGCCATTCCGGGTGGGCATTGGCCACGCCCACCGAGCGGGCGTCGGCCGCGGCCAATCGCTGGCCGGGCTCCCTGCCGAAGCGGCGAAGCACGCCGTTAATCAGCCGACGGGCCCAGGCCTTGCTCTTGGACAGGGCACCCACCGTAGCGGAGACAGCAGCATAGGGCGGGATGTTGGTGTGCGCGAGCTGATACAGACCCACCAAGAGCAGGGCCTCCACCTCCGTTTCCCGCCGGGGCAAGGGGCGGTCCAGTAGATCGTCCAAGACGGTGCGCAAACGGATCGCCCAGCGCACCGTACCGGTGGCCAGCTCCCGCAACAGGGCGCGGTCGGAGCGGCCTAGGCCTTGGTAATCCAAGGCCTCCTCCAGGCGCCGACCGCTATGCAGCACCCCACTAACCGCGGTGGCCGCGCGACAACGCACGGCCACGCCGCGGGGGGCGGCCTGGGCCTGCTTAGAGGCCTCGGCCATCAGCGTTCCACCGGCATCAGACCAAGGCCCGGAGGCGCCGGATGCGCTCTTCCATGGGCGGATGGGTGGCAAACAGCTGCATCAGGTCCTCCCCCGAGAGGGGGTTCACGATCATCATCTGGGCGGTGGCGGGGTGGGATTCGGCGCTTTCCATGGGCTCGCGGCTGGCTCCACGTGCCAGCTTGTCCAGGGCCCGCGCTAGGGCCTCGGGGTCGCCGCTGATCTCCGCCCCGCCAGCGTCGGCTCCGTACTCCCGGGCCCGCGATATGGCCATCTGGATTAGGCTGGCGGCGATGGGAGCGAGGATCATGGCCAGGATCATGCCAGCGATGCCTAGGGGGTTGCCGTTGCCCTCGCCGGGACGGCCCCCGAAAAGGAGCATGAACTGGGCCATGTTGGCCAGCGCCGAAATGGCGCCGGCGACGGTTGCAGCGATGGTGGAGATGAGGATATCGCGGTTCTTCACGTGGGCCAGCTCGTGGGCCAGGACCCCCCGGATCTCGCGCTCGTTCAGCAGATCCATGAGACCGGCGGTAACGGCCACGGCCGCATTGTCCGGGTTGCGCCCCGTGGCGAAGGCGTTGGGGGAGGACTCGTCGACTAGGTAAACCGCCGGCATGGGCAGCTCGGCGCGCTCCGCCAGCTTCTCCACGATCTCCACCAGGCGAGGGGCGCTGGCCTTGTCCACGGGCTGCGCGTTGTACATGCGCAGCACCATCTTGTCCGAATACCAGTAGGCCCCGGCATTCATGGCCACGGCCAAGCCTAAGGCGATAACCATACCCGTGGTGCCGCCGAGGACACCACCCACCACCACAAAAAGGGCGGTGAGTGCGGCCATGAGGACAGCGGTCTTCAAACCGCTATGCATCCCTTACTCCTCCTTATACCTTACTTGGCCGGCCCGGCAGAACGGGCCAGAAGGGTATTAACCGTTCAATCGGTTGATCCGTGGGCAGTGACTCGATCGCTAAGAAGGCTGCCCGGGTCCAGGTGCCCACCCCGGACGGCCTCCGTGGCGGACATGCGCCTACGCCCCGGGGGCTGCACCTCTTCCAGGACCAGCAGGCTGCCATCGCCGCAAGCCACGGCGGGCTCGCCGGTCTCATCTCGCACTAGGGTGGCAGGGGCTTGCTCGGTCGGGCCACCGGTCCGAGCCTGCCAGATGCGCAAAGGCCCCCCACCCAGCCGGACAAACGCCACCGGCCAGGGATTGAAGCCCCGCACCCGATTGGCCAGATCGGCGGCGGACTGAGTCCAATCCAGCTCCGCCTCCTCCTTGGTAATCTTGGGGGCGTAGGTGGCCTGGTTCGGGTCCTGGGCCCGGCCCTCCAGGTTTCCAGCACGCAGCCCGGCGACGGTTTCGGCCAAGACTTCGGCACCCAACCGGGCCAGGGCGTCGTTAAGCTCGCCGGCCGTCTCCCGCTCACCGATGGCCCGCGCCCGCTGCAGCAGAATGGGGCCCCTGTCCATTCCGGGGGTCATCTGCATGATGGTGATGCCGGTTGCGCGGCGACCGTCCAGGATGGCCCGCTGGATGGGAGCAGCCCCGCGATAGGCGGGCAGCAGGCTAGCGTGGACATTGAGGCAACCCAGTCGCGGCAGTTCCAGCACCTCCGCCGGGAGCAGCAGCCCGTAGGCGGCTACCACCATCAGGTCGGGGGCCCACCCCGACAGGACCCGCTGGCCCACCCCACCCTTTAGGGTCTCGGGCTGCGCCACGGGGACCCGCGCTTTTTCCGCTACCGTTTTGACAGGGGGCGGCTGCAAGTGGCGGCCGCGCCCCGCCGTCCGGTCCGGCTGGGTTAGCACCCCCACCAACGAATCCGGGCCCTCGACGAGGGCCCGGAGGCTAGGGACGGCAAATTCGGGGGTTCCAGCGAAAACGATACGAAGGGGTGGCTCCAAAGGGGCGATCCGTTCGAGGTGGGGCCGGCCACGACCTAATGCCCGGCGCAGGAAACCGGCCCTAGGCCGGATCCGCCTGGAGCCGCTTGTCCTTTTCCATCTTTTTGCGCAGGCGATTCCGCTTGAGCTTGGACAGGTAGTCCAGGAACAGTTTGCCCTCGAGGTGATCAACCTCGTGCTGGACGCAGCGGGCCGGCAGATCGGTAAACACCTCCTCGCGGGCATGGCCCTCACGATCCGTGAACCGCACCGTGACCTCCGCGGCCCGCACCACAGGCTCGAAGACCCCGGGCAGGGACAGGCAGCCCTCGTCTCCCTCCTGTTCGCCGGTAGCGGCAACGATCTCAGGATTCACCAGGGCCAGCGGCTGACTCCGGTCCTCACTGGTATCCATAACCAGCATCCGGATATAGTGATCAACCTGAGGCGCGGCCAAGCCGACACCACTGGCGGTGTACATGGTCTCCAGCATGTCGTCGATCAGGCGCCGGAGATCCTCATCCACCTCCGGGACGGGTTGGGTTTCCTGGCGCAGCCGTTCGTCGGGGTAGTGCAATATATCCAAAACCGCCATGGGCGATTCCTCAATAGTCTGCTTATTTGGCTCGCGGTCATTGGTGGCGCTTAGCCGGCCACCGGCCCTAGGGGACTCCGTTGGAGTAGTATAGCACAAAAAGTGGGGCCAGGCGGACACCTAAGCGGGCCTTTCCCACAGGGCGCTCGCCACTGGCCGGGCCACCACCAAGGTGCTAAATTTACGGACACCAAAAATCAACCAGGGTTTCGTACCGCAGGATTTCCCGGTTACGGCCTAACGCGGCGGATACAACCCTTTCCTACTGCGTCTGGGCCTGCAGCGGCGGTGCTATCGGCATCGGCCAGGGCGACTTCCTTTTTCGGCATCTCAGGATGGGATGCTGGCCCCATTGTAATGGTAATCCCGATGCTGGTTACCCGAGTGGTCTTACTGCGCCGGTTTTTGCCCGACAACCTCCCGGTCAGGGGGGGATACGGACTCCCGGCTTCGACTAACAAGGATTGACCGGCCGCTTGTCTCAAACGGGGTGGTAAAAGTATAGATTGCTCTGTCCACCGCAATATGGTAGCTAGAAGGGGTGTCCGGGCATGAATGACCACCGGGCCAACCGATTCACCCACAGACAGCGAAGGCCAGTGCCATTGCGGACTCTGCTGCTCGTGCTCACACTGATACCGTTTACGGCCTGGGCCCTAGACCCTGATGACCTGCGTGATGATGCCCCCCAAGTGTATACGGTGAACAAAGGGGACACCCTTTGGGACATCGCCGCCAAATTCCTCGATAATCCCTGGCGGTGGCCGGATCTTTGGGATCGTAATCCCTACATCTCCAACCCCGATCTGATCTACCCCGGGGATCGGCTGAGGCTTTATACGGTCGATGGCGAGCCCCGGGTAGCCCGCCAGCAGGTGGAACGCCTGTCGCCGGAGGTCGGAACCGAGGAGGCCCAGCGATTAGAGGCCATTTCCACGGTAGACCGCAGCGTCGTCATCCCCTACGTGGACCGCTACGGCTTATTGTCGTCCGATCGCGATCCCCAGGAGGTGGGCGGCCACCTGGTGGCGGGCGCCCAGGAGCGCGTCATGTACGCCAGCGGCGACGAGGTCTTCTTCCGCCTGGGTAAAGCGGGTGACGCCGAGACCCGTCAGTGGTACACCTTCCGCAAGCCCGACCCAATCCGGGATTCGGAAAACGGCGAGCTTCTCGGCTACTTCCTGGAGCATACCGGCTTGATCCGGATGCGGGAGCCGGCGGGGGACGATCTGTACGCCGGGACCATTGAGCGCACTTATGCGCCGGTTGAAGAGGGTGACCGGATTTACCCCGGCCGGGCCGCCTCGCCCCAAACCCGCTTCATGCCCAAACCGGCCCCGGATCTGGAAGGGACCATCCTTCGCCACGTCGGCGGCGAATCCCTGTTGGGTGAAGGCCAAATGGTCATCCTTGACCGGGGCGCCCGCCATGGCCTGGAAAAAGGCCACGTTCTAATTGTCCAGGGGAACTCCCGGACCGTGGCGGATCCCCGGACCGGGGAGCCCACGCACTTACCGAGCCGCCAAAAGGGGGTGGTCATGATCATTGAGACCAGCGAGCAGCTCGCCTTCGCGCTAATCATGCAGAATCAACAGCCTCTGGAGGCTGGTGACCGCATCGAGGGCCCCGAGGTCTGAATTGGCCCTCGGGTCCCAAGCCCGGGCCTGGCTGGAGGTGCGACACCTTCCCGGGGTAGGGCCTCGGGTCCTGGGCCGGGCCATGGAGCGGATTACCGATGTCGAAGCCTTCTTCGCCCAATTCGGCGCCGGGGAGGGCAGCGGTCTCCCCCAAGCCGCTCTGGACGCCCTCCGTCACCGCCGGCCACCTCGAGCATTTTACGACGACTGCCATTGGTTAGAGAGGCCGGGCCGCCACTTGGTCCTCCTCGGGGAGGCCGGTTATCCCGATCTGTTGAGGGACCTCCCCGAACCGCCTCCCCTGCTTTACGTGGAAGGCGACCCCACTGCCCTTCAGGCGAGTCCCACCTTGGCCCTCGTCGGCAGTCGCGAGGCTAGCCGGAGCGGGTGCGAGACCGCCCGGGCCTTCGCCCGGGACCTGGCCGGCTGTGGCTTCACCATCGTCAGCGGCCTGGCCCGAGGTATCGATGCCGCCGCCCACCGCGGTGCCCTTGACGGCGGCGGGATCACTGTTGCCGTCCAAGGCCGCGGTCCCGACCGCGTCTATCCCGCCGAGCACGGCCAGTTGGCCGCCGAGATGGTCGAAGGCGGCGCCCTGATCAGCGAATTTCCGGTAGGCACCCCGCCGCGCCCCGGCCATTTTCCCCAGCGCAACCGCCTTATCAGCGGTCTTTGCTTGGGGGTCCTGGTGATGGAGGCCGGGGCCAAGAGTGGGGCCTTGACCACAGCGCGCTGGGCGGGTAGCCAGGGAAGGGAGGTTCTCGCCGTACCGGGATCCATCCATTCCACTCTCAGCCGTGGCCCCAACGGCCTCATCCGGGAGGGCGCCAAGCTGGTTGAAGAGCTCGCCGACATCGCCGAGGAACTCCGCTCCCATCGGCCGGTCCCAATCCAGTCAACCGCTGACGCCGCGGCCCTCGCCCCCGATCTCACCCCCGATCAGGCCCTGGTGGCCGACTGTGTGGATTTCCATCCCACCACCCTGGATCAGGTGGTGGCCCGGTCTGGGTTGACCGCCGATAGGGTTTCGGCCATTCTCCTCGAGCTTGAAATCCGGGGGATTGTAGGGGCTGAGCCCGGCGGTCGGTTCACCCGCACACCCGCTAGCTAGGGATCGCAGGCGCATGAACGAGAACGTCCTCGACATCCTGATGTATCTGTTCGAGAACTACTTTTCCGAGCCCATGGAAGAGGAGCCCGATCAGGGAACCCTGGAGACCGAGCTGTTGGAGGCCGGCTTTGCCGAGCCCAACGTGCGCAAGGCTTTCACTTGGCTGGAAGGTTTGGCCGAACAGCAATCCGACACCGAGGATGAGGCGGAAGCTGGGCCTTCCCGGCGCTCCGTGCGGATCTTTACCGCCGACGAGGCCCACAAGCTTACCCGGGACGCCCGCGGCTTCTTGATCTTTCTCGAGGATACCGGTGTGGTCGATCCCGCCACTCGGGAGCTGGTGATCGACCGCCTGATGGCGCTGGATAGCGAGGAGATCGACACCGAGGCCCTGTCCTGGGTGCTGCTTATGGTTCTCCACAACAGCCCCGGCCAGGAAGGGGCCTATGTCTGGGTGGAGGACATGATTTTCGACCGCATGGATGGGGTCCTCCACTAACCCTCGGACCCGAGCATGCGACGGTACCTGAGGGCCGTCCGGCGCAGGCCGGACGGCCCTCCGTTTCACGAGGGACGGCTTTTCCTGACCGGATGATTGAGGGGCGGTAAACCGCCGCCGGTACCTCCTCCGGGAGTAACATCCGGCCGCCTCCGGCGGCCGCCAGAAGGGCCCTTCAGGGCTAGGATAGCAGACCATGGCAAAGCACGTCGTCGTCGTCGAGTCGCCGGCCAAGGCCAAGAGCATCAACAATTACCTGGGCAACGACTACAAGGTCGTGGCTTCCTACGGCCACGTCCGGGACCTGCGTGCCAAGGAAGGCGCCGTCGATCCGGAGCAAGACTTCCGGATGACCTACGAGGTCATCGAGCGCAACAAGAAGCACGTCGACGCCATCGCCTCCGAGATGGACAACGCCGACAGCCTCATCCTGGCCACCGACCCCGACCGTGAAGGCGAGGCCATCGCCTGGCATCTTGCCGAGCTGCTGCGAGAGCGCGAAAAGCTCGAGGGCAAGCCGGTCTACCGGGTGGTTTTTCACGAGATCACCAAGACGGCGGTCCAGGAGGCGGTGGCCGACCCCCGCGAGATCTCCGAAAACCTGGTTAACGCTCAGCAGGCCCGCCGAGCCCTGGACTACTTGGTGGGCTTCAATCTGTCGCCGCTGTTGTGGAAGAAGGTCCGGCGCGGCCTGTCCGCCGGGCGCGTCCAGAGCCCCGCCCTACGCCTGGTCGCCGAGCGCGAGCAGGAAATCGAGGCCTTCGAGCCCACCGAATACTGGTCCATCGAGGCCGATCTGGCGGCCCAGACCGGCGGCGACGAGGCGATGCCCTTCACCGCCCAACTGGTAGAGGCCGAGGGCGACAAGCTGGAAAAGCTTTCCATTGGCGACAGCGAGCGGGCCGAACAGCTGCGGGCCCGGGTCGAAGGGGCCGCCACCGACGGTGCCCTTTCGGTAAGCTCGGTGGAGAAGAAGCAGCGCAAGCGCAATCCGGCGCCACCGTTTACCACCTCCACCATGCAGCAGGAGGCCTCGCGCAAGCTAGGCTTCCCGGTTTCCAAGACCATGCGCGTGGCCCAGCAGCTCTACGAGGGCATCGACCTCGGCGAGGGCACCGTGGGTCTGATCACCTACATGCGTACCGATTCGGTAAACCTCTCCACCGAGGCAGTGGAGGAGGCGCGGCAGATCATCGGCGAGCGTTACGGGGCCGACTTCCTCCCGGAGCAGCCGCGTGCCTTCAAATCGCAATCCAAGAATGTCCAAGAGGCGCACGAAGCGGTCCGCCCCACAAGCCCGTCGCGCCACCCCGAAACGGTTCGGGACAAGCTCGACAAGGATCAGGCCCGGCTCTACGACCTGATCTGGAAGCGCATGGTGGCCGGTCAGATGAGCCACGCCCTAGTCGACACCGTGACCGTCCACTTCCAGCCGGAGCCCGGGTGGCGCCTCAAGGCCAGCGGCTCCACCATCGCCTTTTCGGGCTTTTTGAAGGTCTACGAGGAGGGCACCGACGACACGGCGGAGCAGAAGGACAACCGGCTGCCGCCGCTGGCCGAGGGCGACCGGCCGTGGCTCCAGCAGGTACGTAAGGAGCAGCACTTCACCGAGCCGCCGCCGCGCTACACCGAGGCCACCCTGGTCAAGCAGCTTGAGGCCTACGGCATCGGCCGGCCCTCAACCTATGCCTCCATCTTGTCCACGCTCCAGGATCGGGGTTACGCCGAGCTCCAGAACAAGCGCTTCTTCGTCACCGACGTCGGGCGGGTGGTTAACCGGTTCTTGACCAACCACTTTACCGATTACGTGGATTACGACTTTACCGCCCGGCTTGAGGACGAGCTGGACGCTATCGCCCGCGGCGAGGCCGACTGGAAGCCCGTTCTGCACCGGTTCTGGGATCCGTTCCACAAGCAGGTGGCGGAAAAGGAGGAATCGGTCACCCGCGCCGAGGTGACCTCCGAGCCCCTCGATGAACAGTGCCCCAAATGCGGGTCTCAGCTGGAGAAGAAGCTCGGCCGCAACGGCCAGTTTATCGGATGCTCGGCCTACCCCGAATGCGACTACACCCGACCGGTGGAAGGTGAGGCCCCCGAGCCCGAGGTCACCGACAAGAAATGTCCCGAATGCGGCCAGCCCCTGGCCATCAAGCACGGCCGTTACGGCAAGTTCCTCGGATGCAGCGCCTACCCCGATTGCAAGCACCGCGAGCCGCTGGAAAAGCCCGAGGGCACCGGCGTCACCTGTCCGGAATGCGGTGAGGGCGAGATCCAGGCCAAGAAGAACCGCCGCGGCAAGGTGTTCTATAGCTGCAACCGTTACCCCAAGTGCAAGTACGCCATGCCCAACCCCCCCCTCGCGGAGAGCTGCCCTAAGTGCGGCTCGGGGGTATTGATGGACAAGACCACCAAGAAATACGGGCGGGAGAAGGTCTGTCCCAACAAGGAATGCAACCACCGCGAGCCCTTCCCCGAGGAGGAGCAAGAAGTGGCCGCGCAGGGCGGTGCCGACACCCCCGCCGAGGAGCCCGAGCCCGCCGAGGCCAAATCCGATTCCTAGGCAGCTGGTTTACCGCCGAGACAGCGGGGCCGGTTAGGGCCGCCAAAGCCTGCCTTGACCAGTGGAGGTTCTCGGCCCCGGCATGCGGGCCGGGTTTTTCTCCCTCTGGGGCCTTTGTGGCCGTT
Source organism: Thiohalorhabdus sp. (assembly GCF_036628635.1). GTDB lineage: Bacteria > Pseudomonadota > Gammaproteobacteria > Thiohalorhabdales > Thiohalorhabdaceae > Thiohalorhabdus. The sequence continues at coordinate 38,447 of NZ_JAZKRM010000010.1, read as the reverse complement.
CCCTATGGTTCTCTGACCCTCAGGTTTTTCGCGGTAATCGGCCATGCCCAAAGGTACCCCGTACCTGATCAAGGACGCTACTCGCCGGGCGATCTGGGACCCCTTTTCAGGAAGAAGGGGCGGCCCGCTTTCCGTGTCCATCCCACGGGCGCATCCCTAACTGCCTTGCAGCCGAGCCGGCCGCCGAGCGACTCCTCGGGCATCGAGCCTTTAACGGCGTCCGGGCGACCAGGGCCAATCCGGAAGCGCCCCAACGCCCAATCCCGGGGGAGCTGAGCCAGCCCCCTTCCTGTCACCGCCGGACCCGGGGCCATCCATTGGGGCGATCTGCCCCGTGCCGCCTTGAGGGGTTGCCAGTCCTGGCCGAGATGGCCCGGCCTACCTTCCTGCCTGACCGCTAACTATCCGGGGGAAGGCCACCCTCGGGCCTAAAATGGCCGGGGCAAGACCCGGCCATTGACATACGACTTTGTCTAGCAAGGCGGGCGCCATTGATAGGAAAGCATCAGACGTCGAGGTTTTCCACTTCCAGGGCGTTGGCCTCCAGAAATGCCCGGCGGGGCTCGACATCGTCGCCCATGAGGGTGGTAAAGATCTGATCGGCCCCCACTGCGTCCTCGATCTGGACCTGGAGCATGCGTCGAGTCTCTGGGTTCATGGTGGTATCCCACAACTGATCGGCGTTCATCTCACCCAGGCCCTTGTAGCGCTGGACCGAGAGGCCGCGCTTGCCCTCCTCTAGTAGCCAGTCCACCACCTGGCCGAACTCCTCGACCTCCTTTTCCCGTTCCCCCCGCCGGACCCGGGCCGGGGGCTCAAGGAATCCAGCCAAATTGCTCGCCATCTCCCTGATACGGGTGAACTCCGGCGATTCCAGGAATTCCCGGTCGATAACGGAGCGGGTGGCGGTGCCGTGCTCGTAGCGCTGAATAACCGCCTTGTAGCCGCCCTGGTCGGGATCTTCCAGGATCTGGAGCTGGGCGTGAACGTCCTCACCCCCTGTTTCGGTAAGGCGGGTAACCACCGGCTCCAGCCCAGATCGGAGGTCGGCCTCCTTTTGGCAGGCCTCGGGGCCAAGGTCCGGTAGATCAAGGAGGGCTTGGAGTAAGTTGGGGTCGTAGCGCCGGCTCAGCCGCTCGAAAAGGCGCTGGACATCCCGGTAGCGCCGGGCCAGATCCAAAAGCCGGTTGCCCTCGATGGGCTCAGGGGTTTCCGGACTGGGGAAAAGCTGGGCCCCCTCAAGGGCGTTCTCGAACAGGTACTCTTCCAGGGAGGGCTCGTCCTTGATGTAGGTTTCCTTCTTACCCCGGGTAACCTTGTATAGCGGCGGCTGCGCGATGAATATGTGACCCCGTTCCACCAGGTCGTACATCTGGCGGTAGAAGAAGGTGAGCAGCAGGGTCCGGATGTGAGCGCCGTCGACATCGGCATCGGTCATGATGATGATGCGGTTGTAGCGCAGCTTCTCCGGATCAAAGTCCTCCCGCCCGGCGCCGGTGCCCAGGGCGGTGATCAGGGTGCCGATCTCCTGGTGGGAGAGGATCTTGTCGAAGCGGGCCTTCTCCACGTTCAGTATCTTGCCCCGCAGCGGCAGGATAGCCTGGAAGCGCCGGTCCCGGCCTTGCTTGGCGGAGCCCCCGGCGGAATCGCCCTCCACCAGGTAGAGCTCGGCCTCCGAAGGATCCTTGGTTTGGCAATCGGCCAGCTTGCCGGGGAGGTTAGCGGTCTCCAGCGCCCCTTTGCGGCGGGTGAGATCGCGGGCCTTGCGGGCCGCTTGGCGGGCCCGGGCGGCCTCCACCACCTTGGCGGCGATGGCCTTGGCTTCCTTGGGGTGCTCCTCCAGGTAACGGGTCAAGACATCGTTAAGGACCGTCTCCACCACATTCTTAACTTCGGAGGAGACTAACTTGTCCTTGGTCTGGGCGCTAAACTTGGGATCCGGGACTTTCACCGAGATGACCGCCGTTAGGCCCTCGCGGGCGTCCTCCCCGGAGGTCTGGACCTTCTCTTTCTTGGCCATCCCGACGGATTCGATATAGGTGTTCAGGCTCCGGGTCAGGCCGGTCTTGAAACCCGAGAGGTGGGTGCCCCCATCGGCCTGGGGGATATTATTGGTGTAGCAGAAGACGTTTTCCTGGTAGGACTCGTTCCACTGCAGGGCGATCTCGACCTCGATGCCTTCCCGCTGCTCCCAAACGTAGATGGGGCTCGGGTGGATCGGATGCTTGTGCTGATTGAGGTGGTCGACAAAGGAACGGATGCCGCCCTCGTAGGCGAAGCTTTCGTGCTTGTCGGTACGCTCGTCGCTGAGGGCGATGGCCACGCCGGCGTTGAGGAAGGATAGCTCCCGCAGACGCTTGGCCAGCAGATCGAAGTGGAAGCGTGTATCGGAAAAGACCTCCGGGCTGGGCTTGAACTGGATCGTGGTGCCGGTAATCTCGGCCTCGCCTACGGCGGCGAACTCGGTGGCCGGCTCGCCCATGCGGAACTCCTGGTGATAGGTCCGGCCTTCCCGGCGGACGGTCAGGCGCAGCCACTCGGAAAGGGCGTTAACCACCGAGACCCCGACGCCGTGTAGACCCCCGGAGACCTTGTAGCTGCTGGCGTCGAATTTCCCCCCGGCGTGGAGACTGGTCATGATCACCTCCGCCGCCGGCCGATCCTCCTCCTCGTGCCAGTCCACCGGGACACCCCGGCCGTTGTCGGAGACAGTGACAGAATCATCGGGGTGGATGCTCACCTCGATACGGTCGGCGTGGCCGGCCAAGGCCTCATCGATGGCGTTGTCTACCACCTCGAACACCATATGGTGGAGTCCGGTGCCGTCGTCGGTATCCCCGATGTACATGCCGGGGCGCTTGCGCACCGCCTCCAGGCCCTTGAGGACCTTGATGCTGGTGGAATCGTAGGCCTGCTCTGTCTCCGTCTCGGACATTCAGTCGCTCCGCTCGATCGATCCTTCGCGCACCCGGAAGGTGGCCGCCGGTGTGGCGGCGGCAGGGAGAGGGCAGAGGGCCTCTTCGGTGCTAGTCACAAACACCTGCTCCCCGAATCGCTCCAGAATGTTCATGGTTGCCGCTCGCCGATCTTGGTCCAATTCCGAGGCCACATCATCGAACAGGAAGATCGGGGCGTCGCCGGTTTCCTCGGTCACCAGAGCCAGCTGGGCCAGGTGCAGGGCCAGGATTACGGCCTTTTGCTGCCCCCGGGAGGCCCGCTCCCGAGCGGGGGCGCCGTCCAGGGTCAGCAACAGATCGCCCCGGTGCGGCCCCACTCGACTGGTGTCGGCATCCCGCCTGCGGTCCCGTTCGAGGGCCTCCCCCAGCTCCAGGCCTTCCGGCCAGCCCCGGTCCAGAGCCATGGCCAGTTCGCCGAAGCCCCCTAGCTCCCGGAACAGGTCGGCCGCCCGGTTCTCCAGGCGCTGCACGTAATCAGCTCGGCGGCGGGTCATCGCTTCCCCGGTGAACGCCAGCTCCGCCCCCCAGGGATCGACCCCCGGCGGGCGCCCCTTGAGCCAGCGGTTGCGCTGCTGGAGGGCCCGCCGATAACGGCGAGCGAGCTGCAGGTAATCGGGTTCCACATGGAACAGGCCCCAGTCCAGGAATCGGCGTCGCTCACGGGGCCCGCCGTCCGCCAACCGATGGCCCTCCGGGGTGTACTGGACGGTTTTGAGCACTCCCGCCAAGGCCGCAAAGCTCGAAACGGTCGCCCCATCCAAACGCATCTCCCGCCCACCTCGAGCCAGCCGAGCCCCCAAACGGTGTCCGCCCCCGCCGTCTACCTCGACGAAAAGGGTTGCCTCCTCGGCCCCTTCCCGGCGAAGGCCCACCGGACCGCCCTGGCGGAAGGACCGGCCGCTTGCCAGGTAATGGATGGCCTCAACAACGTTCGTCTTGCCGGCGCCATTGGGGCCTATTAGGCGGTTGAGGCCGGGAGACGGCTCCAAACGGGCGCCTTCGATGTTACGGAAGTCCCCGATCTGGAGCCGCTGAATGACCACAACCTCTCCGAAGCTGGGGTAGGGGCAAGACACCCCGCGGCTGGCTATAGCCGCATGGGCATAATGACATATTTTAGGGTGGAATCGTCGGGGGGGACCACTAGGCAGCTGGATTGGGGATCCCAGAGGTGGAGGACCACCCCTTCCGTCGGAACCGCTCCCACCGCCTGTTGCAGGTATTCGACGTTGAACCCGATTTCAGTGGCCTCACCGTCATAGGTCACGGGGACCTCCTCCGTGGCTTGCTCCTGATCCGGGTTTTCGGCCGATAACTCCAGCACATCGGCACCGGGGGCCAACCGAATACCGTGGGTCTTGCGGTTCGACAGGATAGCGATCCGGCGCAGGGACTGCAGCAGGACCTTGCGGTCCGCCACCAGATGGTTGCCGTCGGGTTCCGGTATGACGCGGCGATAATCGGGGAACCGGCCCTCGATCAGCTTGGTGGTGAAGGTAACCGCGGGGAGGTCGAAACGCACGTGGTTAGGGGTAAAGGCCAAGGAGACCGGATCTTCGGTATCGGCAAGAAGCCGTTCCAGCTCCTGGACCCCCTTGCGGGGCAGGATCACCCGGATCTCTTCCGGGGCCTCGGCGACCTCCCGGTCCATTAGCGCCAGGCGATGACCATCCGTGGCCACCGCCCTTAGGTTGGTTCCCGTCCATTCCAGGAGGATGCCATTGAGGTAGTAGCGGACGTCGTCCCTGGCCATGGCGAAGGAGGTCCGCTCCAACAGGGCCTTTAGCCCTCCCTGGGGCAAGGTTACCTGATACTGTTGCTCGCCCAGCTCCAGCCTGGGAAATTCCGCCGGCTCCAACCCAGCCAGATTGAACCGGCCCCGTCCGGCCAATGCCTTTATCCGGTCGTCCTCACGGGTGACCTCGATGGTGGTGCCATCGGGTAGGGAGCGGACGATGTCCAAGAATTTCCGGGCGGGAACCGTTGCCTCGCCGCCTTCGTCCACTTCCCCGTGGCATTCCGCTTTTAGCTCCACCTCCAGGTCGGTACCGGTGAGGCCCAGCCTCCCGTCAGCGGCGCTAAGATGCAGGTGGCCCAGGATAGGCAAGGTCTGACGGCTTTCCACCACCGAAGCCGCCGGTGTCAGACTACTCAGAAGATCTTCTTTGGTGCATCGAACGTGCACGGCATCCCCCTTCCGTCGCCCCCCTAGCCCGTCAGGACGCGCTTAAGGTTGTTGATATCTTCCCGCAGACGGGGATCCTCCCGTTCGCGCTCATCGACCTTGCGGCAGCCATAGAGCACGGTGGTGTGGTCCCGTCCCCCGAAGGCTTCGCCGATTTCGGGCAAGCTGTGATCGGTCAAGTGCTTGGCCAGGCTCATGGCCACTTGGCGCGGGATGGCGATGGCCCGGGAACGCTTCTTGGAGCGCATGTCCGAAACCCGAATGTGATAATAGTTGGCCACCGTCTTTTGGATGTTTTCGATGGTTATCAGCCGGGTCTGCAGCTCCAACAGGTCGGCAAGGGCTTCCTTGGTTAAATCCATGTCTACCGAGCGTCCCAAAAACCGTGCATGGGCCAGCACGCGGTTAAACGCCCCCTCCAGATCCCGGACGTTGGACTGAATGCGCTCCGAGATGAAAAACGCTACCTGCTCCGGTAGGTCTACACCGCTCGAGGCCGCTTTGCGCATGAGGATAGCCATCCGGGTCTCCAGTTCCGGCGGTTCGATAGCCACGGTCAGACCCCACCCGAAGCGGGACCGCAGGCGCTCCTCCAGCCCTTCAACTTCCTTAGGGTAGCGGTCGCAGGAGATGCCGATCTGGCTGTTCAGATCCATTAAGGTATTGAAGGTATGGAACAGTTCTTCCTGGGTGCGATCCTTTCCCGCAAAAAACTGGATATCGTCGATCAAGAGCACGTCCAGGCTCCGATAGCGCTGATTAAACTCCTCTATGGCGTTGTGCTGAATCGAGCGCACCATCTCGTTCACGAACCGGTGGGCGGTTATATACCGAACCTTGGCCTCCGCCTCATGTTGGCGGACTAGGTTGCCTATGGCCTGCATAAGATGGGTCTTGCCCAGGCCGGTACCGCCGTAAATGTAGAGGGGGTTATAAGCCCCACCCGGGTTTTCCGCCACCTGCCGAGACGCAGCCAGCGCCAACTGATTGGATTTACCCTCCACGAAGGTTTGGAAGGTGAACTGGGCATCCAGCATGTCCCGGGCGCGGTTGGCCCGCGGGCTCTCCTTTTGCTCAACCGGCGCGGCTTGCCGCGTCGGGGCTTCAGGCTCGGCCTCCGGGATTTCGGCGACCTCAAGGTCCACTGCCAAACGACCCTCGCTAAAGTGGTCCACCAACTCGGCGATACGAGCCAGGAATCGCTCCCGGATCCAATCGTAAAAAAAGCGGTTGGATACCCGCAGGGTCAGACCATTGTTTGCTTCCTCCGCCTGGATGGGCCGGATCCAGGTGTTGAACTGCTGCGATGAGAGCTCCTCACCCAGCCGTTCTAGACACAGCTTCCAAATCGATGAATCCACCAACAACCACCCCCAAGCCTTGGTTACCCGACTACCTGCCACTAGCAAGGTGGGGATTCTAACGCAAAAGGTACCCCGAGGGTCGAGCCATACCGTGGCGCCACCAATCCCCAGAACCTGGGGAAAACCGGGTATAGGCTGTGAACAAATCGGTAGGTTTTCCACCGACCTAAAGATTCGGCTCGATTATCCCCAAATCGCCAACGCCAATCCCGCACCTTATACCCCGGGATACCCACAATCCAAAGCTAAGGCAAATTATGGCTTATCAATTTACTAAAAGATTTATCCCCAACCGGCCCTAGCCTCTAATAAGTAACGACAAGGTGTATAGAGAACCCAAACCCTTATTAGCCTTGCCTTAATGTGCCCAAGGGACCGGACCAAGGGACCTCCGAGAATTGACAGAATCCCATCCAAACCGTATTTTTGACTGTTTTTCTGACGTTCCCCAGCCACCGAACGGGTGAAAACGAGGCAGGATCATGAAACGCACCTTCCAGCCCAGTCGCATTCGCCGTAAACGGCGCCACGGCTTCCGGGCCCGAATGGCCACCAAGGGGGGCCACCGAATCATCAAAAACCGGCGGGCCAAAGGTCGCAAGCGGTTAACCGCCTAAGCGAGGCATCCGGACATCGGGCCGTGTCGGAGGTGTTTCCACAGACCGACCGACTTAAAGTTCCCCAGCAGTTCCGGCAAGTCTTCGAGGAAGGACGTAAGCAAGTTGGGCGTTATTTCGTCACCTTTGCCCGACCTAGCCAAGGCGGCCGGTCTCGCTTAGGTCTCGCGGTTAGCCGGAAAGTGGGAAATGCCGTTTTGCGTAATCGGGTAAAACGGCTAGTGCGGGAAGAATTTCGTCGCCACTGGGCTTTCGGTAGCTTGGACGTCGTGGTGGTTGCCCGGACCGCGGCTGCTGAAGCCAGCCGGGATGCGCTTATCGAGGATCTTTACCGAATCTGGCAGCGGCTCGCTAATGGTTAAAGCCTCGGTCGTTTTCCTAGTGCGGGCTTATGCTTGGCTCATTAGCCCCTGGTTTGGCCGTAACTGCCGGTTCCAGCCCACCTGTAGCAATTACGCCGTCCAGGCCCTGGAACGGCACGGTGTTCTGCGCGGCAGTTGGCTCGCCCTCCGCCGTATCCTTCGATGCCACCCCTTCCACCCTGGGGGCCATGACCCGGTTCCTTAGACGGGCATCCTCCTTTATCGGCAGCGCACGAGGCTCATGGATACCAAACGTTTCCTGCTCGCGATTGGACTGACCCTGCTGGTCTTGTGGCTCTACGAGACTTGGCTGGAATACCAGTATCCGGAATATTCCCAGGGTCAGCAGGTTGCCGAGCAGGAGGCGGAAGAGGAAGCCAAAAGGCAATCCGCCCCCGATGCTCGGGATTCCGCCGGGGCCTCGGCGGAATCCGGGGACGAATCCCGTTCCGGCGCCGATGTCCCCAAAGTAAGCCAGAACCAAGAAGAATCGAGTCCTGCCCAGCCGGCTGAAAGCTTGGGTTCCGCCCCGGGGCCCAGCGTAAGCACCGACCTCCTCCGGGTGGTGTTTGGCAAGCGCAGTGGCGACCCCATCCGAGCGGAAACCCTCCGGCATCGTCAAGACGACAAAGCGGGAAGCCCGCCGGTGGCTGTGCTCCAGCCTGAGGGTCCTCAGGTAGTGGTGGTGGAGAGCGGTTGGCAGGCTCAGGAGCTGCCGGCCCCCGGCCGTGATGCGGATTTCACCACCGACGCCTCCGGGGAGTTGGGCCTGGACCCGGGCCAAGACCGGATTGCCGTAAACTACACCCATACCCGGGACGGGCTGGAATTCCGCAAGACCTACCGATTGCGCCGGGGCTCGTATCAGGTAACCGTTGATTACACTGTAATCAATCGCAGCGATGCGCCGTGGCAGGGGCACCTTTTTGGCCATGTGCGCGAACGGGGAAGCAAACCGGGGGGGAACTGGCTTCTTGCGGGGTTCAGCTACGACGGCCCGGTGGTGTTCACCGGGGAGGACATGCAGACGTACAGCCATGATGCCCTCCTGGAACGGCAAGGGCAGGGTTTTCAGAAACGGGATCCCGACGGCTGGGCCGGCATCATGTCCCGGTATTTCCTGGCCGCATGGCTGCCCGACAGCGGGCAGGATAATCTCATCTATGCCCAGGCCTCCGGGCCCGATAGCTTCGCCGGATACTCCTCCCCCTTTCCTCGGGTCGCTCCCGGGGACAAGGTCAGCGTTCAGGAAACCCTTTACCTGGGTCCCAAGGAACAGTCGGTACTCAACCAAGTTGGACGCAACCTGCGCCGGTCCGTTGACTACGGCATCCTTTCTTTCCTCGCCATCCCCCTGTTCGAGGTCCTGCAGTTCTTTCACGGCCTGGTGGGCAACTACGGCTTCGCCATTATCTTGGTGACTCTTCTCATCAAGGTGATCTTCTTCCCGCTTTTTTCCATGAGCTATCGGGCCATGGCCAAGATGCGCAAGGTCCAGCCCGAGCTTCAGCGGTTGCGTGAGCAATACGGCGACGATCGCCAGAAGCTCAACGAAGAAATGATGCGGTTGTATCGGGAGGAAAAGGTCAATCCCTTGGGCGGCTGCCTTCCCATCCTGGTGCAGATCCCCGTATTCATCTCGCTGTACTGGGTGCTGCTGGAAAGCGTCGAGATCCGGCACGAGCCCTTTATCCTTTGGATTACGGATCTAACCAGCCAGGACCCGTTTTACGTTCTGCCCGTCCTTATGGGTGCCTCCATGGTGGTCCAGCAACTGATGAACCCGGCACCCCTTGATCCCATCCAGAAGAAGGTCATGCTGGCCTTGCCTGTGGTTTTCACCCTGTTCTTCATGCAGTTTCCTGCCGGGCTGGTCCTGTACTGGCTGTCAAATAACCTTATCTCCATAGGCCAGCAGTGGTGGATCATGCGCAAAATCGGTTGAATCCGCGAACCATAGCTGCTATCGCCACCCCGTCGGGAAAGGGTGGGGTAGGAGTGGTGCGTGTCTCCGGGACCAAGGCCCTGGCCGTGGGTCAGGCCGTATCGGGCCGTCGGACCTTTTCACCCCGTTATTGCCATTACGCCACTTTCCGGGACGCCAGCGGTAGTCCCCTCGACGAGGGCCTGGTCATTCATTTCCCTGGGCCCCATTCCTACACCGGTGAGGATGTGGTCGAGTTTCAAGGTCACGGGGGGCCGGCAGTCATGCAGGGCCTATTGCAGGCCGCTTTGGATGCCGGGGGGGAAATGGCGGAACCCGGGGAATTCACCCGGCGCGCCTTTCTTAATAATCGTTTGGATCTGTCCCAGGCCGAATCCGTAGCCGCCCTCATCGAGGCCGATCACCGTACCGCTGCGCGAGCGGCCATCCGGTCCCTGGAAGGGGAGTTCGGCCATTTGGTAAACGGACTTGCCGATGAGCTTACCCAGCTTCGGGTCTTCGTCGAAGGCTCTCTGGACTTCCCCGACGAGGACATCGACTGGCTTGCCGAGGCCGGCATGCTGAAACGGGTGGATGTTCTGCAGGGGCAGCTCGAGGCCCTGCGGCGCCGGGCCGCCACTGGGGTGAGGCTGGGGCAAGGCTTTCAGGTAGTTTTGGCAGGGCGTCCCAACGCCGGCAAGTCCAGTTTGCTTAATGCCCTTTCCGGGCGGGAGTCGGCTATCGTTACCGAGCGTGCCGGGACTACTCGGGATATTCTGCGAGAGTCCGTTGAAGTGGCGGGGTTCCCCGTGGAACTGGTGGATACCGCCGGCTTGCGGCAAACCGAGGATCTCGTGGAAGGGGAGGGCGTGCGTCGAGCTCGGGATCTGGTGGCCCATTCCGACTTGGTCCTTTTTCTGGTGGATGCTGGGCACGGATGGACCGAAACCGACGATACGGAATGGTCCCAGCTGCCTGAGGATCGGCGGGCCGTGGTTTGGTCCAAGGTGGATCGGGGGAGACCTGCTACGGGGCAAACGGCTGTCTCCACGGTGTCGGAACCCGGGCTGGAACCGGTGATCCAATTGCTGCGAGACCGGCTTCAGGAAGGTTCTGCCGGGGATGCCCTAGCCGCCCGGCAACGCCATCTGGATGCCCTGGATCGAGTCCACGGGCACGTGGTGGCCGCCCGGAGGACCCTGGCCGACTATGGAAGCGGTGATCTGGCCGCTCAGGATCTACTGTGGGCGCAGGAGGCCTTAGGGGAAATCACCGGCCATATGCATTCCGATGAACTGTTAGGTCGCATCTTCGCCACCTTTTGTATCGGTAAGTGAGGGACCGGCATGACCAGGCAGGAGTATGACCTGATCGTGGTTGGCGGCGGGCATGCCGGGGTGGAGGCGGCCACCGCCGGGGCCCGTATGGGCGCAGCTACCCTGCTGGTGACCCACAATCTAGACACCATCGGCCAGATGTCGTGCAACCCCGCGGTGGGCGGGCTGGGCAAATCCCAACTGGTGCGGGAGGTGGACGCCATGGATGGGCTCATGGCCCGGGCTGCTGATCGGGCCGCCATCCAGGTTCGGGTTCTTAACCGGCGCAAGGGGCCAGCTGTTCGGGCAACCCGTGTTCAGACGGACCGGCTGGAGTACCGTCGGGCGGTGCAGGGGGCGGTGTTGCAACAGGAAGGGCTCGAGCTGCTTCAAGCCAGCGTGGAACGGATCCGCATCCAGGCCGACCGGGTGAGAGGCGTGGTCCTTCAGGGTGAGGAAACCATCGACGCCGAGTCCGTAGTCCTAACCACCGGGACCTTTCTTGCCGGCGAGGTCCATCGGGGGCGGAACCAGCACAGCGCCGGCCGGGCAGGGGAAGCGCCTTCCCTGGGCCTGGCCGAATGGCTGCGGGCCCAGGGGTTTCACGTGGAACGCCTCAAGACCGGGACCCCACCCCGGTTGGACGGCCGCTCCATCGACTGGCAGCGCTTGGATGTCCAGCCCGGAGAGGAACCGCTTCCAGCCCTTTCCGCCCTGCCTCCGGGAAAGCGTTTGCCCCAGGTACCCTGCCATCTGACTTACACCGTCCCCCAGAGCCATAAGGTTGTCGCCGGTGCCCTTGAGGAATCGCCCATCTATTCGGGGGCCATCGACAGTTCCGGGCCCCGGTACTGCCCCTCAATCGAGGACAAGGTGGTTCGCTTTGCCGATCGCGACCACCATACCGTATTTCTAGAGCCGGAAGGCCTCCATACCCCGGAGGTCTATCCCAACGGTATCTCCACGAGCCTGCCGCGCTCCGCCCAGGAAGACCTGGTTCGGACCATTCCCGGGCTGGAGGAGGCCCGGATCACCCGCTACGGCTACGCCATCGAATACGACTTCCTCGACCCCCGCCAGCTGGACCCGACCCTGGCCCTCGGGGCGTGCGAGGGATTGTTCCTCGCAGGTCAGATAAACGGCACCACGGGCTACGAGGAAGCCGCCGCCCAGGGGATGCTCGCCGGCATCAATGCCGTTTTAAGGGTCCAGGGAGAAGGCGGATGGTACCCCCGCCGGGACGAAGCCTACCTGGGGGTGCTTGTGGACGACCTTACTTCCCGTGGTGTGGACGAGCCCTACCGGATGTTCACGTCCCGGGCTGAGCACCGCCTTATCCTAAGGGAGGACAACGCCGACACCCGCCTCACCCCCTTAGGCTGGGACCTAGGCGTGGTGAGTGAAGCTCGTTGGCAGCGCTCCCAAAGGGTGGCAGCCGACCTTCAGGCACTGATCGCCACCCTGGAAGGGCGGTGGATTGATCCCCAGCAGGTGGACACGGCTTTCGCCCAGGGCGTGCTTGGTACCCCCCTGTCCAAGCCCAGCCGTTTGGCCGACCTGGTGCGCCGGCCCCGGGTTGGCCTAGCCGAGGTGGTCCAATTATTCCCCGACGCGGGGCTGGAGGTTTACGACCCGGAGGTGCGTAAGCGGGCCGAAATCGAGGTCAAATACGCGGGCTACATCGAACGGGACCAAGCGGAGAACCGGCGGCTCAATGCCGAATTGGAGCGTCCCATGCCGGAAGGGCTGGATTACCGCCAAATCCGGGGGCTATCCAACGAGGTAGTGCAGCGCCTGGAGGCGGCCAGGCCGCGTACCCTGGATCAGGCCGCCCGCATCCAGGGGGTCACCCCGGCTGCCCTCAACCTGCTGCTGGTCCACGCCAAGCGCCTAGCAGGTTAGGCGCCGAAGCCAAGGTTCGGCTTGGCGGAAACGGTCGGCGGGGCGTACCCTATCAGCATCCCCTAGGGCGACAGGTTCCACGTGGAACCCAAAGCAGGTACGGCGGACCCCGCGAACCCCTTTCAGGTACCCGAAAAGGAGGGCCCATGGCCAAGGTGATCGCTGTAACCAATCAGAAGGGGGGCGTGGGTAAAACCACGACATCGGTCAATTTAGCGGCCTCCCTGGCGGTGGCGGAACAACGGATCCTGGTGGTGGATAATGATCCCCAGGGCAATGCCACCATGGGCCTGGGCTACGACAAGCGGGCCCAGCATGTCACAACCTACCAGGCCTTGATGGGGGAGGTGCCCATTCGCCAAGCCATTCTACGGACCGAGGCCAATGGGGCCCGTGGGCCCGATTTGGTTCCCGGCAACAGCAACCTCTCGGGGGCTGAGGTGGAGCTTGTCGATCAGGACAGCAGGGAACGCCGGTTGCGGCGGGTTTTGGCCGAAACTCAGGAGGATTACGACTACATCCTCATCGATTGCCCCCCCTCGCTGAACCTGCTTACGGTGAACGCCCTGGTGGCGGCCCACTCCGTGCTCATCCCCATCCAAACCGAATACTACGCCCTCGAGGGCCTGTCACAGCTAATGGAGGTGATCCAGAAGATCCGGCGGCGCTCCAATCCGCAGCTGCGTATCGAGGGCCTGCTGCTGACCATGTTCGACAACCGCAACAATCTGGCCAATCAGGTCTCGGAAGAGGTCCGCAGCCACTTCGGCCGCAAGGTCTATGAGACCATGATCCCGCGCAATGTGCGCCTGGGCGAAGCCCCTAGCTACGGCATGCCGGTTATCTACTACGACGCCCTGTGCCGGGGATCCCGCTCCTATATGGATTTGGCCAACGAAATCATGGATCTGGGGGTGCCGGCATGAGCAAGCGCCGACTCGGGCGAGGCCTCGACGCCCTGTTGACCGAGGACCCCGGGGACGACGAATCCTCGGAAGGCGTTGGCTTCCAGGTCCTACCGTTGGACATGATCCGGCCGGGGGCCTTCCAGCCCCGTCAGCACATGGAGGAAGCAGCCCTTCAGGACCTAGCGGAGTCAGTCCGGACCCAGGGCATTGTTCAGCCGGTATTGGTCCGCGCCAGCGAGGAGGGCGGCGAATACGAGCTAATCGCCGGCGAGCGGCGTTGGCGAGCGGCCCAGCTAGCGGGGCTGGAGACCATACCGGCCATAGTCCGGGAACTGAGCGACGACCAGGCCTTGGAAATTGCCCTGATCGAGAACATCCAGCGCGAGGAGCTCACCCCGGTGGAGGAGGCGCGGGCCTTCGAGCGTTTGACCAAGGAGTTCGGCCTGACCCACGACGCTCTCGCCGAAGCGGTAGGGCGCAAGCGGGCTACCATATCCAACACCCTCCGTCTCCTGCGCCTTCCCTCCGAGGTCCAGAAGGCCCTGGAGGAGGGCGACCTGCGCATGGGGCACGCCCGCGCCCTGTTGGCTTTAGAGGGCGACGAACGCCTGGGCGAGGTGGCCCACGAGGTGGTTAAAAAGGGGCTTTCGGTAAGGGCGACCGAGGACAGGGTACGCAAAGTCGCCAAGGAACCGGGGCCGCGAGAGAGCGCAGCTAAATCGGCGGCCAACCGTAAGGATCCCGACGTGGAGCGTTTGGAGCGAGACTTGGGGGAGCGCCTCGGCGCCAAGGTCCGCATTACGCAGCGCCAGAATCGGGGTCGCGTTGAGATCGAGTACAGCTCTCTAGACGACCTGGAAGGCATTGTGGCTAAAATCGGCTAATACCCGGGAGGTAGGTCCTCCGGATGATTGACTTTCAAGACCCTCCACCTTAGTATCCGCAGCGACCTCAATTAGCAGACCCAGCTACGGGGCGGCCCCATCCCGCGGCCCTAAAGGGCGTGGAGCGCGAGGGAGGTAAGTTCGTCTGCTGTGGGCGCAGTCCTCCCTTTGGGGCGCGCCGCTCCGCCGCCCAGAACCTGGGAGAAGCCCGTGCCTTACCAGCGGCAATTGGTCAATCAGACGGGCCGCCTGATCGCCATCCAGGTGGTCCTGGTGGGCGCAGGGGCCGCGGCCGTGGCCTGGGTCGGCCACGGCGACTGGGCCAAGGGGATGGCCTACGGAGCCGGCCTGTCGGCCCTGCTGGCCGCCATGCTGTCGGCGAGTCTGCAGCGCGCAGCTGAACGGGCCGGGGACAACGGGGCGACGGTCTTGTACTGCGGAGCGGTGGAGCGTTTTGTGGCGGTAATTGCGGGGGTCGTCGCCGCTGCCACCGTATTCCAACTGCACATCGGCGGCGTGGTTCTAGGCCTGATCCTGGCCCACGTCGTTAGCTTTATCGAGGCGGCCCGGGCTTTCGGAGGACCGGGCGCGGCCAGGCGCGGAACCGAATAACAGCGGGAGCAGGGAGCCAACGGTGAGCACCGGGAACGTAGCCGGCGAAGAGGCCCACAAGGGCTACATCGAGCACCACATCACTAACTGGACCTTCGGTGACGGGTTGATGGCCATCAATCTGGACACCATGATCATGTCCATCGTTTCCGGTCTGCTCATCATCGTCTTCGGCCGGTACGTCCAGAAAGGAATCACCGAGGGGGTGCCCAGTGGCATCCAGAACTTCATGGAGATGATCGTGGAGTTCGTCAACAAGAACGTCGAGGACAACTTCCCGGGGCACAACCCGATCGTGGCTCCCATCGCCATCACGGTGTTCCTATGGATCTTTTTGATGAATTTCTTCGACATCGTCCCGGTGGACCTCATCCCGGGCTTGGTCGAAGCTGCCGGGGCCGACAATTTCCGGGCCGTGGCCACGGCGGACCTCAACGTTCCCATGGGCATGGCCCTGGTGATCTTCCTCCTGACCATCTTCTACAGCTTCAAGGTAAAGGGAGGCGAGTTCGCCAAGGAGTTCCTGGTCCATCCCTTCGGGAAATTCCTGTTTCCCATCAACATCATCATGAAGCTGGTGGAGGAACTGGCGAAGCCCCTGTCCCTGGGTCTTCGTCTGTTCGGCAATCTCTTCGCTGGAGAGCTGATCTATATCCTGATCGCTTTCCTCCTCCCCTGGTGGCTGCATTGGCTGGGCGGCCTGCCATGGACCATCTTCCACGTTCTGGTCATCATCCTGCAGGCCTTCATCTTCATGGTGCTGTCGATCGTCTACCTGGCCATGGCCGTTTCCCCCGAGGAATAAGCCCACGCTACGCCAACTTTAAATTCTTCCACGCTTCGCCAACCGCAGGAGGATTCGATGGAACCTGCCACCATCATCACCGCCGCCACCGCTATCGCCGTGGGCATCATCCTCGGTGCCGCCGGCCTGGGCTCGGCCCTCGGCTGGGGCATGATCACCTCCAAGGCCCTGGAGGGCATCGCCCGCCAGCCGGAGATGCGGCCCCAGCTCCTGACCAACACCTTCATCTTCGCCGGTTTGATGGAGTCCTTCCCCTTCATCGTGCTGGCGCTGGCCCTGTGGTTCGTGTTCGCCAACCCGTTCCTGGGCTAGCGAACGCACCCGGCACCCGGGCGGCGTAGGCCGCCCGGCTTGCGTCGTTCGGGACCAATCATAGGGGTACGACCGTGAACCTGAATCTGACCCTGATCGGCCAGGCGATCACCTTCGTGATCTTCATTTGGCTGTTCCAGCGGTACGTTTACGCTCCCATCAACGCTGCCCTGGCCAATCGCCAGCAGAAGATCCAGGAGGGCCTGGAGGCGGCCGAGAAGGGCGAAAAGGAGCAGGAGCTCGCCGAGAAGCGGGCCAAGGACACCATCGCCGAGGCCAAGGAAAAAGCCAACGAGATGGTGGCGGCCGCCGAGCGGCGGGCCAACGAGATCCGTGAGGAAGCCGCCGGCGAGGCCCGGCAGGAAGCCGACCGGATCGTGGCCAACGCCCGCGAGGAGGTTGACCAGGACCTCAACCGGGCGCGCCAAGAGCTTAAACAGAAGGTGGCCGACCTGGCGGTGGAAGGCGCCGAGCAGATCCTGGAGCGCGAGATCGACGCCCAGGCCCACTCCGACGTTCTCGACCGCTTAGTCGAGCGCCTATAAGGAGGGCCCCATGGCCGACGCCTATACCATAGCCCGGCCCTACGCCGAGGCGGTCTTCGAGCTGGCCAAGGACCACGGGACCTTCCAGGAATGGGAAGAAGCCTTGCCCCTAATGGCGGCCATTAGCAGCGACGAGAGAATGGAGAAGCTGCTGACCAATCCCCGGGTCCCCCAGGAGCGTAAGGAGCAGCTTTTCCGGGAAGTCGCGGGAGAACGGATGGATAAGGAGGCCGCGCGGTTGCTCGACACCCTGTTCGCCAACGACCGGGTGGCCGTTCTGCCCGAAATCCACGAGATCTATCAGGCTTTGCGCCGCAGCGCCCAAGGAGAGGTCCACGCGGTGATCACCGCGGCCCAAGCCTTGTCGGCCGAGCAGCAGCAGACCATTGCCGACCGCCTTGAAAGGCGGCTGGGCCAGAAGGTCACCGTGGAAAGCCAGGTGGACCAGTCCTTGATGGCAGGCCTCGTCATCCGGGCAGGCGATCTGGTGATTGACGGTTCCGTCCGGGGCGGACTGGAGCAGCTCCGTAACCAATTAAAAGCCTGAAAACGGGCCTAAAGCCTGAAAAGGCCGTGAGGATAGGGGAATATTGGTGCAACTGAACACCTCGGAAATCAGCGAACTGATCCGTAAGCAGATCGAAGGCTTCGAGCAGGACCTCGAAGCCCGCAGCGAGGGCACGGTGGTTGCCGTCCAGGACGGCATCATCAAGGCCCACGGCATCGAGGACGTCATGCAGGGTGAGATGCTGGAGTTCCCCAACAACACCTTCGGCATGGCGCTCAACCTCGAGCGCGACGCCGTAGGCGGGGTGGTTCTCGGCGACTATACCCACATCCGTGAGGGCGATACCGTCAAGGCCACCGGTCGCATCATGCAGGTTCCGGTGGGCGAGACCCTGGTCGGCCGGGTGGTGAACCCCCTGGGTGAGCCTATCGACGGCAAGGGCCCCATCGAGCCAACCGGCCACGAGCCCATCGAGAAGATAGCCCCGGGAGTGATCGCCCGCGAGGGCGTGGACCAGCCCCTGCAAACCGGCATCAAGGCGCTCGACTCCATGGTCCCCATCGGCCGCGGGCAGCGTGAGCTGATCATCGGCGACCGCCAGACCGGCAAGACCGCGGTGGCGGTGGACACCATCATCAACCAGAAGGGTGCGGGGGTGACCTGTATCTACGTCGCCGTGGGCCAGAAGGCCTCCTCGGTGGCGCAGGTGGTGGCCAAGCTGGAGCAAGAGGGCGCCTTGGACCACACCATCGTGGTCGCCGCCAACGCCTCCGAGTCCGCCACCCTCCAGTACATCGCTCCCTACGCCGGCTGTTCCATGGGCGAGTACTTCCGCGACCGCGGCCAGGACGCGATGATCGTCTACGACGACCTAACCAAGCAGGCATGGGCCTACCGCCAGGTATCCCTGCTGCTGCGCCGGCCCCCCGGCCGCGAGGCCTACCCCGGCGACATTTTCTACCTCCACAGCCGGCTGCTGGAACGGGCCGCCCGGGTCAATGCCAAGTTTGTGGAAGACAAGACCGACAGCGAGGTGACCGGGCAGACCGGGTCCCTGACCGCCCTGCCCATCATCGAGACCCAGGCCGGCGACGTCTCCGCGTTCGTGCCGACCAACGTCATCTCCATCACCGATGGCCAGATCTATCTGGAGTCGGACCTGTTCAACTCGGGCATCCGGCCGGCCATCAATGCCGGGCTGTCGGTGTCGCGGGTGGGTGGCTCGGCCCAGACCGGGATCATCAAGAAGCTGGCCGGCGGCATCCGGACGGACCTCGCCCAATACCGCGAGCTGGCGGCATTCGCCCAGTTCGCCTCGGATCTTGACGAGGCCACCCGCAACCAGATCGAGCGGGGCAAGCGGGTGACAGAGCTGATGAAGCAGGGTCAGTACCAGCCCCTGTCGGTGCCGGAGATGGCCGTTTCCCTGTTCGCCGCCAACGAGGGCTACCTCGACGATATCGAGGTGGAGAAGATTGTGGACACCGAAAAGGCCCTGCATGAGTACATGCATTCCCAGCAGAAGGCCCTGATGGACAAGGTCGCCTCGGAGCTCAAGCTGACCGACGAGATCCAGTCCGGCCTACACGAGGCCCTCAAGGACTTCAAGGAGAAGCACGCCTAATAACCTCAAAAGGTTAGACGGCCTGCCAACGAGCGGAGAACGGGATGCCGAGCTCCAAGGACATCAAGAAGCAAATCGGCTCCATCGAAAACACGAAGAAGATCACTTCGGCGATGGAGATGGTTGCGGCCTCCAAGATGCGGAAGGCGGAAGCCCGCATGCACGCCGCTCGCCCCTACGCCGACAAGATGCGGCAGGTGATAGGGCACGTCGGCCGGGCCCATCCGGAGTATACCCACTCCTTCATGGAGGGGCGGGAGACGAAAAACGCCGGCATCATCATCATCACTTCGGACCGGGGCCTGTGTGGCGGGCTGAATACCAACGTTATGCGGGCGGCAATTAACCTGATGGAGGATCTGCAGAACCAGGAAATCGGCTACCGGGCCGCCGCCCTGGGCAAGAAAAGCCTGCCGGTCCTCAACCGGATCGGAGCTGACATCATGGCGGAGCGCTCGGACCTTGGGGACGCTCCCGAGGTGACCGACATCGCCGGTGCCGTAAGGGTGGTCATGGACGCCTTTACGGCCGGGGAGCTGGACCGGGTCTATCTGGTCTACAACCATTTCGTAAACACTATGACCCAGAGCGTCCAGACCGAGCAGATCCTGCCAATCACCGATGTGGCCGATCCGGATGAGCTGCACTGGGATTACATCTACGAGCCCGAGCCCCAAGCCGTCATCGACGGACTCATGGAGCGTTACGTGGAGTCCCTGGTATTCCACGGCATCGTGGAAAATATCGCCTCCGAGCAGGCGGCCCGGATGGTGGCCATGAAGAGCGCCACCGACAATGCTGAGGACCTCATCGAGGACCTCAAGCTGTCCTACAACAAGGCGCGTCAGGCGGCCATTACCGCCGAGCTCGCGGAGATCACCTCCGGTGCGGCGGCCTTGGAAGGCTGAGACCAGTCGCACCGGGTAAGCGGCGCCCTGGGCGTCGACCGAATTCCCAAGCTAGAGGAAGCGGGCACGACAATGAGCGAATCCACGGGAACTGGAAAGATCGTCCAGATCATTGGTCCGGTGGTGGACGTGGACTTCGAAGAGGGCGGCATGCCCGAAGTCTACGATGCCCTGGAGCTGGTGGACGGCGATTTGATCCTGGAAGTCCAGCAGCACACCGGCGACGGCACCGTCCGTTGCATCGCCATGGGCTCCACCGACGGCCTCAAGCGCGGCATGGAAATGAAGGGCACCGGCGCCCCCATCACCGTGCCAGTGGGCGAGAAGACCCTAGGCCGCATGATGGACGTCCTGGGCAACCCCATCGACGAGGCCGGTCCCGTCCCTCAGGACGAGACCCAGGCCATTCACCAGAGCCCCCCGCCCTACGAGGAGCTGTCGGCCACCGCCGACATCCTGGAGACGGGCATCAAGGTGATCGATCTCATGTGCCCCTTCGCCCGGGGCGGCAAGGTCGGCCTGTTCGGGGGGGCCGGCGTGGGCAAGACGGTGAACATGATGGAGCTGATCCGGAACATCGCAATCGAGCACTCCGGGTACTCCGTTTTCGCAGGCGTCGGGGAGCGCACCCGCGAGGGCAACGACTTCTACTACGAGATGAAGGAGTCGGAGGTCCTCGACAAGGTATCGCTGGTCTACGGCCAGATGAACGAGCCGCCAGGAAACCGCCTGCGCGTCGCGCTAACCGGCCTGACCATCGCGGAGAAGTTCCGCGACGAGGGCCGTGACGTCCTGATGTTCATCGACAACATCTACCGGTACTCGCTGGCGGGTAACGAGGTCTCCGCCCTTCTGGGCCGCATGCCATCGGCGGTGGGCTACCAGCCCACACTGGCCGAGGAGATGGGCGTCTTGCAGGAGCGCATTACCACCACCAAGACCGGCTCCATTACTTCGGTCCAGGCGGTCTACGTGCCGGCGGACGACCTCACCGACCCAGCGCCGGCCACCACGTTCGCCCACCTGGACGCCACCGTGGTGCTGGCCCGTTCCATCGCGGAGCTGGGCATCTACCCGGCAGTGGACCCGCTGGATTCCACCAGCCGCCAGCTGGATCCCCAGATCATCGGCCAGGAGCACTATGACACCGCCCGCCGGGTCCAGCAGGTTCTCCAGCGGTACAAGGAGCTCCAGGACATCATTGCCATCTTGGGTATGGACGAGCTGTCCGAGGAAGACAAGCTGACCGTGGCGCGTGCCCGGAAGATCCAGCGCTTTTTGTCCCAGCCCTTCTTCGTGGCGGAAGTGTTCACCGGCTCGCCGGGCAAGTACGTGGGGCTGGCCGAGACCATCCGCGGCTTTAAGGGCATCGTTGACGGCGAATACGACGAGCTCCCGGAGCAGGCCTTCTACATGGTCGGCACCATCGACGAAGCGGTGGATAAGGCCAACTCCCTCAAGAAGGCCAGTTAAGCCAAGTTCGCCCGGTAGCGATGGGGTTGATCCGTCCGCGGCTACCGGGTTCGATCCTTTGGGAAAGAGGGCGCAATGGGAATGACCATCCACGTCGACGTGGTGAGTGCCGAACGCCAGATCTATTCCGGAACGAGCGAGATGGTTGCCGCCCCGGCCGAGATGGGCGAGGTCGGCATCATGCCCGGCCATTCGCCGCTCATAACCCGTTTAACCCCGGGTGAGGTGCGGGTTCAGCACGAGGGCAGGGACGCAGAGGTGCTGTTCGTTTCCGGCGGCTTCCTGGAGGTCCAGCCTTCGGTGGTGACCATTCTCGCCGATACCGTGGAGCGGGCCCCCGACATCGATGCCGCCGCAGCCGAGGCGGCCAAGCGGCGTGCCGAGCAGGCCCTTGAGGAACAGACTTCCGACATGGAGCTTGCGCGCGCTAAGGCCGAGCTGATGGAAGCCACCGCCCGCCTTCGGGTCTATCGCCGTCACCGTGAGCGGGGCCAGGCCTGAGGTTGTCGGTGGCGCCGACGACGCCGGTACCTGACGGTAACGGGATTCGGGGGCGGCCCATGGCGCGCCCCCTTCCTTTGTCGAAAGGGGAAAAAACGGCATGACGGTAGAGGTGGTGATTTTGGCGGCGGGTCAGGGGACCCGCATGCGCTCCAGCCTGCCCAAGGTGCTCCACCAAGTGGGCGGCCGGTCCATGCTCAGCCACATTATCGACGCGGCTCGGACCCTGGAGCCAGCAACCATCCGCGTGGTGGTCGGCCACGGTGCGGAGGCGGTCAGGGCATCGCTGGGGGCCCCAGAGGTGACTTTGGTAGACCAGCCGGAGCAGCTGGGTACCGGCGATGCGGTTCGCCGCGCCGGGCCGGGTTTCGGCCAGGCCGACTGGGTGGTGGTGCTCAACGCCGATGTTCCGCTGCTGCGAGGCACCACCCTGCGCAAGTGGGTGGCGGACCTTTCGGAAACCAGCGCCGATGTGGGTATCCTTACCGCCCACCCGGCGGATCCCACCGGTTACGGCCGAATCCTGAGGGACGAGGTTGGCGGGGTCGCCGGCATCCGCGAGGAGAAGGACGCAACGCCCGAGGAGCGGGCCATCGGCGAGGTGTTTACCGGCATCATCGCGGTGCGCGGTCCGCGCCTGGGCCCCTGGCTGGACCAGCTGACGGCCGACAACGCCCAGGGCGAGTACTATGTCACCGATGTGGTGGGCATTGCCGCGGTGGAAGGTGGTGTGCACGCCCATGGAGTGGCCGACGCCACGGAGGTCCAGGGGATCAATGATCGCATCCACCTGGCGGCAGCGGAGGCCGCCTATCAACGCCGGGTGGCGGTAGATCTAATGGCCGCGGGTGTGACCCTTCGGGATCCCGAGCGAACCGCTGTCTATGGCCGGGTGGAGCCGGCCCCGGACGTGGTGGTGGATCCGGACTGCCAGTTCGAGGGGGATGTGGTCCTAGGCGAAGGTGTCCACATTGGTCCGGGCTGCCTTCTTCGCAACTGCCGCCTGAAGGCCGGCGCGGTGGTGGAGGCCCGGAGCCACATCGACGGCGCGGTGGTGGGCGAAGGGGCCACGGTGGGCCCCTTCGCCCGGTTGCGAAGTGGCACGGTGCTCGAGGAGGGCGCCAAGGTGGGCAATTTCGTGGAGACCAAAAACGCCCACCTGCATTATGGGGTCAAGGCCAATCACCTGTCCTACGTGGGGGATGCCGAGGTCGGTGCTGGGGCCAACCTGGGCGCGGGAACCATAACCTGCAACTTCGACGGCCACCGCAAGCATGGTACCAGCATAGGCGCTGGGGCTTTCATCGGCTCGGCGGTGCAGCTCGTGGCGCCGATAACCGTAGGCGAGGGGGCTACCATCGGCGCCGGCTCCACCATCACCAAGCATGCCCCCGCTCACGCGCTAACCCTTTCCCGTGCCAGAGCGGTTACCCGCTATGACTGGAAGCGCCCCGAGCAGCGCGGGCCGGAGGAGCCGGAATAGATGTGCGGCATCATTGGCGGAGTGGGCGAGCGCAATATGGTCCCGGTTTTGCTGGAGGGCCTGTCCCGGCTGGAGTACCGGGGCTACGACAGCGCCGGGCTGGCGGTGGCGGGCGACGCGGGGCTGGTCCGCCGTCGCTGCGAGGGCAAGGTGGGGGCCCTGGAGCAAGCCCTTAGCGGTGACCAGGTCGCCGGCCACACTGGCATCGCCCACACCCGTTGGGCCACCCACGGCAGCCCCTGCGCCGGCAACGCCCATCCCCACACCGCCGCCGATCGGGTGGCGGTGGTCCACAACGGCATCATCGAGAACCACACCGAGCTACGCGTCGAGCTGGAAGCCGACGGCTATGTCTTCGCCTCCCAGACCGACACCGAGACCATCCCCTACCTCATTCACCGCGAGCTGGCGGCGGGCACGGACCTGTTCGACGCCCTGCGCAGGGTGGCCCACCGCCTGAAGGGGGCCTACGCCCTGGCAGGTGTGGACGCCCACCACCCGGGGCGCATCGTGGCCGCCCGCAAGGGCAGCCCCCTGTTGCTCGGGGTGGGCGTGGGCGAGCATTTCCTCGCCTCGGACGCCGCCGCCCTGGTGCCGGTGACCCAGGAGCTGGTGGATCTGGCCGACGGCGACTTCGTCGAGCTCAACGGGGACGGTTTCACCGTCACCGACATCGACGGCACCCCGCAGGAGCGGGCGGTGCGCACCAGCCACATCCGGGTGGACCAGGTAGAGCGGGGCGAGTATCGCCACTTCATGCAAAAGGAGATCTTCGAGCAGCCCGCTGCCATCGCCGAGACCCTGGAGGGCCGCCTGGACCACCCCGATTGGGGTTTCGAAGACATCGCCCCGGGCCTATCGGCAACCTGGTCGGGGGTGGCGGAGGTGCTCATCCTGGCCTGCGGCACCAGCTACCACGCCGCCGCGGTGGCCCGCTACTGGCTGGAAGCCCAGGCCGGCGTCCCCACCACCGTGGAGATCGCCTCGGAGTTCCGCTACCGGGACCCGGTGGTGCGCCCCGGCACGGTAATCATCGCCATCTCCCAAAGCGGCGAGACCGCCGACACCCTGGCGGCCGTGCAGGAGCTCAAGAGCCGGGGCCACGGCCCCATCTTGAGTATATGCAACGTGCGCGAGAGCTCGCTGGCGCGCGCGGCGGACACCACCGTGTTTACCGAGGCCGGTCCCGAGATTGGTGTGGCCTCCACCAAGGCCTTCACCACCCAGCTCACGGTGCTGGCCCTGCTCACCGCCGCGGCGGCCAAGGAGAGCCAGGGCGCGGCTTGGGCCGAACCCGCCACCTGGCGGGAAGAGCTGCGGTCCTTGCCCGGCCGGATCCATAGTATACTAGAGCTGGATCGGCCCATGCGCCAGGTGGCGGCGCGGCTCCTGCACAGGGAGCACGCCCTGTTCCTGGGCCGCGGCGCGTTCTACCCCATCGCCCTGGAAGGCGCGCTCAAGCTCAAGGAGATCAGCTACATCCACGCCGAGGCTTATCCCGCCGGCGAGCTCAAGCACGGCCCCCTGGCGTTGGTGGACGAGGAAATGCCGGTGTTCGTCCTGGCCCCCAATAACCAGCTGCTGGACAAGGTCCTGGCCAACCTGGAGGAGGTGCGCACCCGCGGCGGCGATGTAGTGGTGCTCACCGAGCCTGGGCAGGGCCCGCCGGCGGGCGAGGGCATGGCGGTGGTGGAGCTGCCCGATCCGGGTGAGCTGCTGGCGCCCGTGCTGTACACCGTGCCGCTGCAGCTTCTGGCTTACCATACCGCCGTGCTCAAGGGCACGGACGTGGATCAGCCGCGCAACCTGGCCAAATCGGTTACGGTGGAATAACGCCGACAGGTCCGGCTTTTCCCCAATCCCCTCGGCCGCGAGGGCCCATGGACCTTCCCAAGCTGTTACGCACCTGGAGCGAGCACTGGAGCCTCCGGCTAATGCTGCTGGGGGTGTTCGTGGGCATCCTGGCGGGAGCGGTGGTTCTCCTGTTTCGCGTGGCCATCGGCGAGGCCGCCTACTGGGTAACCCTGGGCGAGGGCTTTGCCGGCCTCCCGGCCTGGGGGCGGCTCCTGTTACCCGCCGCCGGCGGCTTGGCCGTGGGCCTGCTGGCCACCTTTGTCTTTCCCCGCCATTCGGACGTCGGCGTCAGCAGGGTGCTGGAGCAGGTGGCCTACGGTGCCAGCCACCTGGGCGCCCGCAGCGCCTTCGCCCAGTTCCTGTTCGGTGTCCTGGCCATCGGCTCGGGCCATTCCGTAGGCCGGGAAGGGCCCTCCATCCACATGGGGGCGGCCATTGGCTCCCAGGTGGGCCAGTACCTCAACATCGACCCCGACCATCTGCGCATCCTGGTGGCGGCAGGTGCGGCCGGGGCCTTCGCAGGGGCCCTGGATATCCCCCTGGCCGGGGTGGTGTTCGCCCTGGAAGTGATCCTGGGCGAATACACCCTGATCTTGTTTGCCCCGGTGGTGGTGAGCGCCGTTCTTGCCACGGTAGTGGCGCAGATGGGCATAGGCCGCGGGCTGGTGCTGGAGGTTCCGCAAGTGGCCACCCATCCCTTGCCCCTGTTGCCGCTGGACTGGGTTATCGGCCTAGGGGCGGCCCTGATGTCCTTTTTCCTCCTGCGGGGGCTGGAGGGGGTGTACCACCTGAAGGAGCGGGTGGCGGTACCCACCTGGGCCCTACCGGCCCTGGGTGGCCTGGGGGTCGGCCTATTGGCGGTGGCGGTTCCGGGGATCATGGGCGTCAGTTACGGCCTGTTGGAAGACGTGTTTGCCGGCTCACTGACATTATTGGGCATGGCCGCCCTGCTGGTGGCCAAGCTAGCGGCCACTACCATTAGCCTGGGAACGCAGTCCCGGGGTGGTGCCATTGGCCCTTCCTTGTTCATGGGCGCCCTGCTGGGCGCCATACTGGCGGAGATGGCCCGGGCGGTGGTGCCAATGGAAGTGGGCGGTACCGCCATCTGGGCCATCATTGGCATGGCCGCGGGCATGGCAGCCATCCTTAACGCTCCCTTCAGCGCCATTGTGGCGGTCTTCGAGCTGGTCCAGAACCCGGCGGTGATCCTCCCGGTCATGCTGGCTACGGTGACCGCGGCGGTTACCTCGCGAGACTGGTTCAAGGCCCAGTCCGTTTTCGCCTGGACCCTACACCTGCGGGAGCTGTCCGAGCCCGCCCTGCCGGAGGCCGGACAGAAGTGCACCATCCCGGTAAACGAGGTCATGGTTAGCGACTTCCGGAGCCTGCCGTTGCGGGCCAGCCATGAGGAATTGGAAAAGGCCACAGCGGATTCGGGGATTCAGGCGGTATTTCCGGTGTCCGACGAGGAGGCGCAATTCCTGGGCCTGGTGGACCTGACCGGCCTCCTTCAGGCGGGCTTGGTGGCCCCGGACGATGAGGGCCTGATCGATCTAGGGCCCTACTTGCATCGGTCCGAGGACCTGCGCAACCTCTATCCTGGCGATGGGGCCGTCAAGGCCATGGACCTGATGGCCTCCTACGGCCTGCAGGGCTTCCCCGTGCGCTCCCCCCGTGATGCGGCCGTGGTGGTGGGCCTGGTCAACCGCAATGAGGTGGTCGCGGCCTGCATGGAACAAATGCAAAACAATCAGCAAGAGCAAGAGACCGGGATCGATGTTTGACGGCCTCAACCAGCAGCAGCAGGAGGCGGTGAGTCTGCCCGAAGGCCCCAGCCTGATCCTGGCCGGGGCGGGCAGCGGTAAGACGCGTGTCTTGACGCACCGTATCGCCTTCCTGGTGGGCCACCTGGGGGAACCGCCGGGCTCGGTGCTGGCAGTGACCTTCACCAACAAGGCGGCGCGCGAGATGCGGGAGCGGGTGGAGGACCTGCTTGGAATCAGCGTCGTCAACCTGTGGATCGGTACCTTCCATGGTCTGTGCCACCGAATGCTGCGGGCACACCATCAGGCCCTGGATCTTCCGGCCGATTTCCAGATTCTGGACGCCGAGGACCAGAAGCGCATGGTCAAGCGGG
The DNA here is from genome assembly GCF_036628635.1 of Thiohalorhabdus sp. Taxonomy (GTDB): domain Bacteria; phylum Pseudomonadota; class Gammaproteobacteria; order Thiohalorhabdales; family Thiohalorhabdaceae; genus Thiohalorhabdus. The sequence goes on along the minus strand of NZ_JAZKRM010000010.1, from coordinate 11,266 downwards.
TCGTCCGTGACGCCGGGGTAGACGAGAAGGCCTTTGATCCGCGCCGCGTCCAGGGGGCCATCAACGCTCTCAAGGAAGACGGCCAAACCCCGGCGGAGGCCGAGGCTGGGGACAACGATGCCACCATGGTCGCCCTCTACCGCCGTTACCAGGCCGCCCTCCACCGCTCGGGGCTGGTGGATTTCGGCGACCTCCTGCTGCGCACCCAGGAGCTATTCCGCAAGCAGCCCGAAGTGGCCGCCCACTATCGCGATCGTTTCCGCCACGTCCTGGTGGACGAATTCCAGGACACCAATCGTGTGCAGCACTTGTGGTTAAGCAACTTGCTGGCCAAGGGGGACGACCTCTTCGCCGTGGGCGACGATGACCAGTCCATTTACGGCTGGCGCGGTGCCCGCGTAGAGCACGTGCTGAACTTTTCCGACCATTACCCGGCGGCCCAGGTGGTGCGGCTGGAGCGCAATTACCGCTCCACTCAGCCCATCCTGGCCGCCGCCAACGACGTCATCGGCCACAACACGGGCCGGATGGGCAAGGAGCTGTGGACCGAGGCCAGCGATGGGCCGCTCCCCGCTTGGTTGGCGGCGCCCACCGAGCGGGAGGAGGCCCAGTACGTGGTGCGCGAGATCCAGAAATGGGTGGAGGCCGGCCACCCGCGCTCCGACTGTGCCGTCCTCTACCGCTCCCACGCCCAGTCCCGCCAGTTCGAAGAGGCCCTGCTCGGGGCCGGTTTGCCCTATCGGGTTTATGGCGGTATGCGCTTCTTCGAGCGCGCCGAGATCAAGGACGCCCTGGCCTACCTGCGGCTGCTGCGCAATCCGCACGATGACGCCAGCTTTGATCGGGTGGTGAATCACCCCAGCCGTGGCGTGGGCGAAAAATCCCTGGCAACGGTACGCGCCGCCGCCGGCGGCGACTCCCTGTGGACCGGGGCGCAGCGGGCCCTGACCGAGAGCCGGTTGCGGGGCAAGGCGGCCACCGGTCTGGAAGGCTTCATTCGCCTTGTCGACGAGCTGCGCGAGACTTCCCATACCGCGGCCTTGGGCGATCTGGTTGAGCGGGTCCTGCGGCGAACGGGTCTGGCCGAGGCGCTGGCGGCCAAGGGCGATGCCGAGGCCGACAACCGGGTGGAGAACCTGGAGGAGATGGTCAGCGCCGCCGAACAGTTCGCCGAGGACGAGATTGCCGGCGAGGACGACGCCCTGTCCGCCTTCCTCGCCCATACCGCCCTGGAGGCCGGCGAGGGCCGTGCTGACCCCGATGAGGATGCGGTCCAGCTGATGTCCCTGCACGCCGCCAAGGGCCTGGAGTTCCGCAAGGTCTTCCTGACCGGCATGGAGGAGGGCTTGTTCCCCCATTTCCGGACCCTGGACGACGACGTCGCCCTGGAAGAGGAGCGCCGGCTTTGCTACGTGGGCATGACGCGGGCTATGCAGGAGCTGACCCTGACCATGGCCCAGCGCCGGCGGCTCCACGGCCGGGAGCAGACCAACCCGCCGTCCCGGTTCGTCGAGGAGATCGCCCCGGACAAGCTCAAGGACCTGACACCCAAGCCCGAGATCCAGCTCGGCGGCATGGCCGCCCCCGGGGCCGACCCTATGGGAGGCCGGGAAGCGCCGCCGTTCCCCCCGGGAGAAGGGGTCCGCCATCCTCGCTTCGGGGCCGGGGTGGTCATGGCCTGCGAGGGTGCCGGGCCCAAGGGCCGGGTCCGGGTGTTCTTCCGTGAGCTCGGCGAGGAGAAGTGGCTGATTACCGAGTACGCGGGACTGGAAAGGCTTGAGTGAGGGGTGAGACGTGAGGTGTGAGGGGTAAAGGCAGCACCAACGGCGTTATCCGCAGATTACCCCGATGAACGCAGATGGAAGGCAAGGCCGTTAATAAAATGAATCAGGAAAATAATCTAAAAGCCTGAGTTTACCGAAAAGCCTGGCCCAATAGGGTCGGAGGCAGGGCCCATCGGCAGTTCTCTGCCGTTTTCGGTTTTCATCTGCGGCCATCTGTGTCATCTGCGGATAACGCTTGCGCCGTACCGCCTTGGCCGTTACGCCTCACTACTCACCCCCTCACTCAGTCAACGACATCCTTCGGCCAGCCCATCCAGGCGTTGCGGGGCAGGTCGCGGCGGGCCTCCAGGATGGCCCGGAAGTGCTCGGGGTCCTTGGTGGAGGTGATTTCCCCGGCACGCGGGTGGTGGTAGTCCCACAGCCGGGAGAGCCAGAAGCGCAGGGCGGCCCCGCGCAACATCACCGGCCACAGGGCCTCCTCGTTACGCGCCAGCGGGCGTTCGGCGTGGTAGTGGTGGAGCAGGGCCTTGGCCCGGTAGGGATTGAGGGTGCCGTCGGGGTGGATGCACCAGTCGTTGGCGACGATGGCCAAGTCGAATGCGAGGACGTCACTGCAGGCGTAGTAGAAGTCGATCACCCCGGTAAGCTCGCCTTCCTGGAACAGCGCGTTGTCGTGGAAGAGGTCGGCGTGGATGACCCCCCGGGGCAGATCGATCCGGCGGTTATGATACTGGTAGGTGAGCTCGTCTTCCACCAATCGCTGCTCGTCCGCTTCCAGGTCCCCTTCCAGGGCAGCGGCAGTATCCTGCCACCAGGACGGCCCGCGCGGATTGGGCCGGGAGCGGGGGAATTCCTGACCGGCGCGGTGCATGCGGCCGAGAACAGAACCCACTGCCGCGCAATGCTCGACGCCCGGGTAATAAACAGTGCGGCCCGGTAGCTTGGTGACGATCGCTGCGGGACGGTTGGCCAGGTAGCGCAGGTAATTGCCGTCGTCGTCGGCAACCGGACGCGGGACAGGCAGGCTGCGGTCGCCTAGGAAGGCCATGAGGTTCAGAAAAAAGGGCAGGTCTTCCTCGGGCACCCGCTCGAACAGGGTCAGCACGTACTCGTCGCGATCGGTTACCAGGAAGTAGTTGGTGTTCTCCACCCCCTGGGAGATACCCACCAGCTCCAAGGGCGTTCCCACCCGGCTGAAATGCCCGATGAAGGTTTCCAGCTGCTCCTGGCTGACCGAGGTGTAGACCGACACTAAGCAGGTTCCTTAACCGTTTGCGCCGTGGGGGCCGGCGCGGCTTACCACTCGAAGATGGTCCACTGGGGCACGGCGATATCGGGCCCCATGCGGCGGTCCCATGAGCCATCGCCGGTGCGGTCCACGAGGTAATAAGGCGGACCCACGTCGGGATCCACCTTGATCATGTAAACCCGGCCACCGGAACGGTATTCGGTGATGGTCATGTCCTTCTGCTGGATGATGGTCACCTCGGGGTCGCCTTCACCCGGGGCGATGCGGTGCTCCGGGGGGATGTCACCCCCTTCCTGCTCCTGGGCGGTAACCCCAGCCGGCAAAGTCAGAAAAAGGCCTGGAAGTAGGATAGCGGAGCGCAGGAAGGTAGAGTACATGATCGATACCGTGGAAGGCGCGAGGTTGAAGGAATGATACCAGGGTTAGCGGTCCTGGATGGAATTCAGAATTCGGGCTCGGCCTGTTCCCGGGACGGGCCGTTCTCGCGCTGGTAGAAGTCGAGGATTAGGCGGACCACATCGTCGGGGTCGTCGCGCACCTGAAACAGCTCCAAGTCCTCGGCGGTGATGACACCTTGGGCCTTCAGACTGTCCTCGAACCAGTCAATTAGCCCCTGCCAGAAGGATCTGCCCACTAGGATGGTGGGGAAGCGCCGGCTCTTGCCCGTTTGCTGCAGGGTCAAGGCCTCCACCAGCTCATCGAGGGTACCGAAGCCGCCTGGCATGACCACGTAGGCGGTGGCGTATTTCACGAACATCACCTTGCGGGCGAAGAAATGGCGGAACTGGAGCTGCCGGGTCTGGAAGCCGTTGGCTTGCTGCTCGTGGGGAAGATCGATGTTGAGGCCAATGCTTTCGCCCCCTCCTCCCCAGGCACCACGGTTGGCGGCCTCCATCAGGCCCGGTCCGCCGCCGCTGATGATGGAGAAGCCTTGGCTGGCCAGGCGGCGGGCGATCTCGGCCGTAATTGGGTAGTAGGGACTGTCCTCGCCGATGCGGGAGGAGCCGAAAATAGTGACGGCCGGCTCCACGTCCGCCAAATTCTCAAAGCCATGGCTGAACTCGGCCATGATCTCGTCGTTCCAGGCGCTGTTGGCCGCCGAGGCGCCGGGATGGATGAATTCCCGCGCTAGCCCTGACAAAGAATCGGCCTGATCTTTCATGATACCTTCGTGCCTCTGGAAGCAACGGCTCAGGGACCGTAGACCGGTCCCGGTCAAAGCAAGAGAGCATACCGCCTATGGCGAGCACCGGGCAAAACACGGATAGCAGCCTCATCTTCCTGGTGGACGGCAGCTCCTACATCTTTCGCGCTTATCATGCCCTGCCCGACCTCTCCAATTCCCGGGGCCTGAGCACCGGCGCTGCCTACGGTTTCGCCCAGATGGTGCTCAAGTTGATCCAGGATTACGCCCCCGACGAGCTCGGCGTGGTGTTCGATCCCAAGGGCCCCACCTTCCGGGTCGACCTGTTCGAGGACTACAAAGCCAACCGGCCTCCCATGCCCGAAGACCTGGCGGAGCAGCTGCCCTACATCCACCGTCTGGCGGCCGCCTTTGGTCTGCCCGTGCTGGTGGAGGACGGCGTGGAGGCCGACGATGTCATCGGCACCCTGGCGGCCCAGGCCGAAACCCTCGGCCGGGAGGTCATGATCGTTACCGGCGACAAGGACATGGCCCAGCTCGTGGACGACAAGACCCTCCTTTTGGACACCATGAAGGACCGCCTGATTAACGAGGACGCGGTTCGCGAGCGCTGGGGGGTGGGACCGGAGGCCGTGGCTGACTTCCTGGCCCTGGTGGGCGACAAGGTGGACAACATCCCCGGGGTGCCCGGGGTGGGTGAGAAGACGGCCGCCAAGCTGCTGCAGACCTACGGTTGCCTAGAAGGTTTGCTTGCCCACGCCGACGAGCTAACCGGCAAGGTGGGCGAGCGCATCCGCGAGCACGCCGAGCAGCTGCAGCTGAACAAGGACCTTACTACCATCCGCTGCGGCCTGAATCTCGACCGCACATTGGCCGATCTGACCCGGGGCGAGGAGGCCACCGACGAGCTGCGCGCCCTGTTCCGGGACCTAGAGTTCACCAGCATGCTGCGGGCCCTGGGCAACGGCGAGGAGGCCGGACCGGCCGCCGATTACCACGCCGTCACCGACGAGGTCGCCCTCACCGAGCTAGCCGAAGGTTTGGCTGGAGCCGAGCACTTCGCTTTCGATACCGAGACCACCACCCTGTCGGCGGTGCGCGCCGATCTGGTGGGCCTTTCCTTCGCCAGAGAGGCGGGGGCGGCCTACTACGTGCCGGTGGGGCACAGCGGGGAGGGCAGCGCCGACCAGCTGGATCCGGAGCGGGCACGCCGGGCCCTGGCCCACGCCCTTGCCGGCGGCGCCGTCAAGATCGGCCAGAACCTCAAGTACGACCTGTCGGTGCTCCAACGCGCCGGCTGGGCGGTGGCCGGCCCCTTCGAAGACACCATGCTCATGAGCTACGTCCTCAACCCCACCCGCCACAGCCACGACATGGACACCCTCGCCAGCGAGCGGTTGGGTCGGACCACCACCAAGTACACCGAGGTGGCCGGCAAGGGCGCCAAGCAGGTGACCTTCGACCAGGTGCCGGTGGCGGAGGCGGTGACGTACGCCAGCGAGGACGCCGAGATCACCTTGGCGCTGTACCGGGACCTGGCCCCGGACCTGGCGGCCGAGCCTCGACTGGAGGCCCTCTACCGCGACTTGGAGCTGCCGCTCATGCCCGTGCTGGCGCGCATGGAGCGCACCGGGGTGCGCCTGGATCTGGGGCTGCTGGGCGAGCTGTCCGAGGAGCTGGCCGGGGAGATGGCGCGCACCCAGGAACAGGCCTTCGCCCTTGCGGACCGCGAGTTCAACCTCAATTCGCCCAAGCAGATCCAGGCGCTGCTGTTCGACGAGCAGGAACTGCCGGTGGCCAAGCGCACGCCCAAGGGGGCACCGTCCACCAACGAGGAGGTCCTGAGCCAGCTGGCCGAGCACTACCCCCTGCCGGCGCGCATCCTGGAATACCGCGGCCTGGCCAAGCTCAAGTCCACCTACACCGACGCCCTGCCCAAATTGGTGAACCCGGACACGGGCCGGGTCCACACCAGCTACCATCAGGCCAACACCGCCACCGGCCGTCTTTCCTCGGCGGAGCCAAACCTCCAGAACATCCCGGTGCGCAGCGAGCAGGGCAGGCGCATCCGCAAGGCCTTCGTCCCGGCCGAGGGCTGGACCATGGTGGCGGCCGACTACTCCCAGATCGAGCTGCGGCTTATGGCCCACCTCTCCGGCGACGAGCGCCTGCGGCAAGCCTTCGCCGAAGGCGAGGATATCCACGCAGCCACTGCCGCCGAGGTCTTCGGCGTCGATGGCGGGGAGGTGTCCTCGGCCGCCCGCCGGGCCGCCAAAACCATCAATTTCGGCCTGATCTACGGCATGTCCGCCTGGGGCCTGGCGCAGCAGCTGGAGATCGGGAACGACGAAGCCCAGGCCTACATCGATGCCTACTTCGAGCGCTATCCGGGAGTGCGGGGGTACATGGACCAGGCCCGGGAGCAGGTGCGCGCCACCGGCTATGTGGAGACCCTGCGCGGCCGGCGCATCTACATCCCGGACATCCAGTCCAGCAATCCCGGTTTGCGCGCTGCCGCCGAGCGCCAGGCAATCAATGCCCCACTGCAGGGAACGGCGGCCGACATCATCAAGCAGGCCATGATCAATGTGGCGGCCTGGCTTTGGGATCAGGACCTAGTCGCTCGCCTGCTCATGCAGGTCCACGACGAGCTGGTTCTGGAGTGTCCGCCTGGCGAGCTGGAGCGTCTGCAGAACGGGCTACCCGGCCTCATGACCACCGGAGTCGATGATCTGGAAGTGCCCCTGGAAGTGGAGTTGGGCACGGGGGCCAACTGGGAAGAGGCCCACTGAGGGCCGGGGCCGTCTTGTAGGAGCGACCTCCTTGTTGCGACCGATGCGGCCGCGAAGGCGAATCGCGGCGGGGACCCCGCTTCAATAAGAGCCCATTCCGGGATGGCTCGCCATGACCGATTATCGCTTCAGTCATGCTGTCGGTTTCGACGACGCCCCCTTTGATCGAGGGTCGCGAGATCCGGTACAGGTGGTGGGAACGGTGTTCGCTGGCGACCGCCTCGACGGCGTTCTTTCGGGAACGGTGGCTCGCGATGGCGCCGACGCCACCGCCGAGCTGGTCCGGCTGGTGGCCACTTCCCGGTTCTATCCCCAGCTCCAGCTGGTGTTTCTGCAGGGGATCGCCTTTGCCGGGTTCAATATAGTGGACGTCCGCCTGCTTTACCACGCCCTGAACCTGCCGGCCGTGATCGTGGCCCGGCGGGCCCCCGACCTCGCCGCCATGGAACGGGCTCTAACAGCCAAGGTGCCCGAGGGCGCGCGCAAATGGCGTACCATCCAGCGCACCGGGGCCATGGAGTCGGTGGCCGGAATCCACCTGCAGCGGGCGGGCCTGTCGGCGGCCGAAGCCGAGGCGGCCGTGCGGCGCTGGGCCCTCCGCGGTAGTATCCCAGAGCCCCTGCGGGTAGCCCATTTGGTCGCCGGTGGCCTCGGCGACGGCCACAGCCGGGGCCGGGCCTAGCGGGGGAAACCCGCGGCCACACCGGTTGCTCCAAGGCCCAGAAACAGCCTGTGGCGTTGAATCGCAATGAAGGAAAGCCATCCATGATATTCCGGCAACTGTTCGAGGGCATTTCCAGCACCTACACCTATCTGATCGCCAGCGAGGAGACCGGTCGGGCCCTGCTCGTCGATCCGGTGCTACCCACCTGGCAGCGGGATCTCGAGGTGATCAGCGAGCTGGGCCTGTCACTGGCCTACACGGTTGAGACCCACATCCACGCCGACCACATCACTTCGGCCAAGATGCTCAAGCAGGAGGCCGGTAGCCGTATCGCGGGCCCGGCCTTGGACGGCCTGTCCTGCACCGAGGCACCCCTTGCGGACGGCATCCCGTTCACAGTCGACGACATCGGGCTGGAGCCCATCCATACGCCGGGGCACACCGATAACCACCTGGCCTATCGCGTGGCCGACCGGGTACTAACCGGCGATGCCCTGATGATCGACGGCTGCGGCCGCACCGATTTCCAGAACGGCGATGCCGGAACGCTCTACGATAGCGTTACCGGGCGCCTGTTCGCCCTGTCCGATGACACCCTGGTGTTCCCTGCGCACGATTACAACGGCCGTCACGTATCCTCCATTGCTCAGGAGAAGGAGCGCAATCCGCGGTTGGGCTCGGGCAAAACTCGGTCGGAGTTCATCGAGATCATGAACGATCTCAACCTGCCTTATCCCAAGTTCATTGATTACGCCGTTCCCGGTAACCAGGATTGCGGCGAGTGTCCCGAGGATATTCCGGCCCATCTGGAGCAGTACTGCGGCCAAATGGGGGAAAGTCCCCAGGGCTGACGGCACCATTGGATGCCACACTGGCACGGCCCCGGCCGAGGGCATGCCGGTGTCGGGTGGCTTCGGCCACCCCTGTCCCTCGACTCGGGTTGGGGTATCATGCCACCCAGCTAACCGCTTGGCCCCATCCCTTCGCCGGAGGCTGTCATGACCCTCGCCCGCGCCGAGGACTCCCATCTGGTCATCGTGGATATCCAGGAGAAGCTGGCCCCGGCCATGCCCCCGGATGCCCGGCGTGAGGTACTGGCCACGGTGCAGACCCTGCTGACCGCCGCCAAGGAGCTGGCCATTCCGGTGGTCGTCACTGAGCAGTACCCCAAAGGGCTGGGGGAAACCATTCCCGAAGTGAGCAGCCACTTTCCAGAGAATGCCGCCTTCATCGCCAAGGACAGTTTCTCCTGTTGCGGCGAGGCGCGCTTCACCGAGGCCTTGTCGGCGACCGGCCGCAATCAGGTGGTGATTGCCGGCATGGAGGCCCACGTGTGCGTGGTGCAGACCGCGGTCGAGTTGCTGGAGGCGGGCTACACCCCCTTTGTCGTCGCCGATGGGGTATGCTCGCGGCGGCCGGCGCACCAGGCCAACGCCCTCGACCGCCTGCGCGCTCTAGGGGTGCCGGTGTCCAATGTGGAGTCGGTGTTGTTCGAATGGCTGCAACGGGCGGGAACGGACCAATTCCGCCAGCTGGCCCGGCTCATCCGTTAGTCCCATGCACCGATGACCGGAAGATACGTTTAAGCTGGGTCAGGTTACCCTTATGGGCCGGCCCTGGCTGCGAAATGTCCGCTGATTTGATCTCGTAAAGCTCGCCGTGGCGTATCGTGGACACTTTATCCCAGCCGGCCCGGGTAGCCACCTGCTTGGGCCATAAGCGATTGCCGGACCTGCAGCCGACGAGGATGGCCGGGGACCGCCGCACGACCTCCTGAGGATAGGCCAGATCCGCTCCCGGCCGGCACCCTTCGGTGCCTGGTCAGGCAAGCAATCCTCACCCCCAGGTGGATCAGCTCCGATATTCAGTCGATCCCGACGATCGGGGGGGGGGCGCCCACTCCTAGAAATAGACCCGGGCCCGCTCACATCACGCTGTTTGAACACACGAACCGCCACATCCGCCCGGATTAGCCCGGCAGCGATGTCGGCCGGTAGAGCCGAGAGCCCTGGCACCAGAGCGGGCTCGAGGGCCAGAATGAGGCCGGTCTTGGCGCTGGTGAACGCCGACACCCGCGGCTAACCCGGCGGGCCGACGGGGATGGCACACTGAACCCGGAGATGCCGGCGATGCGTCCAGGTTCCCGAGGGGATAAAGGGCCTCGGGGTTGTCCTCGGTCAGCCAGACGATCCCCTCAGGTGATGCAGGCAGTGCCTACGGCAATGGTCGCCTGCTAGTCGTTACGGCAAGGGGATGTGGGCCGTCAGGCAGCAACTTGGGTGTGCCTGCCGGGGCCCCGGGCTTTTGGCCCGGAGGGCAGGAATTAAGGGGGCAGAAGAAGGCTGGTCAAAGTGGCTGCCCAGGGCTCCAGGCAAACAGCTCGGGGGGCTTTCCTGCGGGAGATGCGGGCGGATCCCTTCAGTGCCGTCGCTCGCGTGAGCGCACTGCCAGATCCGCCGGTTTGTCGGCGATCCAAGCCACGAAGCGGGCGATCTCGGGATGGGCCAGGAGGGCCTCGCAGGTGTTGTATTCGTGGGCCAGCTGCTTCTCGGAGAGAGTGGCGTGGATGTGGCGATGGCAGGGCTCGCATACCCAGATCACCCCCGCCTGCATGCCCTCCCGACCGAAGCGGCGGCGGGCCCACTTGCGGTTGTGCATGGCGCGCGGGATCAGATGATGCTTGGTCAGGGGCGGACCCCGCCGCCCGCATAGGGCGCAGGCTTCCCCATGGTGGGCTTCGGTGGCCATTGCCGCGGCAGCCTTCTCTCAGTCGTTGGGGCCCGTTTGGCGGGCCAGCCAGCGGTCCAGGGCGTTGGCGAAGGCCTGGCGGTCGCGTTGGGACTCCGGCGCCGGCCCACCCCCGGCCAGCCCGGCGCCGCGCATGGACTCCATGAAATCCCGCATGGACAGCTGCTGGCGCACCGATTCAGCGGTATATTCCTCCCCCCGTGGCGAGATAGCCAAGGCGCCCCGCTCGACTACCTGTGCCGCCAACGGGACGTCGGCGGTAACCACCAGATCGGAGGTTGCCACGTGGTCCGCTATATAGTGGTCGGCGACTTCCGCCCCCGCAGAGACCCGCACGAAGGAGGCGTTGGCCGCCTTGGGCTCGGGCATATCGCGGTTGGCGACCATGACCACCGGCATCCCAGTACGTCGGGAGGCTTTGAGAACAATCTCGCGCACCGCGCCGGGACAGGCGTCGGCATCCACCCAGATGGTCACTGCGGCCTCCTTCCTCCCAGTCCTAACTGGCTCATTATACGCCATTTCCGGTCCGGGCCACCACGGGAGGGGGCCACGCGGCTTCCCGAGGAGCGCCTAAAAGTAACCGCTCCCAGGCGTTGCCCGGAGCCGAGCCGGGTGCTGAGCCGTGCTGGGCATGCGGGGCGCTGCTCCGGGATTGGAGTTGACCCGAATTCGTGGATACCCAATCCTTTGGTCGGAAGGCGTGAGCCACGATGGCAGCAACCTTACCAATGTATTCCGCGGCATGCCGCGAGCAGATGGTCGAGCTGGTGCTCTCAGGGCGGAGCCCGGCCGAGTTTGCCAAAGCGTTTGAGCCCTCGGCGCAGACCATCCGCACCTGGTTTTTCCAGGCCGAGCGTGATGCCGGCAACCGCTCCGACGGCC
>NZ_JAZKRM010000009.1:0-80780 GCF_036628635.1 Thiohalorhabdus sp. | reverse complement strand
GTGGTTGAACACCTCTACCACCTACTGAAAGCTGGTCCGGACTGATGGTCCGATCCCAAAACTTAAAACTTCGATCAAAGGACCCGCCATGAAGGTGTATTACGACCAGGACGCCGACCTCTCCCTCATCCAGGGCAAGGGGGTGGCCATCATCGGCTACGGCTCCCAGGGCCATGCCCATGCCAACAACCTCGCCGAATCCGGGGTTAGCGTTACCGTGGGGCTGCGCCCCGGCTCCGGATCATGGGCCAAGGCCGAGGCCGCCGGGCTCAATGTGGCCCCAATCGAGGAGGCCACCGCCGCCGCCGACGTGGTCATGGTCCTGGCCCCGGACGAGCACCAGAAGGCGCTTTACTACGGCCAGATCGAGCCCAACCTCAAGCAGGGCGGCGCCCTCGCCTTCGCCCACGGTTTCAACATCAACTACGGCCAGGTCGTGCCCCGGTCCGACCTGGACGTGTTCATGGTCGCCCCCAAGGGCCCGGGCCACACCGTTCGCGCCACCTACACCCAAGGCAGCGGGGTGCCCAACCTGATCGCCATCGAGGCCGACGCTTCCGGTCAGGCCCGCGACATCGCGCTGTCCTACAGCCGGGCTAACGGCGGCACTCGCGCCGGGGTCATCGAGACCACTTTCCGGGAAGAGACCGAGACGGACCTGTTCGGCGAGCAGGCGGTTCTCTGCGGCGGTCTGTCGGCCCTGATCCAGTCGGGCTTCGAGACCCTTACCGAGGCAGGCTACGCCCCGGAGATGGCGTACTTCGAATGCCTGCACGAGATGAAGCTCATCGTCGACCTGCTCTACGAGGGCGGTATCGCCAATATGCGCTACTCTATCTCCAACACCGCCGAGTACGGCGATTTCAGCCGGGGCCGGCGCTTGATCAACGAGGACGTCAAGGAGGAAATGCGCAAAGTCCTCGGCGAGATCCAGGACGGCACCTTCGCCAAGGAGTACATCCTGGAGAATCAGGCCGGCACGCCCAAGCTGCAGTCCTCCCGGCGCCTGGCCCGCGAGCATCCTATCGAGGAGGTGGGCGAACGTCTGCGCTCGCAGATGAAATTCATGGGCGCCGGCAAGCTGGTCGACGAGGAAAAGAACTAGCCGCGGAAGCCGGTCACGCGGGGGCCCCGGCGATCAGGCCGGGCCTCGTCATTTCGGCGAGAGGGAGGTCCATGAAGCGCCCCGCAGCTCGAGTGTCCCGTCTCATAAGTGCGTTACCTTTCTGAGCTTCCTGCGCCGGTTCAGAGCAAGGCGCGCCGACGAAGGCGTGGCGGCCCCACGTCGAGGCGGCGCAACGCAGCGCTGGGCCGGCGCAGGGGCTCCCTGCGGGCGAGCCGAGATGGCGGACGGCGCGGCGTCACCGGTCCTTGACGGGCAGGGAGGCCGCCTGCGGCCCGGCTCCTTGCGGCACCCGCCATCTCGACTCGCAGAAAGGCAACGCACTTATGAAACGGGACACTAGCAAGGGGGTTTATCTGCTGCCCAACCTGCTGACCACTGCGGCCCTGTTCGCAGGGTTCTTTGCCGTAGTCAAGTCGGTGGAGGGGGATTTCGTGCCGGCGGCGGTAGCCGCCCTTGTGGCCCTGGTCTTCGACGGGCTGGACGGTCGGGTGGCGCGGCTGATCGGGGCGGAGACTGACTTCGGGGCCGAGTACGACAGCATCTCGGACGCCGTTAGCTTCGGCTTGGCCCCGGCGGTGCTGATCTACCAGTGGGCGTTGCAGCCCTTCGACAATGTGGGCTGGCTCGGCGGCTTTCTTTTCACGGCCTGTGCCGGGCTCCGTCTGGCCCGTTTCAATACCCAGAGCGCGGTCAAGGAAAAACGGTTTTTCCAAGGTCTGCCGGTACCGGCCGGTGCGGCCACCCTGGCCACGTGGGTGTTGTTCGTGGAGGAAGCCGGTTTTTCGGGCTTCTGGGTGAACTTGGTGGCCCTGGTAGCGGTCTACGTCATTGCATTGCTGATGGTAAGCAATATCCGCTACCGGAGCTTCAAGGACGCCGATCTCCGTTATCGCGTGCCGTTCCCGGTCGCGGTCCTCATCGTCGGACTGCTCATCCTGGTAGCGGTGCATCCGCCGCTGGTGCTGTTCGGGTTCTTCTTTGTGTATGCCCTGGCCGGTCCGGTGGCCACCGTCTTCCAGCTCCGCCAACGGCGGCGGGAGCGTCGTGCCCGCTCCGAGGTTGACAGCTCGGACCGGGAACAATAGCTTTTTGGGATCATACAAGGATCCATGTGCAGGGGACTTGACCAATGGCAGCGTCAGCGATTGAGGGCGTAAGCCCGCGCTACTCCGAAGCCGGCCGCCACGGCGGTCCGGGGACTTCTGTGTCCCGGCTCAGCCAGCCCCACCTGCCGCAAAGCCTATCCTGCCTCCCGCTACGGCTACCGCGCCTCCTACGCGCGTAACCCCGCTTCCGTTTCGCAACCGAAACTCCGGCCCGGGCGCGCCGCGGTTGCCGCGAGCCGCGCCAAAAGCGGCGTCCAGCGACGCCGGGCCGAAATTCCCAGTTTCCGTAACCCTACGGATGCTTGAGCGGAGGGCTGCCTGATGGCGGACCGAGTACAGATCTTCGATACCACCCTGCGCGACGGGGAACAGAGCCCCGGCGCCTCCATGAATGCCGACGAGAAGATGCAAATCGCCCGCGCCCTGGAGCGGCTGCATGTCGACGTGATCGAGGCCGGCTTCCCTTCGGCCTCGGAAGGCGATTTCGCCTCAGTGAAGGCCATCGCCGACGAGATCCGCGATTGCCAGATTTGCGGCCTGGCCCGGGCCCGGGAGGCCGATATCGACGGTGCCGGAGAGGCCCTCGCCGGCGCCGGTGATCCGCGTATCCACACCTTCATCGCCACCAGCGACATCCACCTGCGAGCCAAGCTCAAGATGAGCCAGGACGAGGTCCAGGAGATGGCGGTGGCGGCAGTCAAACGGGCCCGGGGCCACACCGATAATGTCGAGTTCTCCGCCGAGGACGCCGGCCGCACGGACAACGATTTCCTGTGCCGGATCGTGGAGGCGGCCATCGACGCCGGCGCCACCACCATCAATATCCCGGATACCGTGGGCTTCGCCATGCCCGGCGAGTTCGGCGAACGCATCCGCATGCTTCGCGAGCGTGTGCCAAACAGCGATAAGGCAACCTTTTCGGTACATTGCCACAACGATCTGGGCCTAGCCGTGGCCAACTCTCTGGGCGCGGTGGCCAACGGCGCCCGGCAGGTGGAATGCACCGTCAACGGTCTGGGCGAGCGGGCCGGCAACGCCGCCATGGAGGAGGTGGTCATGGCGCTGCGCACCCGGTCCGACCACTTCGGGGTGGACACTCGCATCGAGACCACCGAGATCGTGCCCACCAGCCGCCTGGTGGCCACCGTCTCAGGGTTCGCGGTACAGAACAACAAGGCCATTGTCGGCGCCAACGCCTTCGCCCACGAATCGGGTATCCACCAGGATGGAGTGCTCAAGGAGCGTCAGACCTACGAGATCATGACGGCGGAGAGCGTGGGCTGGAAGCGCAACCGCATGGTCCTGGGCAAGCTCTCCGGCCGCAATGCCTTCCGTACCCGGCTGGAGGAGCTCGGCGTCCACCTGGACGGCGACGAGTTCGAGGCCACCTTCGAGCGGTTCAAGGCGCTGGCCGACAAGAAGCGGGAGATCTTCGACGAAGACCTGCTGGCCCTGGTCAACGACGAGATCACCCGGGCCTCCGAGCGTTACAAGCTGGTGGACCTCAATGTATGCTCCGAAACCGACCAAATCCCCGAAGCACGGGTCAGGCTGGAGGTGGACGGCCACCAGGACTCCGCCACGGTTGCCGGGGATGGTCCGGTGGATGCCGCCTTCAAGGCGGTGGAGACCATCACGGAGGTGGATGCCGAGCTCAAACTGTACTCGGTCAACGCCATTACCGGCGGCACCGATGCCCAGGGCGAGGTAACCGTTCGCCTGGAGCGGGGCGGCCGCATCGTCAACGGCCAGGGGGCGGACACCGACATCGTGGCGGCCTCGGTAAAGGCCTACGTCAATGCCCTCAACAAGCTCATGGGCGAGCCCCCGGCGGAGCATCCGCAGCTCTAGCGTCCTTGAGGCGTGAGGGGTGCCCGAGATATGGCTAAAGGCGTTATCCGCAGATGGCGCAGATGAACGCAGATGAAAGCGGCAGAAACGAAGTGATGCTGGGTTGTGGCGTATGGCGGCTTTCGGGGTTTAAGTAAGCCCGGGTGCCCGGGAAGGTCCCGGCCCCAGGCAATTCCCTGCGGTCATCTGCGCCATCGGCGTCATCTGCGGATCTGCCGTAGCCTTTGCTTGAACAATGGACCAGACCAATGCCCGGTAAGACCCTGCTGGACAAGCTGTGGGACGGCCACGTCGTCGAGACCGACGACAACGGCATGTCCCTGCTCTACATCGACCGTCATTTGGTGCATGAAGTGACCAGTCCGCAGGCCTTCGAAGGCCTTCGGCTTACCGGGCGCACGGTCCGGAGGCCGGAGCTGACCTTTGCCGTGCCCGACCATAATGTGCCCACCACTGACCGCTCGGAGGGCATCGACGACCCCGTATCGGCCGAGCAGGTGGCGGCGCTTGACCGCAACTGTGCCGAATTCGGCATCACCGAGTTCAAGATGGATGATCCCCGCCAGGGGATCGTCCACGTCATCGGGCCCGAGGAAGGCATCGTCCTCCCGGGCATGACCGTGGTCTGCGGCGACAGCCACACCTCCACCCACGGCGCCTTCGGCTGCCTGGCCTTCGGTATCGGCACTTCCGAGGTGGAGCATGTCCTGGCCACACAGACCCTGCCGCAGCGCAAGCCCAAGGCTATGCGGGTTACCGTCAACGGCCGCCTGCCCGCCGGTGTCAGCGCCAAGGACATTATCCTGGCCGTGATCGGCCAGATCGGCACCGCCGGCGGTACCGGCTACGCCATCGAGTTCGCCGGCGAGGCGATCCGGAATCTCTCCGTGGAAGGCCGCATGACCATCTGCAACATGGCCATCGAGGCCGGCGCGCGCGCGGGCATGGTGGCGGTGGACGACAAGACCATCGAGTACTTCCGCGGCCGTCCCTATGCGCCCACGGGGGCGACCTGGGACGCCGCCGTGGCCGAATGGGAGGGCATGATCTCCGACGGCGACGCTGCCTTCGAAGCCGAGGTGAGCCTGGACGCCGCCGAATTGGTTCCTGAGGTGACCTGGGGGACCTCGCCGGAGATGACGGCGCCGGTGACCGGTGACGTCCCCGACCCGGCCCAGGAGGTGGATCCGGTGAAGCGCTCGGCAATGGCCAATGCCCTGGCCTACATGGGCCTGGAGCCGGGCCTTCCCATGCGCGAGATCGGCGTGGATCGGGTGTTCATCGGCTCCTGCACCAATGCCCGCATCGAGGACCTGCGCGTCGCCGCCGCGGTGGTGGACGGCCACAAGGTGGCCGAGGGCGTCGACGCCATGGTGGTTCCCGGTTCGGGCCTGGTAAAGCAGCAGGCCGAGGAAGAAGGCCTGGACCGGGTTTTTGTCGAGGCCGGGTTCGAATGGCGCGAGCCCGGGTGCTCCATGTGCCTGGCCATGAACGACGACCGGCTGGAGCCCGGCGAGCGCTGCGCCTCCACCTCCAATCGCAACTTCGAGGGGCGCCAGGGCCGAGGTGGGCGAACCCATCTGGTGAGCCCCACCATGGCCGCTGCCGCCGCCATCGCCGGTCACTTCGCCGACGTCCGCCAGGTTACCGACGAGAACTGAAAAAAGCTGGGAACCGCCAAGGACGCCAGGAACGGCAAGGAAGGCAAAACCCCTTCAAGCCGGTCCGGGGTGATCCCAACGCCTTCTTTACCGCTTGGCGTACTTGGCGGTTAGCCGCTTCCGCCATTTTGGGAGAAAAATGGAACCGTTCACCCGCATGAAAGGCCTGGTGGCGCCGCTGGACCGCGCCAATGTGGACACCGACGCCATCATCCCCAAGCAGTTTCTGAAGTCCATCGAGCGCACCGGATTCGGGCCCAACCTGTTCGATGAGTGGCGTTACCTGGACGAGGGCGCCCCGGGCAAGGACAATAGCGCGCGGCCGGAGAACCCGGACTTCGTGCTCAACCAGCAGCGCTCCCGGGGGGCAACCATCCTGCTCACCCGGGAGAACTTCGGCTGCGGCAGCTCCCGCGAGCATGCGCCCTGGGCCCTGGCCGATTACGGCTTCCGGGTCATCATTGCGCCCAGCTTCGCCGACATCTTCGCCAACAACTGCACCAAGAACGGCATCCTGACCATTACCCTGGACGCCGAAACGGTGGCTCGCCTGTTCCAGGAGGTGGCGGACCAGCCCGGGTACGAGCTGGACGTGGACCTGGCCGCCCAGACCATTACAACCCCGAGTGGGGAGGTGATTCCCTTCGAGGTGGACGCGCACAAGAAGCACATGCTCTACCACGGCCTCGACGACATCGGCCTGACCCTGGAGCGTGATGCGGCCATCGCCGCCTTCGAGGGTGGTCACCACGAGAACCGGCCCTGGGTGTTCGAGGCGCAGCGATAGGGCAGACACCCTGGGACAACCCCTTGAAGAAAGGACCCCCATGACGCACAAGCTCGCCATCCTCCCGGGCGACGGCATCGGCCCCGACATCGTGGCCGAGGCCGTCAAGGTGCTGACCGCCCTGCGTGACGACTTCGGCCTGGAGGTGGCCTGGGACGAGGCCGCGGTTGGCGGCACCGCCTATGACGAGACCGGCCATCCGCTGCCGGCGGCCACCCTGGAGCTGGCCCAGTCGGCGGAAGCGGTCCTGCTGGGGGCCGTGGGCGGGCCCCGATGGGAGGCCCTGGACCACAGTGTTCGTCCCGAGCGGGCCCTGCTGGGGCTGCGCAAGGAGCTGGGCCTGTTCGCCAATCTCCGGCCCGCCAAGGCCTTCCCCGAGCTGGTGGAGGCCTCCGCGCTGCGGCCCGAAGTGGTGGCCGGTATCGACATCATGGTGGTGCGCGAGCTTACCGGGGGCATCTACTTCGGCGAGCCCAGCGGCGTGGAGGAGCTTGCCGACGGCCGCCGACGGGGGGTGAACACCCTGGTCTATACCTCCGACGAGATCGAGCGTATCGGCTGGGTTGCCTTCGATATCGCCCGCAAGCGCTCGGGGCGGGTGTGCAGCGTGGACAAGGCCAACGTGCTGGAGGCCACCGAGCTGTGGCGGGAGGTGATCACGGAGCTGGGCGAGCGCGATTACCCGGATGTGGCGCTATCCCACATGTACGTGGACAACGCCGCCATGCAGCTGGTGCGCGCCCCGAGCCAGTTCGACGTCATGGTCACCACCAACATGTTCGGTGACATCCTCTCCGACGAGGCCAGCATGCTCACCGGGTCCATCGGTTTGCTGCCAAGCGCCTCACTTAACCAGGAAGGGGCCGGCATGTATGAGCCCATTCACGGATCGGCTCCCGATATCGCCGGTACGGGGCAGGCCAATCCCCTGGCCACCATCCTCTCGGTTGCCATGATGCTGCGCTACAGCCTTAACGAGGCCCCCTTGGCCGATCGGGTGGAGGGCGCGGTAGCGCGGGTCCTGGCCGATGGCTGGCGTACGCCCGATATCGCTGGGAACGGCGAGGCGGTGGGCACGGCCGAAATGGGTGACGCGGTAATCGCGGCCCTGCGCGAATAGCCGTTCCGGTAGGAACCACATAGGTAGGGATGCCATGGCGCACGGCAATGTGAAGCGGGTTGGTTTCGTCGGCTGGCGGGGCATGGTGGGCTCCGTCCTGATGCAGCGCATGCTGGAGGAGGGGGACTTCGGTGGGATCGAGCCGGTTTTCTTCTCCACCTCCCAGGCCGGCCAGCCCGGGCCCGATATCGGCAGGGAGGTTCCGGATCTCCAGGATGCCGGCGACATCGAGGCTCTCCGGGCCATGGACGCCATCCTCACCACCCAGGGGGGTGATTACACTGAGCAGGTTTATGAGCCCCTGCGGGCCTCGGGCTGGGAGGGATATTGGATCGACGCCGCCTCCACCCTGCGCATGGCCGAAGACAGCTTTATTGTCCTCGATCCGGTTAACCGGGAGGGCATGGAGCGGGCCATCGACGACGGTTACCGGACCTTCGTGGGCGGCAACTGCACGGTCAGCCTCATGCTAATGGCCCTGGGCGGACTGTTCCGGGAAGGGCTGGTGGAATGGATGACGGCCATGACTTATCAGGCCGCATCCGGCTCGGGGGCCCAGCACATGCGCGAACTGGTGGCCCAGATGGGGGAGCTTCGGGACGCCGCCGGCGACCGGCTCAAGGACCCTGCCGCGGGCATCCTGGAGATGGATCGCGCCGTCACCGAGCGCATGCGCTCGGAGGACTTCCCGGACGACAATTTTGGAGTGCCTCTGGCCGGCAGTCTGATCCCCTGGATCGATAAGCCCATGGAAAACGGCCAGAGCAAGGAGGAGTGGAAGGGCTCCGAGGAGACCAACAAAATCCTAGGCCGCCATGGCAATCCCGTGCCCCTTGACGGCACCTGCGTGCGCATCGGCGCCATGCGCTCCCATGCCCAGGCCTTCACTATCAAGCTTAGCCGGGACGTCCCCATCGACGAGGTGGAAACGCTTTTGGCGCAGGCCAATGACTGGGTGCGTGTAGTCCGCAACGACAAGGAGCCTTCAATGGGCGGGCTCACCCCGGCAGCGGCCACCGGCACCCTGGAGGTTCCGGTTGGCCGCCTGCGCAAGATGCGCATGGGAGGTGAGTTCCTCAATGCCTTCTCTGTGGGAGACCAGCTCTTATGGGGCGCCGCCGAGCCGGTGCGCCGGACCCTTCGCCTCCTGACGGGACAGCTTTAGACTGTATAGCCTACGATGTGTTCGTGATAACCAATTCGCGGGCCATCCCCCTGGATCGGGAACGCGACCCACCCCGAGATCTTCGCTGTTTTTTCCTCCCTTGCCTTTGGGTATCGCCAATAGACCCTGGCGCAATAGCCGGGCTTTTGTTAAAAGCCTGGCTTGTAGTGATTGTTGAGCAGGATTTGAAACCGTAGTTCTGACAGAGGAGGATGGTTTCTGCTTGGTAGCCCATTCAGATCAAATGCTAGAGTTGCTAAGCGGGGTGCATCTGCGGTAGAAAAGATCCTGCAAGGTCGGGAAAAGGAGAGGCAAATGCCCACCCCCCCCCAGGTAGGGCGAGCTCAAGCCGTTAGTCGGACCCTTATAGGGGCCCGAAGCAGGCGAGCGATTACACTGGCCGTTTTTGTAAGTTTCTGGGCCATTAGCCCCGTTGCCTGGGGGCTGGGGCTCGGCTCTTTGGAAGTCAAGTCGAGCCTCGGCAACCCGTTTCAGGGTTCGGTACCCATTCGGCTCGGCCCCGGGGAATCCCTAGAAGGCCTAGAGGTGGCTATCGGTTCCGAGTCCGACTACGAGCTGGTGGGCAAGTCCCGTCCCGCGGTCCTGAACAGGCTCGAGGTGCGCCTGGAGGATGGTCGAAGCCCCGTCGCTCGCCTTACCAGCCAACGCCCCATCGAAGCCCCGTTGGTCGAGGTCTTGCTCCGAGTCAGTGGTGACGGCAACCAGGTCCTCAAGATGTATACGGTGACGCTGGACCCGCCTCAGGTCTCGGAGCCCGGCGTCCGGGGAGAAGCGCCCCCGGCCTCGGCAGCGACGGCGCAACGGACCGCCCGTCGGGCTAAAGATCGGCCGCGTCTCCGGATGAAGGAGCTGCCAGCGCAAGGAAATGGTCAACGTCCCACTGGGAGCTCGAAGGAAAGCGGACCGGCGGTGGAGCGTCCTGAGGTTGACGTTTCGGAGGGTTGGGCCAAGCGGGACCGGTACGGCCCGGTACGCTCCGGAGATACCCTTGCCACCATCGTTGAGCGCTTGCGCCGGGATCCTTCGATCTCCCGGGAAGCGGCCATTGTAGCGACCTGGGAAGCCAACTCCGAAGCCTTCATCGACGGCAATATGAACCTAGTCAAGAAGGGTGCCGTGCTGGAGGTTCCCAGTGCGTCCAAGGTGCGTAGCTACCGGCAACCCGAGGCCGGGGAAATCATCCGGCGTCAGCGCAAACAATGGCGGGAGCGGGGTAAGCCTCAAAGCGACAACAACCCGGGCCATGAACGGTACCAGCTCAAGGTATCCATCCAGAATCCCGACCGGGAGCCGGTTACTTCGCCGGGAGATTCGTTGGCTAACGGTTCAGCGGGGCAGGCAGAAAACCCTGGAGGTTCACCGCAAGAGAGCGAGGCCGAACAAGCCAATAAAAGTAATGGCTCGAACCAGGGGAAAGGCACCCAGGACGGTGCCGGTCCTGATGGCGTCCAGGCCAACGATGAAACCTCCGGTGACAAGGTTTCCGGATCGTCGGAGGGTGACGGGGCCGAGGCCACGACCGAGAGTGCGGCCATGGTGGCGGATCTGAGGAATCGAGTCACCGAGCTCCAGGAGCGGCTCGACAACCAGCAGACGGATAACGAGGCCTCGGTAACCGCCCTGGAAAATCGGATCGAGGGGCTGCAAAGCAACCTAGCCGAGCAGGAGAAGCTGGTAGCCCAGAAAAACGCCACCATGGAACGGTTGGCCGATCAGGGCTCCGGCGGATCCGGTATGCCCACTCGGGATCGTTACATCCTCTGGTTGGTCGCCGGGGTGAATCTGCTCCTTCTACTGGCTGTCATCGCCCTCTGGCTACGGCTTCGGACCGTCCAGCGGGAGATGGGATCGGGATCCTATCCCGATAGCGGTGCGGAGGAGGAAGCCACTGCCGATCCCCTGCTCCAGGCCGATGCCCAGGCTGCTTCAGGGGAGCTCAAACAGGCCCGCTCGACCCTGTGGCAGGCCTTGGCGGTTAATCCCTCCAATTGGGCGGCTTACGGGCGTCTTCTGGATCTCTACGAACAGGACGAGGATGCCGATCAGTTCGAGGAGGTGGCCGGGCGCCTTTTTGACCAGCTCGGGGACCAAAAGCCCGATTGGCAGGCGGAGATCCGGAACCGTGGGCGGCACCTTAGCCCGGCAAGCCCTCTGTTCGCGGGTTTCGGAAAGGATTTGGGCTCGGTGGGTGAGTCCCAGCCAACCGCCGCCCTCGGCAGCGAGCCCGATGTGAGCGAAGCCGGGCCTCCTGCCTTCGATTTTGAGGGGCTTGATCTCCAGGGTCCTCCCTCCGAAGGGCAGGTGGTCGCTCCGGAAGCTAGCGAGGCCCCTGTTGGCTCCGGAATGCAAGGGCCGAAGGACGATCTGGACCTCGCGTTCCAGGATAGCAGCGACGGAGCCGGCTCCGGGCCCGCCGCTTCCGAGGAAGTTCCCGGTGGCGACGAAGGCGAGGAACTGAGCTTTGACCTCGCTGAACAAGGGGGCGATCTCGCCGTTTCCGATGGCGACACCGAAGCCGTGGCTGAAGGCGATGAGGGCTCGGAACTGGAGTTCGACCTGGGGCTAGATGAGGGAGATACGCAAACGCGCACTACCTCGGCCTCCGGTGAAGGTAGCGAGGGTCCTGAGGTGGACGAAGCCCTGGAACTGGGCCTCTCCAGTGACCAGGAGCCCGCCGCGTCCGGTTCAGAGGCAGGAGGCGACGACGACTTGGAGCTGGAGTTCGATCTGGGTCTGGATCCGGAAGGCGACGAAACTACTTCCTCGGCATTGCCGGGCGAGGCCGGTGAGGCTGTTGAGACGGAAGAAGGTCTGGACCTGAACCTTGGGGGTGAGGAGGAGTCCGAGTCTTCTCAGCCCTCGTCGGATGCCGATAAGGCAGGGGAGGAGTCCGAGCTGGAGATCGATCTCGGAATGGCCGAGGAGGCTCTTGGCGCCGGGCAAAGCTCGGAGGGTCCGGCCTCCGAGGGTGAGCAGGCCTCGGCGGCGAAGCCGACCAGCCCGTCCGTAGCGCAAGAGGAAGCGGGCCGTAGCGAAGGACAGGAGATGGCGTTTGAACTCGGTGTCGGCGATGCCGGGGAGAGCGAAGCTTTCTCCGGCGGGGAAGACGAGGTAGCCGCCGGCCTTGCAAAGCGCGACCTTGGTGGCGAAGAAGGAAATTCTGCCTCCGAGGCGACGCCGGAGCCTTCCATACCCGAGGAAACGCAGGAAGCCGCGCAAGATCTTACCATCCGTTCCATAGGCACGAGTGGGCAGGCTGGCTCCGGCGAGCCCAGCGCTGATACAGCCCGGGAAGAAAGCCCGTTTTCGGGACCCACTTCCGGTGGCGGCGGTCCGGATGACGAGCTCGAGATCAAGCTGGATCTGGCCCAGGCCTGGGTCGATATGGGAGACCAGGACTCGGCCCGTGGCCTGTTGGAGGAGGTAAGTAATCGAGGTGGTCCGAATCAGCAGACTCGGGCCCAGAAGCTGCTCAGCACCCTTTCCTGACCCCATCCTTGTGAGCCCAGCTGGCGCGTCCCGCTTCGGCGGGGCGTACGGTTTTTCATACCGGGTAGGCGGGTGTGGCGGGTAGGCGGTTGGCAAGGCAGCTAGCCCTTCATCCCGGGGCCAAGGTGGTGGCTGTGCTGCTGGTCGCGACCGTGGTGCTGCTGGTGCGGAGCCCTTTCGGTCTGCTGGCCACGGCTGGGTTGGTGGCCCTTGCCGCCGCTCGAACGCCCGGCGCCACCCGAGCGTTCACCCTCTTGGTGACCCGGCTTCGCTGGGTCTTCCTTTTCATTATCCTGCTCCACGGATGGTTTACCCCCGGAGAGTCCCTGGTACCCGGCGGAGGTGCTTTCTGGCCTTCCCGGAGCGGACTCACCCATGGCCTGGAACTGGTGATAGTGGTAATGCTCATGGCGGCAATGGTGGCCGTTTTGGTGCAGGCCACCCCGGTGAGCGATTTGGCAGCCGGAGTGGCCTGGGTACTGGCCCCGCTGGCGCGGCTGGGGCTGCCGGTGGGCCGTTTCAGCCAACTCTTGGCTTGGACCTTGGACCGGGTGGAGCCCGTGCAGCAGGAGGCGTCGCGGGTCCGCGATGCCTTGAGAATGCGTATTCGATCGGATTCTGGCGTTATTGGCCGCCTTCGGCTTGAGGCGGGGACGGCACGGGCGGTTCTTAGGCGGGCTCGGGAGGCTGCGGACCGTAATGCCGAGGCTTTGTACCTGCGGCAGGCGGGCCAGGTTCGGCAATTGGGAGCGCTGCAAGGTCCTGACTTCCTGCTCGTGGCTGGTGCCCTCCTTTGGGCCGGTCTGTTGATCTGGCTTGGGGCGGTAAGGGGGGGATGAGCGAAGAGCCTGTCGGCGGTCGCTGGGCCCTGCTCGTTGAGTTCGACGGCGCCCGTTTTCACGGTTGGCAGCGCCAGGCGAATGCCCTTGGGGTTCAGGAGGCCCTGGAGACGGCCCTGGCCCGGGTTGCCCAGGGTCCGGTTCGTACCATGGCCGCCGGGCGAACCGACGCCGGAGTGCATGCCCTGGGGCTGGTGGTCCATTTCGATGCCCCTCAGCCCCGGCCCGCGAAGGCGTGGATCCAGGGCACCAACAAGCATCTGCCCGAGGGCGCCTCCGTTGTGGCGGCCCGTCCCGTTCCGGCGGCTTTTGACGCCCGCCGTTCGGCCCAAGGCCGCACCTATCTGTATCGGGTGCTGGGCCGGTTGGGGCGTCCGGGCCTGGAAGCCGGGGCGGTGGCATGGGTGCCCCGGCTTCTGGATGCCGATGCTATGGCAGCCGGCGCCCGCCACCTGGAGGGAGCGTATGATTGCTCCGCTTTCCGTGCCGCCGGTTGCCAGGCAACCGATCCGGTTCGCCATATCCAGCGGGTAGCGGTGTGGTCCCAGGGTCCCGAGATTCGGGTGGCGGTGCGTGCCACCGCATTCCTGTACAATATGGTCAGGATCATGGTGGGGTCCCTGCTCGAGGTGGGCCTGGGCCGCCAGAATCCCGAGTGGATCGCGGCGGTAAGGGAGTCCCGGAACCGGGAATGGGCGGGGCCAACGGCCCGTCCCGAAGGGCTCTATTTCGCCGCCGTGCACTACCCTTCCGAGCTCGGCGCTCCCGAGCCTCCGCGGATCGGCCCCGGCGGTTTCGATCCGGCGGCGTTCTGAGGCGCAATCCCATTGGGTCGCACACGGATAAAAATCTGCGGCATCACCTCTGCTGACGACGGCCGCCTGGCTGTAGAAGCGGGCGCAGACGCCATTGGCCTGGTGTTCCACCCCGATAGTCCCCGGGCGGTCAGCGTTGGCCAGGCGGCTGGCATCTGCGCCGAATTGCCGGCTTTTGTCAGTGCCGTTGGCCTATTCGTGGACCCGGATGGCAAGCAGGTAACCAATGCCTTGAGCGGTTGCCCTCTGGATATCCTGCAGTTCCACGGGCATGAATCGCCCGAGTTTTGTGCCGGGTTCGGGCGGCGCTATCTCAAGGCGGTTCGCATGGGGACCGGGACGGACCTGGAAAACCTCGCCGCCCGCTACGGCGGCCGGCGTCTGCTTCTGGATGCCTACGTGCCGGGACAGGCCGGCGGCACAGGGGAGACCTTTCGGTGGTCGTTGATTCCGGGGGATCTGGCACCCGAGATGGTCCTGGCGGGCGGGCTGACGCCGGCGAACGTGGTCGAGGCGGTGCGTACCGTGCGACCCTTTGCGCTGGATGTGAGCAGCGGGGTGGAGGAACGCCACGGAGTAAAATCGGCCGAAAGGCTAGAAGCCTTTGTGCAAGGAGTCCGGGATGCGGACAATAGATAAGGGGCCCGACGAGGGTGGCCATTTCGGGATCTTCGGCGGGCAATTCGTTTCCGAGACCCTGCTGGCGCCGCTCCAAGAACTGGAAGATGCCTACGACCGGTTGCGCGAGGATCCGGATTTCCAAACGGAGCTCGCCGCCGAGCTGGATCATTACGTGGGCCGGCCCACGCCGCTGTACGAGGCGCGGCGGCTAAGCCGGGATGTGGGCGGGGCGCGCATCTTCCTAAAGCGGGAGGACCTGACCCACACCGGCGCCCACAAGATTAACAACACCATCGGCCAGGGGCTGGTTGCCCGCCATATGGGTAAGCAGCGCATCATCGCGGAGACCGGCGCCGGCCAGCACGGCGTCGCCACCGCCACCGTGGCGGCCCGATTGGGCTTGGCCTGCGTGATCTACATGGGTGCCGAGGACATGCGCCGCCAAGCCGTGAATGTCTACCGCATGCGTCTGCTCGGCGCCGAGGTGGTCCCCGTGGAGTCCGGGTCTCGCACCCTCAAGGACGCCATGAACGAGGCCATGCGTGACTGGGTCACCAACGTCGCTGACACCTTCTACGTCATCGGCACCGTGGCCGGACCCCACCCCTATCCCGTGATGGTCCGTGATTTTCAGGCAGTCATCGGCTGGGAGGCCCGTGACCAGATCCAGCGAGCCATCGGCGGTTTGCCCGACAGCCTAATCGCGTGCGTGGGTGGCGGTAGTAACGCTATCGGTCTATTCCACCCCTTCCTGGATGATACGGACGTTGCCATGGTGGGCGTGGAGGCCGGGGGCTACGGGCTGGCCAGTGGCCATCACGCCGCGCCCCTTGCGGCAGGGGCCCCGGGCATACTGCACGGTTCCCGCAGCTATCTGATGCAGGACGCTCACGGCCAAGTCCTGGGCACCCACTCCATTTCCGCCGGGCTCGACTACCCAGGGGTGGGCCCGGAGCACAGCCAGCTCAAAGACCTGGGGCGAGTGCGTTACGAGACGGTGGACGACGACGCGGCTTTGGCCGCTTTCAAACGGCTTACCGCTACCGAGGGCATTCTGCCGGCGCTGGAGACCTCGCACGCAATGGCCGCGGCCGAGCGCATGGCCGCGGAGATGAGGCCGGGTCAGGCCATTCTGGTTAACCTCTCTGGGCGCGGGGATAAGGACATCGATACCGTGGCGGAGGTGGAGGACCAGGCATGAACCGGATCGAATCGCGTTTCCAGGACCTCCGCGGGGAAGGCCGCAAAGGGTTGGTGACCTTTCTCACCGCTGGCGATCCCGCCCCGGATCGGACCGTAGCCCTCATGCACGCCATGGTCGAATCCGGCGCCGATGTCCTGGAGCTGGGCGTTCCCTTTTCCGATCCCCTGGCCGACGGGCCCGTGATCCAGCGGGCATCCGAAAGGGCACTGGCCCACGACGTCACTCTCGAGGATGTGCTGGCAATGGTGCGCGAGTTCCGCGAGGCGGATGCCTCCACCCCGGTGGTGCTCATGGGCTACGCCAACCCCATCGAGCACATGGGGCCGGCCGTTTTCGCCGAGAAGGCGGTGGCCGCCGGCGTGGATGGTGCCTTGACCGTGGATATGCCACCGGAGGAGGCCGCAGATTGGACCCGCCCCTTCCCCGAGGCGGGCTTGGCGCCTATCCTTTTGGCCGCCCCCACTACTTCGGCGGAGCGTCTTGGGGCCATTCTGGAGCTAGCGCGGGGTTTTTTGTACTACGTGTCCATGACCGGGGTTACCGGCGGTGCCGGCCTAGATGCCGCGGACGTAAGGGAGCATGTTGCCCCCATCCGAGCCCGGACCGACCTGCCCGTGGCAGTCGGTTTCGGGGTCCGAGATGCGGCCTCCGCGAAGGCCGTGGCCGGTGCCGCCGATGCCGTGGTGGTGGGCAGCGCCCTCATCCGGACCGTGGAAGCGCATTTCGGCGAGGCCGAACCAGTCCTTTTGGAAAACGCCCTGCGCCAACAGGTGGCCGACCTCCGCGCCGGCGTTGACCGGCACCCAGTTACGCCGAGCTAAATGGTGCCAGCAGCGCTTTGCGGCCCTGCAGCCCCAAATCGGACTGTGAACGCTAAGGAACAGGACAGGCAACCACCATGAGCTGGTTCCAAAAGATCATGCCCCCCAAGATCAAAAAGAAGCAGAGCAACGGGGGCAACATTCCAGAGGGCCTTTGGGACAAGTGTCCCGACTGCCAGGCCATCCTGTACCGCAAAGATCTGGATCGCAGCCTTCAGGTCTGTCCTAAATGCGACCATCACAATCGCCTTAGTGCCCGGAAGCGGTTTGACTATTTCATGGATGCGGAGGGACGGGAGGAAATCGGGGCTAATCTAGCCTCCAACGATCCGCTGCGCTTCCGTG
The DNA here is from genome assembly GCF_036628635.1 of Thiohalorhabdus sp. Taxonomy (GTDB): domain Bacteria; phylum Pseudomonadota; class Gammaproteobacteria; order Thiohalorhabdales; family Thiohalorhabdaceae; genus Thiohalorhabdus. The sequence goes on along the minus strand of NZ_JAZKRM010000009.1, from coordinate 63,809 downwards.
ACTCCAAGAAGTACCGGGAGCGGCTCTCCCAGGCCCAGAAAAAAACCGGTGAAAGCGAGGCCCTGCTGGCCATGCGGGGGTATTTGTTGGGCCACGGGGTGGTTGCCTCCGCCTTTGACTTCGGTTTTATGGGTGGCTCCATGGGCTCGGTTGTGGGCGAGCGCTTCGTTCGCAGTGTCGATCGCGCCGTTGCCGACCAGGTGCCTCTGGTGAATTTCGCTGCCAGCGGGGGTGCCCGTATGCAGGAAGGCCTGTTCTCCCTCATGCAAATGAGTAAGACCTCGGCCGCTCTTGGCAGGCTGGATGATGCCAGGCTGCCCTTCGTTTCTGTGCTCACCGACCCCACCATGGGTGGTGTCTCCGCCAGCCTGGCCATGCTTGGCGATGTCATCGTGGCCGAGCCCAAGGCCCTGATCGGCTTCGCCGGTCCCCGGGTGATCCAGCAGACCGTTCAGGAGACCCTGCCCGAGGGTTTCCAGGAGGCCGAGTTCCTCCAGGAGCACGGTGCAGTTGATGCCATCGTGGACCGCCGGGAGATGCGGGAGACCGTGGCCGAGCTTATCACCCGCCTAACCCATCAGCCGGCGGCCATGACGGCCGGCTAAGCCGTCAATCCTGTGCCTGAATCCCCTCAGCTTCAAAACTGGTTGGCCGCTATCGAGGCCCTTCACCCCGGCGATATCGAGCTCGGCCTCGAGCGGGTAGGGGCCGTGGCTGGGCGCATGGGACTGAGCCCGGCCCCCTTACCCGTGGTCCTGGTCGGGGGTACCAACGGCAAGGGCTCGGTCCTGGCCTTCCTCGAAGAAGCCCTCATAGCCGCCGGGCACCGGGTGGCCGGCTATACCTCGCCCCATCTGTTCCGGTTCAGCGAGCGGATACGCGTCGAGGGGCGTCCAGTGCCGGACAATGTTCTGATCTCTGCTTTCGAGGCGGTGGAGGCTGCCCGTGAAGGCACCCCGCTGACCTATTTCGAGTTCGCTACCCTGGCGGCGATGGCCGTGTTCGCCGAACGGGCGGATCTGGCCCTGTTGGAGGTGGGGCTGGGTGGACGCCTGGATGCGGTGAACATCTGGGACCCCGAGGTTAGTGTCATTACCTCCGTGGACCTAGATCATCAGGACTTTCTAGGGCGGGACCGCGAAAGCATCGGCGCCGAAAAGGCCGGCATCCTGCGCCCGGATGTGCCCGCGGTTTGCGGTGATGGCGATCCGCCCCAATCCCTACTTGCCGGGAGCAATTCCGGAATGATGGTACAGGGGCGAGACTTCCGCGGAGAGCCCACCAACGGCCAATGGTACTGGGTGGGCGGTTCCGAGCGCCTGGGCCCGTTGCCTCGGCCACGGCTGGCCGGAGACTACCAGTTGCGCAATGCAGCTACGGCCATAACCACCGGCCGGCAGCTACCGGTCGGTTTCCAGCCCAGCGTCGAGGCCTGGCGGCAGTCCCTGCCCACTGCCTCCGTCCCCGGGCGGGGCCAGGTAATCGAGGGTCCGGTCCCTGTCTGGTTGGATGTGGCCCACAATCCCAGTGCCGCCGGCGAGCTCGCCAGGCTGCTGGAGCAACAGCCCGTAACCGGCCGCACCCTGGCCGTTTTCGGGGCCATGCGGGATAAGCTTGTTTCCGAAGTGGTCGGCGCCATGGCAGGGGCTGTTGACCGGTGGTACCCTTGCGGCATTGCCATGGATCGGGCCCTATCCGGACCCGAATTGGTGGAGTGCCTTCACGTTGACAGGGCCCGGGTTGCGGCACCGGCCACCGGACCTGTAGCCGCGCTCGAAGCGGCTCGGGCCAACGCCGGCGAGGGCGATCGGATCCTGGCTTTCGGCAGCTTTATGGTAGTAGCCGCGGTCTTGGAAAGCATGGACGCTGTCCCCGCCGTTCAGGCCAAGGGCGGCAATACATTGGGAGCAAGCGATGAGCGCCCCAGGTAGAAACGGGGACGAAGGCAGCAGAGGCCGGCGTTTGTACAAACTGGTTGGGGCACTGGTGGTTGCCCTGGTGATTGCAGGGGCCCTGGTTCCCCTGTTGCTGGGTGGCGGTCAAGACCGACAGACCCAATTGGTGGAGGTTCAGCCTGAGAAGCTGGACGAGTCCGGTGGCTCTGGGGGCAGCGCCAAAGAACCCCAAAAGGCCGAAGCCTCCGGATCGCAGGGCGCTTCCCAAGACCGAAATGGGGAATGGTGGCAGCCCGAAGATTCGGAGGCCTCCGGCGAAAGCGGGGGTACCGACGAAGTTGCTCCGTCCCCCACGCAAGAGGAGTCGGCAGAGCCTGAAGCCCCCGCCGAAGGAGCGCCGGCAGAGCAAACTTCCCCGGGCCCGAAGGGAGAACCCGAGTCGGCTGAAGAGAGCCAGCCTCCCTCCCCCGAAGGACAGGCCCAGGAGGGTGGCAGAGAGGAATCGACCCCCCAAACCGAGCAGCCCCGGTCCGAAGGGCCCTACTGGACCGTAATGGCTGGCTCCTTCCAAGATCCGGGAAACGCCACTGGGCTGAAGGAACGTCTGGGAGATCAAGGCTTTACGGCCCAGGTGGTAGCCAAGACCATCGAAGGACGCCAATGGCATCGGGTATATGCCGGTAGGGAAGGCTCTCGCCAGAAGGCCGAGGAGGTCATGGACCGTCTCCAGGAGGCGGGTTACAACGATCTACTGTTGCTGAAAGCCGAATGATTTCCCCGCTGGTGGCCCCACCAAGGCGGTTGCCGTGACCCTGGTCGACGTCCTTTGGCTCGTTGTTATCCTGGTTTCAGCCCTTATCAGCATCCTGCGGGGCTTCGTCCGCGAGGTCTTCTCTTTCGCCGCATGGGTGCTGGCCCTGGTGGTCGCCGCCCGCCTAGGATCGCCGTTGGCGCAAACCGTCGGCGAGACCATCGCCGATCCCCAGGTGCGGGCGGTTACGGCCTTTTTGCTCCTGTTCTTCGTCACCCTTCTGATTGCTTCCCTGGTGGGGGTCATTGCCTATCGCCTGGTGCGCAAATCGGGGTTGGAGGGTACCGACCGCAGCCTCGGTCTGTTTTTCGGCCTGATCCGGGGAGCCGTAGTGGTCGGTATTGTGGTCCTAGTGGTAAGGGGCACTCCCCTGGCCGATCATTCGAGCTATAGCCGGTCCTATTCGCGGCCGGCCGTTGAGCCGATCGCCAACTTCCTCCACCGCCTCCTTCCCGAGGATTTCGGCCGGTATTTCCAGGGTCGGGCTCTGTCCCTGGAGGAGCTGCGGCAGCGGGCCCAGGATCTCGGCGACGATGCCGTCGAGCAGGCCGGGGATAAGGTCCTCGATCGAGAGGGACTGGAGCGGGTCATCGAAGACCGGCTAAAGGAAGAGGCAAGCCCCTAGCCTCGGTTTGCCCCAAGGCCCGGGGCTGCCCCGGGGCAGAAGGTAGAAGTACTGGTTAACGGGGGCGGGATAGCCGCCGGCCGGTGCCCGCCCGATCATTTGCAACCGGTGTGACCGCGCGTCAGTAAAGCAATCTTATGAGTCATACGGTGACCATCGACGAGCATGACTTCCAGCACGAATGCGGCGTTTGCGGGGTGTTCGGGCATTCGGAAGCGGCCAATCTGACCTATCTGGGCCTGTACGCCCTCCAGCATCGCGGCCAGGAAGCCGCCGGCGTCACCTCCTGCGACGGTACGCTATTCCACACCCAGCGAGGCATGGGACGGGTGGCCGACGTCTTCGGTCCGGAGGAGATGGGCCGTCTCAAGGGAAGGCACGCCATTGGGCACGTGCGCTACTCTACCTCCGGTGCCTCGGTGGAGCGCAATGCCCAGCCACTGGTGATCGATTACCAGCACGGCGGGCTGGCCATGGCACATAACGGCAATCTGGTCAACGCCCGTTACCTGCAGCAGTATCTGGAAGCCCAGGGCTCCATTTTCCAGACCGATATGGACACCGAGGTCATCATCCATCTGGTGGCCCGAGCCAACGGGGCCACCGTCGAGGACCGCCTCGCTAACGCCCTGCGCGAGGTGAAGGGCGCGTTCACCCTGGTGGCCCTGACCGAATCCCGTCTGGTGGGCGCGCGCGATCCCATGGGCTTTCGGCCCCTGGTCCTGGGCAACATCGACGGCGCCTATGTCCTCGCTTCGGAGACCTGTGCCCTGGACCTGATCGGGGCCGATTTCGTGCGCGACATCGAGCCCGGGGAGATGGTTGTGGTCACCGCCGGCGGTGTGGCCTCCTATGCCCCCTTCGAGGCCCAGCCGCGGCGCATGTGCGTGTTCGAGTACATGTACTTCGCCCGTCCCGACTCCACCTTGGACGGAATCAACGTCTACCAGGCGCGCAAGGCCATTGGCCGGGAGCTGGCCAATGAGCAGCCCGTTCCGGCCGATGTGGTGGTACCCGTTCCCGATTCGGGGGTAGCGGCTGCCATGGGCTACGCCGAGGAATCAGGGCTGCCGCTGGAACTGGGCCTGATCCGGAACCACTACGTGGGCCGGACCTTTATCGAGCCCAAGCAGGCCATCCGCCACTTCGGCGTCAAGGTCAAGCTCAACGCCGTGACCTCGGTTTTGGAGGGCCGGCGGGTGATCCTGGTGGACGATTCCATCGTTCGGGGCACCACCAGCGCCAAGATCGTGGGCATGGTCAAGGCCGCCGGGGCCGCGGAGGTGCACATGCGCATCTCCGCACCACCCACCATTGGCCCCTGCCACTACGGCATCGACACCCCAGACCGGGACCAGCTCATCGCCGCCAATAACACCCAGGAGGAGATCCGGGAGAACCTTGGTGCCGAGAGCCTGGCCTACCTCAGTTTGGACGGCCTCTATCGCGGCATGGGCGGTCGCGGACCCGGCTATTGCGACGCCTGCTTCTCCGACGATTACCCGGTGGCGCCGGAGGAGGGCACCCCCCAGATGAGTCTTCTCCGGGAGGATGCCGGATGAGCGAAGGGGAAGGGCAGGGCGGCTTCGAAACCCGGGGGATCCGCAGCGGCATCCACCGCACGGCGGAAAAGGAGCACAGCGAGGCCCTTTTCCCCACGTCCAGCTTCGTCTTCGACAGCGCGGAAGAGGCTGCCGCCCGGTTCGCCGGGGAAATGCCTGGCAATATCTACTCCCGGTTCACCAATCCCACCGTGCGCGCCTTCGAGCAGCGGCTGGCCAGCCTCGAGGGCGGGGAGCGCGGGGTCGCCTTCGCCTCGGGGATGGGCGCTATCACGGCGACCTTCCTGGGGCTGCTCAACGCCGGCGACCATGTAGTGGCCTCCAACAGCCTGTTCGGCTCCACCACGGGCCTGCTCAACAACATCTTCGCCCGCTTCGGAGTGACCACCACCTTCGTCGACCCGGCCGACTCCAAGGCCTGGTCGGCGGCGACCACCGACAAGACCCGGTTGTTTTTCCTGGAGACGCCCTCCAATCCGGGCATGGCCGTGGCCGATATCGCCGATCTGGCCCAGCGGGCCCAAGCGGCCGGGGCCTGGCTGGCGGTGGATAACTGCTTCTGCACCCCAGCGCTGCAGCAGCCGCTGGCCCTCGGCGCCGACCTGGTGATCCATTCCGCTACCAAATACCTGGACGGCCAGGGGCGCTGCGTCGGCGGCGCCGTGGTGGGGCCCGAGGCCCTTGCCGGGGACAAGATCTTCCCCATCCTGCGCACCGCAGGCATCAGCCTGAGCCCCTTCAATGCCTGGGTGTTCCTCAAGGGCCTGGAGACCCTGTCGCTGCGCATGGAGCGCCACTGCGATAACGCCGAGCGCCTGGCCGATTTTTTGGCCCAGCGCCTGGGTGCGGAGCGGGTGCGCTTTCCGGGACTGGCCAGCCATCCCGGTCACGACCTGGCCCGGCGCCAACAGAGCCGCTTTGGTGGCCTGCTGGCCTTCGACCTGCCTGGCGGCCGCGAGCAGGCCTTCTGCTTCATCAACGCCCTCAAGATCCCTTCCATTACCGCCAACCTGGGCGACACCAAGACCACCGTGACCCACCCAGCGAGCACCACCCACGCTCGGGTCTCCGAGGCCGAGCGCCAAGCAGGGGGTATTAACGAAGGCTTGGTGCGGATCTCGGCTGGGCTGGAGAGCGCCGATGACCTTGAGGGGGATCTTGATCAGGCTCTGGGGGCTATCGGGCTTTAGGGGTACCGGGTCAGGGGGGAGAGGGCTTACGTAAGGAGGTGGGTGGCCGATTGATCATTAAGGTTCTGAGGTCCTCGCCATCTACCACGAAGCCTCCCTGAAAGCCGACGCCGAGGCCGCCTTCCAGGCAGCCCTGGCCGCCGCCGAGCCGGGGCGGCGGGTGACCGAATGGTTAAAGACCCATGCCGGAGCCGTGCGCCCGGAGGGGCGGCTTGCCGTCATCGCCATCGGTAAAGCCGCTTGTGCCATGATCTCCGGTGCCCTGGCGGTCCGCGACACCGATCCGGGCGAGGTTCTGGTTGTCACCAAGGACGGCCACGGCGATGAGTGCCCGGCGGACGTCAGGGTGGTGGCGAGCGGCCATCCCAGGCCCGACAGTCGCTCCCTTGACGCTGGGGAAGAGGTCCTGCGGCGCGTCCACGGCCTCGGAGCCGACGATGAGCTGCTCCTGCTGGTTTCCGGGGGTGCTTCGGCCCTAGCCGAGGCCCTGCCATCGGATATCCCGCCCGAGGACTGGTTCGCGGCCAACGAGGCCCTGGTCGGGGGTGGTCTGACCATTCACGCGGTTAACGCGGTTCGCAAGCACTGTTCCCGCCTGAAGGGCGGTCGGCTCGCCGAGGCGGCCGCCCCCGCCCGGGTTACGGCCCTGCTGCTTTCCGATGTGGTCGGCGACGATCCGGCAGTGATCGGCTCGGGGCCGGCCGCGGCCGACCCTTCCACCTTCGGCGACGCCCTTGAGGTTCTCGCCGGTCTGCCCCGTTTCCCCAACAGCCTCCGGGCATTTCTGGAACGGGGCGACGCGGGCAAGGTCGCCGAGACCCCCAAGCCAGGCAACCTTGCCGGGGTCCGCAACGCCGTTGTGGGCAATAACCGCCTGGCCCTGGATGCGGCCGGTGAGGAGCTGGCCAGCCGGGGGTACCAGCCCATGCCGATGACATCCCGGCTCCAAGGCGAGGCCAAAGAGGTCGCCCGGGTCTTGGCCGCCGTGGGCCTGGATTCACGCAAGGGCTCGCGGCCGGTTGCGCCGCCCGCCGCATTCCTTTGGGGCGGAGAGGCCACTGTAACCCTGGGACCCAGCCCGGGCGAGGGCGGACGGAATCAGGAGATGGCCCTGGCCATGGCCGGCGACCTGGCCGGTGCCGGCGGCATCGGTGCCCTTTGCGCCGGCACCGACGGGACCGACGGCCCAACTGACGCCGCCGGTGGCTGGGTGGATGGCACCACTTGCCAGCGCCTGGCGGAGTCCGGATCCTCGCTAAAGCGGGTTCTGGCCCGTCATGACAGCGGCACGGCGCTGGCCTCACTGGATGATCGTCTGATCACGGGGCCCACCGACACCAACGTCATGGACCTGACCTTTTTGCTCGTCGCCCGGCAGGGGTAGACAGGGGGTTGCTGTTGCCCGATCTTAGAGGTACCCCCAATAACCCGTTGGGCCCCATAGCCAAAGGAGGGGAAGATGCGACGTCTTTACCGTCTGCTCGCCGCAGGCGTAGCCGTAGGCCTGGTTGCCGGCTGTGGCGGGCACCATTTCCAGCCTCCGGGCGATGCCCCCGAGGCCTGGCAAGAGGCCATGCGCGAGGAGGCTCCCGGGGGCTGGGCGGTGTGGGGCTACGGTAAGGGCGCGGCAACCGAAAGCCTAGCAGCCGGGCGTTCTCGGGCGGCAAGCAAAGCAAGGTCGGCCTTGGCCGAACGGATCGATGCCCGGAGCGGCCATCTCCGGGAAGGTCTGAACGAGCGGTTGGTGGGCGACGGCAGCAAGGAACTGGAAAAGACCGATATCCGGGCCGTGGTCAAGCGGGCTGGCGAGATCGCTGTGAACCGGGCCGAGGTGGAGCGCCGGGAGCGGGACGCCGATGGCAACTGGCACGTCTTGATCCGGACCCACCTGCGGCCGCCCCTGAGCGAAGCCGCCGAGGAGCGGGGCCTGTCTTCAACGGCTAAGGAGCGCCTGATGGGCGAGGCAGAGCGTATTCTTCAGGGTGATTCCCAAGGAAAAGGCAATTGAGGGGCCTTTTGCTGACAGCTTTGGTGGTGGGCTGGTGGCTACTGGGTTCGGGCACGGCACTGGCCGACAAGGGCAACCCCTATGGCTCGCTGCCCTTTTCGCTGGAAGTGGACAAGGTCCCCGGAGCCCCGGTCTATTACGCCGTGGGCTATTCGGGGGTGCCCGACAGCGATAACGCCGGCCATACCTCCAATGCCGGGTTCGTGGTGACCGAAGACGGGGTGGTGGTCTTCGATGCCCTGGGCACGCCCGCTCTGGGATACGCCCTGCTGCAAAGTATCCGGGAAGTCACGGACCGGCCGGTGCGCCGGGTGGTGGTCAGTCATTACCACGCCGACCACGTCTATGGCCTGCAGGCCTTCCGCGAGCATGCCGACGCCCTTTCGGTCTGGGCCCAGGAAAAGGCGAGGGGGTATTTCAACCCCCAGGGCTTTAAGCGTAGCGAGGACGCCCGGCGCCGGTTGGGGCAGCGCCGCGAGGCCCTGTTCCCCTGGGTGGACGAGGACACCTATCTGGTGGAGCCGGACCGGCTTTTTGACCAACGGGCCGAGTTTTCCATGGGCGGGGTGACCTTTCGCATCCGCCATATGGGGCCGGCCCATGCCCCCGGGGACAGCATGATGGTGATGCCTGAGCTGGGCGTGGTGTTCAGCGGCGACATTATCTACAAGGGGCGGATCCCCTTCCTTGACAGCCCCCAAGTGGATACCGCCAACTGGCTGGAGGGCCTGGAGGCCCTAACCGCCATGGAGCCGCCCCCCCGCTTCGTCATCCCCGGCCACGGCGAGCCTTCCGCCGATGTGGAAAAGGCGGTTCAGTTCACGCAGGACTATCTGGGCTTCGTCCGCGAAAAGATGAAGGCCGCGGTGCGCGATTTCCAACCCTTTGCCGAGGCCTACGAGGGCACGGACTGGTCCCGCTACCGCGACTTACCCGCCTTCGATGCGAGCAACCGGGGCAACGCCTATCGGGTGTATCTGGAGATGGAGCAGTCGGCCTTCTAACAAACGTGCTGGGTCTGCTAGATTAAAAGCATGGCCAATGGATCGACAAACCTGACCCTGGGTCATCCCGACGCCTTCTCCCTGATGGCCCCCGATGAGCCCCTGTACAAACGGGTCCCCACGCTGGGACCCGAGGGGCAGCGACTCGCCGATTTTATGATGATCATTCCCCGGCTCCGGCAGAAACCGGAAACCGCCCTGCGGGAGACGGTGGCGGAGATGGAGCACGTGCTCGGCGTCTATCAGCGTTTCGTGGTCTACGCCGACCTCAATCTCCGGATCAATGTCCTTTGGGTCAGCCTAAAGCCGGTTCCCGGTATGTGTCTGGAAGTGGCCACCGCCATCAAGGCCCGGGTCCCCGAGGCCCTGCTGGTGGCCAACAAGCGGGAGGCCATGGGGCCCCGCTAGTCCTCCTACCGTTTTTTGCGGTGGGCCCACTGCCCCCGCCCCAGCCAGCCGATAATCACCCCGATCAGCAGGATCACCAGCGCCATCACCCCGCGGGCGGTCTCGACCCGCCAGGCCAGGAACTCGATGGTGACCATCTGCGTGTTCTGGAAGATGAAGATGAGCACCAGGATCAGCAGGATGAGGGCCGTCAGCAGCTTGTAATACATGGGAGCTCCTTTGGTGCCAAGCAGGGGTCAATGGCGCACTTATCCCCGTTTACCAGCCTTGGCCGGCCGAGGGAAACGGTGCCCGGAGAGGCCATCTTCCGGCCAGGGGTTGGAGTAGCGTGTTGTCTGGGCAGGGCCCTCAGGCGAAACGCATGGAAAGGTCGAGGCTGGTCAGGTCGCGGGTCAGGGCCCCAGAGCTGATGCCGTCGACCCCCGTCTCGGCAACCTCCCGGACGTTGCCTAGGTGGATGTTGCCGCTGGCCTCCAGGAATACCCCCCCGGGCCGCTCGGCAACCGCCGTCCGCAGGTCGTCGAGGGGGAAGTTGTCCAGAAGCAGAGCATCCACCCCGGCGCCCAGGGCCTGCCGCGTCTGCGCCAGGTCCTCCACCTCCAGCTGGATGCGTGCGGTGTGGGGGACCTGTTCACGGATCGCCGCCACTGCCGGCTCCAGGCCACCGGCCCAGGCCAGATGGTTCTCCTTGAGCAGGACCCCGTCGAACAGGCCGTGGCGGTGATTGTGGCCGCCGCCCATGCGGACCGCGTACTTCTGGGGGGTGCGCAGGCCGGGGAGGGTCTTGCGGGTATCCAGGATGCGCGCGCCGGTGCCGGTTACCGCCCGGGTCATTTCCGCTACGGCCGTGGCGGTCCCGGAAAGGGTCTGGAGCAGGTTGAGGGTCGTGCGCTCCCCCGTCAGGAGCACGCCGGCGGGCCCGGACAGGTGGGCCACTTCGCGTCCGGCTTCCACCAGCTCGCCTTCGGCGCCCAGCCAGTCCAGCCGCGCCCCGCCCAGCTGGGCAAAGACCTCTTCCGCGAAGGGGCGACCGCACAGGATGCCGGTGCTTCGGGCCACGATGGCCGCCGTTGCGCTTTCCTCAGCGGGAACGGCGGCCACGCTGAGGTCCCCCGGGCCCACGTCCTCGGCCAGGGCGCGAGCGACGGTATCCCGGACCACCGCCTGGGGAAGGGGAATGTGGCTCATGAGGCCCTCCTAGGGCAGGGCGTGACCGCAATGATGCACGAGGCCAGGATAGACCCCCAACCAGGCTGTCGGGGAAGGGGTCGGCCTCGTCTGCCTGTCTCCTTGGTCCCTTGCAGGGGTAGCCAACCGGCCTATTATTCCTGCAGGCCGGAAAGCCGGTCGCGCTGGCCCCTGAGCTGATTGTAGCGCTCCTCGAACTCGGCGAGCTTCTCCCGCTCCCTGGCCACCACTTCCGCCGGGGCCTTGTCGGTGAAGTCGGGGTTGCCCAGCTTCTTGCGGCTGCCAGCCAAGTCCCCGGCTACCTTCTCCAGTTCCTTGTCCAGGCGCTGGAGCTCGGCCTCCAGGTCGATCAGGCCTTCCAGGGGCACCAAGATCTGCAGCTCTCCGACCAGCTCGGCGGCGGCCTGGGGCGCCTCCGCGTCCTGCCCTAGCCAATCGATGCGCTCGGGCCGGGCCAGGGCATCGATGAAGGGGCGGTGGTTGGCGATCCGTTGGCGGTCGCGCTCGTCGCCGCCGCGCACCAGAACCGGGATGGCCTGGTACGGATTGATGTTCATCTCGCCCCGGATGGAGCGCAGGGCGCCCACGAAGGCCTCCAGCCAGGCGTAATCGGCCTCCGCCTCGGCATCGATAAGGGCCTCATCGGCGGCCGGGTAGGGCTGGCGCATGATGGTGGCTCCCTCGCACCCGGCCAGGGGCGCCGCCCTCTGCCAGATCTCCTCCGTCACGAACGGCATGAAGGGGTGCAGGAGTCGCAGGCCAGCCTCCAGCACCCGAATCATGGTGAATCGTGTCCCCTCGGCGGCCTGGGGGTCGTCGCCCTGAAGGGCCGGCTTGGCCAGCTCCAAATACCAGTCGCAGTAGGCGTGCCAGATGAAGTCGTAGACGGCGTGGCCGGCGTCGTTGAAGCGGTAGGCCGCCATGGCATCGGCCACCTCGGCTTCGGTGCGTTGCAGCCGGGAGACGATCCAGCGATCGGGCCAGGTGCGGCCGGCGGGGGCCTCGGGGGGTTGGCTCACATGCATGAAGTTGAAGCGGGCGGCGTTCCATAGCTTGGTAGAGAAGTTGCGGTAGCCCTCGATGCGGCCCAGATCGAACTTGATGTCGCGGCCCATGGTGGCCAGGGAGGCGAAGGTGAAGCGCAGGGCGTCGGCGCCAAAGGCGGGGATGCCCTCGGGGAACTCCTTGCGCGTCATGGTTTCCACAGCCTTGGCCTTGTCCGGCTGCATCAGGGCGCTGGTGCGCTTTTCCACCAGGGATTCCAGGTCGATGCCGTCGATGAGGTCCAGGGGATCGAGGACATTGCCCTTGGACTTGCTCATTTTGTTGCCCTCGGAGTCGCGCACCAAGCCGTGCACGTAGACCTCCTCGAAGGGCACATTATTCATGAACTTGCACCCCATCATGATCATCCGGGCGACCCAGAAGAAGATAATATCGAATCCGGTCACTAGGACGGTGGTGGGATAGAAGGTGCGCAGCTCCTCGGTGTCCTCGGGCCAGCCCAGGGTGGAGAAAGGCCACAGGGCGGAGGAGAACCAGGTGTCGAGGACGTCGGGGTCCTGGATCAGCTTGTCGCTGCCGCAGTTGGGGCAGCGCTGTGGGCGTTCATCCTCGGTTCCGGGCACGATGGGGGTGGCGTTTGAGCCCACGTGGATGTGCTCGGCCTGATTAATGGCCTCCACCAGGGCGACACCGTGGGCGGCCAGCTGGTTGGGGGTGCCGCCTTCACCCAGATTGCCCAGTCCGTGCAGGGTGAGGTGATCGCCATCGCACTCGGCGCAGTACCATACGGGAACCCGGTGGCCCCACCAGATCTGGCGGGAGATGCACCAGTCTTCGAGGTTATACATCCACTCGTAGTAGGTCTTGGCCCAGTTGTCCGGCACGAAACGGATGTCGCCGCGCTCCACCGCCTCGATGGCGGGCCGGGCCAGCGGGCCCACCTGGACGAACCACTGATCGGTGAGGAAGGGCTCGATGACGGTACCGGTACGGTCCCCCCGGGGCACCATGAGCCGGTGGTCCTCCACCGAGGCCAGCAGGCCCGCCGCGTCCATCTCCGCCACCACACGCTCCCGAGCCTTAAAGCGATCAAGGCCTTGGTAGGCCGCTGGGGCGTTGTGGTTGATGCGGGCGTCTTCGGTGAAGATGTTGAGAAGGGTCAGGTCGTGGCGCTGGCCCATCTGATAGTCGTTGAAGTCGTGGGCCGGCGTGATCTTGACGCAGCCGGAGCCGAATTCGGGATCCACGTGGTCGTCGGCCACAACGGGGATGGGCCGCTCGGCCAGGGGGAGGTGAACCTGCTTGCCGACTAGATGGGTGTAGCGCTCGTCTTCGGGGTGCACGGCCACCGCTTGGTCTCCGAGCATGGTCTCGGGCCGGGTAGTGGCAACGGTGAGGTGGTCGGAGCCGTCGGCGAGGGGATAGCGGAAGTGCCACAGGTGGCCGTCCTCTTCCTCGGACTCCACCTCTAGGTCCGAAATGGCGGTATGCAGGACGGGATCCCAGTTCACCAGGCGCTGGCCACGGTAGATCAGGTCCTCGTTGAACAGGCGCACGAAGACCTGGGTAACCGCCCGCGAAAGGCCCTCGTCCATGGTAAACCGCTCACGCGACCAGTCGCAGCTGGCTCCCAGGCGCCGAAGCTGGGTACCGATGACGTTGCCAGAGGTCTCCTTCCATTGCCACACCCGGTTGATGAACTCGGCTCGGCCCAGGTCATGCCGGGAACTTCCCTCCTGCTCCAGCTGGCGCTCTACCACCATTTGCGTGGCGATGCCCGCGTGATCGGAGCCCGGCTGCCACAGGGTCTTTGCTCCCCTCATGCGGTGGTAGCGGGTCAGGACGTCCATGAGGGTGTCCTGGAAGGCGTGCCCCATGTGGAGGGTGCCGGTTACATTGGGAGGCGGGATCATGATGGCGAAAGGCGGTGCCTGTTCCGCCAGATTCGGCAGGAAGAACCCCTGCGCCTCCCAGAAGGTATACCACCGTGTCTCGACCTCCTGGGGGTCGTAGGTCTTGGGAAGGTCGGCGGATGGCTGGGTCATGGGTGCCTCTTATGCATGCCCGTGGGGCCCGGCTTCCAGGGCCGCCGGGCCCGGGTGGATGAAACCAAAAAACCCCCGATCCGGGGGTCAGGGGCTCGTCAGGGGCGGGATAAGGAAAAGAAAGGGGCCCTACTCCCCCTTCTTGATCCGCTCGATCTCGGTCTCGGCGATCTCGCGTAAAAGGCCCGGAAGCCGCTCTTCCAGGTACTCTTGGAGGGCCTCCCGGATCTTGGGCTCGAGCGCCTCCGCAAGGCGGTTGTCGAGGTCAGCCGTGGCCTGTTCGACCTGTTCGCGGACCGTGGTCTCCACCGTGTCCCGAACCGATTCGCTATCGATTGCGGGTGACGGCGGTTCGGAAGGAGGGGCCAACGATTGGTCGGGGCTTTCGGTGCCAGCCTCCCAGGCGGGAGCGGCCTCGCTTTCACTAAGGTCGAAGGCTTCTTCGGCCATGGCCGGTTCTGCCCCCGTCCCCAGCTCTAGTTCTTCGGGCGGCGGGGCCGTCTCTGGGGAAAGCTCCGGCTCGGTCTCGGCGGATCCTTCCGGTTCAGCCACGGAACCGGTTTCCGGTTCGGTTTCCTCGGCAGGGCTTGCCTCCCTATCCCAACGACCGAAAAGGGCATCGAATTCGCTTCCGGCGGTCTCATCGGGCGGAGCGATACCGGCGTCCTGCTCCGATTCTTGTTGCCGATCCAGGCCTGTTTGGATGGTTTCTTCCGGGTCCTGAGCGGTTTCCTCCTCGGCCACAACATCGGTCAGGACGAGCTCCTCGCCGCCCTCTCCGGTACCCTCCGCAGGGGCCTCTTCCCCGGCCGGGGCGTACTGATCCGCCACCGACTCCGAGCGCCCGGAGCTATCCTCCGAGCCCTCTTCTTCGAGGATGTTGCGGAGGCTGTTGAGGATTTCATCCATGCTCACGTCCTCTTCAGAGGCGCGGCCTTCGTGGTTTCGCTGTTGTTCCGCCATGGTTATGCACCCGTTGGGGGAATTGGAGCCAGTAGCAGTATCCGTTCCTGGCGCCGCGGCTGTCAATTCGCCCTTATGTCGTGGGCGTACAGATCATAGCCGGCCGCGCGGTAACGGGCGTAGCGCTGCCGGGCAGCCTGCCGGTTTTCCGGATCGGGTGGTACAAATTCGGCGACCCGCTCGTAGTGGTCGAGGCATTCCGGCGGCGGCGGCGCGACACAAACCAGAACCTCGGTCCCTTCGGGGGTCAGGCAGTCGGTGGCCAATACCACCGGTTCGGGAATCTCCGAATCAACACGGTCCCGAGGGGCATGCGGCACGAAGGCATTCTGGCGAAAGGTCCAAAGGCGAGCGTCGAGATCGGCCAGGCTGGATTCGTCTCTCGTGTACACTCGGACTCGGTAGCCTGCCTGGTAGGCCTTCCCGGTCACCAGGCAGGCAGCCTGTAGGGTGTCGCCGGCCTCCAGGCGGTAGAAATCCACTCGTGTCATCCGCCAGCGCGCTCTGCTAGATACTGACTGACCATCCGCACCGGATGCCCGGTGGCTCCCTTGTTGTCCCCGCTGGTCCAGGCAACCCCGGCGATATCAATATGCGCCCATTCGTAATCCTCGGTAAACCGAGAAAGGAAACAACCGGCGGTGATGGTGCCGGCCTCCCGACCACCGACGTTCTTCATGTCAGCGAAGTTGCTCTTGAGCAGCTCCTGGTACTCGTCCCACAGCGGCAGCTGCCAGGCGCGCTCGCCGGTCTCGTCCCCGGCATCGGTGAGCTCCCGGACCAGACGGTCGTTATTACCCATCAGCCCTGCCGCCTTTTTGCCCAGAGCCACGATGCAGGCACCGGTTAAAGTGGCCATGTCGATCACCGTCTCGGGCTCGTAGCGCTGCACCCAGTGCAGAGCATCGGCAAGCACCAGGCGGCCTTCGGCGTCGGTATTAATGATTTCGATGGTTTTGCCAGACATGGCCGTCAGAATGTCACCGGGGCGGTAGGCTTTGCCGTCGGGAAGGTTCTCCGCAGCCGCCACGACGCCGACTACATTGATGGGCAGCTCCAGCTCGGCGACCGCCCGCAGGATACCGAACACCCCGGCGGCTCCGCACATGTCGTATTTCATCTCATCCATGGCCGACGCCGGTTTGATTGAGATGCCCCCGGAATCGAAGGAAATGCCCTTGCCCACCACGACGTAGGGCTTGGTATCGGCTTCGTCCCCTTGGTACTCCATAGCGATCAGTCTGGGCGGATTCACCGAGCCCTGGCCCACCGCCAGGAAGGCGCCCATGCCCTCGGCCTCCATCTGGGCCTCATCCAGGACGGTAAGCCCGAGGTTCCATTCCTCGGCCAGGGACGAGGCCTGCTCGGCCATATGCATGGGGGTGGCCACATTGGGTGGTTGATTGGCCAGATCGCGGGCCTGTGAAACCCCATTGGCAAAGGCCATGCCCCGCTCTACGGCGGCCTGGCCTTCCCGCAGATCGCTGCGACGAGGGACGCAGAATGTGAGCCGACGGAGGGGTCGGCGGGGGCGCTCCACCTTGGACTTGTACTGATCGAAACGGTATAGGCCAAGGGTCCCCGCTTCCGTGGCCGCACGCACTTTCCACCCGATCTCCCGACCCTTCACATGGAGCTCGGGGAAATAGACCACCGCCTCCATGGACCCCGTGCCGTCGAGGTGCTGCACCAGCTTTTCCACCGCATCGCGGTAGCGGTGGTCGTCCAAATCCCGTTCCTTGCCGAGGCCGACGAGAAGGACCCGATCAGGTAGAATGTTGGGGATATTGTGGAGCATCAGGAACTGGCCCTGCCGACCCTCCATATCCCCGCGGCGGAGGAGCTTGGTCAGATAGCCATCCGTGGCCCGGTCGATGTCCCGGGCAGCGGGTGAGAGGCGGCGAGGCTCGAAGACCCCCACCACTACGCAGGCGGTTCGCTGCTTTTCTGGGCTTCCGCTCTTGACGAAAACTTCCATCGGCGGTCTCCTCCGCAAGCTCTGGCGGCTGCTTATGGGCCGCCATCGGCCTCCAAATGGTGACAAAAACTTAAATTCCCGAGTCTAGCTCCGCCGGAGCTGGGGGTAAAGCCTTATTTTTCCATTTCTTCCCGAAACTTGGGCTCTTAGCAGACTGGACAACCGAAACCCCAATTTCATCTCTGAAAGCCGCTCTCCGAATGCTTCGGCAGGGCCGGGGTAGAGGGCCTTCTCCGGGGGAAAGGCTCGGGGGAACAATGCGGTGGAGCCGGATAGCGGTTAGAGCGGCGCGGAGCATTACACCGGCGTGAAGATTCTTTATCGCCATATCGCCACCGAGGTGGTCCAGCGGGCATTGATCATCCTCGGGGTGATTACCATGCTCATGTTGCTGGCCAAGGGGCTCGATTACCTTGAGGAAATGGCCCAGGGCGAGATCCCTGGGCAGGGGGTTTTCGCCCTTTTGGGACTGGCCCTTCCCAAGATCCTGGCCTTGGCCCTCCCCCTTGCAATGTTCTTCGGCCTCCTGACCACCATCGGCCGGCTCTGTCTGGATAGCGAGATGGATGCCATGGCAGCCGCCGGGGTCGGCCTCTATAACCTGCTTCCCTTGGTCGTGGCGCTGGGGTTTGTGGCGCTTTTGCTCGAGGCCGGTCTGACGCTAGGTCTGGAGCCCATGGGCGAGGGCCGCATGGCCCGAGCCAAGGCCACGTTCCAGCAGCAGGCCCTGACCAGCCTGGTGCGTTCGGGCCAATTCAATGAATTTCCGGGGGGGCGTGTTCTTTACTTCACCGAACGGGGCAGCCAGGGCCTTATGCGGGAGGTCTTTTTCCACGACCCCAAGCCTCGCCCCCCGGTGACCATCACGGCCAAGCGGGCGGAGCTGACCCAGAGCGAGAACGGCAAGGTTGAGGCCTTGTTTCACCAAGGGCGGCGCTACCAGGGTCGGCCAAGGGAAGGTCTTGCCCGGGTTATGGGCTTCGACCGATACCGGGTCCGGAAATCGCTGGGGAACATCGCAGGCGGTGACGGAGGTCGGGAAGCGGTGGCCACGGCCGAGCTGTGGCAGGGGGCCTGGGCCGACGGTTCGGGAGTGCGCCGGGACCGAGTCGAGCTTTTCCGACGGCTGGCTATTCCGCTGAGCGTGCCGGTACTGCTCTTGCTGGCCCTGCCGCTCGGAGTGGAGCGCCGCCGTGGCGGTCGCTCCTTCGGGATACTCGGCGGCGCCCTTCTGGTGCTTGCCTACCACAACGCCCTCATCGCCATCGAGGACTGGGCTGGTGACGGGGTTGTTGGGGCTCATTGGCTGCTGTGGGCGACCCCGGTTCCGGTCCTGGGCCTGGCGGTTTTCCTGCTGTACCGCACGGTTTACGGCCTACCGCTGATGGCTTTGCCCGGCGCCAAGCGTCGGCGCGGGGCTCCCTCCCGGAGGGGCCCATAATGACAACCGTCGATCGCTTCCTGCTGCGCGGGTTCCTCGCAAAGACCGGCCTAATGCTGTTTTTGCTCGCCGGTATCTATCTCCTGTCCGAGGCGCTGCAGTATAGCCGCCGCCTAGGCCAGGAAGGCTTCGATTTGCTCCTGCTGCTGCAGTACCTGGCCCTGAGCACCCCCGGCATCCTGGCTGAGATGGCCCCCTTCGGGGTCCTGTTGGGCACCCTGGTGCTGCTGGGCGAGCTCGCCCGTAACGCCGAGCTGACCGCGCTCCGGGCCGGGGGGATCAGTCTGGCCCGGATTGCTCGGCCCCTTCTGCTGGGAGGCGCAATTGCCTCCGCGCTCACTTTCGCGGTGGAGGACCGGGTAGCCGGTCGCCTGGAGCTGGTGGGTGAACGGCTGCTCAACGAGCGCGTGGGCGACGGCGGGTCCGGGCGTTGGCTGGGAAGGGGCGGGATATGGCTGCGGGACGGGCCGCACGTGGTTTCGGCAAGTCGGGTATCC
Organism: Thiohalorhabdus sp.; assembly: GCF_036628635.1. Classification (GTDB taxonomy): domain Bacteria; phylum Pseudomonadota; class Gammaproteobacteria; order Thiohalorhabdales; family Thiohalorhabdaceae; genus Thiohalorhabdus. The sequence goes on along the minus strand of NZ_JAZKRM010000009.1, from coordinate 45,189 downwards.
CGGACGGGTGACAACCTGAGCGGGGTGACCATATACCGGCTTGACGATCAGGGCCTGGTCAATCAGGTCCTAACCGGGGGTAGCCTAGCCTTCCGCCAAGGGGTCTGGCGGTTAACGAAGGGGACCCAGGTAGGGATCGCGGCTTTAAACGGCCGGGAGCAAAGCGAGGCCGAAATTCCCCTAAGGGCCCGTCCCGAGGTTATAGCCGATCTGGGTAGCAGTCCCGAGCGCATGGGCTTTGTGAAGCTCTGGGGCTATGTGGACCAGTTGCGGCGCCAGGGCCAGCCAACCGATTATCTGGCCTTCACCTTGTGGCAGAAGGTGACCCTTCCCCTGGCCTGTGTTGTTATGGTGCTGGTGGCGGCCCCCTTTGTTTCCTTAACACCGCGCTCGGAAAACCGGGTCGCTCGGCTGCTCGGCGGGATCGGCCTGGGCATGCTGTTCCACGCCAGCAATGTGCTGGTGGAGCAGCTCAGCGTCGCCGGAGGTTTGCCGCCGGGGGTGGCAGCGTGGCTGCCGTTGGTGGTTTTCACGGCTCTGGGTGGGCTAATGCTAGCGCGATGGGGTTGAGACCCCTTTCCCCGTCAGCATCAGGTGGGTGCGGGAAAGGCGGTCGTGCCAGGTTAGCCGGTCGGGATCGATTAGGGCCCACCAGAAGCCCAGCCCCAGGGGAGCCCAGGAGAGCAGGGCGGTAAGCAGGCGGATCCCTGCCGCCTTCAGGCTGATCGCTCCCCCCGCCGGATCGACCACCCGCAGACGCCATGGACGCATGCCTACCGTTTGACCCCCCCGGACCCAGGAACCCAGGAAATAGGCGGGGGGAGCCGCCAACAGGGCCAGCTGGACCAGCGTCCGGCCGACAGGGCCGGGGCCGCGCATGTCCTCGTTAGCCCCGCCCGTGAGGGCCGTGGAAGCCAGTCCGACGGCCATGACCAAAGCGGCGCAGATCAGGGCGTCGTAGGTGGCGGCTCCCAGGCGGCGCAGCAGATAGGGGCTGGGGGAGATGGGCTGGCTCATGGCATTCTCCGGGGGGCTCCGGGGCCGCCTGTGGCGGGCCCGTCAGTCGGTCGGGGTTACACCTTGGCAAATAGCGGCTCCCGGATGGGGCGTGAGGAGCCGGGTATCCGCGACGGGTGCGCAGAGTCTATCATCCGGCCACGGGGCAGCTGGTCTCCCATCCTGGAACTGCGCAGGGGGTCTATGAGCCGGGATGGCTGGTGCCGCAAGCAAGGGCGATGTAGGCGGGCTGGCTGCCCGTTAAGGACCGCTGACGGCGCGCCGTCCTCAATCCCGGATCGCCCCAAGGCAGCATCTGAACCGGCCCAGCGCCGCAAAGCCCCGCCTCGACGTGGGTTCACCATCCCGCCCCTGAGCCCCTTCCTTCTGAGGCCACGGGCACAACCCATAGGGGCTCAGGGGCGGGATGCCTTGCTTTGGACTGGCTAACAACGCTCAGCCCCCTACGCCCTTCTGGGCTGGGAGACTAATATGCACATGGAAGCCTTCGCCGCCGAGGTGGAAACCGCCATCGGCGAGCTCCCGCCCGAATTCCGGGCGGCCGTCGAGAATGTGGCGGTCCTCGTGGAGGACTGGGCCGACAAGGCTACTCAGGCCGAGATGAGCCTGGCGCACCCACTCGATCTGCTCGGCCTCTACCGAGGGCTGCCCCTGCCCGACCGCGGCGGCACCTACGCCGGTGCCGAGCCGGATCAGGTGCTTCTGTATCGAAAGGCCATCCTTGATTACGCCGATCGCCACGGCTTAGCGGTAACCGAATGCATCCGCAACACCTTGATCCACGAGCTGGGCCATTATCTGGGCTACGATGACGACCAACTGGAGCGTATCGAGCATGGCCCGTTCCATTACTGAGCGCCGACGCCATCACTCACAGGGTCCCGCCCGCCCATGAAGCTCCGCCGCATCAAGCTCTCCGGGTTCAAGTCCTTCGTCGAGCCCACCACCATCCCGCTGCCCTCGGACATCACCGCAGTGGTGGGCCCCAACGGCTGCGGCAAGTCCAACGTCGTCGATGCCGTGCGCTGGGTGCTCGGGGAGGGCTCCGCCAAGCACCTGCGCGGCGGTCATATGAGCGATTTCGTCTTTAACGGCTCCGACAACCGCGCACCGGTAAGCCGGGCAGTGGCGGAGCTGGTGTTCGACAACAGCGAGGGCGTCCTGGGCGGGCCCTACGCCGCCTATGACGAGATCAGCGTCAAACGGGCGGTGGACCGCGACGGCGGCTCCGAGTACTACCTCAACGGCAGTCGCTGCCGGCGCAAGGACATCACTGACCTGTTCCTGGGCACCGGCCTCGGGCCCCGCGCCTACGCCATCATCGAGCAAGGGACCATAGGGCGGATCGTGGAGGCGCGCCCCGAGGACCGGCGGCTCATGGTCGAGGAGGCCGCCGGGGTTACGCGCTACAAGGAACGGCGCAAGGAAACCGTCCGCCGTATCGAGCAGACCCGCGAGAACCTGGAGCGGGTGGAGGACCTGCGCAGCGAGCTCGGCGATCGCCTGGAGCGTCTCGGCGAGCAGGCCGAATGGGCCCGCGAGTACAAGCGCCTCAAGCAGGAGCAGCGCGAGGTCGACCAGCAGCTACTGGGGGCCCGTTACCGCGACCAGCGCAAGGCGGTGGAGGCCCAACAGGGGGAGGTGCGCCGCTACGAGACCGAGCTGGAAGCGGCACGGAGCCAATTCACCGAGACCGAGGCGGAAGCCGAGCGTCAGCGCCAGGCCCTGGATCAGGCCAACGAGGCGGTCAACGAAGCCCAGGGGCGTTACTACGCCCGCGAGAGCGAGCTCGCCGGCCTCGAGCGGGAGCAGGCCCATGCCCGGCAGGAAAAGCAGCGCCTAGAGGAGGAGCGCGACGCCGCCCACGGGGAGATCGCCGAGCTCGAACAGCGCCTGGCCGAGCACCAGCAGCGCATCGACGAGGCCGTCGGCGAACAGGAGGACCTGCGGGCGGAAGTGGCGCGGCTGGAGGCGGCTCATCAGGAGGCGGCGAGCGCCCTGGAGCAGGCCCGGGAGCACCTGCGCGCCGCCGAAGAGGCGGATCGCGAGGCCCGCGAGGCCGTGCAGGCCCCGGCTCAGGAGGCGGGGCTGCAGGATGAGCGCCGCCAGCAGGCGGAGAGCCGTCTCGCCGCCCTCGCCGAGCGCAGGGGAACCTTGCGGGCGGAGCTGGCCGAGCTGGCGGAGACCACGAAGGACGTCGATACCGAAAGCGCCCAGGCCACCCTGGAGACGGCAGAGGAACGCCGCGACCAGGCGGCCGGCGAGCTGGAGGCGGCCGAAGCCGCCTTCTTGGATCGCGAGGGAGAGCGCGACGAGGCCACAGAGGCGGTTACCCAGCGCCGCCACGAGCGCGAGCGAATTATGGCCCAGCTGGAGTCGTTGCGCACCCTGGAGCGTCGGGGCGAGGACCTGAACACTGGGACTCAGGCCCTGCTGGAGCGCGTGGAGGGCGACCGGTCGCGCCTGCTCGGCGGCCGGATCCGGGTCGCAAGCGGGTGGGAGACGGCGGTGGAGGAGGTCCTCGCCGACCGCCTCCAGGCCTTGGTGGTCGCCGGGAGCGAATGGCCGGAGGAGCTGACCTGGATGCGCGCCCAGGAGGCCGGGCGCTATCCGGCGGTGCGGCCCGGCAACGGTCAGGCCGGGGATGCGGCCGGGGGCGGCCTTTTGGGCAAGGTGGAATGCGACAGCAACCTCCGGCCCGTAATCGCCGAGTGGCTGGTAGGGGTCGGCGTCGCTGACGATTTGGACCATGCCCTTGCCCGTGCCGGGGAGCTAGGGCCGGGCGCGGTCCTGGTGACGCCCGAGGGCGACCGCGTCGGTCGGGACTGGGTGGTGGTGCATCGCGGCGACGCCGATCCCGAGACCAGCTGGCTGCGGCGCCAACGGGAGATCGAACGGCTGGAGGAGCGCCTCGCGGCAGAGGAGGAAAAGGTAACCCGGGCCGAGGAGGCCCTGGAAGCCGCACGGACTGCCTTCGATACCGCCCGGGAGCGCGTCGACGCTGCCCGGGGGGATTTAAGCCGGTCGGAGGAGGCGGTCCGCCAGGCCCGCGAGGAACTCAACCGACGCCAGGGGGAGGCCAACCGCGCCGAGGAGCGTCGCCAGCACCTGGAAGCGGAGCTGGAACGCCTCGCAGACGAGGAGGCCACCGAAACCGCCGCCAAGGAGGAGGCTGCGGAGGCCGTCGAGGCTGCCCGGCAGCGGGAGAGCGCCGGCCAGGCCGAAAGCGAGGCCCGCCAGCGGGAGCTCGAGGATGCGCGGACCGCGGCCCAGTCCGCCGAGTCCGCGGAACGCGAGGCCCGTGAGGCCCTCAATCAGGCCAAAAGCCGGTTGGACAGCCTGGAGGCGGCACGCCAGGAGACCGAGCGCCATACCCAGTGGGCCAACGACGAGTTGGCCAAGCGCCGTCAGCGGCTCGACGAGCTCCAAGAGCGGCTGGCCGAGCAGGGGGAGCCCGCCAGCGGCATACAGGAGCGCCTGGATGCGGCCATGGCCGCTCGGGCGGAGGCCGAGGCCGAGCTAAATGAGCGCCGCAAGGCCGCCGAAGCCGCCCAGAGTGCCCTGTCCCAAACCGAAGGACGCCGCGCCGAGGCCGAAACCGAGGTGGAGGCCCGCCGCAGCGCCCTGGAAGAGGCCCGCCAGGACCTCAACAAGGCCGAGGTACGCCTGGAGGAGGTGGAGGGACGGATCCAGGAGGCCGGGACCACGCCCCAGGCGGTTTTGGCCGGGCTCTCCGATGACGCCGACGCCGCCGCCCTGGAGAAGCGCCGGGGCGAGCTCCAGAAGGCCATCGACCAGCTGGGCACGGTGAACCTGGCCGCCATCGAGGAGCACGACGAGGTCTCGGAGCGCAAGTCCCATTTGGACGATCAGGCGGCGGATTTGGAAGAGGCCCTGAACACCCTGGAAAACGCCATCCACCGCATCGATGCGGAGACCCGCAAACGCTTCCGAGAGACCTTCGAGGCCGTGGACGCCAACTTCCGCCGCCTTTTCCCCCGGCTGTTCGGTGGCGGCCGGGCCTATCTGGCCATGACCGATACCCAGTCAAGCCGGTCCGGAAAGGAATCGGGGGCGCGAGAAGCGGCCACCGAGGCTGATCCCATGGAGACCGGAGTGGACATCATGGCCCAGCCGCCCGGTAAGAAAGTTAGCTCCATCAACCTGCTCTCAGGCGGCGAGAAGGCCCTTACCGCCGTTGCCATGACTTTCGCCCTGTTCCAGCTCAACCCCGCCCCTTTCTGCGTCCTCGACGAGGTGGACGCCCCGCTGGACGACGCCAACGTGGGCCGCTACGGCGAATTGCTGCAGGAGATGTCGGAGACCACCCAGTTCATCGTGGTCACTCACAACAAGACCACCATGCAGGTGGCCGAGCAGCTGGTGGGTGTGACCATGGCCGAGCCCGGGGTCAGCCGCATGGTGGCGGTGTCGGTGGAGGAGGGGGCGGAGCTGGTGGAAGCCGGATGAAGACCTTTACCAGCGTCTAGCGCGTGAGTTGGGCGTAGAGCTGCGGCAGCCGCCGCGGCAGCTCCCGGGGGGAGCGGATGACCACGTAGCCCTGGCTGCCGAACAGGTGGGGCAGATAATCCTCGGCATCGCGGTCGATGGTGACGCAGAAGGGCTGCAGGCCGGCCGCCCGTGCTTCCCGGACCGCCGCCCGGGTGTCCTCGACGCCGTAACGGGCCTCGTACTGGTCCATGTCGTTGGGCTTGCCGTCGGTCAACAGCAGCAGAAGGCGCTGTTCCGCCGGTTGTTTCTCCAGCAGGTGGATGGATTGGCGCAGGGCCGCCCCCATGCGCGTGTAGAACCCTGGCTTGATGGCGGCCAGCCGGCCGCGGACCCCCTCCCCGTAGCGCTCCCCGAACTCCTTCAGCACGTGGTACCGCACGTGGTCCCGCTTGCGCGAGGAGAAACCGTACAGGGCGAAGGCGTCGCCAGCGGCGGCCAGGGACTCCGAGAACAGGTACAGGCTGTCGCGGATGACGTCGATGACCCGGGCCTCGTTGCTCACCCAGGTGTCGGTCGACAGCGAGAGGTCGGCCAGGAGCAGGCAGGCCAGCTGGCGGTCGCCGGTGCGCAGGTCCTGGTACAGGGCCGGATCGCCGTTGGTCTGGCCGGCGGCGCGCTCGGCGGCGAAATGCTGGTAGGCGTCGAGATCGATCTCGGTGCCGTCGGGCTGGGCCTTGTGCCACATGCGCACCGGGGTCAGCTGCTGGAACTGGGCCCGCAGCCGGCGCGCGGTGCGACGCAAATGCTCGGGCAGGGGCGCGGGCTCGGCCTCCAGGGCCACCATGGGCTGCAGGCGGCAGTAATCGGGCTTGTGCACCCCGCGGCGATAGTCCCATTCGGGCAGCAGAATGCCCGAACCCAGGGTTGTATCGTCGTTGGCGGCGCTGGGCAGGTCCAGGTCGAAGCGCAGCCGGGAGGCCGAGCGCCGGTTGTCCCGCGCCAGCGACAGCATGTCCAGGTCGTCGGCGGCGTTGGCGGCGTTGTCCAGATCCTCGTCGTCCTCGGTGGGCCGGTCGACGTTGAGGTATTCCGCCCAGCTCATGATGCTTTCGAAAGGAAACAGCAGCAGGCCGGTGTCGCGCTCGGGCATGGCCACCCGCTGGGCGCGGCGGCGTCGGCGGTCCTCCAGGGCGCGGGTTTCCCCCTCCGCCTCGGGATCGTTGGACTCGCCCTCGCTGCCGGCCCCGGCCGGGTCCGGCTCCGGGACCGGAGGGTCGGGATGGAGCCACAGGGCCACGGGGAAAGGCGGGCGCTTGTTGCGAGGAAGAGCGGGCGGGTCGCGGGGGTCCACCAGGGCCTGACGAATGGCCACCTCGGCGGCGGCCTCGGCCTTAGGCAGGCGCTGAGGATCGGGGCGAAGCGGCAGATACGCTTCCACCAAGCGGGCATACCGGGTTCGCATCCCCGGCAGGTCCTCCAGGACCCGGGTAACCAGCCAGGGGCCCCGGACCCACCCGGCCGGAGCGGCCTTCGGATCATCCAGGGCCGCCAGGGCCGCCAGCCACAGGTAGAGGTCCCGGTTGAGCCCGGGCTCCGGAAACAGGTCGAGGCGCGCTGGCAGGCGCAGGGCCTCGCTGTCCGCCCAAGCGTGCTCCACCCGGCGGTGGCTGGCCGCCAGGTGCTGCACCAGGGTGCGCCGGGCGCCGTGGGCCTCCGGCGCAGCCGCCTCGATGGCCAGGCCGGGATCGCCCCCCAAGGCGCGGAATACCAGGCCGAGGCGGGGCCGCACGGCATCCAGGGATACCGCGGCCTGGGGGAAGCCGCTGCGGGCGGAGCGGGTGATCAGGCGGTCCCAGAGCTTTCCGATGTTCTCTTCCGGATCCAACCGGCGCTCCTCAAGTAGGGGGATCACCGCAGAGGCGCAGAGGACGCAGAGAACGCAGAGAAAACCGGAGTCCGCCGGTTATCTTTATCACGGAGGGAGCGGAAAAAGGGAGGGGTCATTGCGAGGGCCCGCCAGGGCCCGCGGCAATCTTCCGAAACCGGGGCACAATGGGCAGATTGCTTCGCTGCGCTCGCAATGACGGCATTTCTCCCGTTGCCCTAGGGCGTCCCCCGTGGACTTTGCAGTCAAAACCGCCTTGGGAACCACTTTCTGCCTTCCTCGGCGCCCTCCGCGTCTCTGCGGTCATGCCGTTGCGGAAAGGGCTCACTCCTGGACGACGATCCGCGGGCCCTCGGCGGTCTTGTCGATGCGGGTGAAGCAGTCCGCCGGCACCTCGGGCTTGCGGCCGAAGTCGTGGTCGGAGACGTCCAGGGCGCAGTCACCGTCCACCCATTGCAGCAGGGAGCCGGCCGGGTTGTTGGCCTGGACCGTCTCGCAGGCGGTAAGGCACTGGGCGCACTGGGTGCAGGCGAGCATGTGGCGCTTGATGGTACGCGGCTTGAGGCGCATGGGGCAGGCGTTGTCGCAGGCGGCGTTGCACGAGGCGCACTCGGCCGCCCGGCTGCGATCGAAGCCCACCACCATGGCCCGCTTGTTGGCCATCCAAACCAGGCTCTGGAACAGGCCCACGGCGCAGCCGTAGCGGCAGAACAGGTGGCGGGCCGCGGCGAACTCGATGGTGAACAGGGTGGTAGCCACTCCAATGAATATGGCCTGGTTGCGGCTCGGGTCCAGGGCCGCCAGGTTGCCGTAGACGGTGGCCGGCGGCAGCAGGTAGGTGAGCAGCACCACCGCCCATACCAGGGAAAACCCGACCACGGCCAGGGCCGTCAGCGGCCACAGGCGGCGGTTCGTGCGGCGCGGGTTGCCGTCGGCATGACGGGCCGGCAGGGGCTTGCGCTCCCACAGGCTGGGTTTGCCGATGGTGCGCTCCATCAGGCGGTTGATGCTCTCCACCACGGAGAAGTGCGGGCAGAGCCAGCCGCAATAGAGCCGCCCCCAGCGCCAGGCGATCAGCAAGAACACCGCCGCGCCGCCGAAGACCGGGAGGAAGAAGCGCCACACCAGGTTCCAGGCGGCTTCCAGCGCCGACGCCTCGCCCGCCACGAAGGGGCCCAGGCCCAGGGTCCACGGCTGGCCGAACAGGATGGCGTGGCCCAGGGTCAGGTCGATCCGGAAGATGTCCAGCGGCGGGGCCAGAACGAACAGGGCGAAAAAGCCCAGCCGGGTCAGGAAGCGCTTGTCTTGCCGCATGGCCACCGCGAGATCCTCCGAGATCGAATCCAAATCTGGAAGGAAAGTATAAGCCCGACCTTGGGGATCAGGAATTGACCGGGATCAAGACTCGGTTGCTTATGCCGCTTCGCAGTGCGGACCGATTAGGGGATAGCGGTAGGGCTGGGCGGCCATGGCCTTGGTCAGACCGATGACCCCGAACAGGATGAAGGCCGAATGGATGCAGGTAACATAGAGGATCAGCACCACCCAGGTAGCCGGCTCGGCGAAGCCGCCGATCCAGACGATGAGAGCCGCCACGGCCCCGATCAGGACACCGGCCCAGATGCTCACGAACAGCGTCTGCTTGAGGTGGCAGGCGGCTAGGGGAGAAGCGTCCCGGCGGCGGGTGGTGTACAGCCAGAGCAAAGCCAGAAAGCCGATCACCGGCGCCGGCAGCAGGTTGATGAGGTACAGGGCTTCGGCCCAGACCGCCAGGCGGCGGTCGGCGGCCTGGCTGGTCGGGTTACTCGCCGAGGAGGGCATGAACCACCTCCATGAGCCCCTGCAGGGCTTCCTCGTCGTCGGTGAGCGGCTCCACCAGGGCATTCTCGCAGGCGGCCACGGGATCGAAGCCGTTGCGGATGAGAATGGCCGCATGGACCACCAGGCGGGTGGAGGCCGCCTCCTCGATGTCGTGGTCCTCCAGCCGCCGCAGCTTGTTGGCCAGGGCCACAAGCAGCTCGGCGCGCTCCGCTGCCAGGCCCGATTCCCGGACCACGATGTCGCGCTCGGCAGACGGGTCCGGGAAGCCGAAGCGCAGCCCTACGAAGCGCTGCCGGGTGCTCGTCTTCATGCCCTTGAGCAGGTTCTGGTAGCCGGGGTTGTAGGACACCACCAGCATGAACCCGGGGGGCGCCCTCAGGGTCTCGCCGGTGCGGTCGATGGGCAGGATGCGGCGGTCGTCGGCCAGTGGATGAAGGACCACCGTGGTGTCCTTGCGCGCCTCCACCACCTCGTCCAGGTAGCAGATACCGCCCTCGCGGACCGCCCGGGTGAGGGGGCCGTCGGACCAGTAGGTGCCGCCGTCGCCAATGAGGTGGCGGCCAACCAGGTCGGCGGCGGAAAGGTCGTCGTGACAGGCGACGGTGTACAGGGGACGGTCCAGCTCCGCCGCCATGTGCTCGACGAAGCGGGTCTTGCCGCAGCCGGTGGGGCCCTTGATCAGAACCGGGAGGTAGTTCTGGTAGGCGTGGCGGAACAGCTCGCGCTCCCGACCCTGGGGCAGGTAGTAGGGCGCCTCGGCTGTGGATGCCTCGGCGGCTTGCGGTTTCATGGCGGTGCGCTCCCGGTTCAGTGAGGAGTGAGGTGTGAGGCGTTAGGCCAAGGACGAAACCAAAGGCTCATCCGCAGATGGCGCGGATGGACGCAGATAACACCGAAGCCAAGGCATTTTTCAGCTTTTATCTGTGTGCATCTGCGTCATCTGCAGATAACGCCGTCGCCTGGGCCGTTCCTCCTCACACCTCACTCAACAGGAAGGCGGCGGCGATGAGGCCGCCCACTGCAACCAGCCATCCGCCCAGAACGGCCCGCCACAGCGGCGCCACCCGCGCCAGCTCCATGTAGTGCCAGGCGATCAGGCGGCCCTTGACCAGAACGATGGCCAGCACCCCGAACACCCACGGCGGTCCGGTGAGGTGGAGCTCGCCGGCGGCGTAGGTAAGGCCCGTCAGGGCCAACAGTAGCAGCCAGATCGCCGTGGGGCCGGGCCGAGAGAGATGTCGAATCGCTTCCATGGGGGCTATCGCATCACATAGACCAGGGGGAACAGGATCAGCCACACCAGATCCACCATGTGCCAGTAGGCCGCCCCTGTCTCCACCCCCGTGTGCTCGTCCACCGAGTAGGCGCCGGCCCGGGCCTTGGCCGCCACCGCGGCCAAGATCACCATGCCCATGATGACATGCATGTAATGGAACACGGTGAGGGAAAGGTAGAACATGTAGAAGGTGTTGCTGGATAGGCGAACGCCCTCGCTGTAGTGGCCCACCAGCTCACCGCCCTTCACCACCAGGAAGGCAGCCCCGGCGGTCAGCGCCGCCACCATCCAGCGCTGGCAGGCCGCCGTCGCCCCCTTGCGGATGGCCGCCACCGCCCGCACCGCGAAATAGCTGCCGGTTATCAGCAGCAGGGTGTTCACCAGGCCGCCGGTACGGTCGAGATTGGCCTGGTAGCGGTCGAACAGCTCCGGGTGGGCGGACCGGGCGAAGGCGTAGGCGGCGAAGAAAATCCCGAAAACCAGCAGTTCGGCCAGGATGAACACCCACATGGCCAGATCGCCCGGGGGATGCCGGCGCAGGGTCAGGCTGTCGGTTCGGGTGGCGGTTTCCACGCTTATCCTGGCTAGAGGGGCTTCACCGCGGAAACGCAAAGCCAGCCGGGGGACCCGGCCATTTTCTGCGTCTCCGCGGTGAAGCCGCTTTGAAAGGACCCGCGCGGGACCTCAGCCCCGCGTCGGGTTGCCGCCATCACGTCAGCCTGCGGCCTGTGCTGCCGGTTTCTCCGGGACCGGCTCGCCCTTGGCGAAGAAGCTGGCCAGGTAGACGACCAGGCCGATCAGGAAGACGAATCCGGCGAGCAAGCGGGCCCAGTAGAACAGGGCAACCTCCTGCTGCACGGCCATGAACGGCTGCGGATCGGCGCCGTAGCGCTGCAGCCACACCTGCAGGATGCCGGCGGCGGTGAGGAACAGCACCATGAACACCATGGCCACGCTCATCAGCCAGAACGACCACATCTCCATCACCTGGGTGCGGTTGCTGGCCGCCGCCCCCTGACCGCGCAGCTGGGGCATGGCGTAGGAGATCATGGTCAGCACCACCAGCACGTAGGCGCCGTAGAAGGCCAGGTGGCCGTGGGCCGCGGTGATCTGGGTGCCGTGGGTGTAGTAATTGATGGGGGCGAGCGTGTGCATGAAGCCCCACACGCCGGCACCCAGGAAGGCCATCACCGCCGTGCCCAGGGCCCACAGGGTGGCCGCCTTGTTGGGGTGGTCGCGGCGGCGGCGGTTAATCACGTTGAAGGCGAACACCACCATGATGAAGAACGGTATGGGCTCGATGGCGGAGAAAATGGAGCCCCACCACTGCCAGTACTCGGGGGTGCCGATCCAGAAGTAGTGGTGGCCGGTGCCGAGGATGCCGGTGATTAGGGTCACCGCGATGATCACGTACAGCCACTTCTCGATCACCTCCCGGTCGACGCCGGTGATCTTGATCAGGACGAAGGCCAGGATGGAGGCCATGATCAGCTCCCAGACGCCCTCCACCCAGAGGTGGACCACCCACCACCAGTAGTACTTGTCCAGGGCCAGGTTGGCCGGGTTGTAGAAGGCGAACAGGAACAGCACGGCGAGGCCGATCAGGCCGATCATAAGCACCGACGACACCACCGTCTTGCGGCCCTTGAGGATGGTCATGCCGAGGTTGTACAGAAAGCCCAGGGCCACGATGACGATGCCGATCTTGGTGATGGTCGGCTGCTCCAGATAGAGCCGGCCCATGGTGGGCCAGTACTCGTTGCCGGTGATCTTGGCCAGGTTGCTGTAGGTCATGGTCAGATAGCCGACCACCGTTAGCAGCACCGCGATAAGGAAGATCCAGAACAGGGCGATGGCCAGCCTGGGGCTGTGAAGCTCGGTCTCCGACTCCTCGGGCACGAGGTAGTAGGAGGCCCCCATGAAGCCAAGAAGCAGCCACACGATCAGGGCGTTGGTGTGGACCATCTTGGCGGTGTCGAAGGGAATGGCGGGGAACAGGAAATCCCCGACGACGTACTGGGTTCCCATGATCAGACCAAACAGGATCTGGACCACGAACAGCCCGAGTGCACCTACGAAATAGGGCTTGGCCACGGATTGCGAGGCGTATTGCATAATTGGCGCTCCTACCCTTGCACGTTCGGGGGCCAGCCGGCGGTATCCATCTCGTCGGCCCATTTCAGGAAGGCTGCAATGGCATCCAGCTCCTCCTCGGTGAGGTCGAAGTTGGGCATCTGCCGCCGACCGGGAATCCCGGTAGGCTGGCTCCGGATCCATGCCTTGATGGCCTTCTTGGAGCCGAAGCGGGTATAGACATTGCCCAGCTCCGGGGCGAAGAAGGACCCCTCGCCGTGGAGGGTGTGGCAGCCAGTGCAGTTGTTCTCCTCCCAGACCTCCTTGCCGTGGGCTACCTGCTCGGTCAGGTTGCCGGTGTTGGTACGCTCCGGAAGAGTCCCGTGGGTGTCGAAGGTGAGGGCCAGGAACAGGAGGATGAAAAACAGGCTTCCCCCGTAGAAGATGTTCCGGGCCATGGATTTGGTGAAGACTTCGCTCATCGGCCCCTCCTGCCGGTGGTGGGCCATTGCCGGCCGGGAAGCCAGCGGCCGCGTTCGCGTGGTGTTCGTTGGCCAGGCAAGGTTGCCCCTCCCGTTTCAGGACGAATTTTGTTGAATCCTGCGGGCAGCTTTGGAAGGGGTCCATGATTTGGATCAACTGACCCGGAAACTGCGGTATTGGGGCTAGAAGAGAACGCGCAGGGTGAGGGGATAGCGAAAGGCCAGCCCGCGCCGGGTGCGGGAAGCGGCTACCAGGACCAGTGCCAGGTCCAGGCTGAACAGGGTCACCAGGACCGGTACATCCGCTCCTTGTGGCAGGATCACGGCCAGGATCCCGGCGTACAGGGTCACGGTGATCTGGAAGTTGATCGCCTCCCGGCCCGCGGCGTCCGCTTCGGGGGAGGTGCCGCGTCGCCAAAGCCAGGCCACCAGGGGTCCCAACAAGTGGCCGAAGGGGATCACCGCCCCGCCGAGGGCGGCCATGTGGATCAGGGCCGCCCAGCGGTCGGGGGCGTCAACGGCACCCGGTCTTTGGAAATCGGTGTCCGCATCCTCGGCGTCCCAGTGCCCCTGGTCCAGACCCTCGAGTTCGGCCGAATGGTCCTGGTCGATAAGTTGACGGGCGCGCTCCGCTTCCATTTCCGGAACCTGGAGCTTAATGCCGCCTAGGGCGGCGCTGTAGAGCCAATCCGTTTGCACCAGGTGGCTGTCGCCGAGGACCGGCGACAGCCCTTCCGCCTCCAGACGGCCCTTGGCGATATGGGCGTCGGCTTGGTTTTCGAAGGAGGCTACGGTAATCATGCGAGCAATCGGCTAGCGGGTAGGGGCATGGGCTCAGGTTTCCGGGAGGGGCACGGGGTCACGGTTCTTTCCTGTTGCCCGGAGGGGTTAGCCCGGGCGCGCGGGGACTATGGTAGCGCCCTCACGTCAGCGCCGGAAGGTGGCTGCCTGCCAGGGCCTCAATCGCCGGTACCGTTACCTTGACCGCGGTTTTCGGATCCGCCGCCCAGGCGGGGATCGTCCTCGTTTTCGGGGCCGTGATCATCCTGGCGGTCGGCACTCGGCTGGCGGGGCTGGCCGACCGGCTGGCGGACCGCACCGGTCTTGGGGAGGCCTTCGTCGGGGCGGTTTCCTCGGGGCCAGCACCTCCCTGCCGGGTGTTACCGCTTCGGTGACTGCCGCATGGGACGGGCACGCCTCCCTGGCCCTGTCCAATGCCCTGGGTGGCATCGCGGTCCAGACCGCCCTCCTTGCGGTGGCCGACATCGCTTACCGCAAGGCCAACCTGGAGCACGCTGCCGCCTCCCTGGGCAACCTCATGTTGGCCGCCCTGCTGATCGCCCTACTGGCGGGCGTGCTGGCGGCCATGGCGGCGCCCGAGGTGGCCTGGCTTGGGGTACACCCGGTTACCCCGATCTTGTTCGTCGCCTACGCCATGGGGGTCCGGTTGGTGGGTGAGGCCCGGGAAGAGCCCATGTGGCGGCCACGGCTGACCGGCGCCACCCGCCTTGATCGACCGGAGCCCGAGAGCCCCGGCGAGCCCGGGCTGGCCCGCCTCTGGCTGGGTTTCGGCGCCGGCGGGGCGGTGGTGATGCTGGCCGGTCGGGGCGTCGCCCGTTCGGGTGAGGCCTGGTGGCCCAAACCCCACTCCCACCGAGCCCGGTCGCGGGGCTTTTGGTGGCGGTGGCTACCAGCCTGCCCGAGCTGGTGACCTCCCTGGCAGGTGTCCGTCGAGGGGCCCTGACCCTGGCGGTGGGTGGCGTCCTGGGCGGCAACGCCTTCGACACCCTGTTCGCGGCCGCGGCGGGTTCGGCTTATCGTCCCGGCTCCCTCTACCACGCCGCGGGGTCGCAGGAAGCAGGTCGGGTCGCCCTCACCGTTCTCATGGCGGCGGTTCTGGATCTGGGCATGCTCCGCCGCCAGCGTCTCGGACCCGCCCGAACGGGTTCGGAAAGCCTGCTTGTCCTGTGGCCCTATCTGGTGTGGGGCGCCATTCTGGAAACCGGGGGTTGAGCTCGGTGGTTACACCTGGCGAGTGTGCCCCCCTGCCTTCCGAGGTGGCCCCTGTCGAAGCCGACCAGCGGCTCCGGCTCGCCGACGGCCGGGAATTGGCCTACAACTTCTACGGTGACCCGGAGGGCGAGCCGGTAATCTATTTCCACGGCTTCCCGGGCTCTTGGCTGGAGGCGGGTATGAGCCAGCCTGAAGCCGCCCGCCTGGGACTATGTCTGGTAGCCCCGGACCGGCCCGGTATCGGCCTCTCCACCCCGCAGGCCGGGAGACCCCTCTGCGACTGGCCGGGCGATGTCCGGGAGCTAGCTGACGCCCTGCGCTGGGACCAGTTCAGGGTCCTCGGGTTTTCCGGAGGAGCCCCCTACGCCCTGGCCTGCGCCGCTTTCCTGCCGGAGCGTATAAGCCGGGTGGCTGTTGTTGCGGGCATGGCCCCGCTGGCCAATCCAAACGGCACCCGGGGCATGGGCATGCTTGGCCGGTTGCTTTTGGTCCTAGCCCGTTACTGGCCGTTTGCGGGCCGCTTGCTCCTGCGCGGTGCGGCAGCCGCGGCCATGCGGGATCCCCAAGAGCTGCCCCCGGGGTTCGCCGCGGGTCTGCCACCGGCGGATCGGGCGGTATTGCGCAGGGCATGGCTTTCCCGTCTGTTGCGGGCTTCCCTGGGGGAGAGCTTTCGTCAGGGCTTTGCCGGAAACCAACAGGACCTGGCCCTTCTGGCCCGGCCTTGGGGACTCCGGCTTACCGATATCGCTACCTCGGTCAGCTTGTGTCACGGTGAGGCGGATGCCATCGTTCCGGCAACCATGGGCCGGTACCTGGCCTCGCGGCTGCCCCGGTGTTACGCCACATTCTTACCGGGCGAAGGGCACTTCTCACTGGCCATCAACCGTGCCGAAATCATCCTAGAAGCCTTGAAGGAGGAGCGGAGCCAATGAGGGTTGGCGACAAGCCTTTTTCGCAGGCTTGCGAGAACAACAAGGATCCCATACTCGGGGTGATCCGCGACGTGTTCGCGGATGCGGGGCGGGTGGTGGAGATCGGCAGCGGCACCGGCCAGCACGCGGTGCACTTCGCCCCCCACCTGCCCCATTTGATCTGGCAGCCCACCGATGTCGGCGACAACCTGCCGGGAATCCGGGCCTGGCTGGCCGAGGCCGGCTTGACCAATGTCGCCGAGCCCCAAGCCCTGGACGTGGACCAGCCGGCCTGGCCGGAGCTGTCCGGGGACGGCACCTTCTCCGCCAATACCGCCCACATCATGAGCTGGCCCCAGGTGGAGCGGATGTTCCGTGGAGTGTCGGGTTTGCTGCCAGCGGGCGGGGCCTTCTGCCTGTACGGGCCGTTTGCCTACGTCGGGGAGCACACCAGCGCCAGCAATGCCCGTTTCGACGCCAGTCTTTGCCAGCAGGACACGCGCATGGGCATCCGGGACCGTCAGGACCTGGAAAGGCTGGGGGAGGAGGTGGCCCTGGATCTGGAGGCCGACCACGACCTCCCCGCCAACAACCGTCTCCTCGTCTGGCGTCGCCGCTGAGCCCGCGGCCTACCAGTTGTAGCCCATCGACAGGGACAGCTCGATTATGCCGTCGTCCTGTCGGACTTTGTCGTCCAAGGAGCCGATGTATTTGAGCTCCAGGGAGAAAGCGGTGTAGCGCGAGCCGCCGTTGATGATGCCCATGCCGGCCTCCCAAAAGCCCCCAGTGGCTTCGCCATTGCCGCCACCGGCCAGGTCGCCTTTGGCAGTTACCTGGCCGCCGCCGGCGAGTAGGTAGGGGACATTGCCGCGGGCATTGGGTGGCAGGCGGTAATAAAGGTCTACCCCGAGCCGGTCCAAGGTTAGTTGGTTGCGAAAGGCCTCCGACTCGGTCCGATAGGTCCCCGAGACGTCGAGCTTGTGGCGCATCCAGCTGACACCGACCCCCAAGGGCAGGCCGCCACTAAAGTAGCGAACGGTTGCCCCATATCCCCACTTGTTGTCGTCCAGCTCGCTGGGCTGACCCACCCAGAAGCCGTAGCTGCCCACCACAGCGGTGTGGAAAATGCTTCCCGGTCCAGAGCCGCTGGTATCGTTCTGAGCTTGCTGAGCAACCGCTATTGATGGCAATCCCGTCAGGGAGAGGGCGACTAGCCCTGTGGCGATTGAAACAGCTCGTCTCATTGGTCACGAGACCAGTGGGCTCGGACGTACTTTTCGTCGCCGGGATAATGGAGGTCGAGCTCCCCCTTGTAGGCCTTGTTCACGGCCTCGCCCATGCGCCGGGCGATGTGCTCGTAGGTGGTGCGAATGACCACGCTTCCGTCGTCCTCGTTGCGCCATTCCAGGATGCGCTCCAAGGGCCGCTCCCGGGTTTCACGATCGGCGGTGTTCTCCAGCAGGTTGCGGATATCTTCCCAGTGGGTCCGGAGGAAGCCGCCCTCCAGGATGACCATACCCCCCTCGTAGTTCTCTTGGATGCGCAGGCAGGCCGGGCAGGTAATGTTGCCGGCGTCTTTGGGGGGATGCTTCACCCATTCGAAGATGCCGTCCTGGAAAACCACCCCGCATTCCTGGCAGACGGAGGGCTCGGGGTACTTCTCCCGGACGAAATAGGGATCATGGCGGTATTCCTGGACCAAGCGGTCGCGTCGTTCCATAGGCGTTCTCCTCGGTGTTGGCGGCTTTGCGCACCGTTGGCTGCGACAGGTATCGGCGGCAGGGGATACTCTACCTTAGGGAGTCGGTGAGGGCATCCCGGGCGTGGGGACCGAACAAAAAGAGCCCGGAACGGGGCCCCGGGCTCCAAAAACACCTAGCATGGGCTACATGCCCACTACCTCCTGTCGGGCCAGGGTTACATCCTCGGGCTTTGCCCTACGGATGCGTTGCAGGCCCTGGGTGTATTCCAGGCGGTAGTTTTCGGGGAACTGGTAAGGTTCGACCCCGGCCTCCTCGAGGGCCTCGATGAGGTCATCGGTCTCGCCCTCAAGCAGCGAGGTGTGACTGTTTAGCTCGCTTAGCAGGACGGCGGCCTCTTCCGGGTGGACGGCGATCTGGACTTGCTGCTTGTCCTTATACTCGATCCGCATGCTCAGTCCTCCACACTCGGCTGTTTCGGCGCGTCGGCCGTGAAGGCTTTAGGTGGCTGCCGGAAGTTGTCCCGCATGCTGTATTGGGCTTCCCGCAACAGGTAGCCCAGGTCCAGCAAGGTTCGCGACATCTTAGCTGCCTTGCCGATGATGGGATCGGCGACATCCTCGATCTCGTCCTTCGTGAAGGTCAGTATGTAATCGCCATGAGCTTCTTCGGAGCGTTCGACTTCCATGAGGGTCTCCCTTGTCGGTTGGTGGGTTCCGGATCCGGCCTTAGTGGGCGGTCGCGGCCGAGTACCGGTAGATTTGGTCCCACCCCAAATCTGGACTCCTGCGCTCGGGTTTTTCAAGGGCCCTGTCAGCGACGCAGGTCGGCGGGAACGCGGTTTTGGATTTCCTCGCCCATGGGCCGTTGGACGCGCGGGGGCGCGGCGAGGACATGGCCGGTGCCGAAGACATCGTCGCCGCCGTTGAAGTCGGTTACGATGCCGCCCGCCTCACGCACCAGCAGCATCCCGGCGGCCACGTCCCAGGGCTTGAGAAAAAACTCCCAATAGCCGTCATACCGCCCGCAGGCGACGTAGGCCAGATCCAGCGCAGCCGAGCCCCAGCGCCGAAGGCCGCTGGTGTGCTGGAGGTAGCTACGCATGAGGTCGATCTGGGGCTCCATCAGCTCCGGGCGCTTGAACGGGAAGCCAGTGGCAAGAACCGCCCCGTCCAGGCCCTTGCGCTCGCTTACCCGGATGCGGCGCTCGTTCAGCTGAGCCCCAGAGCCCCGGGAGGCGGAGAAGAGATCGTTCTTGACGGGGTCGTAGATGACCGCCTGGTCCAGCTTGCCGTCCACTTCCAGGGCGATGGAAACGGCGAAATGGGGCAGGCCCTGCAGAAAATTGGTGGTGCCATCCAGGGGATCGACAATCCAGCGGTAACGGCCACCCTCGTGATGGGTACCGCCTTCCTCGCCGACGATGGCGTGATCGGGATAGGCCTTGTGGAGGGCATCCACGATGGTGGCTTCGGCAGCCTGGTCCACCTCCGTGACGAAGTCGTGGCGGCCCTTATCGCTGACGGTGAACTCGTCGAGACGCTCGAGGGATCGTACGATCATGTCGCCGGAGGTACGGGCAGCGCGGATGG
Source organism: Thiohalorhabdus sp. (assembly GCF_036628635.1). Lineage (GTDB taxonomy): Bacteria > Pseudomonadota > Gammaproteobacteria > Thiohalorhabdales > Thiohalorhabdaceae > Thiohalorhabdus. The sequence goes on along the minus strand of NZ_JAZKRM010000009.1, from coordinate 25,967 downwards.
CGGTGTTCAGCATGGGATGCATGGTCGGTTCCCTGACTAGGCGGGGGAAAAACGATTTGATCAATGGAGAATGGGGGGTGCGACGGGCTGCTAACCCTACCCCCGGCCCGGAGGCAATGCAACGCTGCCCGGCGAACTTGTGGACGGGACGGACATGACCGATGATGCCCAAGGCACGGGGAATCCTGCCGTCGTACTGGTGGCCGCTCGCCATCCCGGGAACATCGGGGCCACGGCGCGGGCCATGAAGACCATGGGCCTGACCCGGCTGATGCTGGTAACCCCAGCGCATTTCCCGCACGCCGAGGCCAGCGCACGTGCCTCCGGCGCCAGCGATATTCTCGCCGGGGCCGAGGTGTTTCCCGATCTGGGCGCCGCCCTGGCCGATATTGATTGGGTGGTGGGAACCACCGCCCGCTCCCGAGAGATCAGTCTGCCCGTGCGCAGCCCCGATCAGGCGGCCCGTGAGCTGGCCGACCAGGCGGGTTCTGGGCGTCTGGGAGCGCTGGTATTCGGCCGCGAAAGCCACGGACTTCGCAATGACGAGCTGGACCGCTGCGATCGTCTGGTCCACATCCCCACCGCCCCCGATTACAGCAGCCTTAACCTGGCGCATGCGGTCCAGATCCTGGTCTACGAGGTCCACCGCGTCAGCGCCGCAGCAACACCTTCCCAAGGACCCCGGGAGGTTCCCGCCGGGGGCCGGGTGCTAGAGGACCTGTTCCGCCACTGGGAGCGTGTGGTCCAAGATGTGGCGTTCATGGACCCCCAAAACCCGGAACGAACCTTTCGTCGTTTCCGTCGTTTGATCCTCCGGGCTGCGCCCACCGAAGGCGAGGTCCGGTTCCTTCGCGGCTTTCTCAGCGCCATTGACAAGCGCATCCATGGCCCCCGCCACCGGTCCGCCACAGGCAAGCAGAAACCCGAGGAAGGCGGCGGGGAATCTTGACAGACCCACTCGGTCTTAGTAAAAACCCCAATGAGGAAGCAGGTATTTCCGTGACCATGGCGGTTCGAGCATGACCCAGGTCATAACCCGGTTTTTCCGGGACAATGTCGACATCGTTTTCGAGCGGGATCCGGCGGCCCGGACCCGATGGGAGGTGCTGACTACCTATCCGGGCGTCAACGCGGTGCTGGTCTACCGCCTGGCGCACGGTTTGTGGCGGCGGGGGTGGTGCTGGCTCGGCCGGTTGCTATCCCATCTTGGGCGCTGGCTGACCGGGGTGGAGATCCATCCCGCGGCCCACATAGGGCGGCGTTTCTTCATCGACCATGGCATGGGCGTGGTTATCGGGGAAACCGCCCGCGTCGGGGACGACGTCACCGTCTACCACGGCGTGACCCTAGGGGGTACCACCTGGGAGCACGGGCGACGCCATCCCGAGCTTGGCAGTGATGTTGTGGTCGGTGCCGGGGCCAAGATCTTGGGGCCCATCGAGGTGGGCAGTGGCAGCCGCATCGGCTCTAATGCCGTGGTCATTCGGGACGTGCCCCAAAATGCCGTGGTGGTAGGCGTCCCCGGTCGGGTGGTGGCCAAGGAGGGCCAGGGCACCGGCGAGGGGTTCGATCCCTACGGCCAGAAAGAGCGCATGCCGGATCCCGTGGCCAAGGCTGTGGAATGCCTGTCGGAGCACATCCACTCCGTGGAGCGGCGCCTGGAGCTGATGGAAGGCTCCGGTACCCAGGAGGCCTCCCGGGAGGCGGCTCCGGAAGGGCCGACTACCGAATGGAGCTGCCCCATTGGCCAGGAAGGGGAAGACTGAGAGGGGGCTGAGACGGCCACCGTCAACCCCAAGATGCGGTCACCCCGGGGCGATTGAGGCCCCGGCAACCAGTGGCAGGGCCTGGACCCTGGAGGAGTGAAAGTTGCGACTGACAACCAAGGGACGCTACGCCGTTACCGCCATGGTCGATTTGGCCCTGCACGGGCAGGACGGGCCGGTAGCCCTGGCGGACATCGCCGAACGCCAGATGATCTCGTTATCCTATCTTGAGCAGCTTTTCGGTCGTCTGCGGCGCGCGGGTTTGGTTGAGAGCGTGCGCGGTCCGGGTGGGGGGTATCTGCTGGCCCGACCTAGCAGCGAGACCACCGTCTCCGACATCATCCTGGCCGTAGACGAGCCCATAAGCGCTACCCAATGCGGTGGCAATGAGGGCAAGATGTGCAAGGGCACTGAGCACTGCCTGACCCACTGGCTGTGGATGCGGCTGGGCGATCACATCTATGATTTCCTGGCAGCCGTTACCCTGGATCAGCTGGTGGCCGAGAACTCGGGCCAGGCTTCTCAGGCGGAAACGGAAGCCAGCCCGGTCAAGGTTCAGGCAAGCGCTGACTAGGTACCGGCATGAGCCTTTATCTCGACCACAACGCCACCGTTCCGCCCCGCCCCGAGGTCCTGGAGGCCATGGCGGAAGTGGGCCGTAGCCGCTGGGGTAACCCGCAGTCGGTGCATGCCTGGGGCCGTCGTGCCCGGGCTGTGGTGGAGGATGCCCGCGAGCAGGTGGCGGACCTCGTCGGCTGCGAGGCCCGGCAGGTCACCTTTACCAGCGGCGCCACCGAGGCCAACAACACGGTGATCAAGGGGCGAGCCCGTTTTAGGGGCACCGGGACCGTTGTGGTTGGGGCCACCGAGCACGCCTCGGTGCGCCAGCCTGCCCGTTACCTGAGGCAGCACGGGGTTGCCGGTATTGAGATCCCCGCCGATGGCGAGGGTCGGATTACCCCCCAGGCCCTGGGCCGGTTCCTTCGGGCGAGTGACCCGGTGGCCATGGTTTCGATCATGTGGGCCAACAATGAGACGGGGACCGTGCAACCGGTCGCCGAACTGGCAGCGGTTTGTGCGGATCACGGGGTTCCCCTGCACAGCGATGCGGTGCAGGCGGCGGGCAAGCTGGCCCTGGATTTCCTCGAAAGCGGCGTTTCCGCCATTAGCCTGTCCGCCCACAAGATCGGTGGTCCACAGGGGGTGGGGGCGCTGATTCGGGACTCCGAAGCCCTACCTCTGGACCCGCTACTGCACGGGGGCGGCCACGAGCGCGACCGCCGTGCCGGCACCGAGAACGTCGCCGGGATCGCCGGTTTTGGCCGGGCCGCCGAGCTGGCCCGCGGTGAGCGTCATAGCTTTACCGACCATACCCGGGCCTTGCGTGACCGCCTGGAGGACCGACTTGCCCAGGGGAACCTGGCGATTGAGGTGGTAAGCACAGGCGCCGAGCGTCTGCCCAACACGAGCTGCCTGCTGATACCAGGAGTAGAGGCCGAGACCCTTCTGATGAACCTGGACCTCGAGGGGATCGCCGTTTCCAGCGGCTCGGCCTGCGCCAGCGGGGGCCTACGGCCCTCGGCGGTCCTGCAGGCCATGGGCTATTCGGACGAGCGGGCCCGCAGTGAGCTCAGGGTTAGTCTGGGACCGGACAACACCGCCGAGGATGTCGACCGTTTTGTCCAGTGCTTGACCGATACGGTGGAGCGATTGATGCGGCGGGGTGCAAAGGCGGGTCCGTAGCCCCTGGTCGGTTCCCGGTCACCGACCGGGAACCCTGGGCGGCACAAAGCTACCAACGAGGGGGAGGGGCTGCTTTTCCGGATCAAGCAATTGAAGCGACCACGGTGGCGCCCCCTCTCTTTTCCCATTCCAAATAACCAATCCGCCGGATGGAGGCAGCCATGGAAGCCACAACCACCGGTTTGACCATAACCGAGCGCGCAGCCGAACAGATCCGCCATTCCCTGGAAAAGCGCGGCGGTGGCGTAGGTATACGGGTCGGCGTCAAAAAAAGCGGTTGCTCGGGCTACATGTACAATCTTGAGTACGTGGATGAGCCCAGCGCCGGCGACCTGCTTTTTGAAGCCCACGGCGCCCCGGTCTACGTGGACCCGGATGTGATGGCCTTGGTCGACGGCACCGAGATGGACTACGTCTCCGAGGGGCTGCAGTCCATGTTCAAGTTCAACAACCCCAATGTAACCGCAGAGTGCGGGTGCGGCGAGAGCTTCAACGTCGACTGAGCGAGGCCGTCCGTAAGGGGCGGTGCTGGACAGCCAACGGGGGCCGGAAATGAAGTGGACCGACGTACAGGACATCGCGGTCGAGCTGGCGGAGACCAAGCGGGATGTGGATCCCCAGTACATAGATTACGACGATCTGCGGGAGTGGGTGATCCAGCTGGACGGTTTCGACGACGATCCCACCCGGGTGGATGAAAAGGAGCTGGAGGCCATCCAGCTGGCTTGGATCGACGAGGCGGCCCAGAACGAGGAATGAGGTAACCAGCGTGAGCATGAGCACCTCCCGGTCTCGGGTGGTGGTGGCCATGTCCGGCGGTGTGGACTCATCGGTAACGGCAGCCCTGCTCCAGGAGCAGGGCTTTGACGTTATCGGGGTCACCCTGCGGCTATGGGATGGACCCGCCACCGGCAAGGGCTGCTGCGGCGTGGACGACGCCAGCGACGCCCGGAGGGTGGCGGATCGCCTGCGTATTCCGTTTTATGCCCTGAATTACACCGAGGCCTTCCGGGAGAAGGTGGTCGACAACTTCGTCGATGAATACCTGGCCGGTCGTACGCCCAATCCCTGCGCCCGTTGCAACCAGTTCATCAAATTCGACCAGTTGCTGGAGCAGGCCCGCGATCTGGGCGCAGATTGTCTGGCCACCGGCCACTACGCGCGCATCGACCACGACGGCTTCCGGGCCCGGTTGCGGGCCGGCCGGGATCCCGGCAAGGACCAGTCCTATTTCCTGGCGGTTACACCGGCCGACCAGCTGGACGCCATACGCTTCCCCGTGGGCGGGTACGGCAAGGACGAGGTGCGCCGGCTGGCCGAACGCTACGGTCTGATCACTGCCAATAAGCCCGAGAGCCAGGACATCTGTTTCGTGGGCGGCTCGCCCGCCGAATTCATTGGCGCCCACGGCGCCGGCCCCGGGCTGGAGCCCGGCGAGATCGTGGACCGCAGCGGTCGGGTCATGGGCGAGCACAGGGGCGCCGCCTACTACACTGTGGGTCAGCGCCGCGGTCTGCACCTGGCGGTCGGCCGGCCCATGTACGTGGTGGAAGTGGACACGGCGGCCAACCGCGTGGTGGTCGGCGAGGCCGAAGAGGTCTTCCATACCCGCATGGAGGTGGCGGACCTGAACTGGTTTGCCGAGCCGCTGGCGCCGGAGGGCCGGGAGTTGGCGGTGAAGGTGCGCTACGCCGGCAAACCCGTTAAGGGCCGGGTGGAGCCCCTGGATGAGGGCCGGGCCCGGGTTTCCTTCGCCGAGCCGGTGCGGGCGGTGACCCCCGGCCAGGTGGCGGCCTTCTACGCCGCGGACGAGGTGCTCGGTGGCGGCTGGATCGAGGAGGCCGTGGCGTGACCGAGGCCGCTGATCAGTTTCGCCGATCAAGAAGGCAAGGCGGCGTCGCGTCAGCGGCTACCGCGGCGCTGACCTTCGTGCCGCCCCGGCAGCGGTCCGAATCCGAGGCCGCCAATGGCCGGGTGCGGCGGGTGGCGACCACCACCATGGGCTGCAAGGTTAATCAATTCGAGACGGAGGCCATCCGTCAGGCCCTGCAGGGTGCCGAATTCGAGCTTGTCCCCTTCGAAGCCGATGCCGACCTGTACCTGGTCAACACCTGCACGGTCACCAAGGAGGCCGATCGCCAGGCCCGCCAGCTCATCCGCCGCGCGCTGCGCCGCAACCCCGACGCCTTCATGGTGGTGGCCGGCTGCTACGCCCAGCGCGACCCCCAGGCCCTCGCCGAAATCCCCGGGGTGGATCTGGTCCTGGGCAACGGTGAGAAGGTTGACGTCCACGGCCTCATCCCCGATCTGGAAGCGGGCGAGCTCCCCCAGATGATGGTGGGCGAGCCCGGTGCGGCCAGTGCCGTCCCGGAGGGGCTTCTGGCCCCTTCCGAGTCCCGCACACGGGGCTTTCTCCAGGTCCAACAGGGCTGCGATCAGCACTGCACCTTCTGCGTTATCGCCTCGGTCCGGGGCGGCAACCGGTCGGTGCCGGTGCGCCACGTGGTGCGTCAGGTGGAGCGGTGGGCAGCTGCAGGGACCCGGGAGTTCGTCATCACTGGTGTCGACGTCGGCTCCTACGGCGCCGACCTGGAAGGCGGGCCCGACTTGGCCGGCCTGCTCGGCGCCATTTGTGAGCGCGAGGGCGACTTCCGTCTGCGGTTGTCCTCGCTGGATCCGAGCCACATCAGCGAGGAGCTGATCGAGCTGTTCCGAAACGAGCCGCGCCTGTGCCCGCATATCCACCTGTCCCTCCAGCACGGCGACGCCGGCGTCCTCAAGCAGATGAAGCGCCGCTACAGCCCCGATCTGGTGCGGGAGCGCATTGCCCGGCTGCGGGAAGCCGCTCCGGGCCTGGTGCTCTCCGCCGATGTACTGGTGGGCTTCCCCACCGAGACCGAGGCCGCCTTTCAGCGGGCGCTGGATCTTGTGGCCGAGCTGGAGATCGCCTATCCCCACGTATTCCCTTTCTCGCCCCGGCCCGGAACCCCCGGCGGCCGCATCCCAGAGGCCAAGCAGGTGGCCCCGGCGGAGCGCAAGGCGCGCGCCGCGCGCATGCGGGACCTTGGGGCGGACCTGCGGGAGCGGGTGTTGGGCCGCGCCAAGGCCACCCGGCATCAAGTCCTGGTGGAAGAGGGTCCGGGGCTCCGGCCCGGGTGGGTGCAGGGCCGGGGTGCCAACTATTTGCCTGTGCATCTGCCGGCAGATCTGGCGGATGTGGGAGAGATGGTCACGGTCACCCCGACCCGGATCGATGAGGGCTGCCTGCTGGTGGAGCGTGCCTAGGCCGGGGCTCCCGGCTCGCCGCATTGGCCAAACAGGGGCCCGATGGGGTAGGCTTGGCGCCTTCCAAATTGCCCTTAAACCCCGGTTTGACCGGGTGCAACGCTACTCAACGGAGACGGCATGGCAATCGAGCAGACCCTTTCCATCATTAAGCCCGACGCGGTTGGCAAGGACGCCATCGGGACCATCCTATCCCGCTTCGAGAGCAACGGCCTGCGCGTCAAGGCTATGAAGATGGTTCGGATGACGCGTGAGCAGGCCCAGGCCTTCTACGCGGTCCATGCCGACAAGCCCTTCTACAACGACCTGGTGGCGTTCATGATCTCCGGGCCGGTGGTGGTTGCCATCCTGGAAGGCGAGGACGCCATCGCCCGCAACCGGGAGCTGATGGGCGCCACCAATCCCCAGGAGGCCGAGCCGGGTACCATTCGCGCGGATTTCGCCACCACCATCGACGCCAACGCCGTGCACGGCTCGGACAGCCCCGAAACCGCCGTCACCGAAACGGCCTTCTTCTTCAACCGGCTGGAGATCTTCGACCGCGAATGAGCACCACCGAGGCCGTCACATCCCGCCGTACCTCCCGAGCGGCTACGGAGGGTCCCGCCGATCTGGTGGGGCTGGACCGCCCCGGCCTGGAGGCCTTCTTCGCCGACATCGGGGAGAAGCCCTTCCGGGCCAAGCAGGTCATGCAATGGCTCCACCAGCGGGGGGTGTCGGATTTCGAAACCATGACCGATCTGCCCAAGGCCCTGCGAACTAGGCTGGCCGAGGAGGTGGGGCTTACCGAGCCCCGGGTGCTTTCGGAACAGCGCTCCTTTGATGGCACCATCAAGTGGCTGCTGGGAATGGGGGACGGCAACGCCGTGGAGGCGGTGTTCATCCCCGAGGATGACCACCGCTCCGTTTCGCCGGACCAAAAAGACTTGGTGGGGGCGCCGAAGGGCGGCCACAGGGGTACCCTGTGCATCTCTTCCCAGGCCGGTTGCCCCCTGGATTGCAAGTTCTGCGCCACCGGCTACGGGGGCTTCCAGCGCAATCTGGCGCCGGCGGAGATCCTCGCCCAGGTCCGTCATGCCCGGGCCCGGGTCGGGGATCGGCTGACCAACGTGGTATTCATGGGCATGGGCGAGCCGCTGCTCAACTACGACGCCGTCCTCCACACCATCAATGTGATCATGGACGATCTGGCCTATGGTTTATCCCGTCGCCGGATTACTGTATCCACGGTGGGGGTTGTTCCCAAGATCGAGCGTCTCGGTCAGGACACGCCGGTCAATCTGGCCATCTCCCTGCATGCGGTCAGTGATCCGGTGCGGGACCGTATTGTTCCCATCAATCAGACCTATCCGCTGGAGCGGCTGCTCCAGGCTTGCCGGGACTATCCCTTGCCGCCTGGGCGGCGCATAACGTTCGAGTACGTCATGCTTGACGGTGTCAATGACTCCCCTCAGGAGGCCCATCAGTTGGCCCACCTGCTCAGGAATATCCCCGCCAAGGTTAATCTGATCCCATTCAATCCGTTTCCGCAGGCGGAGTTCGAGCGCTCTACCCCGTCGGCCATTGATCGTTTCCGGGCCATTCTCTTGGACCACGGCACTGTTGCTGTCACCCGAACGCCACGCGGCGAGGACATCGATGCGGCCTGCGGCCAGCTCCAGGGCCAGGTGGATCGGGAGGTTCGCGCATGATGCGCCCGCGGCAGGTGGGGGGTCTCCTGGCGCTTACCCTGGTCCTTCTGTGGGCGGCAGGCTGTGCCAGCAGCCCCGAGCGGGGGAGCCCTGATGAGGGTAAAAATCAGGCCCAGATCTACCTGGAGCTGGGGACTGCCCACCTGCGCCAAGGCAAGCCCCGCAAGGCCTTGGAAAAGCTCAAGGAGGCCAGGTCGCTCAAGGATGACGATCCCCGCATCCACAATGTAATGGGGTTGACCTATCAGCGGCTTGGCTTCGATCAAAAGGCCCAGCAGGCCTTTGAGCAGGCCCTCGGCCTTGATGCCAAGAACCCGCAGGTCCTCAACAACTTCGGTACCTTCCTGGCCCAGAATGGCTCCTACGAGCGGGCCCGCAAACAGTTCCGGAAGGCTCTGGAAGACCCCTTGTACAACCGGCCCGAAAACGCCTATTACAACCTGGCTTGGCTGGCCCGGCGGCAGGGTGAGGCGGATAAGGCCGAGGAGATGCTTCGGACCGCATTGGAACTGCGAGCCGAATACCCCCCCGCCCGGCTTGAGTTGGCTCGACTGCTTCGGGATCAGGGCCGCCCATCGCAGGCCCGTGACCAAGTAGCCCGGTTACTGGGCCGGAATCCGGAAAGCGTCTCGGGGCACTTGCTGGCAGGTGAGCTAGCCCTGGAGGCTGGTGAGGACCAGACGGCCCGCAAGCATCTCACCAAAGTGGCTGAGCTCGCCCCGGAAAGCCAGGCGGCGACCCGTGCTCAACGCATGATGGAGGAGCTGGCAGGCAGGCAGGGCTCATGAGACCGGGCGATCGCAACGAAAGGGGGTAGGGAGAGCACATGGCGACCCATGACGGACAGGAACAAGGGCCAGGTCCGGGCGAGCGCCTGAGCCGGGCGCGCGAGGCCATGGGGCGCAGTCCCCAGGATATGTCGGATGAGCTGCGCCTTTCGGTGGACCAGGTGCGGTCGCTGGAGGCTGAGGCCTTTCACCGGCTTCCGGGTGAAGCCTACGTTCGCGGTTACCTGCGCAATTACGCGGCAGCCGTGGGAATTCCCCCGGAGGAAGTCATGGCCGCCTATGACCAGCTTCCCGAAGGCAGCGGGGAGACCGGTGACGAGGATGAGTCTCCCCTGGTGCCGGCCCCCGAGCGGCCCCTGATCGAACATCCCTGGCGCGTTGTTTGGGTCAGCTTGGCGTTGCTGCTGGTGGTTACTGTGGTCACCCTCTGGCTGGTGGGTGAGAGCCAGGAGCCTGCCCTTTTGAACCAGTCGTCCTCGTCGTCCGGAACCGAGTCCACCGCCGCCAAGGTTTCGTCGGAGGTGGAAGAGGATGCGGCTGCCAGGGCGGATGAAAGCGAGGCGACCCCAGAGCCCACCGCGGAGGAGGAGGAGGGTTCCGGCGGCGGGGAGGGCTCGGTCGCGTCTGATTCCCCATCTTCGCCCGATCCCGAGCCGCCGTCGGAAAACCAGCAGTTGGTGGAATCCCCGCCGCCCCCTCAAGATACGGCCCCGGCTGGCGGCACGGACGCGGAGGGCGAAGCCTCAGGCGAAGAGGAAGCGGGGGACCAATCGCAAACCGCCGGGGAAACGGCCGAGGCCCCCCGGCCGGAAGGGGATGTCTTGACCGGTCCGGGTCTGGAAGGACCCAGCCTGCCGGAGCTACCCGGTCGCAACGGAGACGAACAAGCGGTAAAGCCCGAGGATCTCGAGACCCTACGGGTCCATACCTGGGCCGATTCTTGGCTTGAGGTTGCGGACGACCGGGGCCGGACCCTGTTGCGACGCCTGGTCAAGGAGGGCCGCGATGTCCGCCTTTACGGAAAGGCCCCTTTTCAGGTCAAGGTGGGGAATGCCGCGGGGGTTCAGCTCTATTTCGAGGGTGAGCCCCTCGGACCGCTGGGCGGTCGGGGGGAAGTGGTGGGTCTGAACGTGGACGCCGACTCCCCGACTATTCCCGAGTCGGAAGTGGCGCCCCATGGGCCCCCTGATCAGGGCGGGGAAGCAGGCTCCTCCCGAGAGCCCGCCCCGATGGATGAAAACGGCGCTGGGGCTTCCTGAGAAACGGAGGCCCCGGCTGCTTTCGAGCAAGTTCGAGGTGGACCCGAGCCGGGTCGACTTGAACAAATCCTGATGCCCGATGGCCAAACCGTCTGGAGGCATCCAGCCGGAAAGGGAGCTTGAACTATATGTGGGGGATCCATCGTCGAAAGACGCGGCAGATCCAAGTGGGCTCGGTTCCAGTCGGCGGGGATGCGCCCATCGCCGTCCAGACCATGACCAACACTGATACCTGCGACGTGGACGCCACCGTGGGCCAGATCCAGCAGGTGGCCAATGCCGGCGCCGACATTGTGCGGGTTTCCGTCCCCACCAAGGAGGCCGGCGAAGCCTTCGGCCGCATCCGCGAACAGGTGCCCGATGTCGCGCTGATCGCCGACATTCATTACGATTACCGGATCGCCTTGCAGGTAGCCGACCTGGGCGTCGATTGCCTCCGCATCAACCCGGGGAACATCGGTAAGCGGGAGCGGGTGGCCGCGGTAGTGGATGCCGCCAAGCACAACGGTGTCCCCATTCGGGTAGGGGTCAACGCTGGCTCTCTAGAGAAACGGCTTCTGGAGAAGTACAGCGAGCCCAACGCCGACGCCATGGTGGAATCGGCCCAGCGCCACCTGGAGATCCTGGAGAGCCACGGCTTCTACGACACCAAGATCAGCCTCAAGGCCTCGGACGTGTTCCTGGCGGTCGAGGCCTATCGCAAGCTGGCCACCCAGGTGGATTATCCCTTCCACCTCGGCATTACCGAGGCCGGCAGCCTCCGCATGGGCACCGTCCGCTCCTCGGTGGGCCTGGGCATGCTGCTGGCGGACGGCATCGGCGATACCCTGCGGGTTTCCCTGGCGGCGGATCCGGTGGAGGAGGTTAAGGTCGGGTTCGATATCCTCAAGAGTCTGCATCTGCGTCACCGCGGTGTGAACATCATTGCCTGCCCGAGCTGCTCCCGGCAGGAGTTCAATGTCATTGATAGCGTCAACGAGCTCGAGGCCCGGCTCGAGGACGTCAACGAGAACCTCAACGTCTCCATTATCGGGTGCGTGGTCAATGGCGTGGGCGAGGCCAAGGAAGCCGACGTCGGGGTTACCGGCGGCGGCCAGAACCTGGTCTACATCGACGGCGAGCCGGACTATAAGGTCGATAACGAATCCCTGGTGGACCGAGTCGAGCGGACTGTGCGCGATTACGTGGCCCGCAAGAAGGCGGCGGAGGAGGCAGAGGATGACGAGACCGGGGAGGGGCCGACGGCGACATCGGCAATGGAGCAGTAATGGCCGACAAGATCCGTCCTGTGCGCGGGATGAACGATGTCCTGCCGGATGAGACCCCCGCCTGGCAGCATCTGGAGAAGGAGGCACGGCGCGTCCTGGAGGGCTACGGCTACGCGGAAGTCCGGTTCCCGCATTTGGAGCGCCTGGAGCTTTTCGCGCGTTCCATCGGCGAGGATACGGACATCGTCGAGAAGGAAATGTATACCTTCGAGGATACCGGCGGCGACACCCTGGCGCTTCGCCCGGAGGGAACCGCTGGTTGCGTTCGCGCTGGTATCACCGCGGGTCTTTTCCGCGGCCAGACCCACCGCCTCTACTACATCGGTCCCATGTTCCGCCACGAGCGCCCCCAGAAGGGGCGCTATCGGCAGTTCCACCAGGTAGGAGTGGAGGCCTTCGGGGCCGAGACCGCGGATATGGACGTCGAGCAGATCCTCATGGCCCGCCGCCTGCTCAGCGACCTGGGTGTCGGCGGGTTAAACCTGCAACTTAACTCCCTCGGCAAACCCGAGGACCGGCGGGCCTATCGCGCGGTTCTGATCGATTTTCTGGAGGCTCGGCAGGACCAGCTGTGTGACACCTGCCGGCAGCGCATTCCCCGCAACCCCATGCGGGTCTTGGACTGCAAGGTGGAGGGCTGTCAGGCGGTGGTGCGCGATGCACCGGCGATCAGCGATCACCTGGGGGAGGTTAGCCAGGCCCATTTCGACCGGGTCCGGAACCTGCTCGACGCCGCCGGTGTCCCCTACGAGCACAATCCGCGGCTGGTGCGCGGTCTTGACTACTATACCGATACCGTATTCGAGTGGACCAGCGACCAACTGGGGGCTCAGGCCACCGTGGTGGCTGGCGGCCGTTACGACGGCCTGGTTACGGAGATCGGCGGCCCATCGACGCCGGCGGTGGGCTTTGCCCTGGGCATCGAGCGCCTCCTGGCGCTCATGGACGACGAGCGCATCCCCGGAAAGGCGCCCGATGCCTTCCTGGCGCCTCTGGGGACCGGGGTGGAAGCCTCGGCCCTGGCCCTGGCCGAGAATCTCCGCGACCGCGGGTTGAGGGTTTGGTACAACTGCGGCGGGGGTAGCTTGAAGAGCCAGCTCAAGAAGGCGGACCGCAGCGGCGCTCCGGTGTCGCTTGTGATCGGCGAGCAGGAGATGGCCGACGGCACAGTGCTGATTCGCGATCTGGTCACCGGGGACCAGCAGAGCGTGGCCCGGGGGGAGGCGGCCGAAATTGTCCGCACCCGCATCGGCTAGCCGTGCCACGGATGCCGTGCTCGCCCTGGACGGGCTGACCGTCAGCCTGGACGCCACGGGGAGCCAGATTCCCGTGGACGACGTCAGCCTCAGTCTAAGGGCAGGGGAGACCTTGTGCCTGGTGGGGGAGTCGGGCTGCGGCAAGTCCATGACCGCCCTGGCCTGCATGGGGCTTTTGCCCGAAGGGGGCTGTATCCGTTCCGGCAGTATCCGGTTCCAGGGTCGGGAGATCGGTGGGGCCAGCCCCGCCCAATGGCGACGGCTTCGCGGTGACGCCTTGGCCATGATCTTCCAGGAGCCCATGACCAGCCTCAATCCGGTGTTCACCGTGGGGCGCCAGGTCACTGAGCCCCTCCGCCTCCATCGCGGCCTTGACCGTAGGGAGGCCTGGCGAAGAGCCGGCGAGCTCCTGGAGCAGGTAGGCATCCCCGATCCCGGCCAGCGCCTTAGGGCCTATCCCGACGAGCTCTCCGGCGGTCAGCGCCAGCGGGTTATGGTCGCCATGGCCCTGGCCTGCAAACCGGACGTTCTCATCGCCGACGAGCCCACCACGGCCCTGGATGTCACCATCCAGGGCCAGATCCTGGAGCTTCTGGCCGATCTGCGAGCCGAGCACGGCATGGGGCTGCTGTTCATCACCCACGACTTCGGGGTGGCCGAGGAGATCGCTGACCAAATCGCGGTCATGTACGCCGGCCAAATTGTGGAGCACGGGCCCGCTGGAAGGGTCCTGGCCGATCCCCGTCATCCCTATACCACCGGGCTGATGGAGGCCATCCCCGGGCGCGCCCGACCGGGCGAGCGCCTACCCGCCCTCGGGGGCAAGGTCCCGGAGATGGGCCATTTGCCCGACCACTGCCGCTTCGCCGATCGCTGCCCCCTGGCGCAGCCACGCTGCCGCCGGGAGCCCATCCCTCTGGTGGAGCGCCAGGGCCACGCCAGCCGTTGCCTGTTTGCGGACCGCGTTGGGCCGGAGATTTGGCATTGAATGCCTTGCTGGAGCTGGAAGGCCTGTCGAAGGGCTTTGCGAGCCGCGGCCCCTGGGGGCGTAGGGGCGAGACCTTCTGGGCGGTGCAGGACGTCGACCTTACTGTGGCCCCCGGGGAGACCGTGGGGCTGGTGGGGGAGTCGGGCTGCGGCAAATCCACCTTGGCTCGCGCGGCCCTCCGCCTGCTGGAGCCCGATGCCGGCAGTGTGCGCTTCGCGGGCACCGAGCTCACTACTGCAGGGGCAAGGAGCTTGCGCGCGGCCCGCCGGGATCTCCAGGTCGTCTTCCAGGACCCCTTCGCCAGTCTCGACCCGCGCATGCGGGTTGGCCGGATCGTGGCAGAGGGCCTCGCCATCCATGGCGTGGGTGATCGGGGCAGCCGCCGGCGGCGTGTCGCGGATGTCCTCGAACGCTGCGGCCTCAGCCCGGAGGCCGCCGACAAATTCCCGCACCAGTTCTCCGGCGGTCAGCGCCAGCGCATCGGCATCGCTCGGGCCCTGGCCATGGAGCCGCGCCTTATTATCTGCGACGAGCCCATATCGGCGCTCGACGTGTCCATCCAGGCCCAGATCCTGAACCTGCTCACGGACCTGCAGCGGGATATGGGCCTGGCCTATCTGTTCATAAGCCACGACCTAGGGGTCGTGCGCCACCTGTGCGACCGGGTGGCCGTGATGTACGGCGGTCGAATTGTTGAGGCGGCTCCGGCCGAGGCCTTGTTCCATAGCCCCGCCCATCCCTATACGCGGGGCCTGCTGGCGGCCCTGCCGGGAGCCCGCCGTCGCCGCGACTCCCGCATCCCCGCCGCGGCCAAGCGTGCGGCGGAAGGCCAATGCCCGTTCTACCCGCGATGTCCGGAGGCGGAGCCGGCCTGCGCCCGGTGGGACTTCCAGGCCTATGATCTGGGGCGCGGCCGTGAGGTTGCCTGCCGGCGCGCCGTCTGAGCCGGGTGGCGTGTTCATAATCCCTTATCCCCCGGCGGGTCGGTAGGGGCCATGGGCAGGGCCGCCTTACCGCGTATAATGCCGCCCTCCGCCGCCACGAACCCCGTAGGGCCAAGGAGACGAGCTTGGAAGAGGACCTGGATCTGGAAGAGGGCCGCCGGCTGGCGGCGGTCAAGGAATTCGCCTATCGCCATCGTTACCTGCTCGCGGTCCTTGCCGTGGCGGTCGTGGCGGGCGCTGCGGCGGGCTGGGGCTACGCTCGCCATCAAAAGGCCCAGCAGGTGGAGGCCTCGAGCCACTACCAGGATGGCGTGGCGGCTTTGACCGAGGGCCTAAGCGGGGATGCCCGCCAGGCCTTCAAGACATTGGTCACCGAGTACGGCGGTACAACCTATGCCACCATGGGCCGGGTCCTGCGGGCCCGGCTGCTGCACGCCGACGGCGACCCCGAGGGGGCGCTTGCCCTTCTGGAACCGGTGGTAGGGGGGCAGTCCGGCCACTCCGAGGCCCGTCAGGTGGCCGTGGAGGAGGCGGCCCGGATCCATTGGGAGCAAGGTGACGTGGAAGGCGCCCTGGCGAGCCTGGAAGAGATCGCCGGCACCGCGTATCAGCCTTCCTATTTCCAGCTCCGTGGCGACCTCCTTGCCGCCGCCGACCGGCCCCGGCAGGCGCGCTCGGCTTACAAGCGGGCCCTCAAGCAGCCCGGGGCCGAAGCCCTTCGCTCCGGTCTGGAGTCCCGGATCGACCAGCTACCGGGCAGCGGCGGGGCGCCGGATGAAGGGGACGGCGCATGATCCCCAGGTCCTTGGTCTTCGCCGGTATGGCCGCGGTGCTGATCCTCGCCGGTCCCGCCCTGTCGGATGCGAAAGCCCAGCCGACCGAGGAGTCCCCGGCTTTCAGTCCCTATCGCTCCTGGGCCCTGCCCCTGTTCACCCGCTGGTCCATTCGGCCCTACGCGGCCGCCCGCATGGCCGCCCAGGAGGGTGTGGCCTTCGTTGGCACCCGGTCAGGGCGGCTGGCGGCCGTGGATTCCGAATCCGGCGCTGTTCGCTGGGTCCGTGACCTGGAGGGTCGGATCCCCGCCGGACCGGCCGTTACCGATGGCGGCCGGGTTATCGTGGGTACGGGGGCTGGATGGGTTTTGGCGGTGGACGCCGAAAGCGGCGAAACCCTTTGGCGGAGCCAGGTTTCCTCTGAGGTGGTAACGGTGCCCCGGATAGCCTCCGGGATGGTGTTCGTGGGCACCGCCGACGACTTCCTGTGGGCCTTGCGGACCGCCGATGGTGGCACCCGCTGGTCGTTCAACGTGGAGGGGAAGGGGCTGTCCCTCCGGGGCGCGTCCCGGCCGGCATTCCATCGGGGCCGGGTGTTCACCGGGTTCTCCACCGGCGAGCTGGTGGCCCTGGAAAGCGGCGACGGCAAGCCCGCCTGGCGCCACACCATGGCCTCTCCTAGCGGGCGCACCGAGCTCGAGCGCATGGTGGACGTGGATGCCGCGCCGCAGGTGGTGGACGGGACGGTCATCGGGGCGGCCTATCACGGCTCGGTGGTGGCCTTGAACGCGGATGACGGCCAGCAGCTGTGGCAACGGAGCTTTTCCGTCCACAACGATCCCGTGGTGACCGCTGAGCGGGTCTTCTTGACCACCGCGGAGGGCGATGTGATGGCTCTGGAGCGTCGCAACGGAGGCACCATGTGGACGCAGGAAGTGCTGCGCGACGCCGGGTCACTGTCCCCCCCCGTGGTAACCGACCGCGCCGTGGTGGTGGCCGACGCCGACGGCCGGGTTACCTGGTTCGAGCGCGCCGGTGGGCGCGTCCTCGGCCAGATCCAGATCGGCCCCAGTGCCATCCACGGTCCGCCCTTGCCCCTGGAAGGGGGCGGCCTGCTGGTCCTGACGGACCAGGGGACCCTCAACCGCGTCGGCTTGCCCGAATAGCACCCTAACCCAACGGCCTGCGGTTCCGGAGGGGCCGGCATGGCCCCGCCGAAGTCCGTGGTAGGCTGGGTGCCCGGGCCCGAAGGCCCTTCCTTGCGTTTTCCGAACCTAAGCACATGACCCCATGAAGCCTATCGTCGCCCTCGTTGGCCGGCCCAATGTGGGCAAGTCCACCCTGTTCAACCGCCTGACCCGGACCCGTGACGCCCTGGTTTCCGACCATCCCGGGGTGACCCGGGATCGCATCTACGGCCATTGCGACTATGGCGAGCAGGATTTCCTGCTGGTGGATACCGGCGGCCTGGAGAGCGAGGCCACCGACGGCGTCGCCGGGCTGGCCGATGAGCAGGCGCGTCAGGCCATCCAAGACGCCGAGATGGTGGTGTTTTTGGTGGACGGTGGCCTCGGTCTCCATCCCGAGGACGCCGCCATCGCCGAGGGGCTGCGGCGCCTGGAGGTGCCGGTGCTGGTGGCGGTGAACAAGAGTGAGGACCAGGACCCGGCCGTCATCAGCGCTGAGTTCCACGGCCTGGGCCTGGGCGAGCCCCTGCCCATTTCCGCCACCCACGGCCGGGGGGTGGGGCGGCTGGTGCGCCTGGTGGAGGAGCGCCTGCCGCCGGCAGCCCCGGAGGAGGGCGAGGACCTGCCCGGTATTCGGATCGCGGTGGTGGGCCGGCCCAATGTGGGCAAGTCCACCCTGGTCAACGCCCTGTTGGGCGAGGCACGCGTGATCACCTTTGATCAGCCGGGGACGACCCGCGACGCCGTCCATTCGGTGCTCGAGCGCGACCGCCAGAGCTACACTTTGGTGGATACCGCCGGGGTCCGCCGCCGCTCGCGCATCAAGGAAGGGCTGGAGCGTTTTTCCACGCTCAAGGCCATCCAGGCCATGGAGACCGCCGATGTGGTCTTCCTGCTGGTGGATGCCCAGGAGGGCATCACCGATCAGGACGCCCGTCTGGCCCGGCTGGTCCTGGACGCTGGGCGAGGCACGGTGCTCACGGTGAACAAATGGGACGGCCTGGACGCCGAGCAGAAGGAGGTGGCCCGCCGGACCCTGGACATCAAGCTGGCCAACCTCCTCGACTTCGCCCCCGAGCTCAAGATCTCCGCCAAGTACGGGACCAACGTCGGCCATCTGCTGGAGACCGCGCAGCGGGTGTACGCCGCATTCACCGCGGAGCTGTCCACCAACGAACTCAACCGCGTTTTGCGCCAGGCCGTGGACAGCCATCCGCCGCCTTACCGTAGCGGCTTCCGGCCCAAGCTCCGCTACGCCCACCAGGGCGGCAAGCGCCCGCCCACGGTGGTCATCCACGGCACGCGCACCGGCAGCCTGCCGGACCATTACCTGCGCTACCTGGAGCGCCAGTTCCGCGACGCCTTCAGTATGGAGGGGGTGCCCCTGCGGCTGGCATTCCGCAGCCAGGAGAGCCCTTACAAGGGCCGGGCGCGGCACAAGAACCCGCCCAAGCGGGTGGCCGGCAAGAAGCGGCGGAAGTGAGGCGTGAGGAGTGAGGGGTTAGGTGTAACGTCAGAGGCGACGTCGAAAGGCGTAATCCGCAGATGACTCAGATGAACGCAGATTACGACGAGTCCAATCCTGCTTGGATGAAGGGGGCTTCGCTAGTTTTCGTTTAGGGAAGGGCCTCCCATTTGCGGCCATCTGGGTCATCTGTGGATAGCGCCGTGGCCTTTGCGCTTCACCCCTCACTCCTCACGCTTTCCTTCAACCCGGCAATCCAAGCTCCCCTGCCCAAGCTGCACGTTGACCGCCGCGCCGACCGCGGCCTGGTCGGCGCGGCGCAAGATCTGGCCGTCCCTTCGGGCGATGGCGTAGCCGCGGGCCAGGGTACCCAGGGGGCTGACGGCCTCCAGTTGGCGCGCCATTCCCTGCAGCCTCTGGCGCCGCCGGGGGAGCGCCTCGTGGCGCACGGCCCGGACCAGTCGGGTCCGAAGCTGGTCGATCCGGGTCTGCTCCCTGGGCAGGCGGACGGCCGGCCCGGCCCGTTGGAGGCGGGTGGTCAGCCCCGTTAGCCGCTGGCGGTGGAGGGCCAGGTTGCGCTGCAGGGCGCGGGCAAGCCGCAGGCGGTCGTCCATGTTGCGCTGGCGCAGCTCCCGCAGTCGGCGGCCGGGGTGGACCAGCCGACGGCGGGTCTGGTCCAGCCGCTGGGCCCGGTCCTGGAGGCGGCGCTCCCCGGCCCGCTCCAGTCGTTGCCGGGCGGTGGCCAGCCGCCGGTTGAGGACCTGGCGGTCGGGGGCCACTCGCTCCGCGGCACCGGTTGGGGTGGGCGCGCGCAGGTCCGCCGCGTGATCGGCGATGGTGACATCCACCTCGTGGCCCACGCCCACCACCACCGGCAGGTCGCTGGCCCGGATGGCCCGGGCCAGCTCCGGCTCGTTGAAGGACCAAAGGTCCTCCAGGCTGCCGCCGCCGCGGGTCAGGATGAGCACGTCGCATTCCGCCCGCTGGTTGGCCGTCTCCAGCGCGCGCGCAATGGCGGGGGCGGCCTCCTTGCCCTGGACCGGAACCGGGTAGAGAACCACCGGCAGCCCGGGAAAGCGCCGACCCAGGGTGGTTAGGACGTCCCGTATGGCGGCGCCGGTGGGCGAGGTGATAATGCCGATGCGGCGGGGCAGGGCGGGCAGGGGACGCTTGATCTCATCGGCGAACAGACCCTCCGCCGCCAGCTTGCGCTTGAGCTCCTCGAAGGCCCGCTGCAGGGCGCCCTCACCGGCCTCCTCCACGTGCTCCACGATCAGCTGGAAATCGCCGCGGGCGGTGTACAGGCTTACCTGGGCGCGCAGCCGCACGTGCATGCCCCCTTCCGGCTCGAACCGCAGCAGCCGGTTGCGGCCGCGGAACATGGCACAGCGCACCTGGGCACGCTCATCCTTGAGCGAGAAATAGAGGTGGCCGCTGGCGGGCCGCGAGACGTTGGATAGCTCGCCCTCCACCCACAACAAGGGGAAGCTCGCCTCGAGCAGGCCGCGCGCCTCGTGGTTGAGACGGGAAACGGTGTAGACGGTGGCCTCTTCGGCGGAGGGCGGGGAGGGATGGTCGGCGGCCACGGTGGTCCTCCTTGGCGGCGAAGGCCCGACCCTAGCACGCCGCCGGCCGCGTTGCCTGCCGGGTCGGGAACCGATAAAATAAATCGTTTATCCCGAGCCCGTCGGTGCGATGGAGACTCCTGCTATGCGGCTGCGTACCCAAACCGCGCTCACCTTCGACGATGTCCTCTTGCTGCCCGCCTATTCCGACGTCCTGCCCAAGGACGCCGACCTAGCCTCCCGGATTACCCGCAACATTCGGCTCAACCTGCCGCTGGTCTCGGCCGCCATGGATACCGTGACCGAGGGACGGGCCGCTATCACCGTCGCCCAGGAAGGCGGCATAGGCGTGATCCACCGCAACATGACCGCCGCCGAGCATGCCGCCGAGGTGCAGAAGGTCAAGAAGTTCGAGAGCGGGGTTATCAAGGATCCGGTCACAATCGTCCCGGACGCGCCCCTGAACGAGGCGGTGGATCTCATGCGGGAACACCGCATTACCGGCATCCCCGTCACCGAGGGTGACCGGCTGGTGGGCATCCTGACCAACCGCGACCTGCGCTTCGAAAGCGGCCTCGACCGGCCGGTTTCCGAGCTGATGACCGGGGGCGCCGACCTGGTCACGGTGCAGGAGGGCACCACCCTGGAGGAGGCCAAGCGCTTGCTCCACCACCACCGCATCGAGAAGCTGCTGGTGGTCAATGACGACTTCCACCTGCGCGGCATGATCACGGTCAAGGACATCGAGAAGTCCACCGAGCACCCCCTGGCGGCCAAGGACGACCAGGGCCGCCTGCGGGTGGCCGCCGCCGTCGGTACCTCGCCGGATACCGCCGAACGGGTGGAGGCGCTGGTCTCGGCCGGGGTCGACCTCATCGTGGTGGACACCGCCCATGGCCACACCAGCGGCGTGATGGACTGGGTGGCCTGGGTCAAGCGCAGCTTCCCGAATGTGGAGGTCATGGGGGGCAACATCGCCACCGGCGATGCCGCCCGCGACCTGGTCGAGGCCGGGGCCGACGGCGTCAAGGTGGGCATCGGCCCCGGCTCCATCTGCACCACTCGGGTAGTGGCCGGGGTGGGCGTGCCCCAGATCACCGCCATCGCCGATGTGGCCGAGGCCCTGGAAGGCACCGGGGTGCCCATGGTGGCCGATGGCGGCATCCGCTTTTCCGGGGACCTGGCCAAGTCGGTGGCCGCCGGCGCCGATTGCGTCATGGTTGGCAGCCTCCTGGCCGGTACCGAGGAGTCCCCGGGCGAGGTGGAGCTGTACCAGGGCCGTTCCTACAAGACCTACCGCGGCATGGGCTCCATCGGCGCCATGCAGGCCGGTTCCAAGGACCGCTACGGCCAGGGCGAGGTAACCGAAGCCAACAAGCTGGTGCCCGAAGGCGTGGAGGGCCGCGTCCCCTACAAGGGGGCCATGGGCAACGTTCTGCGCCAGCTGGTGGGGGGGTTGCGCTCGGCCATGGGCTACACTGGCTGCCGGGATATACAGCAGATGCGCACCCAGCCCGAGTTCATCCAGATCACCGGCGCCGGCTTCCGCGAAGGGCACGTCCACGACGTGACCATCACCAAGGAATCCCCCAACTACCATACGGACTGAGGGTGTCCCGAGGCCAGTTTTTTGCAGTGGCGGGTACTCCGCCCTTCAAGAGCATCAAGGAGTCCTCGATTCCGGACCCTCCGGCATTACCAACCAGGCAGCATCAGGGTAGTCCCGCCCCGCCATGACCGAGACCACCGACGCCCTCCATGCCGAGCGCATCCTCGTCCTCGACTTCGGCAGCCAGTACACCCAGCTCATCGCCCGCCGGGTGCGCGAGAGCCGGGTCTACTGTGAGATTCACCCCTATACGGATTCCCTGGTCGCCATCCGCGACTTCGCCCCGGCGGGCATCATCCTGTCCGGCGGTCCGGAGTCAGTTCTCGACCCGGAGGCACCCACCGTGGATCCCGGCGTGTTCGAGCTGGGCGTGCCGGTGCTCGGCATCTGCTACGGCATGCAGCTGATGACGCACCAGCTCGGTGGCCGGGTAGAGGAAGCGGCCCGGCGCGAGTACGGCCGTGCCCTGCTGCATGTGGACGCCCCCGAGGGGCCCTTCCGCGGCCTGGGCACCGATGAGGCCACCGAGGTGTGGATGAGCCACGGCGACCGCATTGCCGAGCTGCCCGCCGGCTTCCTGGCGCTAGCCCACACCGACAACTCGCCGTTGGCGGCCATCGGCGATCCTGACCGGCACTTGTACGCCCTGCAGTTCCACCCGGAGGTGGCCCACACCCCGCGCGGCTCCGAGATCCTGGAGAACTTCGTTCGCGGCGAGTGCGGCTGCCATGGCCAATGGACCATGGGCTCGTTCATCGAGCTCGAGGCTCAGCGCATCCGCAGCCAGGTGGGGCAGGGCAAGGTGATCTCGGCGCTGTCCGGCGGTGTCGACTCCGCCGTGGCCTCGGTGCTCACCCATCGCGCCATCCGTGATCAGCTCACCTGCATCTTCGTGAACAACGGCCTGCTGCGTAAGGGCGAGGCCGAGCGGGTCCAGAAGGTGTTCCGCGACTGGTACGAGATCCCCCTGCGCTACGTGGACGCCTCCGACCGCTTCCTGGACCGCCTGGCCGGTATTGATGATCCGGAGGAGAAGCGCCGCATCATCGGCAACACCTTCATCGAGGTCTTCGAGGAGGAGGCCGCCGCCCTCGGCGGGGCCGATTTCCTGGCCCAGGGCACCCTCTATCCCGACGTCATCGAGTCGGTCTCGCCCATCGGCGGCCCGTCCGCCACCATCAAGTCCCACCACAATGTGGGCGGCCTGCCCGAGCGCATGCAGCTCGGGCTGGTAGAGCCGCTGCGGGAGCTGTTCAAGGACGAGGTGCGCGAGCTCGGCCGCGAGCTGGGCATGCCCGAAGAGATGGTCAACCGCCAGCCCTTCCCGGGCCCGGGCCTGGCCATCCGCTGTCTGGGTGCGGTGGACCGGGACAAGCTGGTGCCCCTGCGCGAGGCCGACGCCATCGTCCTCGAGGAGGTCAAGGAGGCGGGGCTTTACGAGCGCATCTGGCAGAGCTTCGCCGTGCTGTTACCGGTCCAGAGCGTGGGCGTCATGGGGGACCAACGCACCTACGAGAACGCCGTTTGCCTGCGGGCGGTGGAGTCGGTGGACGGCATGACCGCCGACTGGGCGCGGCTGCCCTACGACCTGCTTGGCCGTATCGCCAACCGCATCAGCAACGAGGTGCCCGGGATCAACCGGGTGGTCTATGACGTCTCCTCCAAGCCGCCGGGCACCATCGAGTGGGAATGACCGGTCGGACCGGTCTGCTCTGCCCACGTAAAAAAGCCCCGCCAAACGGCGGGGCTTTGTCGCGGCGGGGGAGGTCGGGTCAGTTTAGGGTCTGGTGGACCGTATAGCGGCCGTGGTGGTATTCGCCGATCAGGCCGGCCATGCCCGGATGGGACACGGGCTCCTCGGTGTCGTCGCTCTCCAGGCTCTGTTCGGCCACATAGGCTACCTGCTCGGACTCGTCCACAAGGAGGCTGTACCAGGGCTGCTCGCGCGGCGGCCGGCCCTCGGCACCCGATTCGTACCACGCTTCGGGACCGTCGAACTCGGGGTCCACGTCGATGACAATGCCCCGGTATTGCTTGTGCTGGTGTCTGACGATGTCGCCAAGGGTGAAATTCGCGGTTTGAGTGAGCATTTGGAGTATCCTCCTGGAATATGCCAAGGGGCATATGCGGATGACCGGACCCTTTTTCAACAATAGCAGTCTTTCAGAGGGTAAGCTCACTCAGCAGCCGTTCCGCGGCTGCCTGGTAGCGACCGCGGGCCAGGAGCAGGTGCCATCGCCGGCCGCCCTGTTGGCGCCACAGCACGGCCGAGCGCAGGCCGGCCAAAAGAAGGGCACGCACCCGGGCCACCTGGTCGGGGTCGCTGAGGATGTCGCTCTCGCCCCGGACTACAATGCGGGGTCCCAGGGCGCTTACGTGCTCGCTGTAGATGTCGGCCAGGCGGTTGGCGACATTGGGGTGGTCCGGGCCGAAATGATCGAAGGTGCGGCGGGCCGCCTCGATGCCCTCACCAAGCTGACCGAGGCCCCCAGGCTTTGCCGAGAGCTTGCGCTCCAGAGCGGTAAGGCCGATGACGTAGCGGGCCAGCTCCAGGTCGGCCTGCTGGCGCCCGGTCTGGGGGCCGCGAAGCTGGTCCCGGAGGAGGGTCAGGCCCAGGCGGACGCCGCTCAGGCCTCCGTAGACGTTCGCCACCGACTCCGGATCGGTGACGAAGACACTGGCAATGCTCGCGTCGCGGGCGGTCTCGTGACTGATAGTGCCCTTGCGGGCGTTCTCCTGGACCAGACCGGCGGCCTGGAAGACCCCCGCCAGGGCGAGGGCCCGCCGCTCGGTGGCGTCGGTCCGCTGGCCGGATCCGCTGGAGTCCGCGCTTGGCGGCGAGGTGCTGTCGGGCAACCGGTTGCCTCCGTGGCCCATTGGGCCGCGTAGTCTACCGGAGACAGCCGCAGGTGGCTAAGGCGGGCATTGCCACCACGGCGGTGCGTCCCCAATTCTAGGGGAGCACCGGATACGGAGGGAAGCCATGGCTTTGAGGAAGGAAACGGCCGTCCACATCCCTTGCCCCGCGTGCGGCGCGGTTAACCGGGTGCCCCCGGACCGGCTTTCGCAGGAGCCGGTATGCGGCCGCTGCGGCGGGGCCCTGGTGCCGGAGAAGCCGCTGACGGTCACCGACAGCACTTTCGCCAAGCAGGTGGAGCGCTGCGACCTGCCGGTGGTTGTGGATTTCTGGGCCGGCTGGTGCGGCCCTTGTCAAACCATGGCCCCGGTGGTGGACGCCGCCGCCCGCAATTTGAGCCCGCATGTGCGTGTGGCCAAGATGGAGGTGGACCAGAACCCGCAGACCGCCGGGCGCTTCGGCATCCGCTCCATCCCCACCATCATCCTGTTCCGGGGCGGCCAGGAAGTTGACCGGGTCGCCGGGGCCATGCAGGCCAACCAGTTCGAGCCCTGGGTGCGCCAGCACCTATGACCGGCTCCCAGGGGCAGGACGAGCCGGCCGCCGACCGGCACTGGATGGAGCGGGCCCTGGCCGAGGCCCGCAGGGCCGGGGAAGCCGGAGAGGTGCCCGTAGGGGCGGCGGTGGTGCACCAGGGCGAGCTCCTGGCGGCGGCCGGCAACGCCCCCTGGGGCAGCCACGACCCCACCGGCCACGCCGAGATCCGCGCCCTGCGCCGGGCAGCCGCCGAGGTCGGCAACTACCGCCTGCCCGAGGCCACCCTGTACGTCACCCTGGAGCCCTGCCTGATGTGCGTTGGGGCCATGGTCCACGCCCGGGTGGCGCGGTTGGTCTACGGGGCCTCCGACCCCAAAAGCGGCGCCGCCGAAAGCGTGGTGGCTGGATTTGCCCTGCCCGGACTCAACCACCACCCGGACGTCATCGGCGGCGTCCTCGCTGGGCAATGCGGCGAGCTGCTGCGTGGGTTCTTCCGCGCCCGGCGCTGAGCCCGAATTACTGGTCGATGCCGCGTCCCTGCCATTTGGCCACCAGGTGGATGACCGCCGCCGCCAGGATGACCCCGCTTAGCAGGGGCACCGGGGTCTTGAGCAGGTCCTCGCCCAACCAGTTCCGTGCCAGGGTGTTGGCCGCGTATCCCAGCAGTACAGTTACCACCATTCCCCCCAGCAGGTAGGGAATGGGCACCAACCGGCGTGTCACCAGCACGAAGATCAGGTAGATCACAAAGTAGGGAACGGCGGTAAAGCCGATGGCCACTCCGAGCAGGTAGAGAGGGTCCGCGGCTTCCATGGTCGAATCCTTTCCAACGGTTTGGGCGGGCGCAGTTCGGCCGGTATACTTGCACGAGCCCGGCGGTTACCCAACCGCGGAATGTCCCTGACTCCGCCCCGGTAGCTCAGCAGGATAGAGCGACGGCCTCCTAAGCCGTAGGTCACTGGTTCGAATCCAGTCCGGGGCACCAT
>NZ_JAZKRM010000008.1:0-82209 GCF_036628635.1 Thiohalorhabdus sp. | reverse complement strand
TTGAACACCTCTACTACCTACTGAAAGCTGGTCCGGACTGATGGTCCGATCCCAATTTTTATAATACTCATTTGAATGCCAAATTTTCCTGTAAGATATTGTTTTTAGGATTTAAAAATTTCCCTTGATAACCGAGGAACGCCCAATTTGCCCCTTTTTCCGCGGCATCACTGTACATTCCAGGGGATCAACCCCTGAGTGGCATGAACCTTATCAGTTTCCTGATTACCCTGATTATGGCGATAATCGTAGCCGCCATCATCCAATACGGCTTCGGCTATTAGGCCGAGTCGGGGGGGCTTGCTCTTTTCCAAGGTCGTCGTGGGCTGGATTGGTGGCTGGCTGGGGCGGCCAGTGCTCGGCCACAAGGGGGAGGTTCCAGTAGCAGCACATCCACTTTGTCCCGGGCATGCTGGGTGCCATCGCCGTGACCTTTCTGGTCCTGGACGTGGCCCCGACCTTTAGCGCCAGGAAGGGGACCTAGTGGCTGGGCCGCGGATCGGATCGCCGAAAAAAGGGCGGCCCTTGCAGTGACCGCCCTTTTCCCCGACCAACCTTGGCGGCGCCGAGCGACATCACTGGCCTCAGGCCGCGTCGGGGACATTCAACCGGGATACCACCCGGCGAACACCCTCCACCTGATTGGTGGCCTGGACCGCCCGTGCCACACGCTCCCAGGAATCCAGCTCACCGGTCAGGGTAACCACCCCTCCGTCCACGTCCACGTTGATCTGGCCCACGCTAGCCACCCCCAGCACCCCCATTATTGTTGTCTTGACGCGGGCCTGAAGGGCCCGGTCGCCCATCCAGGTACGCCCTTCTTCACCAAGCTTGCCCAGCCGGTCCCCGGCGTACTCGCCGTGCTCCCGCATGGCGCGCTGGATCTCCCGCCCGAGATCCTTAAGCTCCTTGGTGACGCCCCCAGCTTCCTCGCTCTTACCGCCATGGGTCGAGCCGCTCTCGTTCGGGGCTTGGTTCTGGGCCCAAGCGCCTGAGGACGCTATAAGCAGCGCTGCCAGCAGGGCCCCGATCCGAATGTAATGAGGCATGGTTCACTCTCTCCTATGGATTCGCTAGACGTCTGAAAATGCCTGTTCGCGCAGTATCAGCCGGCCAGGGCAGGCCCCTCGTAAGGGAAACGGCCCCGATCGTGTTCGGCCCTGTAATCCAGCACCGGTCCCTTGGGGACGATGCAGGTAGGGTTCAGCCCCGGGTGACTTTGGTAATAATGGCGCTTGATGTGATCCAGTTCGACCGTCTGCGCCACCCCGGGCACCTGATACAGGTCACGCAAGTAACCGGCCAGGTTGGGGAAATCGTTGATACGATGCCGGTTGCACTTGAAGTGGCTGACGTATACAGGATCGAACCGAACCAGGGTGGTGAACAACCGCCAATCGGCCTCGGTAATGCGGTTGGCCACCAGGAAGCGGTGCGCGGCCAAGCGGTCCTCAATGGCATCGAGGGCGGCAAACAGCGTGTCGAAGGCCTCCTCGTAGGTCGCCTGGGTCTGAGCGAAGCCGGTCTTGTAGGCACCGTTGTTGACGGCATCGTAGACCCAGGCGTTGACCCCATCGATGGCCTCCCGCAGGTCGGCGGGGTAGAAATCGATGCGGTCGTCGGCGATATCGTCGAAGGCGCTATTGAGCATGCGGATGATGTCGGCGGATTCGTTGCTCACCGCTGCGCCGGCGAACTTGTCCCACAGCAGGGGGACCGTCACCCGACCGGTGTAGTGGGGGTCGCCAAGGACATAGACCTCGCGCAGATAGGCGCAGCCGTTGACGTTGTCGGGGATACAGCCCGAGCCCTGCGAGAAGTGCCATCCCTCCTCGCCCATGACGGGATCCACCACCGATACGGTGATGGCGTCCTCGAGTCCCTTGAGCTTGCGGAAGATCAGGGTGCGGTGGGCCCACGGACAGGCCAGGGATACATACAAATGGTACCGCCCGGCCTCGGCCGAAAAACCACTGGAGCCGTCCCGGGACACCCAGTTCCGGAAGGGGCTGTCCGGTCGCACGAACCGGCCATGCCGGGTCTCCGGGGCAAACGTCTGCTTCTGCCAGACGCCGTCGATAAGCTTGCCCATGTCCCATTCCTCAGCGCTATACTCGGAAATTTCCGGCTTTCACCCAGTCTAAAGGGCAGGGTAGACTTTAACTGCTTCGTGCCACCCCACATCCTAAAAATTCACGAAGGGCCAGCCAGCCCCGACTGAAGCGGGGCCAACAGGAGTCAGCGCATGGATGCCACGATCACCATCCCCGAGGTGACCGAGGACCAGCTCCCCGAGGGGCCGAGCGTCGAGGATCGCGAACGGGCCATGGGCCCGGAGGAACGGGAACGGCTGGTCGCGGAGGCCAAACGCCTGATAAGGGAACAGGACGCGGTCCTGGTGGCCCATTACTACACCTCGGAAGACCTCCAGGATCTGGCCGAGGAAAGCGGCGGCACGGTGGCCGATTCCCTGGAGATGGCCCGCTTCGGTCACGATAGCCCAGCGAGCACCGTGGTGGTGGCCGGGGTCCGCTTCATGGGCGAGACCGCCAAGATCCTCAACCCCGAGAAACGGGTGCTCATGCCGTCGTTGGAGGCCGAATGCTCCCTCGACCTGGGCTGTCCAGCCGACGAGTTCGCCGCCTTCTGCGACGACCATCCCGATCGCACGGTGGTGGTCTACGCCAACACCTCGGCAGCGGTTAAGGCCCGCGCCGACTGGGTGGTGACCTCCTCCATCGCGGTGGATCTGGTGGGCCACCTGCACGAGCGCGGCGAGAAGGTGCTGTTCGCCCCGGATAAGCACCTGGGGCATTACATCGAGCGCGCCACGGGCGCCGACATCCTCAACTGGCCGGGCTCCTGCGTCGTCCACGACCACTTCAAGGGTAGCGAGCTCGAGGCCTTGAAGGCCGAGCATCCCGAGGCCAAGGTGCTGGTGCACCCGGAATCACCGGAGCCGGTCATCGAGCTGGCCGACGTGGTGGGCTCCACCACTCAGCTCATTCAGGCGGTAAAGGACTTCCAGGCGCCCACCTACATCGTCGCCACCGATCGCGGCATCTTCCACAAGATGCAGGCGGAGGCACCGGGGGCAACCTTCCTGGAGGCGCCCAGTGCAGGGGCCGGCGCCACCTGCAAGAGCTGCGGGCACTGCCCCTGGATGGCCATGAACGGGGTTTCCAACCTGGTGACCGCCCTCAAGGAAGGCGACAACGAGATCCACGTGGACCCGGAAACCGGCCGGCAAGCCATGCGCCCCCTCAAGCGCATGCTTGACTTCAATGAGGAGCGCAAGCGGCGGCTCTTAGGCGACTGAGGCCCAAAGGGGTTCTTAAAAGGGCTCTTTGGACCCTTTTCATGCCCCAGTCGTTTTATTCAGCCTTGGTCGTCCTGCTCGGCCTGATTCTGCTCGATGTCGGCGCGCACCTGATCCATATCCAGCTCACGGGCCTGCTGAATGATGCTTTCCAGGCCCTCGCGCGGCAGCACACCGGACTCCTGGAAGATGATGACCTGCTCGCGGAAGAGCATTAGGGTGGGGATGGAGCGGATGCCGAAATGGCCGGCCAACTCCTGCTCATTCTCGGTGTCCACCTTACCGAAGACGATATCCGGGTACTCCTCGGAAACCTCCTCGTAGACCGGGGCGAAGGTCTTGCAGGGCTGGCACCAGGAGGCCCAAAAGTCCACAAAGACTATGTCGTTATTCGTGATTACGTTTTCGAAGTTTTCCTTGGTCAGCTCGGTAGTCGCCAAATCGGGCTCCTTTTCAATCCGAGGCCGAGGCCCCGTTCGAGACGAAAATGGGTACTAATCCTCCCACGTGTGCACGTAGGCGCAACCCCGTATAAGTAGTTGGATAGACCAGCCCGGGACACGTTCCCGGTCACCAGCCGGGTAATTCCTTGCTGAACACCCTCGACATGGGTCGCCACCTGACCAAGGCGGACTACAAAGACCGCCTACAGGCTTGGGAACTGGAGCTGGTACACCTCCAGCAAAGCGCTTTACGCCATGGTGTCCGGGCCATGGTCGCCCTGGAAGGCATGGACGCCTCCGGCAAGGGCGGTGCCATCCGCCGGCTTGTCCGCCCCCTGGACCCCCGTGGCTTCAGGGTCTATCGCGTCGGCCCGCCCTCCTGGCAAGAGCACGCCCGTCATCACCTCTACCGCTTCTGGACTAAGTTGCCCCTGCCCGGGGAGGTGGCCGTCTTCGATCGCTCCTGGTACGGGCGGGTCCTGGTGGAGCGTGTGGAGGGATTGGCCGCGGAGCGGGAGTGGCAGCGCGCCTACCGCGAGCTCAACGACTTCGAGCGCACCCTCGCCGACGCCGGAGTCGCCCTGGTCAAGTGCTGGCTCCACATCGATGCCGAGGAGCAGCTGCATCGCTTCGAGGCCCGCCTGGCCGATCCACTCAAGGCCTGGAAAATGGGCGACGAGGATTGGCGCAACCGGGCCAACTGGGACGCCTACATGACCGCCGCCGAGGACGCCCTGCACGCCACCGATACGGCCGCCGCTCCCTGGACGGTCATCCCCGCCGACGACAAGCGCTACGCCCGCATCCGGGTCATGCAAGCGGTTGCCAACGCCATCCGGGCTCGGGGCGAAGCCAACGGCCTGGACCTGCCGCCATTCACGGGCCGGCCCACCGCCTAGGGCTCACCGCAAGCCGGGGAAGCGATCGCCGACGTAACGCCGGTGGCACGTCACGCAGGCCCGGCTCATGGACTGGAAAAGCGCCAGCTGGCGGTCCGAGTCCTCGGCGCGGGCGGCCTCGGCCAGGGCCGCGGCGTCGGCGTGGAAGGCCTGGTCCAGCGCCAGGAAGGCCTAGGGCAAGGCCGCCTGGAGGTCCTTGCGTTCCGCCGGGGTCAGATTCTGATCCAGGATGAAGCTGTCATGGACCTGCTGGGCCTTCTCGGCCACCGTGCTGTGCTTAACCCCTGATCATGGCCGCGAATATGGCCTGCATGGCCTCCTCCACGGCGGCCATCTCCTGGCGGAGCAGCCGGTCCAGCTTGGGGGTCAGCTTGGGGGTGACGGGCTCGGCGGCACCCCCTGCTGCCGGCAGCCCCAACAGGACCATCACCAGGAGCCCGTGACCAAGCCGATTCATCCCATGTCCTTGCATGCCAGCTGACCTCCTGCGATGGATTTATGGTCGACGAGGGGCAGCTTGGGTCCTTGCCCCCGGGCTCCGGACCTCCCCACCTCCCGACATGGAAGGTGGTCGCCTGATCCCTCCTTAGGGGACGAGCCCCGGGCTTGCACGCCGCCGGTAAGGTCACCGCCCCCCTTCCCGGCCCCCTTCGCCCGGGTCTGGCGATAGGCTTTCAGGGCCTCGGGCATGAACCGCTTGAGGCGGTCGATCCGACGACCATGACTGGGATGGGTGGAGAGGAGCTCGGGGACCTCGCCGCCCTTGCCGGCCTCTTCCATGCCCTGCCAGAAGTCCACCGCGGCCCGGGGATCGTAGCCTGCCCGAGCCATGTAGATCAGGCCGATGCGGTCCGCCTCCAGCTCGTGGCGCCGGCTGTACGGCAGCAGGAATCCCACCTGGGCCCCCAGGCCAAAGGCGGCCAGATAGAGCTGCCGGGTCCGCTCCGGCTCTTCCTGCAGGGCAGCGCTCAGGGCCAGGCCACCCAGGGATACCAGAAGGCTCTGCGACATGCGCTCGCCACCGTGGCGGGCGGCAACATGGGCCACCTCGTGGCTCATGACCGTAGCCAGCTCGGCGTCGCTTTCGGCGACCTCCAGGATGCCCTCATACACCCCGATGTGCCCACCCGGCAGGGCGAAGGCATTCTTCGGGTCCCCGGCAAAGGCAGCGATCTCCCATTCCCCTGCGGGCACCCCCGTGGCCTCTTGGGCCACCCCGGCAACCCGCCGCCCCACCCGACGGGCCCGATCCCGGGCCCTCGGATCCTCGCTCAGCCCCTCTTTGTCCTTCAGGTCCGAAAAGGCTTCGGCGCCCATCGCCTGCGTTTGCGATCGGGGCACCAGGGACAGTGCGGACCGTCCCGTCTCCGGTACCGTCTGGCAGGCGGCCAAAACGGCAAGGGTAACCGTAGCCAAAACCAAACGCAGCCGGACAGTTACCATCATGAGGGATCTCCTTGGTCTCTCTCTTTCCTAACTACCAGGTTGAGCGTTACCACACCAGGGCCCTTCCCTTCCTCGTTTGCTCCCGGAAAAGGCCTAGGCAAGGCTCCCCCGCTCCCCAGGGCAAGCCACTCCCTTACGGGCGGGGCCACCCCGGGGCCGTTATCCCAGGAATTCCGGAATACCGCCACCGTCAGTACAATGCGCCCCCCCAAGTCCTCCTCGGGAGATTACGACCCCCATGGCGCATACCATCACCGGCCGCATCGCCGAAGAGCTCGGCGTGACCGAAGACCAGGTGGCGGCGACCGTCCGCCTGCTCGACAACGACGCCACCGTCCCCTTCATCGCCCGCTACCGCAAGGAGGCCACCGGTGCCCTCGACGACACCCAGCTGCGCAACCTGGAGGAGCGCCTGCGCTACCTGCGCGAGCTGGAGGAGCGCCGCGAGACGGTCCTGGCCACCATCGGCGAGCAGGGCCAGCTCACCGAGGAGCTGGCAGCGGCCATCCGGGCGGCGGCGACCAAGACGCGCCTGGAGGATCTCTACGCCCCCTACAAGCCCAAGCGGCGCACCAAGGGCCAGAAGGCCATCGAGGCCGGCCTGGAGCCGCTGGCGCGAACCCTCTACGACGATCCAACGCAGGACCCGGAAGCCCTCGCCGGCCAATTCGTCGATCCCGAAGCCGGGATAGCCGACACCAGGGCTGCGCTGGAAGGCGCGCGCGCCATCCTCATGGAGGAATGGGCCGAGAATCCCGAGCTGGTGGGGGAACTGCGCGAGTACGCCTGGGAGCACGGCGCTTTGCGCTCGACGGTGGTCGACGGCAAGGAAAGCGAGGGCACCAAGTTCTCCGACTATTTCGACTACCGCGAGCCCATCAAGGCCATTCCCTCCCACCGCGCCCTGGCCCTGTTCCGTGGCCGCAATGAGGGCATCCTCAAGCTCGATCTTAT
The DNA here is from genome assembly GCF_036628635.1 of Thiohalorhabdus sp. GTDB lineage: Bacteria > Pseudomonadota > Gammaproteobacteria > Thiohalorhabdales > Thiohalorhabdaceae > Thiohalorhabdus. Next base: position 75,148 of record NZ_JAZKRM010000008.1, on the reverse strand, counting down.
CGTCGGCGACGAGGAGCGCGACCCGCGCGCCTTCGGCCCTGGTGAAAGCCATATCGCCGCCCGGTTCGGAATCCGCGCGACTTCACCCGAAACGCGCGAAGGGTCGCGCGAGCCCCCCACCGGGCCACGGCCCGCCGATCCCTGGCTGGCCGAGGTGGTGCGCTTCACCTGGCGGGTGAAGGTGCTTACCAAGCTGGAGACCGAGCTCACCGGCCGCCTGCGCGAGCGCGCCGAGGACGAGGCCATCCGGGTGTTCGCCGCCAACATCCGCGACCTGCTGCTGGCCGCACCCGCCGGCACCCGGCCGGTCATCGGCATCGACCCGGGCCTGCGCACCGGCTGCAAGGTGGCGGTGGTGGATGCCACGGGCAAGGTGGTCGACACGGTTACCATCTACCCGCACGCCCCCCAGAAGCAGTGGGACCAGGCCATCCACACCCTGGCCGGCCTGGCCAAAAAACACACCGCGGAGCTGGTGGCCATCGGCAACGGCACCGCCAGCCGGGAAACCGACCGCCTCGCCATCGATCTGCTTAAGGCCCACCCCGAGCTGGGTCTTGAGAAGGTCATGGTGTCCGAGGCCGGGGCCTCGGTGTACTCGGCCTCGGAGCAAGCAGCCAATGAGCTGCCGGAGCTCGACGTCTCCCTGCGCGGCGCGGTGTCCATCGCCCGGCGGCTGCAGGACCCCCTGGCCGAGCTGGTCAAGATCGAGCCCAAATCCATCGGCGTCGGCCAGTACCAGCACGATGTCTCCCAGACACGGCTAGCGCGCACCTTGGATGCGGTGGTGGAGGACGCCGTCAACGCCGTAGGGGTGGACGCCAATACCGCATCGGCGTCGCTGCTCACCCGCGTCTCCGGGCTCAACGCCGGCCTCGCCGAGCGCCTGGTGGCCCACCGCGACGAGCACGGCGCTTTCCCGGATCGCGAAGCCCTCAAGGCGGTGCCCCGGCTGGGCGCCAAGACCTTCGAGCAGGCCGCGGGCTTCCTGCGCATCCAGGGTGGCGACAATCCGCTGGATGCCTCGGCGGTCCACCCCGAAGCCTACCCGGTGGTGGAGCGCATCCTGGCCGATGTCGGCCGGCCCATGGAGGAGGTTGTGGCCAATGCCGAGCTGCTGCGCGGCCTGCGGCCGGAGGCCTATACCGACGACCGCTTCGGCGTCCCCACCGTGACCGACATCCTAACCGAGCTGGAAAAGCCCGGCCGCGATCCCCGCCCCGAGTTCGAGACGGCCCATTTCCGGGAAGGCGTGGAGACCCTAGCCGATCTGGAGCCGGACATGATCCTGGATGGCGTGGTCACCAACGTCACCAACTTTGGGGCCTTCGTTGATGTGGGCGTCCATCAGGACGGCCTGGTGCATATCTCGCAGATGGCCGATCGCTACGTGGCCGACCCCAGAGAGGTCACCAAACCGGGTGATGTGGTCAAAGTGCGGGTGCTGGAGGTGGACACCGAGCGCCAGCGGATCGGGCTCTCCATGAAGATGCAGAAGGAGGTCGGCGAAGGCCGGGCCGTCCCGGCGCCGGAAGCCAAGGCGACCAAGGCGAAAAAGCCCAAGGGCAAGGACCGGAAAGGCCCCGACAAGGGTGGCAAGGAACCGGAAGGGGCCCTAGCCAAAGCCTTCCGGCGGGCCCGGACCAACCAGGACGACTAGGCGCCGCCCAGCCCGGCCTCCATAACCCGCACCAGCGGCTTAATGAAATTGCTTCTGGCGGGGGTGGCGCTGTACTCGGCCAGAGGGCGACAGTCAGTCCGGCCTCGAGGCCGCGCCACGGGCCATCCGGAACAGACACCGCACCTGCTGCCGGCCGGCTGGTGAAGGCGATCCCATCCCCCGCGCCGGCCTTGAGCTCGTCCAGTAGGGATTAGACCCGCTCGGCTCGGCGTCGGCGATGTCGCGGAAGGGGGCCACCCCGGGCAGGTCTGCCGCGGGGACAGGCAGGCGCACCGGCCGCGGTCCGGTAGCCGGGATCAGGCGGTCGTAGTCGGGGTGGTGCCGTCGGCCGCCGTGACCCGCCGCCGGCGGTCGATTCCCGTAACCGGCGAGCCAGTACGCAGGTCGGTGCCAATGCCGGCGTACCAGCCGTTGCGCCATGATCCGGCCCTGTGCGTTTTTCCAGGACCGGAGACCGGATCCCCGGCCGTTTGCGGGCCGGCCGGGCGCTGCCGGACCCGACCCGCTCAGGGTCAGGAGGGGAAGCGGGGCCGCCCCCCCGGCGGGGTGCAGGACGTCTAGCCGCTGAGCAACCGTTTCTCGGCCCACTCGATCTGCTCGGGGGTGCCCTGGAGGACCAGGGCATCGCCGCTGCGTAGCTCGAGCTCCGGGGCGGGATCCTCGCCCCGAACACCGCCCCGTCGGATTGCGGTTACCTGCACGTCCCCGTGGATCAGCCCCAGCTCCTCGAGGCTCCTGCCGACCCCGTAAGCCTCCGCGGGAAGGATTACCGAGTGAAGGCGAGCCGAGTTGCCTTGCTCAAGCTCGGCCGGCTCGGTACTCGCGAACACCCCCCGCAGGTTCCTGTAGCCGGTGGCGCGGGCATTCTCCAAAAGGCGCATGACCTCATCGTTGGGGACATCCAGCGACAGCAGCAGCTCGGTGGCCAGCATCAGGCTGGCCTCCAGCGATTCGGGCAGGACCTCGGTGGCGCCCGCCTGATTCAGCCGCTCCATGTAGGAATCGTCGCGGGTCCGCACCAGGATGGGGATGTCGGGATTGGTCTGGCGGACGCGGGCAAGGATCTTCATGGCGGCGTAGTGCTCGTCGAAGGTGATCACCATGGCCCGGGCCCGTTCCAAACCCGCCGCCTCCAGCAGCTCGCGGTGGGTCGAGTCCCCGAAGAAGACGCGCTCGCCGGCATCCCGGGCTTCGCGGATCCGCAGCGGGTCCAAATCCAGCGCGACGTACTCCAATCCCTCGTCGCGCAGGAATTTGGCCAGGTTTTGGCCGACCCTGCCGAATCCGCAGAGGATGACGTGGCCCTCAAGCCCGGTGACCTCCTCGGCCACCTCGGCCTCCCGGTTGGCACGCTGGCGCATGTAGCTGCCGGTCAGGAGCCACTTGGCTACCACCCCGTTGTAGCGCACCAGGAACGGCGTCAGGGCCATGGAAAGGCCCACGGCCAGGAGCAAGGCCTGGCTGGTGGCCGGCTCGAACAGATTGTGGCTCATGGCCAGCGCCATCAGGGCGAAGCCGAACTCGCCCCCCTGGGCCAGGACCATTCCGGTGCGCAGGGCCACCCCTTTTTCATTGCCGGCCAGACGGGCAAGGGCGATGATCAGCAGGCCCTTGCCCACCACCAGGAAGGCCAGCAGCCCCAGCACCCGGGGCCAAAGCTCGGGCAGCTGGAACAGGTCCAGCCGCGTGCCGATGGTGATGAAGAACAGCCCCAAAAGCACGTCGCGGAAGGGCCGGATGTCGGCCTCCACCTGGTGCCGGTACTCGGTCTCACCGAGCATGAGGCCCGCCAGGAAGGCCCCCAGGGCCAGGGACAGGCCCATCTGGTTGGTCACCCAGGCCGCGGCCAGGGCCACCATGAGCGCGGTCAGGGTGAACAGCTCCCCCGAACGGGCGCGGGCCACCTCGTGGAACAGCGGCCGCAGGACCCAGTGGCCGACAGCGAACATGACGGCGAAGGCGGCGGCGCCTTTGGCCAGGGCCCACAGGATGGGCTGGAGCATGGGCTGATCCCCGGCGGCGGCCAGGATGGGGATCAGCACCAGGAAGGGCACCACGGCGATGTCCTGGAACAGCAGGATGCCCAGGGCGTTGCGTCCATGGCGCGACTGCAGCTCCACCTGCTCGATGAGCTGCTTGACCACCATGGCCGTGGAGGACAGGGCCAGGGCACCGCCGAAGACGACCCCGGCCTCCCAGCCCAGGCCCAAGGCCATGGCCAGACCCGCACCCAGGGCGGTGACCAGGGCCACCTGGGTGCCGCCCAGGCCCAGGACCGTCCCCCGCATGGCCAGGAACTGGGGCACGGAGAACTCCAGGCCGATGGTGAACAGCAGGAACACCACCCCGATCTCGCCCAGGAAGTGGATGGCCTCGGTGTCGTGGATCCAACCGAGGGCATGGGGACCGGCGACCAGCCCCACGAACAGATAGCCCAGGATGGGCGGCAGGTGAACGCGGCCCAGCGCCGCCACAGTGAGGACGGAAAGGGCCAGCAGGATCAGAACGTCCTGGAGGGGATTGGCTTCCATGATTCTCCGTAGATGGGGGAGCCGCCTCGGGAGGCTACTCCCAGGGTACACAACCCGGCCCGCCGGGAAAGCCCGTCAGCGGGCTTCCAAGGGAAGCCGATAGGCGTCTATGGTAGTTGCTACAGGCTAATCGTTTACCCACCACCGAGAGAGACTATGACCGGACCCGCTCCCCTTGATTCGAAATCGCTATACCGGCGCCTGGATCCCGATAGCCTGCCCTTCGAGACCACTGACGAGGTCGCCGACCTGGAGCAGATCATCGGCCAGGACCGGGCCATCGACGCCCTCCATTTCGGGGCCGGCATGGCCAGCAGCGGTTTCAACCTGTTCGTCCTGGGTCCCAACGGCATCGGCAAGCATACCGTGGTTAAGCGCTTCCTCGAGGAACGGGCCGCGACAGAGGCCGTACCCCCCGACTATTGCTACCTGCACAACTTCGAGGAGGCCAACCGGCCCACTCTGCTTCAGCTTCCGGCCGGGGCCGCCAAGCAACTGCGGGACGACATGGACGACATGGTCGAAGAGCTGCGGACGGCCATCCCCGCCACCTTCGAGAGCGACGAGTACCAGAACCGCATCCATGAGCTGCAGCAGGAATTCAACCAGCGCCAGGAGCAGGCCTTCCAGGAGATCCAGGAGGAGGCCGAGAAGAAGGATATAACGCTCATGCAGACGCCCGGGGGCTTCACCTTCGCGCCGGTACGCGACGGCGAGGTGCTCGGCCCCGAGGAATTCCAGAAGCTACCGGAGGACGAGCGCCGCCAGGTGGAAGCGGATATCTCCGAGCTCCAGGAGAAGCTGCAGTGGGTCCTGCGCCAGGTCCCCAAGTGGCGCCAGGAGACCCAGGAGAAGGTGAACGAGATCAACCGCGAGATGGCCGATTTCGCCGTGGGCCACCTCATCGACGACATCAAGCACAAGCATCCGGAGCGAGAGGCCCTTCACGCCCATCTAGAGGCCATCAAGCAGGACGTCATCGACCACGTCGACCACTTCCGCCAGCAGCAGCAACAGCAGCAGCAGGAACAGGAAGAGGAGGGCGCCTACGAGGCCATCCTGCGCCGCTACCGGGTCAACGCCCTGGTGGATAACAGCCAGGCGGAGGGGGCACCGGTGGTGTACGCCGACCTGCCCACCCACCAGCACCTGGTAGGCCGGGTGGAGCACCAGGCCCAGCAGGGGGCCCTGCTTACCGACTTCCGCCTGATCCGCCCTGGCGCGCTGCACCGGGCCAATGGCGGCTACCTCATCCTGGACGCACGCAAGGTGCTGATGCAGCCCTTTGCCTGGGAGGGCCTCAAACGCGCTCTTTACGCCGGCGAGGTACGCATCGAGTCTCTCCAGCAGATGTACAGCCTTCTGGCCACCGTCTCCCTGGAACCAGAGGCCATGCCCTTGAACGTCAAGGTGGTTCTGCTCGGCGACCGCTTCCTGTACTACCTGCTGGCCGAGTATGAGCCCGACTTCCAAGAGCTGTTCAAGGTCCAGGCCGATTTCGAGGAGGAGCTACCCCGCGACGAGGCCAACAACGAGCTCTACGCCCGTCTCGTCGGCACCCTGGTCCGCCGCGAGGAGCTGAAGCCATTCCACAAGACGGGTGTGGCGCGGGTGCTGGAGCACGCCTCGCGCCTAGTGGCAGACAGTGAACGGTTATCCCTGCACGCCGGGGATTTGGCCGACCTGCTGCGCGAAGCGGACTTCTGGGCCGGGGATGCGGGCCGCGATCAGGTGGGCGCCGATGACGTGCAGCAGGCCATCGACAAGCAGGCCTACCGCGCCGAGCGGGTGCGGGACCGCATGCAGGAGGCTATCCAGCGCGACATCCTGATGATCGACACCACCGGCGCCAAGGTGGGCCAGATCAACGGTTTGGCGGTGCTCGACTTGGGTGGCTTCACCTTCGGCCGGCCGCAGCGCATCACCGCCACCGCCCGGCTGGGCGATGGCGAGGTGACCAATATCGAGCGCGAGACGGAAATGAGCGGGCCCATCCACTCCAAGGGCGTCATGATCCTGTCCAGCTTCCTGGGTGCCCGCTATGCCCGCAACCGTAGCCTGCCGCTGGCTGCCAGCCTCACCTTCGAGCAGTCCTACGGCATGATCGAGGGTGACTCGGCCTCCGCCGCCGAGCTATGCGCGCTGCTGTCGGTTCTCGCCGACACCCCGCTTAAGCAGTCGCTAGCGGTGACGGGATCGGTCAACCAGCACGGCGAGGTCCAGGCCATTGGCGGAGTCAACGAGAAAATCGAGGGCTTTTACGACATCTGCGCTGACCGCGAGCTGACCGGCGACCAGGGGGTCATCATCCCCCAGAGCAACGTTACCCATCTCATGCTCCGGGAGGATGTACGGGATGCGGTGGAGGCGGGCCGTTTCGCGGTCCATCCGGTGGCCAACGTGGACGAGTCCCTAGCCCTGCTCACCGGGGAAGAGGCCGGCGAGCCGGACGTCGAGGGGCGCTACCCCGAGGGCACCGTCAATCGCCGGGTGGAGGACCGGCTGGAGGAGCTGAGCCAAATCCACCGCCGGGAGAAGAGCGACCAGGACGGCAGCGGCGATGACGGATGAGGCCCGCCGCGACGACACTATCCGCCGACTGGTGGTGCTGGTGGACGCCTCCCATCCCAGCCGGGCCGCCCTTGAGGAGGCGGCGAAGCTGGCGGCCCGCAGCGGGACCGAGCTGCTAGGCCTGTTCGTGGAAGAGGAGGACATCCTGCGCTCGGCCGCTCTTCCCTTCACCCAGGAGATCGGTCCCACCTCGGGGACCTTGCGGCCGATGGATCCGGCGCGCATCGAGCGCCGCCTGCGCGGTCAGGCCCGTGATATCCAGCAGCTCCTCCGGGGCCTGAGCGAACGCCACGCCATCACCGCATCCTTGGAGGTCGCGAGGGGAGGGGTGGTGGCACAGGCCCTGGCCTACATCACCCCCGAGGACCTGATCGTCGTGGGCAAGACCGGGGGCTCCGTTCTGCGCCCTGGCCGATTGGGCTCCACCGCCCGGCACCTGATTGGCGAAGCCTCGCTGAGGGTCATGGTTCTGGAGGAGCCCGGCCGCCAGGGGGAACGACCCACCATGGTCCTGTTTGACCAGCCCGAACCGGGATATCGGGCACTGGCCACCGCGCTTCGCATTGCCCGCCGCGATAGCCTGTCGCTGACCCTTCTGCTACCCCCTGCGGATCCGGAAACCGTGGATGACCTCCGCCGACGCGCCGAAACCTGGCTGGCGGATCAAGGGGCTGAGGCGGATGTTCAGGTGCTAGCGGGCACCTCCTGGGAAAGGCTGGCACAAGCGGTGCATTCCCGGGAAGGACGTGCTCTGGTGGTCAGCCGCAGTAGCCCGGCCTTGACCGGCGATAACGGAGCTCGCCTGGTGGAAGCGGTGATCCCGCCCGTGGTGTTCGTGCCTTGAGGGGCTGGCTCCTCGCTACCGCCTTGGCCGTTGTCGCCGGTTCTGCAGTCGGCGAGCCGAACTCGGAACCGGACCCCCGCTTCCTGGCCGAGCCGCCACGGGAGGAGGTTCACCATCACCGCAACCGAATCACCATCGATAAACGGGCCCTAAAAACGGGCTGGACCCATTTGGAGCAGTGTCACTCCAACATGGACGCCCTCGGGGCCACCCAGATTGTCTTCCGTGAGGAGCGCATCCGGGCCATCGAGGTCCTGTCGACGGCCAACATCGAACAGGCCCGGGTGGAAGGGCCCACCGTCCAGCTTGACGGCGTCCGTGAAGGCGCCGAGATCTGCCTGAAAGCGGAAACCCGGAATCTCGAGCAGACCGGGGACAAAACCTTCGTTCTCCGCAATGGACCCTTCATGCGCCGTTTGTTTGATAGCTATTTCCCCCTCCATGTCAGTCTGGAGGTACGCTTCCCGGCAGAGGCTCTCGTTTTCCGATCCCTGGAACCTGCCCCTAGGCCGGGACTGGATCTCCACCAGGAGACGGGGCGGATCAGCATCGAAGCCTGGTTCTCCGGGACCTTGCGTACTCGCCTCCGCTTCCAGGCCAGCGGCACCTGAGTCGGTTGTGTCTCTTCCTCGGGACAGAGCAAGCCCATTTCGCCCGGAGACGTTTCCCCGGGCGGCGCCGATTTTCCGGCGCTTATTGCATAAGGCCGATCGAGAAGCGACAGTCGGGCGCGACTTATCGCCTTTTGCATGGAGCCTAGTGTCCTGCCGAGATTCCGTTACATTTCTGAGCCTTTGAGCCGGTTCAGAGCAAGGCGTCGCGGCACTAAACCCCTTACGAGGGGGAGGCCATGGCCTGCATGGTTGCCCGGTTTAGTGACGCGATGGTGAACCCACGTCGAGGAGGCGCTTTGCAGCGCTGGGCCGGCTCGCCTGTTCCCTTCGGGCGAGCCGCGATGGCGGCCGGGGCGGCGTCAGCGGCCCTTGACGGGCAGGAGCCCGCCTGCGACCGCTTTTTTAATGTTCGGCAAGGCCGGGCAAGCCGCAACCAAGAGGCGCAAGGCCGCCGCCGGCGGCAGCTCCGCCAAGCGTTCGACCAGCCAGTGGGAACCCTCAGAGGAATCGGCATCAAGCGCTTGGCAACGCTGACCTTGCCCCTTGGCCTACCGGTCCTAGGCGCCTGCCCGCAGCGGGCCCCGGAAGAGAAGGGGTCTTACTGCTGATCGACGCGTCGGGCATCTATACCCAGGAACCGGACAAGGGCCAACGGATCATCAGCTACATCCTGTCGAAAATGAACCCCGGGGACCATTTCGCCGTGGGCCGGATCGATACCGGCATGTGTAGCGAGAAGAACATCCTAGCCAACACCACCTTCAACCAGCGCCCCAGCACTGCCAGCCAGGAGAAGCACCAGTTCCGGAGCCGCATCCAGCAGTTCACCCAAGGGGTGGAGCCCTCCGCCTACACGGACGTCACGGAGGACCTACTGCAAGCCAGCGAATGGCTCGACGAGCCGGGGACAGAGCAAAAGGTGATCCTGATCGTCTCCAACCTCAAGGAGGGTCTCGCCGAAGGCTACGTCCGAGACGACGTTAGCCTCCAGCTGGCCGGCTATGAAGTGGTGGCCCTCACCATCACCAAGCTAACCAGCGACATCGCCGATCCGCGAAAATACATGGGCCGGGTGGATAGCTAGTGCAGCGGGTGGAGTAAGCCGGCGACCTGGCGGATCATCAAGGCCTGGACCACAGGACTGACCTGTTCGAGCCCAAATAGGCATACAATGGCTTCCGGTGCATCTTTTTTCAGCTAGGAGGCCGCCATGAGCGAGCACGTGTATAAGACGGTGGAGCTAACCGGTGCGTCAGCGAGCGGCATGGAGCAGGCGGTGACCAACGCTGTGGAGCGTGCCGGCACGACCTTGCACAACCTACGGTGGTTCGAGGTCATCGATACCCGCGGCCACATCGAGGATGGCCGCATCGCCCACTGGCAGGTAACCGTCAAGGTAGGCTTCACCCTGGACGAGCCCTAAGGAGGCGAACCATGAGCCAAGCGCTTCCAGAAGGCGACCCGGATTACGCCCATCGGTTCGCGAAGAACGGCTTCCGGAACCGCGCTCGGCGCTGCGCGTGCCGGGCCGGTCGGGGGGTCGCCGAACCAGCCCTGGTCCTGCACCACACCCTGCAGGACCCCGAGCTACCGTCCTGGGCCCGTTCGGTGATCTACGGCGCCCTGGGCTATTTCCTGACTCCCTGGGACGCCGCTCCCGATTTCATTCCCGGCGTGGGCTACAGCGACGACCTAGGCGTGCTTACCGCCGCTTTGGCTACGGTGGCCGCCCACGTCAATCCCGCCGCCCGCGGGCGGGCCCGCGAACAGGTAGAACGCTGGCTGGGCGGGGCAGTGAGGAGCGAGGCGTAACACCAGTGGCAGCAGCACCAACCGAAGATTGCCCAGATGCACGCGGATAAAAAGGCCCGGCAATAGCCGGGCCTTTTGGTGTTGCGAGCCTGTCTGGGGAAAGCGCTTGCCGGAGAGTTAATCCTTGAATTCCCGCCTTGATTTGCGTCCTCGGTGTCATCTGCGGATCCGCTTTGGACCTCACACCTGCCCGCCTCACTCTTCCAGCGAATACCGGCGCTGCAGCGCCTGATCCAGAGTCGAGCCGTCCACGAACTCCAGCTCGCCGCCCAGGGGTACGCCGTGAGCCAACCGGGTCACTCGCACGCCCTTGGGCTGGAGGCGGTCCTGGATATAGTGCGCGGTGGCCTCGCCCTCCACGGTGGCATTGGTCGCCACCACCACCTCGGTCACCCCTTCCGCGATCCGTTGGTCCAATCCGTCGAAGGGCAGGTCTTCGGGACCGATGCCGTCCAGGGGCGAAAGGCGTCCCATGAGCACATAATAGGTACCATTGAACGACGCCGCCTGCTCCACGGCCGGTATATCGGAGGGGGTTTCCACGACGCACAGGAAGGATTGGTCGCGCTGCTCGGAGGCGCAGATGGCACAAAGCTCGTTTTCGGTGAGGTTGTTGCAGCGCCGGCAGTGACGGATCCGCTCCAGGGCATTGTCGAGGGTCCCCGCCAGCGCGCGGGCCCCTTCCCGGTCCCGCTCCAGCAGGTGATAGACCATGCGCCGGGCCGACTTGGGCCCCACGCCCGGCAGGCGCTGCAGGGCATCGGTCAGGGCATCAAGGGCGGGTACGCGCTCACTCACGGGAACCTCATAAGTTTTAAGTAGTTAAGTAATTAAGTATTAAGTAACGGAAGAAAAACCAAGACCCGCACTCGGGAACCTAGATCCCCGCCGGGCTTGTTTCTCTTAAAACTTAATACTTAAAACTAAAAACTGCCGTTACTTGAGCATGTCGCCGAGGCCGGGAATATCGCCGAGGCCGCCGGTCATGTCGCCCATGAGCTCCTGGCTGCGGTTCTCGGCCTTAGTAAGGGCGTCATTCATGGCCGCCGCGACCAGATCCTCCAGCATCTCATTGTCATTGTCCTCGAGCAGGGACGGATCGATCTGAACCTGACGCACCGAGTGCTTGCAGGTCATGGTTACCGAGACCATGCCACCGCCCGCCTGGCCGGTAACCTCCTCCTCGGCCAGCTGCTCCTGGGCCTTCTGCATCTTTTCCTGCATTTCCTTGGCCTGTTTCATCAGGCCACCCATGCCACCTTTCATGCCTTTCTCCTGGATCTGTTGGTCAGCTCTGGTCCGGCCCGTCGGCGTCGTCGGGCCGAACCGATTCCACCTGGGCGCCGAACTGTTCCTGCAGCACCCGCGCCGGGGGGTCATCGGCCACCGCCTGGGCCGCTGCCTCCTGGGCCTCGCGGGCCTGGCGCTCCCGGGCCGCCGCCGGGCTCTCCTCGTCGCCGCCGGCGTCAAGCCCCTCGATCGCCACCTTGGGGCACGTGCCGAAATGGGCCTGGAGGGCACTGGCCAGCGACCCCCGGAACCGGCTGCTCTCGGCGGAGAACTGCTGCTCCGGCGGCACGGCCAGCCGCACCTGCTCGGCGGTAAACTCCCGGGCCACCGCCGTTTCCAGCAAGGCCCGCCACATCGGTGGCACATCCAGCCGGCCCAGGGTGGCCTCCCAGTGGGAATCGAAACCGGTGTCCTGAACCTTCGATTCCTTGGAGCCCGCCGGGCCTTCGCCTCCCACCGCGTTATCCGGAACGGCTGGTTCCACCACCGGCGCCGCCGCCCCCGTTTCAGTCGGTGGGGGCGCTCCATCGAGGGCTCCCGGTCCGCTGGGTGCCCTCGCCGAGCTGGCGGTATCCCCCGGCCGGCCGGCGGCATTTTCGCCAGCCGTTGCGGGCCCGGGGCCCGGCCCCCCACCGTCGGCCTCGAAGGGGTCGAAAGCCACCATGCGCAGGACAGTCATCTCCAGGCCCACACGGGGATCGGGGGCGTCGGCCAAGTCACTGCGCCCTTGGATCCCGATCTGATAAAACAGTTGAATATCCTCGGGCCGGGTTGCCGCGGCTACCCCTTCCAGTCGGGCCCGCTCCTCGGCCACCAAGGTCTCATCGGCCCCCTCAGTGCCGCTCACAATCTGTATGACCGCAACGCGGTGCAGCAAGCCCAGAAGCTCGGCGAGGGCGGCGTCCAGGTCCATGCCGCTGTAGGCCACCTCGGTAACACGGGCCAGGACGGCTTCACCCTCACGCCGGGCCACAGCCTCCAGCAGGCCCAGGACGCGGTCGCGATTGACGGTGCCCAGCATCTCGCGCACGAGGTCGCCGGCCACCTGCCCCTCGCCGAAGTTGATGGCCTGATCCAGCAGGGAAAGGGCGTCCCGCAGGCTGCCGTCGGCGGCTCGGGCCACCAACTCCAGGGCGTCGGCTTCGGCGGAAACCTCTTCAACCTGGAGGATGGCGGCCAGGCGCTCGCGGATCTGATCGGAGGGGATGCGCCCCAGCTCGAACTGCAGGCAGCGGGACAGGATGGTCACCGGGAGCCGGGCCGGCTCGGTGGTGGCGAAGATGAATTTGACGTGGTCGGGGGGCTCTTCGAGCGTTTTGAGGAGCGCGTTAAAGCTGTGGTTGGACAGCATGTGCACCTCGTCGATGAGGTACACCTTGAATCGCCCTACCGAGGGCATGTACTGGACGTTGTCCAGCAGGTCGCGGGTGTCGTCGACCTTGGTGCGGGAGGCGGCGTCCACCTCGATGAGGTCGACGAAGCGGTTCTCCTCAATGGCGCGGCAGTTGCCGCACTCACCACAGGGCTCGGCCGTGATCCCCGTCTCGCAGTTGAGCCCCTTGGCCAGCAACCGGCCCACCGTGGTCTTGCCCACGCCGCGGGACCCCGAGAACAGGAAGGCGTGACCGATGCGGCCACTAGCCAGGGCATTGGTCAGCGGCCGTAACACATGGGACTGGCCCACCAAGTCGGTGAAGCGCTGGGGGCGCCATTTGCGGGCGAGAACCACATAGCTCATGGGCAGGCCGTGTGTCCAGAATGGGGACACCAAGGGGGCGGCAACCGCGTCGGCTGGCCGATTGCGCTGGAATTGGAGGCGGCTCCGGCAAGCCACACCACGGCACCCGGGATCACTGCTACCGCTGCTCCCTTCCGGGCCTGACGGGGTTCACAGCTTACCGTTGCGTGGGGGCCTGCCTTCTACGCCGCCGTTGATCGGTGAGCTCCCCGGCAAAGCCCTTCGGCGGCGCTTCCTTGCGGGGCGAAGGCGCCGGGGGCCGCTTTCGAACTGGCGGAGAGGGAGGGATTCGAACCCTCGGTGCCCTTGCGGGCACACACGCTTTCCAGGCGTGCGCCTTCGACCGCTCGGCCACCTCTCCCTAGAAGACCAAGAATTCTACGGACCCAACCGATTGATGACAACGGGACAGCTCCCCCGCCTATCGGATCTCCTCGATGGACTCCTGGCGCTCGTACACCTGGGGAACCATAAGGGCGTAGCCCTTTTGCTGCCAATGGGCCAGCTCCGCCATGGCCGAGGGCACCACATCGATGAAGCCATAGAAATCCGAAGTCTGGTAGCCGTAGTCCTTCGCCGCCAGCGAGCAAACCCGGAAATCCACACCCATTTGATCGTAGTAGCGCATGCGGTCAACGGCGCGCTCGAAGCGCTCCTCGTTCTTCTTGGCCACGGTGACGATCTCGGTGCCGTGGATCACCACCTTGATGTCCAGGAAATCCGCCGGGATATTATAGGGCGCTTCGCTCAGGGGCTTGATGTGCGCCCGCAGCCAATAGAGGGCGGTGTTGATCTTCTCCGGCTTGTCGAAATAGAAGTCATAGACCACCTTCTGGGCCTCGTAGGGGGTCTGCACTTCTTGGGCCCCATCCTCCTGGGCACCAGCGGGCAGCGCCAACACCAGACCGGCCAGCAATAGCCATATTCCGCGCATAGTCACCCTCCCCCTTAGCCACATCCGGGACATTATATCCTTTGGACTGCGCAGCGGGGCTCGGGTTTTTCGGCCGGGCTGATCTCCGGTTTTGGCAGGGAACGGCAAAGGAGGGTATGGTCGATCAAGGGATCTGCGCGGAGGAAGCATGAAGTTGCGCTGGCTGATTTACCTGGGCCTCGTCCTAATTGGAGCGGCGGGCGTCCTAAACGCCCAGACCGAGGATCCCGCAAGCGGGTCCGAGACCGACTCGCCGCGGGTGGTGCTGGCGGATGTCAACGGCGTAATCGGCCCCGCTCAGGCGGACTGGGTGGACCAAGTCCTCTCCCGGGCCGGGGAGCGGGGCGCGGCGGCGGTGATGCTGCGCCTGGACACCCCGGGCGGGCTGACCAGCTCCATGCGCACCATCATCCAGTCCATACTGAGCTCGCCGGTCCCCGTCATCGGCTGGGTGGGCCCCAGCGGCAGCCGCGCCGCCAGCGCCGGCACCTACATCCTCTACGCCTGCCACGTAGCCGCCATGGCTCCCGGAACCAACCTGGGCGCCGCCACCCCAGTGCAGATGGGCGGCGGCCTGCCCGGCTCCGAGGAGCCCGACACCGAGAAGGAAAACGGTAGCGAGGCCAACGGCCGGGAGGCCCCTGCCAACGCCAAGGAGCGCAAAGCCGTGGAGGATGCCGTGGCCTACATTCGTAGCCTGGCGGAGATGCGGGGGCGCAATGCCGACTGGGCCGAAAGGGCCGTGCGCGAAGCGGCCTCCCTATCCGCGGAGCAGGCCGCCGCCGACAATGTGATCGATTTCGTGGCCGCCAGCGAGCAGGCAGTGCTTGCTCAAGCCAACGGGCGCCGGGTGGACACTGGAGCGGGCACGGTCACCTTAGCCCTGGAGGGGGCCGTCACCGAGTCCATGGCGCCGGGCTGGCGGACGCGTCTGCTCCAGGTCCTGGCCAATCCCAATGTGGCCTACATCCTCATGCTCATCGGCATCTACGGCTTGATCTTCGAGCTGGCCAACCCGGGGGCCATCGTCCCCGGGGTGATCGGCGGCATCAGCCTGCTGCTCGCTCTATACGCCTTCCAGACCCTGCCGGTGAACTTCGCTGGCCTCGCCCTCATCGGCCTGGCGATCCTGTTCTTCGTGGGCGAGGCGGTGGTGCCCAGCTTCGGCGCCCTGGGCGTGGGCGGCCTGATCGCTTTCGTGCTGGGCTCCGTCCTGCTCATGGACACCGACGTCCCGGCCCTGGAGATCGCCTGGCCGGTGATCGTAACCGCCAGCCTGGTCACCGGGGCCTTTATCCTGGCGGTGGCAACCATGGCGGCCAAGGGCCACCGCCGCCAGCCGGTGAGCGGGTCCGGTCACCTGGTGGGCCGCACCGCGGAGGCGGTAGAGGATCTGGATCCCGAAGGCCGGGTGCGGTTCGAGGGCGAGCTGTGGCGGGCCCGTGCCAGCCGCCCCGCGGCTAAAGGCGACACCGTTCGCATCGACGCCCTGAATGGCCTGACCCTGGCGGTCAGCCCCATCGAGGATTCGGCTCAAAGCGAGGAGTGAGCCATGGAAGGCCTGCTGACCAACCCGTTGACCATCGTCGTCGTCCTTGTCGTCCTTTTCCTTATCTCGGCCCTGCGGGTCTACCGCGAGTACGAGAGGGCCACCATCTTCCTGCTGGGCCGCTTCTGGAAGGTCAAGGGTCCCGGGCTGATCATCGTCATCCCCATCATCCAGCAGGCGGTGCGGGTGGACCTGCGCACGGTGGTCCTAGACATCCCGGCACAGGAGGTCATTACCCAGGACAACGTCTCCACCTCGGTTAGCGCCGTGCTGTACTACCGGGTCATCGAAGCCGAGCGCGCGGTGATCCAGGTGGAGGAATACCACGAGGCAACCACCCAGCTGGCCCAGACCACGCTGCGCTCGGTGCTTGGCAAGCACGACCTGGACGACCTGCTGGCGCAGCGCGACAAACTGAACGCCGACATCCAGGACATCCTCGACAGCCAGACCGAGGCCTGGGGGATTAAAGTCTCCAACGTGGAGATTAAGCACGTGGAGATCGCGGAGTCCATGGTGCGGGCCATCGCCAAGCAGGCCGAGGCCGAGCGCGAGCGCCGCGCCAAGGTCATCCACGCCGAGGGCGAGCAGCAGGCGGCGGAAAAGCTAGTGGACACCGCCGCCCAGATGGAAGAGCACCCCGGCGCCCTGCAGCTGCGCTACCTGCAGACGCTGACCGAGGTGGCCACCGAGAACAACTCTACCACCCTGTTCCCCATTCCCATGGACCTGCTTCAGCCGTTCCAGGACTGGCTCGCGGGCAAGCAGGAAAAGGCCCAGCAATCCTAGGAGGGCTGGCCTGGAGTTATCTTTAGGCCGTCGTAGCTGGCCTCGCTTGGTGGGAAAATCGCTCGGGCCTGGGCCAGGTGCTCGCCCGGATCCCGGTAGCGCTGCGAGAAGTGCCACAGCCAGAGCTGCTCCACACCGGCATCCCGGGCCGTTAGCGCCGCCTGGGCGGCGGTGCTGTGGCCGGTTTCCGCCGCCCGGTCGGCGTGCTCGTCGGTGAAGGTGGCGTCGTGGACCAGGGCATCGGCGCCTTCGGCCAGAGCGGTCAGCCCCGGATTGGGCCGGGTGTCCGAGGAGAACACCAGCGAGCGCCCGAGCCTCGGCGGTCCCACCACCATCTGCGGGGTAACCGTGGCGCCGTCGGCGGCGGCAACCGCCTCCCCCGCCTTGAGCCGGCCCATGGCCGGCCCATGCGTCACGCCCAGGGCCCGCGCCCGCTCCGCATCCAGGGCTCCGGGCTTATCGGGCTCCTGGATCCGGTAGCCCAGCACCGGGGCGGTGTGGTCCATCCAGGCGCAGGTGACTCCCAGATCGCCCAGAGTCGATTCCTCCCCTGGGCCCAGCTCATGGGCGATAGTGCAGAAGGAGGGGGAAAAGGGCGCCAGGCTCACAGCCCGCCGCACGAACTCCTGAACCCCTGGCGGGCCGTAGATGTCCAGCCGCCGTTCCCGGCCCATGAGCTGGAAGGTCTGGAGGAGACCGGGCAGGCCCAGGCAATGATCGGCATGAAAATGCGAGAAAAGCACGGCGCGCACCCGGCCGAAGGGCACCCCGGCCGCCTGCAGGGCGCGCACAGTGCCCTCGCCGCAGTCGAGAAGGAATAGCCGCCGGCCGCGCTCCACGGCCAGACCGGTGACATTGCGCCCCGGCGTGGGGTAGCCGGCGCCAGTTCCGAGGAAGGTCAGGCGCAGACCGGAGCCGTTCATGCGGGCCACCCGCCGGGCGCTACCCGAGTAGCCAAAGGCCTTGCTTGCCGGCCGCGGCGATGACGATCACTACCACGCCGATGGTCATGTTGACGCCCACCGACCGGCGGATGCGCCCCAGCTGGCGGCCGCCCTCCTGCAGATCGCCGGTATTGACGGCGTCGCGCAGCTTGCGGAAGGGGGCGAAGTAGACGTGCAGATAGATCAGGATCATGACGATGCCGAGGCCACTCATCAGGTGGACGTAAAGCGGCGCCCCGTCCATTCCGCCGAAATACCAGAAGATGTAGGTGTAGCCAGTAAGGGGCAGCAGGACGACGGCGGCCCATACCCAGGGGAAGAAGCCCCGGAAGGTGGCAACCCACAGGCGCAGACGATCGGCGGTTTCCAGCTGGCCGGCGGCGGGCCGCTGGAAGGCGTAGGCGAAGATCATGCCGCCCACCCAGATAACGGCGAACAGCACGTGGACGGCTACCAGAAAGGCCTGCATGCGCGCTCCCCTTATCCGTTGGAACGGGGACCGACGGTCCCCGGATCAGCGTTCGTGCTCGCCGGACGACCGGTCGGCCAGCCAGGCCAGGCGGTGCCGGTTGAGCTCCCAGATGCGGTCGGGAATCTCACCCCGTTCCTCGGGCGAGGTCAACCGCCCGGCCGTAAAGGCCGCCAGCGACTGCCAGTCCACAACCGCCAGGCCGTTCTTTCCGGCGCCGAAGAACACCATCAGCCCAGAACGGCTGCGCCCGGCGGTGGGCAGGACGGCGCCCAGCAGCTGGATGTCCCCGGCCCCGGCGCCCGCCAGCACCGTCCCCTGCTGGCCGTAAGGCACTACCAGGCTACCTACCAGGTAGGGCACCGACTCGCCACAGGACCAGCACACTTCCACCGGCTCCAGGACCCCGTGCCCGCGGGCCTCCGCCCGGATATCGGGAGCCTCCAGGCAATAGTCGTCGACGGTCAGGGTCAGGCGGTTGCGGGTGCCGTTGGGCAGGAACAGGGGCGCTCTGCGCGCGCAGGTGGGGCAGTGCCAATCGCGGGTCCAGGGGCCCTCGACAATTTCCCCCATGGGCAGATCCTCCTCGGTTGTAGTAAGCTTATCTCGGTGCCAGCTACATGGCGACCGACCGGCCGTTTCCCCGACCTTGCAACATTGCTTGGATCCGACCTCTCCCTGCCGTAGTCATAGACAGACCTCTATGACACCCAAAAGAAATCCGTTCTTCTTAGGTCGCAGAGTAGCGGGTAGAATTCCTCGGACAATGCGGGCTGCACCCTGCTAGTGAAGCGGCAGGCCCCGGCCCGGCACCCGTCAAGGAATGCCCGGAACCAACCTGCCACCTCAATGATACAGCTACGTACCTACGTCTATATCGATTCCCTGCAGCCGCAGCTGGCCGAGTACTTGGCCACTGCCTCCCAGGGATTCCTGCCGGTGCCGGGGGATTCGTGCCTGTGGGTGGAGGTGTCACCGGGCATGGCCGTACACCGGCTGACCGACATCGCTCTCAAGGCCACCCAGGTGCGGCTGGCCCAGCAGGTGGTGGAGCGCGAGTACGGCTCGCTGGTCATCCACCACCGCGACCAGAGCGACGTGCAGGAATCCGGGCGCGTGCTGCTCGACCAGCTGGGCACCCAACAGGCCCAGCGCAAGGAGTGCCACGTCGCCTGGAGCGAGGTCATCCGGGGCATGACCCCCGACCACACGGTGCTGATCAACCGCCAGGACCGACGGGGGTCTATGATCCTCCCGGATCAGAGCATGTACATCCTGGAGACGGAGCCGGCCGGCTACATCGTGTATGCCGCCAACCAGGCGGAGAAGGCCGCCAGCATCACCATCATCGATGTCAAGGCCGTCGGTGCCTATGGCCGGCTGACACTCGCCGGCAGCGAGGCCGACGTGGACGAAGCGGCCATTGCCGCCGAGCGGGCGGTAAAGAACCCCGCCGGTACTTAGGGGAACCAACCATGCATCGCCGCGAGCTCCTGGCCCTGCTGGATCAGCACCACTCCACCTACCCGGACGAGGCCAGCTTCGTCCATCGCGCGCGCCAGTTCGTGATGGACCACCCCGACTGCTTCCACCGGCAGCTGCTGCCCGGCCACATGACCGGCTCGGCGTGGGTGGTCAACCCCACCGCCGACCGCACCCTGATGATGCATCACCGCAAGCACGACCAGTGGTTCCAGCCCGGCGGCCATGCCGACGGCAATGCCGACATCCTGGGTGTGGCCCTGCGCGAGACAGCCGAGGAAACCGGACTGGACCCGGCCCACATTAACCTGGTGGACGGCGCCGTCTTCGACCTCGACCAGCACACCATCCCCACCCAGCCCCACTTCCCCCAGCACTTCCACTTCGATGTGCGCTTCCTGGTCACCATCGACGACCGCCTGCCGGTGCCGGGCAACGAGGAATCGCACGATGTCCTGTGGCTCGACTTGAATCAGGTCCCGCAGCTGAACAACAATCGCTCCACTTGGCGTATGTTGGACAAGACGCGGCGTCTGCGCCGACCCCTGAGCGCCTGACCCCCGCCGGCCCGGCCCTGTTCGCGTTTGCCACACCGGGGCCGGGCGCGGCGACGGCGCCTAGGCCCCCGCCCACCAGCCCATGAGGCGCCCATGCCGGATAGCGATTACTGGTCGGCCCGCCGGAATCCCGGCGCTACCCGGCGCCCGGCGGACGTACGCCACCCCTACGAGCGGGACAAGGCCCGGATCATCCACTCCGCCGCCTTCCGCCGGCTGCAGTCCAAGACCCAGGTTCTGGGGGTGGGCGAGGGGGATTTCCACCGCACGCGCCTGACCCACTCCATGGAGGTGGCCCAGATCGGCGCCGGCATCGTGCGCCAGCTGGAGGGCCGCGCCCGCAACGGCGAGCTTGCCGCGGAGGCGGCCGAGCTGCTTGACGCCCAGCTCATGGAGACCATCTGCCTGGCCCACGACCTGGGCCACCCACCCTTCGGTCACGGCGGCGAGATCGCGCTTAACTACATGATGCGGGACGCCGGGGGCTTCGAGGGCAACGGCCAGACCCTGCGCCTGCTGGGCCGGCTGGAGGCGCACACCCCGGGCTACGGCCTGGACCTGAGCCGGCGGACCTTGCTCGGCGTACTCAAATACCCCGTCCCCTATGGGCGGGTGGCGCCGCCGCGCCCCTCGCCGGAGGCCAAGCCGGTCAGCGACGATGCCCTGCTGCGGGTGCGGGCCGACCACTGGAAGCCGCCCAAGTGCTTCCTGGACGATGAGGTACCCATCGTGCACTGGGTGACCGAGGGCCTGCCGGCGGGGGACCGACGCGGCCTGGGCCGGGTGCGCCGGGATCCCGAGGTTGGCAGTCCCGGCAAGACCGCCGAGAAGGCCTTCGACACCTCGATCATGGAGATCGCCGACGACATCGCCTTCGGCGTTCACGACCTGGAGGATGCCGTCGCCCTCGATCTGATCGGGCGCGAAGCACTGCAGGCGGAGATCGGCGACCTCCTCGACGGGGCCTGGGCCCGGGGCCGGGGCCTGGAGGGGGTGCTGGACGACCTGTTCCCGACCGACGGCGACGAGGAGACCGCCAGCGCCCGCCGCAAGCAGGCCATCGGCTCCCTGGTGCACGCCTTCCTGGCGTCGGTGGAGGTGACCGAGGCCGACGCCTTCGAGACCCCGCTACTGCGTCATCGCGCCCGCCTGCAGCCGGAGGCCGAGGCCCTGCTGGAGGCGCTCAAGGGCTTCGTGGGCCAAGAGGTGATCCAGGCCCCGGTGGTGCAAACCCTGGAATACCGCGGCCAGCAGATCGTCATGCGGCTGTTCGCCGCCCTGGCCTCGGATCCCGGCCGGCTGCTCAAGACCGGATTCGCCCGGCGCTGGTGGGAGGCGCCCTCGGAGGCGGCGGGGCTGCGCGTGGTGTGCGACTACATCGCGGGCATGACCGACGAATACGCCACCCGCATGTACGAGCGCCTGTTCATGCCGCGTCAGGGGACGGTGTTCGAGCGGCTTTAAGGAAGGCTTGTAGGAGCGGCGGCCCCCGCCGCGATGCCTTTTCCGGAATGGGGCACAGCAGCCCGACCGCGGCGAGGCGCCGCCGCTCCTACCGCTGTTCTTTGGGCTCGGAGCCCGCCTCCCCGAAGACAACCGGCTCGATCAAGCCGGCCCCCTCCTCCGCCAGGAACGCCAGGAAGTTATCGGCCACAACCGACAGGCGCTTTTCCTTGAGGTGCACGGCGTACCAGTGCCGTTGCAGCGGAAAGCCGTTCACGTCCAGCACCGCCACCTTGCCGGTGGCGCGCTCCAGCCTCAGAGTGTGCAAGGACAGCACCGACAGCCCCAGCCCCGCCATCACCCCCTGCTTGATGGTCTCGTTGGAGCCCAGCTCCATGCCGCCCTTGAGCGACAGCCCCCGATCGGCGAAGAACTGCTCCATGGCCAGCCGGGTGCCGGAGCCCGGCTCGCGCAGCAGGAAGGTCTCCTCGGCAAAGCGCTCGGGCGCGATCCGGCTCGCCCCCGCCAGGGGATGGTCGGGCGGGGCCACCACCACTAAAGGATTGGGCATGAAAGCGGTGCCGGTGACGCCCATGCCCTGCGGGACGCGGCCCATGATGGCCAGCTCGTCCCGGTTGGCGGCGAGGCGTTCCAGCACCGTCTCCCGGTTGCTCACCTCCAGCCGCACGTCCACCTCCGGATAGCGCCGCGAGAAGGCGCCCAGCAGGTGCGGCGCGAAGTACTTGGCGGTGGTAGTCACCGCCAATCCCAGCCGGCCGCGGACCATGCCCACCAGGTCGGCCAGCCTCATCTCCAGGTCCTCGGCCCGGTTGATCATCTCCAGGGCCGCCTTCTGCACCTCCTCGCCCGCCTCGGTGAGGAACAACCGCTTGCCTACCTGCTCGATCAGGGGCAGGCCGGCGATCTCCTCCATCTGCCGCATGTGCCCCGACACGGCAGGCTGGGTCATGAACAGCTCCTCCGCCGCGCGGGTGTAGTTCAGGTGGCGGGCCACCGCCTCGAACACTTGCAACTGGCGAAAGGTAAGGTGCATATTGACTAATTGCCTGAAATGGTTTGGGGTTTTTAACCATAAACTGGGGATTATGGTTACTAGAAAAAATTCCGATTTCAAATTATTTCTTCCGGGCCATAGTATTCCCTCTACTGATCGGGCCGGCATCTGATGCGGGCGCCGGCGGGCCCGGAAGCGACCTGACCGCCTCAGGCGGGGGCTGCATCCCAAGCTCGTCGGGCGCGCCCGACCGAATCCACAGCACCCATGATAGGAGCGAGCCATGGGCAAGACGTTCGAGGCCGGGGTAAAGGAATACCGGGAAAACTATTGGGAACCGGATTACCCCATCAAGGAAAGCGACTTCCTCGCCGTATTCAAAGTGACCCCGCAGCCCGGCGTGCCGCGTGAAGAGGCCGCCGCGGCCGTGGCCGCCGAGTCCTCCACTGGCACCTGGACCACCGTCTGGACCGACCTGCTGACCGACCTGGACTACTACAAGGGTCGCGCCTACAAGGTCGAGGATGTTCCCGGCGACGACGAGGCCTTCTACGCTTTCATCGCCTACCCCATCGACCTGTTCGAGGAAGCCTCGGTGGTGAACGTGTTCACTTCCCTGGTGGGCAACGTCTTCGGCTTCAAGGCTGTGCGCAGCCTGCGCCTGGAAGACGTGCGCTTCCCGCTGCACTTCGTAAAGACCTGCGGCGGCCCGCCCAACGGCATCGAGGTCGAGCGGGACAAGATGAACAAGTACGGCCGGCCGATGCTGGGCTGCACCCTCAAGCCCAAGCTAGGCCTGTCCGCCAAGAACTACGGCCGTGCCAGCTATGAGTGCCTGCGCGGCGGCCTGGACTTCACCAAGGACGACGAGAACATCAACAGCCAGCCGTTCATGCGCTGGCGGGACCGCTTCGGCTACATCGCCGAAGCCATCCACAAGGCCCAGGAAGAGACCGGTGAGCGCAAGGGCCACTACTGCAACGTGACCGCGCCCACCCCGGAGGAGATGTACAAGCGGGCGGAGCGGGCCAAAGAGCTCGACATGCCCATCATCATGCACGACTTCCTGACTGGGGGCTTCACCGCCAACACCGGCATTGCCGAATGGTGCCGGGACAACGGCCTGCTGTTGCACGTCCACCGCGCCATGCACGCGGTGATCGACCGCCACCCCAAGCACGGCATCCACTTCCGCGTGCTGGCCAAGGCCCTGCGGCTGTCCGGCGGCGACCACCTGCACAGCGGCACCGTGGTGGGCAAGCTGGAGGGTGACCGCGAGGCGACCCAGGGCTGGATCGACTGTATGCGCGATTCCTACATCGAGGAAGATCGCAGTCGCGGCCTGTTCTTCGACCAAGACTTCGGATCCATGCCCGGCGTCTTCCCGGTGGCCTCCGGCGGCATCCACGTGTGGCACATGCCCTCGCTGGTCAGCATCTTCGGCGACCACTCCGTGCTGCAGTTCGGCGGCGGCACCCTGGGCCACCCCTGGGGCAACGCCGCCGGCGCCGCGGCCAACCGCGTCGCCCTCGAGGCCTGCGTCAAGGCCCGCAACGAAGGCCGCGAGGTCGAGAAGGAAGGCAAGGAGATCCTGACCGAGGCCGCCAAGCACAGCGCCGAGCTCAAGGCCGCCATGGAGACCTGGGAGGAGATCAAGTTCGAGTACGACACCGTCGACAAGCTGGACGCCCAGCACAAGTAAGCGCAGGCACGTCTCTGGAGGGAATGGCAGGGCCCAACGGGCATGGCTCCGAAAAGGCCCCCCTGTAGGAGCGGCTATCAGCCGCGATGCCCTCCGGGGTACCGACTGCCTAACGACGGCACTCGAACGCTAACGAACGAGGATTGGAACAATGGCTGAGATGCAGAACTACGATTCTCAGGTCTCGGATCCGGCCAGCCGGAAGATGGAGACCTTCTCCTACCTGCCCGAGATGACCGACGACGAGATCCGCAAGCAGGTGCAGTATATCGTGGCCCAGGGATGGCAACCGGCGATCGAGCACACCGAGCCCGAGCGCGCCCAGGATGACTATTGGTACATGTGGAAGCTGCCCATGTTCGGCGAGGAGAACGTCGACAATATCCTCAACGAGGCCAAGAAGGCCCACGAGGCCTATCCCGAGCACCACGTCAAGGTCATCGGCTACGACCCCTACCAGCAGAGCCAGGGGACGGCCTTCGTGGTCTACCGGGGCCCGTTGAAGTAAATCGCGCCGCCGCGATGGAATTGGCCCCTGCCCGGCCCGGCCAGGGGCCTTTTTTTGACCCAATGAGGGGTGAGGAGTGACGCGTTAGGGGTAACAACGCCTCCCTTACAGCGCCTCAGTCCTCACGCCTCACCCCTCACTGAGCGAGGAGCGAGCTGACCATGACCGATAGCACCCGCTACGAGATCGACGCCGAGCAGTACCGGATCACCGAGGAGCCCTACTACCGCCCCGTTAGCGAGGAGGTGGGGCTCTACGAGGCCGCCTATTCCGCGCGCATGCCGATTAGCCTCAAGGGCCCCACCGGTTGCGGCAAGTCCCGCTTCGTGGAGCACATGGCCTACAAGCTGGGCCGGCCGCTGGTTACCGTGGCGTGCAACGAAGACATGACCGCCTCCGACCTCGTGGGCCGGTATCTCCTCGATGTCGACGGCACCCGCTGGCATGACGGCCCGCTGACGGTGGCCGCCCGCATCGGCGCCATCTGTTACCTCGACGAGATCGTCGAGGCCCGCACCGACACCACGGTGATGATCCACCCGCTCACTGACCACCGGCGCACCCTGCCGCTGGAGAAGAAAGGCGAGCTGGTGGAGGCCCACCCCGACTTCCAGCTGGTGATCTCCTACAACCCCGGCTACCAGAGCCTCATGAAGGACCTCAAGCAGTCCACCAAGCAGCGCTTCGGCGCCATGGACTTCGACTATCCAGAGTCGGAGTTGGAATCCGAGGTGGTCGCCCACGAAAGCGGAGTGGACACCGAGGCTGCCGGCAAGCTGGTCGCCATCGCCCAGCGCAGCCGGAACCTCAAGGGTCACGGCCTGGACGAGGGCATGTCCACCCGCCTGCTGGTGTACGCCGGGCAGCTCATCGCCAAAGGTGTCAACCCAGTGGACGCCTGCCGCATGGCCCTGGTTCGGCCCATCACCGACGACGCCGACATGCGCGACACCCTCGACGCGGCGGTTACGACCTACTTCTAGAGACAGACTTCTAGAAAGGCGAAAACCATCCGCAGATGACGCGGATTACGCAGATGAAAGGCCAAACGGGTTATCCGCTGCGCTCGGCAGGGGCCGGGGGCAGCTGACCCCTTCCCCGGGGCTGTCGGCAGGACCCCGGGAAACCGATTTAAATCCGGCCATTTATGACCTTGCTCGGGTCTTTTTCATCTGCGTGCATCGGCGCAATCGGCGGATACCCGTTTATTGGCGTTGTCGCTAACGAGGCCCAGCCATGACCGTACATCTCGAGGAATATCAGGAGTTCCTGGAGCAGATCGACCCGCACGTGCGCGACACCCTGGAGGCCTCCTACCACGAGGCCGCCCAGGTGATGTCGCCCAAGGGTCTGGAGAGCTACCTGGAAGGCGCCAAGGCCCTTTGCAAGCTCGGCCGTGGCACCGACCTGGTGGTCTCCTACCTGCAGGAGGCACCGGCGGTGGCCAAGGAGGTGGGCGAGGACGTCGTGCCCGAGTCCGTCAGCGCAGCCATGAAGCTGTCCTCCCTGGTCTCGGGCCAGGTGATCTCCCTGATCTTCGCCACCCTGCCAGTGGCCGCCCGCCGCCTGGGCGACGCCGCCCTGGTCAGCGAGTATCTCAATCTCCTGCACAACCTCTCCAGCCGGGCCCCGCGTGGCATCCGGCCCATGCTGGAGAACCTGGAGGTACTTCTGGGCCGGCTCACCCTGGGCGGCCTGCGCCGCTGGGCCAACTGGGGCGCCGACGCCTACAAGCGCGATTTCCAGGGCCAGCAGCAGTACTTCGCCCTGGAGTCCTCCGACGCCCAGGCGGTGCTGCAGCAGGAGCGCCGCGGCGTGCTCCTGGTGGACCAGCAGCGCCGGCTCAACTTCTACCTGCGCGCCCTGTGGAACAGCGACTTCTTCATGCGGCCAACCTCCGGCGACTTCGAGACCCGGGAAGGGTATCGGCCTTTCATCGACGACTACGTCATCCACCTGCCCGACGCCTACGACGCGGTGGCGGGCCTGGAGGGCAACCTGGTCTACCGCGCCGCGGCCGCTCACGCCGCCGCGCATCTGGTCTATCACGACCACCAGCTGTCGCCGCAGGAGCTGACCACCTCGCAGCGGTTCTTCATCGGCCTCGCCGAGGACGCCCGCGTGGAGCACCTGGCGGCGACGGAATTCCCCGGCCTGCGCGAGCTGTGGCTGCCGTTTCACGCCACCGACGCCGAGGACACGGGGTCGCGCCTGATCCAGCACGCCATCCGGGCCTTCCTGGATCCGGATTTCGAGCCCGAGGCGAGCGCCATCCGCGAGGTGGTGGCGCGCTTCGAGCAGCTCATGGCCGACAACCCGCGCGACCTGCACCTGGCCTGGAGCGTGGGCCTAGCCCTGCACAAGCGCATCAGCGAGCTGGCGACGCTGCCAACCCAGAGCGATCTAGACGGCCTGCTGCCCTATTACCGCGATGACAATGCCTGGCTGTGGCGCTTCGCCGAGGAGTCGGAGGAGGCCGCGGCGGTGGGCTACAAGTCGCCGGACCATCAGGTCCGGCGCACCGTTAGCCTGATGGAGATGGTCAACACCCTCGACGTGCCCAGTGCCGGCGACGACGCCGAGGAGGTGATGATCCTGGAAACCCCCTTCTACCGCGACGGCGAAGAGGTCTCCATCAACGAGCAGGAAGGCAAGAAGCAGGTCAGCCGCCCCTACCACTACCCGGAATGGGACTACCAGATCCAGCTCCACCGCCCGGACTGGGTGACCGTGCTGGAGCGCAAGCCGGCCGTTGGCGACCCGGACTTCATGGAAGCCATCCTGGAGCAGCACAAGGGGCTGGCCAGCCACATCCGGTATCTGATCGACGGCCTCCAGCCCGAGGGCATGGTGCGCAAGCGCCGCCAGGAGGAGGGCCACGACATCGATCTGGACGCCGCCATCGAGGCCATGGTGGACCTGCGCATGGGGGTTTCACCGGACAGCCGGGTCAACATGCGTCTGGAGCGCCATACCCGCGACCTGGCGGTGCTGGTGCTGCTGGATCTATCGGAGTCCACCAACGAGACCCTGGCCGGCACCGACCTCGCCGTGATCGAGCTCACCCGCGAGGCCACCGCGCTGCTGTCGTGGGCCATCGACGGCATCGGCGACCCGTTCGCGGTGCACGGCTTCCACTCCGACGGCCGCCACGACGTCCAGTACTACCGCTTCAAGGACTTCATCGAGCCCTACGGCGACGACGTCAAGTCCCGGCTGGCGGGCATGCAGGGCGAGCTGTCCACCCGCATGGGCGGCGCCATGCGCCACGGCGCGTCGTTCCTGCGGCAGCAGCCCCAGTCCAAGAAGCTGCTGCTCACGGTCAGCGACGGCGAGCCGGCGGACATCGACGAGCGCGACCCGCAGTACCTGCGCCACGACACCAAGCAGGCGGTGGACGAGCTGGCTGCCGAGGGCATCCACACCTACAACCTGACCCTCGACAGCCAGGCCGACGACTACGTTGGGCGCATCTTCGGCCCCGGGGGCTACACCGTGCTGGACCACGTGGAGCGGCTGCCGGAGCGGCTGCCGGAGCTGTTCGCCAACCTCACCACCTGAGCGGACAGCGACACAGAAGCAATTGCCCCACCGCCCGGCGTCCCTCATGGGGCGCCGGGCTTTTTCGTGGGGTCAGGCGGTAGCCGAAATCAGCAGTAGGCGGCCTCAAGCCGTTTGAGGGCGGTTTCCTTGTCCCCGAAGAAGTTCTCCTCGCCGATCAGCTCCACCAGCCCCCCCTCGTCGAAAACCTCTCTGACCTGGTGCTTCAGGCTACTGAAGGTAAGCTGGACCCCCCGGTCCTGCAGACGCTGGGCCAGCTCGCGCACCGTTTCCGCGCCGGTGGCGTCGATGGTGTTGATGCCGCTGCCCACGATCAGAACCGCCCGGGCGTCGGGGAACTCCACCAGGGCTTCCAGGATGATGTCCTCGAAGTAGGCGACGTTGGCGAAGGTGAGGGAGCCGTCGAAGCGCACCGGCACGAATTGCTTGCTCAGGGGCTCGAGGTTGTGGGCCTTGATGCCCCCCAACGAACCATCCGGCCTCCTGGAAACGATCTCGGCGCGGGGCCGCATGGTACGCACCAGGTACCACAGGATGGTCAGCACCACGCCGATCAGGATGCCGTTGGCCAGGTCCGGGGCCATCACCAGGGTAGCGATGAAGGTTACCACGCCGATTAAGGCGGCCGGGCGCTCCACCTTCCACGCGTGAGCCAGCGGCTTGACCCGGATTAGCCCGAAAACAGCGGTCATCACGATCACCGCCAGGACGGACTGGGGCAGGTGGTAGAGGTAGGGGGTGAAGAACAACAGGACGAGCATCACCCCCAGAGCGCTGATGATTGCGAACAGGCCCGTGGTCGCCCCCGTCCGCGCCGCCACCGCCGAGCGCGAGAAGGACCCGCTGACCGTGTAGGAACCGAAGAAGCTGCCGGCAATATTCGCCAGTCCCTGACCCACCAGCTCACGGCTGGTATCAATCCGCTCGCCTGTGCGCGCTGCAATGGCCTTGGAGATGGAGGTCGCCTCCATGAACCCGATCAAGGCCATGACCAGGGCGGCCGGCAATAGCGACGGGATCAGGTCCCATTCCATTGTGGGCACCGAGGGCGCCGGCAAGCCTTGCGGGATATCCCCTACCACGGCGCCGCCAGCCGACAGGGTCACCGTGTCATCCCCGACCCCGGCGAAACGCCATGCGGCGCCGTCGGTAGCGTCCTCGGCGCGGAATCGTCTCGGGCCTTCGCCCTCGCTGGCGGTTAACCGAAATTGGTGAAGGCGGATCCGCAAATTGTTCTTGGCCGACTTTAGCCCCGCTAGCTCGCCATCGAGCCGGCCGATCTCGGCTTTCAAATCGGCCCGGTCGCCCCCTGCTTCCCCAGCACGCTCGGCCGATGCCTGTCGGAGCTGGCTGTTGAGCTGCGCCAAACGCTCGGTGATCTCGTCAATACGCGCTTTTTGCTGCGCATAGCTTTCCACAGCGGCAGCGAAGTCGGGAGCTTCGACTCGATGCAGGGGGACACTGGTCTTTTGCTCGAACCCTACCCAGGCACTCGCGGCAGTGGCCAGAACCACAGCGGCCAGGACCCCCGGGAAGCTCGGCGACAGACGGCGGCCAAAATGGATAACCGCCCATGCGCCCAGGGCAAAGGCCACCGTAACCCAGTGGGCCTCGGGGATCTGGTTGAGGACATTCCACAGGTCCAGGAGATAGAAATCGCTGCGCGGGAAGGGAACCCCCAGGATCTTGCTCAGCTGGGACAGTCCGATGATCAGCGCCGCCGCGTTGGTAAAACCCACGATGACGGGACTGGACAGGAAATTGACGATGACCCCCATGCGGAACAGACCGAGGATAAGCCGAAAAACCCCGACCATCAGTGCGAGCATCACCGACAGCTCAATAAAACGGGGGCTGCCCGGTGAGGCAAACGGCACCAGCGCTGCCGCCGACATCAGCGACAACATGGCCACTGGCCCGGTGTGTAGCTGGCTACAGGACCCCCACAAGGAAGCGACGATCACCGGGATGAAGGCGGCATACAGGCCATACACCACGGGCAAGCCGGCCAGCTGGGCATAGGCCATGCTTTGCGGCACGATCACCAGGGCCACGGTCATGCCGGCGATCAGGTCCCCACGGAGCCCGGACCGGGACATGGGGAACCAGTTCAAAAACGGTAGGAAAGTAGCCAGACGGTCTTTCATGAAAAAGCTCTCAGGATGTAACGCATAAAACCAGCCCCCGGCGGCCTTCCGGAAGGTCCACTTTGGGGGCGCTTTTGCCGTGGCTAGTGGGGTTAGCGAAGGACCAGCAGGGCTCGGAGGACCCCGGCTATGGCCTAGCCGGCCCGAGCCGGCTCCGAAGCAGGGGCCCCAGGCGCCGGAGCCCATCCCCCTGCAGGCAGCCGACGGCTTACCTCAACCTCGTCGGCGATCTGGAACAGGTGAAGCCATTGATTACTGACCAGATCATGAACCATTTGATTCCCTTCAATGGTTCGGTCGATCGCCGCCTGGGGGGCTTCGATGAAGGCGCTAAGGCGAAGGGGCTCGTGAACCCACTGGCGACCATCATGCAGTGATTGCTTGGGAAGCCCCACCCGCAGGTCGCCACCGTTTCCTTCAAGAACCCCCAGGCGCCCCCCGATAACATTGTGCAAAACCTTACTGCCGGCACTGAGATGCTCGGGATCCACCACGGAGCCGTAGTACTGCAGATTGATCCAGGCGGCGACCACCATGGGCGCCGTCATGATCAAATTGAGCACCTCGAAGCCCTCATCCCGGCGCCAGTCGTATTCATGCAGAAAGGCCCGGCCATTAAACGCCATGTGCCCGGTACGCCAGCGCGGCGCGGCAAAGAAAGCGGCGTTGCCCGCAAGTCCCCACTCGGGCCGCACTTGGGCCCAGTCGGCGGCTCGTTGGCGCACCGCCTTCAGGGCACTCTCAGACGAGGAGGTCGGCCGATCCTCCAGCAAACCGAGCCGCTCCTCCCGGGCAAGGGCTCCGGCCTGGTCCAATGAGCGCCGCAGCTGCAACAGGGCCTCTTGGAACCGCTCCGGGATGGCCTCAGTATCCAGCAGGGTCACCTCGTCGCTGGTGGTGTCGTGGAGGGCGGGAACGAACCATGTATCCTCCGGAATGGTTATGCCTCGCTCGGCCAGCTCGGCACGCACTTCGACGTCGTTAAGAATCGCCGCGGCGATGCGCACGCTGGCCTCGCCGGTCTGCCCGGCACAGGCCCCGCAATCGAGCCCTGCGCGGTGGGGATTGTTAACTGTTGAGCTGCCATGGCCCGCGAGAATCACCAGCTTACCGAACCCTTCGGTAAGCCCCATGGCATTGAGGATGAAGGCAGCCAGCTCGGGCCGATCCTCCTTAGGGATACCCACGCTGAGCGCTTCGCCCGCGTCGTTGCCGGCGCATGTGGTGCCGTCGATATCGGGCGACAATGCCGCCGCCTCGCTGCGGTCGAGGCCCTTGGACTCGGGATGGGGCACCGGTCGTGTCAGGCCCAGGTGATCGGTGAGCAGCTTGGGCGCATAGAGCAAGCCCACCGATTCCACAAAGGAAAAGCAGGAGGCGCTCGACAATTTGAACTGCTTCCAGGCCTTGCTTAGCGCCAAGGCCATGCGGCGCCTGCCAACCAGCTCGGAGGTGGTATCGGGACTACCCTCCGGAACGGCCTCACAGACCCGGTATCTAGCCGGCAGAAGGACCGGCAGATGGTCCCGCGGGCAGCCGGCACCGAGCGGCTGGTACGCCACCGGGAGGCCGAAGAAGCCGGCAAAGCCTTGGGTCTGGATGGCATCGGATACCGTTTCCAGGGCCCGCCGGTAGACCTCGGAGCGCACGTCGATGCAGAAGGCGGCCTGGGCCAGTGGGCGATGGTCGTCCCGTGCTTCGTCCTGTGCCGGTTGGGGACGCGCCCCAAGGCCTTCGACCACCCCCCGCTGATAGCTGATCTCCACCGCCCGCTGCAGGACGCAGTCCACCTCAAGGGCATGGGCCTGGTGAGGCCTCAGATCACGCGGCAAGGATTGCAGGTACTGCAGCCATAGCCGAGTTCGGGCGGGACGGTCGCAGTTCTCCACCAGAATGAATTCCCACGCCACCCGAATGGCCAGCAGATCGACGATGTCGTCATCCTCCTGCCCGGCCATCTGGGCCTCCCAGCGCCGATGCCGCAGATAGCTGGCCCAGCCACCCACTCGGGTCAAGGCCAGGTAAAGGAAATCCTCGATGCGTTCGGCAGGCACCTGGAAGCGCTCGAGGACGGACCGAATGGTCTCGCGCGGTTCGCGGGGGAGCTGTTCCAGGGCCTTTTTGGTGCGGATCTCCATCTCGCCGGGGGTCTTGTCGATTCGGGTATATTCCAGCCACGCCTCGTACAGCGAGTCGCCGAAGCGGGGCATCGGCCACAGGACCTGGCCCTGGTCGTAGTAGGCACCACAAAACCCGCTGATCTGCTGGATCACATAACGGGAAAAGCGAGGCCTGTAGCGCTCATCGAGAAGATCCGCATACAACATGATGCGCGTTGCGGGCGGCTCGGGCTCATTCGCAGCTGCCCGGACGTCCTCGGGGATCAGCTCACTGCCTGCCAGCTCCAGGGCCTGTTCCAGGTCCTCCTCGCTGATCCGCCCGCTTGCGAGCTGCTGGGCCAGCCATCGCCGGTCCATGGTCAGTGGTCGCCCCAGGACGCGAAGCTGGTACTCGGCCGCGCGGTCAAAATCCCAGTCGACGAAGCCGTGGAAGGGGTTAGTGGCAACCAGGCAATCCAGCGGCCAAAATGGCGGGATGCGGTTGCAAACCGTATCAATGGCCTGGTCGATATTCGCTGCGGCCCCGCCGGCGGGCCCGGAGAGCGTTGCCGACTCTTCGATCTTCATTGCCTCGCCTCCCCGTCCGGTGGATAAACGGTTTCAGGGGACGGTGAAACCGCCGGTCATGGCGCGGGCAGGGCCGCGCTCACCGCCGAAACTTGGCAGGCCACACCCGATAGACCAGTCGCTCCACCGGCTGGTCGGTGTAGAGCCCGTTGTAGAGGTGCACATAAAGGCGCTTCAGCCACGGGGTTTCCCCCCTATGGATAAGCACCGTCTGAAAGAAGGACAAGCTCAAAAAGATCACTGCAACCAGTCCCAGGAGCAGGTACTGCCCCGCGGAAGCCGTCTCTGGAATGGGCTTCAAATCGGCTGCGAAAACCGCCGCGAACAGCTTGTGAAGGGCGAAATAGGCGGCGCTAACGACCACACTCAGGCCCACCAGCTTCCCCAAGAAGCCAGCGCTTGAGGCGCTCGTGCGGCTGGCTAGCAGCAACTGGTTGATGGCGACCGAAAGAATGGCTCCCAGGGCAATCAGCGCAGGCTCATTAGCCGGAGTCAGACCCCACAAAGCCGCCATGCCGAACGTAATGACGGCACTGCCAAGCACCGTAACCAGCCACATCGCGGGGGGCGGCGACCGTTTGGGCGGTGCCGCCGGCCCCCGCAAAAGATCAACGATGCTGCCCGATGACAGGAAGGCATGGGCCTTGTACAGGGAGTGGGCAATCAAGTGCAGCAGACCCAGCACGAACAGCCCCAGACCCAGCTCCATGAGCATGAAGCCCAGCTG
Organism: Thiohalorhabdus sp.; assembly: GCF_036628635.1. GTDB lineage: Bacteria > Pseudomonadota > Gammaproteobacteria > Thiohalorhabdales > Thiohalorhabdaceae > Thiohalorhabdus. The sequence goes on along the minus strand of NZ_JAZKRM010000008.1, from coordinate 41,553 downwards.
GCCGGCGGTGGACCAGGCCAGCGAGCTCTTGATGGCCGTCTGGGTGAGCATGGCCAGTGAGGCGATGGCCGCTGTCACCAGGCCCACAAGGAGCATGAGGGTCAGTGCGCCACCCTCCGCCATAAGCAGCTCGTGGGTACGAAGGACCACGATGGCGCCACTGTAGACGATGCCCGCATGCAGGAGCGCCGATACGGGCGTGGGGGCCTCCATGACCTGCAACAGCCAGCCATGGAATGGGAACTGCCCGCTTTTGAGAACGGTGTAGGCAACAATCAACCAAGCGGCGATATGGGCTTGCCAGGGCAAGGCCGCTTCAGAGCTTACCTCGGCAGCGATCCCATCGAAGGAAAGGGTGCCCAGACCAAAGCCCAGCAGGACGGCGGCAGCAACCAGGGAGAAATCCGCCACTCTGCTAAATAGGAGCTTCTTATGGGCCACCATCTGGGCCCGGATGCGCTCCTGGTAGTAGGTGAGCAGCTTGTTGAGAAAGCTGCCCGTTATTAGCATGGCCAGAACGAAAAGCAACAAGTTGCCGGCCACCACCGCCATCATGAAGCCACCAGCGGTCAGGGCCAGCCAGCGGAAGAACCGGCCCTGCTCGGCCTCGCCGGCGAGATAGCGGCTGCTGTAGCCGGCGACGATGCTTAGCAAGAAGGCGACCAGAGGTAGGATCGCAAAGGTGACCCGATCGGCCTGAACCGCCCACCGGAGAAAGCCCTCTGCCGTTTCACCCGAAAGGGAAACCACAATGGCTACCAGCCACAGGACCAATCCGAGGGCGGTGCCCATTTGGACGGCCAAAGCCATTTGCTGAGGCAACCGGTTGGCTAGGGTGCTCGGCACCACCCCCACTACAAGCATGATCAAAGGAGCTAGCAGAAGCCAAAGCTCAGGGGTAAGCAGTGCATTGAATGCCATTTAGACGAACCCCCCTCAAGAAAGTTGCCATAGGCAGTTCTCGGCGACTGAGTCCATGTTTGCTTACAGGCCGAGTCTAGGCTCCAATGGGGGAACCCTTACTAATCTATCTTTTTAATGGGCTTCATTTATAAAATCTATACCAATGGCTTCAGCCCAAGCTTTGCGGGATTCTGGACCGTCGTTGGGACGAAAAAGGGACCCGGCCCTACTCGAACCGGAGGCAATCGATCCCAGACCACCCTCCCCCCCCCGCGCGAGCCTGGTCCCCTCTTCTTTTCTCCCAGTGCCTAAATCGCGGTAACCCTGTCTATGCCTGCAAGGAGCACAGGCCAGGGGTCATCCATTTGGGCCTGGCGTTTGCGCTTCAAGGATAACGCATAGCCGTGTCAGGAGTGTCCGCAATGCCGAACAATCCGCAGCGGCGCAGGGCCCACGGTCTTTGCCACCCACCAATGGCACACGTCCCCACGATTGACGAGGATTAGCCAGCGCAAGGGCCACCAGGCCGGCGATATTACCGCCAGCCCGGACAGCCATTCACCGTTCCGAGCACCAGCTCCTGAGCCTCAATCCGGCCAAACGCGCGGGGCCACCTGGAAGGCATCCGGACCCGGAAGGCGTCCGTGGCCCTGCAGGCCGTTCGGATCCGGTATCCGGGGGAGCGATTGGTAGGTGTCCTTTTTGGGAAGTCGCTGACCGCCCCTGGCTTGCCGGCTAGGTGGGCGCCCACCTGAAGCGGATTTGCTTCCGCCCTGCGAAGCCGGGGTTGCGTTGCCGGATTGGGCCTTAGACGACCCCTGGCTTCCCGAACCGCTCCCCTGGCCCCTCGAGCTGGTCCCCTGCCCGGCGGCGGCAGACTGGCCCTTGGAGGATGCCTTCGACGTACCCGGGCTCTCCGAGCCACTCCCCTGACCGCTTGAGCTGGTACCCTGGGAGCCTGAACTTTTGCCTTTGGGGGCCGCGGAGCCCTTCGACGACCCGGTGGAAGGCTTCTTTTGATCGCTGTCCTGCTCACTCATGGTTCGCCACCTCGCAGCTGCATGGATTACTACCAACGGCGACGCCCACCGCCCCATCCCGGCCAGGCCGGGCAATAGCGGCGACTCAGCCTTCAGCCCGTAATGGCGAGCTGGTCCAAAGCCAGCCGCTCCAGATCGCGCGCATAGCTCCGCTGGGCATCCGTTAGCTCGTTTTCACCATCCGGGGCTTGGACCTTCAGACGCACCGAATACCGATCGAAGCTCATATCGGCGAAAATCTCGGTGCGCTCCGACAGCTCGGCCGCTTCATCCAGGAAGGCACGCAAGGTGCCGTAATCGGGGAAATCGAAGCGCGCCTCCAGTCGGGGTGGCCGCTGAATTTCTTGCCAATGGTCGGTCATGGCTACCCTCCTTAGGTGTCAGGATCGCGCACCAGCGACTGGCCCCGGCTCGGTCAGCTGGGTCAGCCAACGCTCCAGCTCCCGGGCGTGCTCCTGCTCCTCCCGGAGCAGTTCCCCGAAAAAGGCCTGACCATTCGAATCACCGGAGCGTGCGCAAAAATGGAAAGCCTGCTCGTAGAGGCTCACGATCTCGGATTCCAGCTGCCAGTTGGCGCGCAGCACCTCTTGCAAATCCTGGCCGGTGACCACTGGGCGCAGGAATGAAGCGTTAGGAGCAACCCCGAGCGAGAGCATGCGGGCAACCAGGCGATCGACGTGGCCCATCTCCTCCTGGGCCTCTTGACGGAACTGCGAAGAGGCCCGGTCCATACCCCAGTTGTCGGCCAAGCGGGCGTGCGTGAGATACTGCTGGACCGCCGACATCTCAAAGCTCAAGGCCCTGCCCAGGAACCCCGGCACGCGAGGGTCACTGTTCCTCATGGCTGTTCCCGCCCCGTAGGTTGATTAGCCCGACTTGCGATCGGGCAGATCCCGGAATCCACCTCTTAGCTTGTGGCCGGAGACTCCGCCAAGCTCTTGCCGCCGTTACCCAGCACCGGCTCCACTTCGCGGTGCGGACGGGCGATGATGTGGGCCGCCACGAGGCCGTCGCCGACCCGCTCGCAGGCGTCCGCTCCGGCCCGCACCGCCGCATTGACGGCACCGGTCTCGCCACGTACCAGGATGGTAACGTAACCGCCGCCAACGAACTCCCGGCCGATCAGTCGAACCTCCGAGGCCTTGGTCATGGCGTCGGCCGCCTCAATACCCGGGACCAAACCACGGGTCTCGATCATGCCCAGGGCAATGCCGTAGGTTTCGCTCGCCATCTTCCCTTCTCCTGTATGGGCGGGGCCATTGGGTCCCCGCTGCCTATTATGGGACGGCCACCCGACCCGGCGCCGGCCCCCCTGCCGCCGAAGCCAATCTGGCGGGACCGGGCGTTCGGGGGCGCCCGTGCGCGGAGCCGCCTCTTACTGCTGCTCGAGGGCTTCGCCACCGCCGGCGGGCAGCACCGGCTCCACCTCGCGGTGCGGACGGGCGATGATGTGGGCCGCGACCAGGCCGTCGCCGACGCGCTCGCAGGCGTCCGCACCGGCTCGAACCGCCGCGTTGACCGCGCCCGTCTCACCGCGCACCAGGACGGTGACGTAACCGCCACCCACGAACTCCCGCCCGATCAGCCGGACTTCCGAGGCCTTGGTCATGGCGTCGGCGGCTTCGATGGCCGGCACCAGACCACGGGTCTCGATCATTCCCAGCGCAATTCCGTAGGTTTCGCTCGCCATGGCTCTTTCTCCTGTGGCTTGAATAAATGTCTGCCCTGCGTCCCTTGCCTAGGGGTGGAATCAGCCGACCTTTTTCCTGGGCTGGGGCGAATCATCCGCCTGCTCGATTTCCCAGTAGTCGATGATCCCGCCGATGGTCAGGTCGGTAAGGACACCAAAATCCCCCGCGGCGTAACGGGCCGCGGAACCTTCTACGACAAAGACCCAGTTGCCGGGGCGGGCCCCGATCGGGTCGACAGCGACCACGCGCTTACCTCGCGCGTCGGTCAACACCCGCAGGCTGGTCTGCTGCAGGCCGTCTATCCGGCGGGTGCAAACCAGTGAGGACTCCACCCGACGGATCTCCATCAGGCGCCCTCTTCCCAGTAATCGATGATCCCGACGATGGTTAGATCGCTCGGGTACTCCTTGCTTCCAGCCGCTTCACGCGCGGCCGAACTGCCCACGCAGATCACCCAGTCGCCGGGGATGCAGCCGATGGCGTCCACCGCCACCAGCTGGGAGCTGCCGTCCAACACCACCTGCAGGTGCCGGTGCTCCAGACCAGCGATGCGGTGGGTGGCGACCAGCGGCTTCTCCACCTGGCAGATCTTCATCAGTGCGTCTCCCCAGTCCCCGTGGGCTCCAGCGAGGAGCCGATCACCTCAAGCGTTCCGTTATTGCCGCAATCGCGGACGGCCATCAGGTTGTGCAGCAGGCCCTGTTCCGCCAGTTGCGGGAAGCGGTTGCGCAGCGCCTCCGCCACCCGCCGGGTGCGGGCCTCCGCCCGCTCTCTGGCCCCCGGCACCTGGCCGTGGTAGTCAAAGCGCAGCACCACCGGGACCGGCAGCCCCCGTGAAACGTTCAGCCCGGAGAAGATTTTGACGCCCACATCCAGGTCGGGCGCGCCCTCCTCCACCGTCTGCAAGTAGGCGAAGTAGGTCAGATTACGCAGCTGGACCTCTTCGAACCCCATGCCGACGCCCATGAAGCGCTCGTTGTGGCCGATATCGCCGTAGCGGCCACCGTGATGGGCCCGCACATAAGCGAGTTGGGCAAAGTTGTTCTCGAGCAGGCCGGCAATGAAACGCCGCATCCCCGACTCGCTGTCACTCGCCACCGCCGCCACCGCCTCGTTGATGCGTTCGCGGGCGGCCTCGGCATCCAACCCCTGGGTGCGATCGAACAGGGCCTCACTCTCCACGAACCGCTCCGGATCGGGATCGCCCTTGGTATCGGGCGGGTGCACCAGGATGGCATCGGTATCGGTATCCAGGCCCACCATCAGGAGATCGATGGACGCCCCGCAGCAGAAGCTGTTCTCGATGGCCTCCTGAAAGTCCTGCAAGCGATCCCGCGCCGCCGCGGCGGCAACTGCCGTATCCGAACCGTGCGCAGCGCAACCTTGGGTCGCCGGCTCCCCCGAGCTGAAGTGGTAAACGGCGAGCTTCAGATAGCGCGTGGGCGCATCCGCCGTACTGGGCACCCCTTCCCGATAGCGATTCAGCTCGGTCTCCACCCAACGCTTGAGGCTAGCCTCCACGTCGAACATGGCACCGGCGAACGACTTGCGCCGGACTAGGCCATGCGGCAGCCGCAGCACGTAGCGGATAACGTGGGCCAGCCGGCCGTCAGAGCAGGGCGAGATATCCACCGCGTGGAAACCGCACTCCTGCAGCCAAGCCTGGAATCGGTCCTTCTCTGCCGGATCCGGAGCCAGCGGCTCGCGCCGATAGAAATCATCGGCATAGGCCCGGTAGGTCTCGAATACGCACCAGGCGTACAGGTACCGGATGTCCAGCTGCTGGATCCAGGCGTTGTCCAGGACCTTTTGCGGCAGTTCGAAGCCCAGCTCGGAGCGGGCCATGCCCTGTGCCCGGTCGACAAATCCGGCCTCGTGCTGCATGGCCGATAACCGCCGCAGGAAAGGCTCGATCCGATCGAAAGCGCCCTTGACCTCGGTCTCGTGGGTCAGCAACCGCTCGTTGTCCCGCGCGGGGACCAAAGCATGGCTGCCGCCACGGCCGCGGCCCGTCCGACCTGCACCCCTCGCCTCGCGCCCTGCGGGCCGTTGACCGTGCTGCTGATGACCGCCGGCCTCCCGGCCCTCCTCGCGCTGGGGGCGAAGCTCCGCCGGGCGACCCATCCGGGCACCCTGGCGCTGCGTCGAAGACCGGCTATGGCGATTTCGGCCTGTGGGCATGGCCCCGCTCCTCGCCTAGCCCCGGGCGCCGCCCGAGTAGGTCACTCCGGCACCCTTCTCGGTGGTGCCGGCACCGCCGGTCACCGGGCTCTCCGGCATGGGCACGTCTTCGTTGCGCTTCTGGGCCCAATCCATAGGCATGGCGGTCCCGGCCTGGCCGCGCCGGCTGGGGTTACGGCGCGCCGCCGTGCCCTCGGTGCCGGTCACACGCTCGCCACGGTCCCAATCGTCGCCGGTGATTGCGGCGCCGACATCCATCCCCTCGCCGGTCACACGGCCCTCCTCCCGCTGGGCCGGAGCCTGCTGCGGGGCGTGGGCGTAGCGTTGGCTGGCAGGCTGAACGGAACCACCGGCGCCCGAACTGCCATGCCGGAAGTCCTCGGTCCCGGTCACCTTGCCCTCGGCCATGCTGAAGGCCCCGGTGATCTGCCCCTGCTCGTAGCTCGTCCCCGTAACACGCGACGAATGGGGTTCCACATCCGAGGCATGGGACGGCGGTTCGACGCTAAAGTCGGTCCACGGCGCCTCACCCAGCGGCTGCGGATAGTCCGGACTGTGCGGCTCAGCCGCCTGCACTGGACAGGCCTCAGCGTACTGGTCACCGCCCACGTAGGGGGTGCCGGTCGGCGTCTGACACGCGCCCTGTTCGGACCCGGTCAGCTTGCCGTTCAGGCCCGGCTGGTCCCCGGTCGCCTGGGAGGCTGGTGTGCCCCTGTCCTGGGGCTGGCGCGCCGCCGCCATCTGGGTCTCCTGAGGGTCGCAGTAACTGCGGTACTGCTCGGCACCGGCGTAAGGGGTCCCGGTGACGGCCTGGCAGGTACCCGGCTCGGCACCGGTCACCCGACCGTTGCGGCCAGTCATGGTGCCGGACACCCGGTGGCCGCCCAGAGTGGCCGATTGGCCGACCTTCTGCTCGCTGGGCCGGCTAGGTTCCGTTCCGCAGAAGTCGCGGTACTGCTCGCGGCCGATGTAATCGTCCCCGGTGACGTCGCGGCAACTTCCCGGCTCGTCACCGGTAACCCGCTCACTGCGGCCCACCTGGTTGCCGCTGATGCTGCCGCTGCCCAGGTTACGGCTGGTGCCGACCTTGTCCGGGGCGGTGTCCTGGCCACGCTGCATGTACTGCGTCCCGGTGATCGCCCGGTCGGCCCCCTGCTCGCCGCCGGTGACCCGCTCCGACTGCCCGGAGAGATCGCCGGTGACACCCAGACCGGCCTGGGTCTGGCCCTGGGACATCACGCTCGGGCCCGGGGCGGGCCGGGTATTGCAGTAGCTCTGGTACTGCTCGGGCGACAGGTACTCGGTTCCGGTGACGTCCTTGCAAGTGCCGGGCTCGTTGCCGGTCACCGACTCGCTGCGGCCTACCTCGCTGCCGGTAACCGACCGCCCGTGGCCGGTCTGGCTGACGCCGATCTTGGACACCGACGGCTCCGGAGTGGTGTGGCAGAACTCCTGGAAGATGTCCGCGCCGAGGTACTCGGTCCCGGTAATCGTCCGGCAGCTGCCGGGCTCCTCGCCGGTGACGTGCTCGGACCAGCCGGTCTGGGTGCCGGTCACCTCCTGGCCGTGACTGGTCTCGCTCGCCCCCACCTTCCAGGGCGCATCGGCGGACCCGCCCTGCTGAGCGGAATGGCTCTTGCGCATCCGGCCGCAGGGCCTGCTGGATCCCGACTTCTCACCGGCACCGCCCTGCTTGGCCCGCTTGTCGCGGACCTTGCGGGCCACCTCGCGGCCGGACAAGTCCGGGTTGGCCTGGCGCGCGGCCTGCGCCGGCGACAGGTTGCCCTGGGTATCGGCGGCCTTGCCGCGATCGGCCTGGGCCCGGCGACGGGCCTTGGCCATGGTGCGCGCGGTGGACTCCTCGGCATGCACCGGGCGGCGGGCCCGGCCATTGGCGCGGGAGCGGTTTCCACGGCCATTACCCTGGCGGTCGGAGCGATCCGATCCGGCCTCGGCAGCCGCCTGCTCGCCATACTGGGGCTGCTCCTGCTCGGCTTGGCTCCCGGACTTGCCGCCGCAGCCGCAATCGCCCTTGGCCTCGGCCTCACCGGTGGTCTGGTCACCGCCGGCGGCCTTGGCCCGGGTACGATCGGTACCGTTGAGCGCGGCCTTGCCGGCCTCGGCCATGGCGCGCCGCCGCTCCTTGGCCGCCTCCTTGCCGGAAGGCGCGGAGCCGCCCGAGCGGGCCGCCCCGGAGCTGTCAGAACCGGCGGTAGCACTGGCGCCGGACTGGGCACCCGAACCCGGGTTGGCACCGCTGCCGGGCTTCTTGTCGGGCATGTCCGCCTTGCCCCGTCCGGCCTGGGCCCGGCGACGGGCGCGGGCGGCTTCCCGGCTGCTTTGCTGTTCAGGGTTGGCCATGATTCACCCCTGACGTCGAATGGATTGAGCTCGCCAAGCGGCGCTTAGCCGCGGGCCTCGTAGACCACGAAGGCCGTCCCCAGGCTCTGGGTGTAGTCGTCGAACCCGACCAGACGGACGTGGTGGTCCGGGTAGGCCCGATGGCAGGCCTCCAGCTCCTGGATGACCTCGTCGAGGTCCTGGGCACCGAACATGGGCAGCTTCCACATGGTCCAGTAGTGGTCGAAGGCCTCGCTGGGGTGCTCGTGCTCGATCGCCGGGGTCCAGCCCTGGGCGATGAGGTAGGCGATCTGGTCGTAGACCTGCTCCTGGGAGAAGGAGGCCAGGAAGCCGAAGGTCTCCATGGTCTGCTTGGTGCGGTAATCCCGCATCTCGTCGGAAATTGCCATGACGGTTTCCTCTCGTTGCGTATGGGTAGTCGAGCGAAAGCGGGAGACTTACTGGGTGTCCAGCTTGTCCACCGTCTCGTACTCGAACTTGATCTCCTCCCAGGTCTCCATGGCGGCAGCCAGCTCCGGGCTCGACTTGGCGGCCTCGGTCAGGATCTCGCGCGCCTCGCGCTCGACATCGCGACCCTGGTTGCGGGCCTCGACGCAGGCCTCGACCGCCACGCGGTTGGCAGCGGCGCCGGCCGCGTTGCCCCAGGGGTGACCCTGCGTGCCGCCGCCGAACTGCAGCACCGAATCATCACCGAAGATGGTCACCAGCGAAGGCATGTGCCACACGTGGATGCCGCCGGAGGCCACGGCGAAGACGCCCGGCATGGAGCCCCAGTCCTGATCGAAGAACACGCCGCGGGAGCGGTCCTCGGGCACGAAGGCCTCGCGCATCTGGTCCACGAAGCCAAGCGTGGAGGCGCGGTCGCCCTCGAGCTTGCCCACAACGGTACCCGCGTGCAGGTGGTCGCCGCCGGACAGGCGCAGGCACTTGGCCAGCACGCGGAAGTGGATGCCGTGCTTGGGATGGCGGTCGAGGACGGCGTGCATGGCGCGGTGAACGTGCATGAGCATGCCGTTCTTTCGGCACCACTTGGCCAGCCCGGTGTTGGCGGTGAAGCCGCCGGTCAGGTAGTCGTGCATGATGATCGGCATGCCCAGCTCCTTGGCGAACTCGGCACGCTCGTACATCTGCTCCGGGTCCGGGGCGGTCACGTTCAGGTAGTGGCCCTTGCGCTCGCCGGTCTTGGCCTGGGCCTTCTGAACTGCCTCGGCGACGAACTCGTAGCGGTCGTGCCAGCGCATGAAGGGCTGGCTGTTGACGTTCTCGTCGTCCTTGGTGAAGTCCAGGCCGCCGCGCAGGCTCTCGTATACCGCGCGGCCGTAGTTCTTGGCGGACAGGCCGAGCTTGGGCTTGATGGTGGCGCCGAGTAGGGGGCGGCCGTACTTGTCCATCTTGTCGCGCTCGACCTGGATGCCGAAGGGCGGGCCTTGGCAGGTCTTGATGTAGGCGATGGGGAAGCGCAGATCCTCCAGGCGCAGGGCCTGAATAGCCTTGAAGCCGAACACGTTGCCCACCAGCGAGGTGAGCACGTTGGTGATCGACCCCTCCTCGAACAGGTCGATGGGGTAGGCGATGAAGGCGTAGAAGGCCTCGTCGTCGCCGGGCACGTCCTCGATGCGGTAGGCGCGACCCTTGTAGTATTCGATGTCGGTCAGCAGGTCCGACCAGACGGTGGTCCAGGTGCCGGTCGAGGACTCGGCCGCCACGGCCGCCGCCGCCTCCTCCCGCGGCACACCGGCCTGCGGGGTGACCTTGAAACAGGCGAGCAGGTCGGTGTCGAGCGGGACGTAATCCGGGGTCCAGTACATCTGGGCGTAATCCTTGACCCCAGCGTCGTAGGTTTTGCTTGCCATGGGAGAACTCCTCGCTTGCCACGGATGGGATGCCAAACGAGAAATTAACCGATGAACAAGAATAGATGCAATCGATTGCATCGATGAAATCCATAGAAAAAACCAGAAAATGGCTTTTTTCCATGAGTTACGGGTAGTTGGGCACAGCGCCGGGAAGGGCCGGGAAGGGTTGCCGGCGCCCCGCCGCGAGGGGCTGAGCGGGGGAGCGCAAGGGGCGCCGGCGAGCGGCCGGTCCCGGGGGACCCGCCGGCGGGAAGGGGGAGTCAGTCGCCGTGGTCCGAGCCTTGGGCTGGCGGGGCCACGAGGGGCTCCCAGGAAACCCGCGAGGCGCGGGCAGGCAGGAACGCCTCCATGAGCTCGTCCATCTCCTCGGCCACGTTGGCCCCTTCCTTCACCATGAAGTCCAGGAAGGACTGGGCGATGACCGACAGCTTCTTGCCGCGGGGGTAGACCGCGTACCAGTAGCGGTCGATCGGGAAGCCCTGGACGTCGAGCACCCCGACCGGCCCGTCGGCCCTCTCAAGAGTCAGGCTATGCAGGGAAAGCACCGAAATGCCTAGGCCGCTGGCAACGGCGTGCTTGATCGCCTCGTTGCTGCTCAGCTCCATGATCATGTTGGGGTGCAGCCCCGCCGCATCGAAGATCCGCTCGGTAACCTGGCGGATCCCGGAGCCGGGCTCGCGCCCGATGAACGGCTCCTCCACCAGCCGCTCGAGGGGGATCTCGGTCTCGCTGTGCAGCGGGTGCCCGTGCGGCGCCATCACCACCAGCGGATTGGGCGCGATGGGCACCGCCTCGATGTCGAGCTCCTCCACCGGCTTCTGGCCCATGATGTATATGTCGTCCTCGTTGATCGCCAGCCGCTCCAGGACGCGCTCCCGGTTGGAGACCTTCAGCGACACCTCAATGCCCGGGTACTTCTGCTTGAAGTGGCCGAGCACATGCGGCGCGAAGTACTTGGCCGTGGTCACCACGGCCATCTTCAGGCTGCCGCGCTTCAGCCCCTCCATGTCCGCCACCCGCATCTCCAGCCGGTCCAGGCTGTCGAAGATCTCCAGGCAGGCCTCGTAGAGCTCCTGGCCGACCTCGGTCAGGTGCACCTGGCGGCCGATCTGCTCGAACAACGGCATGCCCACGGCGTCCGCCAATTTCTTCACCTGCATGGAGGCGGTGGGCTGGGTCAGGTAAAGCTCCTCGGCAGCCCGGGTGACGCTCCGATTGCGGGCTAAGGCCTCGAAGATCTTGAGCTGGCGCAGCGTGACCCGCCGTGCGAGGTCCTTTCCGGCTCCCGACATCGATTATTACCTATGCGAACAATAGAAAGAAGGAATTTTATTTATACCTTACCCTGCCCAAAATACTTAACCGTAAAGGTCGGGATTGCAAGCGTTGTGTGAACCCGGCGCGGAAATATTCCCCAAAGCGGGCGCCCGCCGGTTGCCCAGGCAGTCCGGGAGTTCGGGGCCCGCGAGGAAGCGGCTGACCATGTCTCTAACGGATTTGAACCATATGCTTGCCCATGCCTACCACCACGGCTATGCGGTGGGCGCCTTCGCGGTACATGACCTGGAATCCCTGAGCGGCGTCATGGCGGCCGCCGAGGCCTCGCGGGCCCCGGTCCTGCTTACTCCCGACACGGCCGATGAGAGCCATTGGGAAATGCTGTTGCCCGCCATGGAAGCCGCCGCCCGCCGGGCTCTGGTTCCGGTGGCGATCCAGATGGCGGTGACCGCCGACCCCGAGGTTACCGCGCGCGCCATCCGGCTCGGTTGCAACGGGGTCCGGCTGACCACCAGGGAGGACTCGTTCCCCCGCAGCGTGCAGCAGGTCCAGGCAGCCGCCGCCCTCGCCCGCGACTGCGGCGTAGCCAGCGAGGCAGCCCCGAGCCCGGACACCGTCAGCACCCCCGCTGAGGCCAAAGGCTTCGTCGAGCGCAGCGGCGTGGCCGGGCTGCGCTTGGACCTGGGCCCGGTGCAAAGCGAGACCAACGGCAGCCGCAAGGGGCGCGTGGACTACAGCCGCCTTAAGCAGGTCCACCAGTCCCTGGGCATCCCACTGTCAGTGGACGCCGGCAACGACCTCACCGAGGACCAGTACCGCCGCCTGATCCGCCACGGCGTGGCCGCCATCGGCTACCGGATCCGGCTGGCGGAGGTAGCCGGGGAGCGCATCCGGGATAACTGCAGCACGGACGCCGATGCCATGGCGGGTATCAGCGACGCGGTCGCCGCCGAGGCCGAGCAGCACATGCGCAGCTGGGGCTCGGCCGGGCGCGCCGCCGAGGTGCTGGCCCAATGCGCCCCATGGCAGCCCGCCGAGCAGCTCCTGCTGTGCAACTTTGGGGAGGCCACGGAAGGCGATATGGAGACCATCCTGGCCCGGGGCGAAGAGCTCCTGGGGGGGATCCCTGGGGTGCGGGAGGCGGTCGGTGGGGCCGTGGTGGCCGAGGACGCGAGCTATCGCTATGCCTGGCGCGTACGGCTTTGCCACCCCCAGGCCCTTGCCAGCTTCGAGGCCCACCCCGACCGCGCCGCCTTCGCTAACGGCAGGCTACACCCCGAAGCCCAGGGCTGCCTAAGCATCCCGTACCGGCACCTTGGCGGCGGACCTGCCACGAGTCAGCCGGTGCCGGCAACGCCCGCGGAAACCCCGACCGGCAAGGTTCCCCCTTTAGACAACAGCAATCAGAGGGATCTGGCATGACCATGACCGTTTCGGCGACCCGCACGCCCCGGACCCGCTCTCTCGCCACCACCGGGGCCGCGTCATGAGTGTGCTGGTGGTGGCCAACGCCGACCGACCTTTGACCCGCATCTGCCAAGTGGTGGGCCACTTCCTGGCCTATCGGGGGCGACAAGCCCCCAACCGGGAGGCCGAGGCCCTGCTGGGGATTTGGCGGGACCCAGCGCCCCTGGCCACAGTCACCGCGCTGGGCCAAGCCACCTTGTCGCATGGGGCCACGGAGCCGCTGGTGCATGAGAGCTTCGGCCACGAGGACGAGTGGTACGTTTGCTGGCTTGCCACCGATCTGGGTCCCCAGGGAGAGATCGAGACCCTGGGCGGGCTGGTGAACCTCCTCCTTGAGGAGAGGAAGGAACAGGACGCCGACCCGGCTGGGTCCCTCTCGCCCTGCTTCGCCCACACCACCCCCGACCAGGACATAAGGGCGCAATTGGAGCGCCTGGGCACGCGCTTCCCCAATCTCCTGAGCCGGGCGGTCACCCAGGAGCCCGCCACCGGGCGCTTGCTTCCGCAACCTGACCTGCCGGCCGTCCCCAACGGCTAGGACCCAGCTAGCCGCGCGCCGGACCATGATTCCCTGCTCCAGCAGGGACCTCCAAACCGGGGCCATGGCCCGCCGCCCGCGGCGCCTGGGCTGCTGACGCCTGGAACCGGCCCTGCAGCCGGATTAGGCTCTATTGCTCGGCGCCCTCGTCAGGATCGTCCGTTGCGGTCAAGTAGCCCTCCGCGCTCAGTTAGTTTCACAGAAGGGGACCGCCACGCCCTCCCCCAGGTCGCAGCCATGGCGCAGATGGAGCGATCCAAGGTAGACCCTGAAACCTGCGGCCGCGGGGCTTCCGGCGGTGCCGCCGCGGCCGTTGGGGACCAACCCGATCAGCACCGATGAGGCGGGCATGCCTGGGCTGGTCCCCCAGGCCCGGGTGAACTGCTCATTGGTCGCCCCCTGAAAAAGGCCTCCTCGCTCAACGCCCCCGACTCGGTTTTCAAACCGTTGGCAGCACCGATCTCCCACTTGGAGATGGAGTAATGGGTGATGATGCTTCAGTCGGCTTCGGTGTCGGTGAGGACCAGCGCTGCCCGCCCGGCAATGGGGATCCAGGTGGTCATGCGCTGCAGCTAGCGGGGCCGGAACGGCTCCGCCATCAGCTCCCCGGCGGACTGCCCCTGATCGCCGGAGAAGGCGTCGTAGGCGGAAAGCAAGGCGGTGTCGGTGGCTACGGTGCCCAGGAGCTCGCTGCAGTAGGTGGTGCCGTTGTAGCGCAGGACACAAGCGCCGGTTCCTAGCGGCTCTGGACACTCTGGCCCAGACCGGGCATCACCAGGCTGGCCAGGCCGGACCAGGGATGGACCTCGGCGGACGCGGGCAAAGGCTGCCCCACTGCTCCCATCAGCAGAGCAATAGCGCAACCCCGGCTCACCGGGACCCTTGCTTGCTTTTTTCCGTCACCGGCTCCCCGCCCGCCCGCGCCGGAGTACCCTTAAGCCCCGTTTGACCGACTGCCAACGACTCTGCCGCCCAGCCGCCATCCCTTTCATCGGGACGCCGGCCGGTGGTGGCGAGCACTTCCGCCTCACCGCGCTTCCCGGCCAGCCCGTCAGCGCCTTGCGGCCTATCCCACCCGGGGTCGGATCGCGGGCTTCGGGCAAGGAAAGGCCCGCCAGCCCGGCCTGGCTCGGCGGCCAACGGGCTAAAAGACCGGACCACGGGGCCAAAGAGGCCGGAACGCCACAGCGGTGTGGCGGATGCCCCCTTAGCCTAGCCATCATAATCCGCGCTGCCCAACGCCTTCCCTGGTAAAGTAGGTCCTCCACGTCCGCTAGCAGGGCCCGGGCCATGCCTCACAAGCACGCCGTAGCCATCCTGTTCGGCATCATCATCGGAGTCCTCGCTGGGGCCGTCATCGGCTGGATCGGGGGGACACCGGTGCATGCGGTGGCCTGGATAGGCACCGTCTTCCTCAACGCCCTGCAGATGCTGGTCATCCCCCTGGTCCTAGCCGCAGTCATCAGCGGCGTCCTGAGCGCGGGCGACATCCGCCACTTCGGCACCGTGGGCGGCTGGACGGTGGCCTATTACCTGGTCACCACCGGCATCGCTGTCTTCATCGGCCTGGTCATGGTCAACCTGGTCCAGCCCGGGGTGGGCGTGGACATGGCAGGAGCCACCGAAGTGCCCGAGACCATCGCCGGCGGCGAGGGCGCCGGCGCCACCGACTTCATCAACGCTGTCCTGCCCCCCAACCTGGTGGCGGCCGCCGCCGAGACCAAGCTGCTGCCACTGATCGTGTTCGCCCTGGCCTTCGGCGTGGCCCTGGTGGCCGTGGGCGAGCCCGGCCGGCCTGTGGCCCAGTTCT
This sequence comes from Thiohalorhabdus sp., assembly GCF_036628635.1. GTDB lineage: Bacteria > Pseudomonadota > Gammaproteobacteria > Thiohalorhabdales > Thiohalorhabdaceae > Thiohalorhabdus. The sequence goes on along the minus strand of NZ_JAZKRM010000008.1, from coordinate 26,428 downwards.
TCACCGGGTTCAACGAGGCCATCATGAAGCTGGTCATCTGGCTCATGTACATGGCACCGCTGGGCATCCTGGGCTTGGTGGCCGGGCGGCTGGGGGAGGCTGGTGGCGGCGACGCCCTGATTCAGCAGGTATCGGCGGTGGGCTGGCACGTGGTCACGGTGGTCGCGGGGCTGGCCCTGCACTTCCTGGTGCTGTTCGTCATCTTGCGGCTGGTGACCGGACGGGGCCTGCAGTATCTGGTGACCATGCTGCGCGCCGTGCTCACCGCCCTGGCCACCGCTAGCTCCTCCGGGACCCTGCCCCTGACCATGGAGGGCGTCCGCGAGAACCGCGTCGGCGCCTCGGCCCGGCGCATCGTGCTGCCGCTCGGGGCCACCGTGAACATGGACGGCACCGCCCTGTACGAGGCCTGCGCCGTGCTGTTCATCGCTCAGGCCTATGGACTGGACCTGACCCTGGCCCAGCAGGGCATCGTGTTCGTAACCGCCACCCTGGCGGCCATCGGGGCCGCCGGCATCCCCGAGGCAGGCCTAGTGACCATGGTGATCGTGCTCAACGCCGTGGGCTTGCCGCTGGAGGGCATCGGCCTGCTGCTGGCGGTGGACTGGCTGCTGGATCGCTTCCGCACCGCCACCAACGTCTGGGGCGATGCCGTAGGGGCCGCGGTGGTGGACAATTTCCTGCAGCGCCAGGGTGGGAAAGCTCCACTCGGCTAAATCGGCCTCGCCATGGCCGAAACGGGGAGAGCCGGAACAAAGACCTAATCAACCTCCCTGGTGAGACCGTGTGGCCTTTCCGGACCCCGAGTAAGCCTTCCCCTTTCGGCACTGTCTCCGCTCCGTCGGGGAACCTTCCTTCCCCTTGCCCTGCCCTCGCTCAAGCCACCCTCTCGCTGCCCCCAACGCCTCCCCTTACGGCGGACAAACGCGGTCTTTGCTACCCCCTACACGGCTTGCGGAAGCCTGACCCGCAGGCCCCATGGCTGGGCTACTGCCATGCCATCAACCGCTATCCCATCGGCTTTTGGCAATCGGCTCCATTCGTTTTATCGATTTTTGTCTAATCCACCCCCTTCGTAGACTAATTCCCAATCGCCCTGAAACCGCACCCCCGCTCCGGTAAGGGGGCGCGACGCCAGCGAACCGTAGGATCCGGCATGCCTGCCGCCGGCTCAGGTCAGCGGGGGGCTTCCATGGCGCACAACGGGGTTTGATGCAGGCTTATGGAAGGGCTCATCGCAGTAGTAGCGGCGCTGCCGCTCATATCAGCCGCCCTGATCCAATTGCTCGCCGCCCCTCTGGGCCGGGGCGGTGGGCGACTGAGCGTCGCTTTCGCAAGCGTGACCTTCGGACTCGCCGCCGCCGCACTCGGCCTTGCCCTGAGCGGCCTGGGACCCGAGGCAGTCTCCCTCGGCCCCGCCTGGGGCATGCTACTTTTCGATCCCCTGAGCACCTTGATGGCCATGGTGGTCGCCGGGATCAGCCTGATCGTGCACGTCTATTCCCTGCGCTACATGGCCGACGAAGCGGGCTACCTGCGCTTCTTCGTGCTGCTGGATCTGATGACGGCGGCCTTGTTGGTCATGGTCGCCGCCGGCGATCTCGTCACCCTATTGGTGGCCTGGCATCTGATCGGTGTGCTGCTTTACTTCCTGCTCGGCCAGGACACCCGAAGCCCATCCGCTTACCGCTACGCCTTCTGGACCCTGATCACCTACCGCATCGGGGATCTGCCGCTGGTCCTGGCGGCGGTTCTCCTGTATCAGGCCTACGGCACCTGGTCGTTGCCGGCGATCTTCGAAGCCATGGCGGCCAATCCGGGCGTTCACAGCTATTTAGGCTTGCCGCTAGCGGAGGTAGTGGGCTGGCTGGTGGCGCTTGCGGCCTTCGCGCGCTCGGCGCAGTTCCTGCTGCACACTTGGCTGCCCTACACCATGGATGGTCCCACCCCCGTGTCGGCGCTGATGCACGCGGGCATCGTCAACGCCGGTGGCTTTCTCATCAATCGCTTCGCCCCGGTGTTCGTGCACACCCAAGGCGTGCTGCACATGGTCTTCGTGGTGGGCCTGATTACCGCCGTGATCGGTTCGGCGCTGATGCTCACGCAGAACGACATCAAGAAGTCGCTCGGCTACTCCACCATGGGCCAGATGGGCTTCATGATCATGGAGTGCGGCGTCGGCGCCTTCTCCCTGGCGATCTTCCATCTGATCGCCCACGGCCTATTCAAGGGCACGCTGTTCCTTGGCGCAGGCAGCGTCATCAATGCCGCCCGCCAGCAGGACGGCGCCCCCAAGGACGACCTCTACACCTTCATCGTGGAGCGCCGCCCGGCCCGCACCCGTCTGCCCTGGCTATTGATGGCCGGCATCACGCTGGCCGTTCCGGTATCGATTCTGGTCCTGGCGCATCTGATGGTCTCCCAGGACTATTTCCAGAAGCAGGGAGCCATCGTGCTCCTGTTCTTCGGCTGGGTAACCGGCGCCCAGCTGCTGTTCGCCACCCATCGCATGGGTACCGAGAATCTGGGGCGATTGGTCGGCTTGAGCATCCTGTCCTTCGCGGTGGTGGTGGTCGGCTACTCCCTGATCAGCCACGCCTTCGATCTGTTCCTGTATCCGGATGAGGCGTTCAGGGCGCAGATCTTCTACGCTGCGGAGCTCAACCTGTTCTGGTTCGATCTCCTCGTCGGCCTGATCACCCTCCTGATCGTGCTCGGCTGGGGGCTCGCCTATTACGCCGAGCAGAACGGCCAGCACCAGCACCTGCCCGCCGGCCGGGTTTGGATGAGCTTCTACGCCCTGGTTTCCCGCGAGTTCTATCTGCCCGATCTGTTTACCCGCCTAGCCCGCGGGCTTCTGGCCGCCGCCGGCCGGCTCAACGTCTGGATGAGGTGGGTCTGACATGGCCATGGCGACCTACCTGCTAGCCGCTGTTTTCCTGCCCCTGTTCCCGTTCAGCGCGGTCTTCAACGCCCTGTTCGCCGGCGCGCAGCACAGCCTCTTGCGCTTCGGCCTCCTCTTGGCCTGGCCCCAGATCGGGCTGGCCCTGCTCCAGACAGCCCCCGGACCCCGTCCGGACTGGCTGCCGCCGCTAGCCCTGGCGACCGCTGCCCTCTACGCTTTCCGGGGCCTCGCCGCCCGGGAGCTTGGCCAGTGGACGGCCTACCTCGCTACTTCCCTGTGGGCCCTGCTTTGGCTCGCCGGTCCCGGCGGCTTGGCCGGCGTAGCCACCCAATGGCACGCCTTGGGCATGAGCGGCCCTCTAGCCTTGCTGGCCCTGCTCGGGGGCGGACTGGAGCGGCGTTTCGGCGGGGTCTACACGGGCCTGTACATCGGCTTGGGGCAAAGCCTGCCGCGCCTATCGGGTGTTTTCGTGACCACGGCGATGGCCAGCGTGGCGCTGCCGTTATTTCCCGCCTTTTTCACCATGCTGGCGCTGCTAATGACGGGTGCGCCCGCCGTGAGCCTCGCCCTACTCGCGACCTGGCTCCTCTGGAGCTGGGCGAGTGCGCGCCTGGTGCAGGGACTGGTCGTCGGCTCGGCCGATCCGGACGCGGCCGCCTACCGGGTTTCTGATCTAAGCTCGCTCACCGCTTGGGCTTATGCCGCCGCGCTGATCGCGCTCACCGTCGGCGGCGTCTTCCTGTCAGGAGACCTGCTATGAGTCTCTCCCTGGGCGAAAAGCTGAAGATCCGCGCCACCGTCTACGTTTCTGGCGAGCCCATTCCCTTTTTTTGGCCGATGCGCTCGTTCATTCACCACAACCCGCTACACGGTCTGGAGCACCTGCCGTTCCCGGAGGCCGTGGCACGGGGCGAGAAGCTATTTGACGCCCGCGGCTTTCTGCCCCGGCACCGCTACCAGCGCTATCTCGCCGAAGGCGAGGTGGACCGGGATCAGCTCGCATCCGAGGTAGGAGACTTCGCCGCCGAGCGCGATGCCATTCCGGGTATCGATCTGCCAAGCTGGCTCCTGGCCCTGCTTACCCATGTCGAGCATCCCATGCAGGTGAGGCGGACCCTGGCCGGGGCTGAGGATGTCCGGGCCTGCCTGATTGGTTCCAAGGCTGCGCCTGGCACCGTTCCCGACCCGGCCACCCTTGCCGATGGCCTGCGTACCTCCCTGCTGGACGAGCGTCCGGTTTACGAGGCGGTTGACGCGCTCTATGGCACGGGGATTGGCGAGGAGCTGGACGAGCTGGTCATCAAGAGCTGCCTCGATTTCTTCGACGAAGGCCAGTCCTCCTGGGCCATGCCGGGGCGTGAGCAGGGGTTTTTCGCCGCCTGGCGGGGGATCGCCATGCGCAACGGCCGCCTTTTGCTGCGCGGCCTGCGCATCCCGCGCATCCTGGCCGAAGCCAGCGTCCCCGAAGAGGTTATCGCCCACGTCATGCGCCTCTTGGAGGTGCCCGAATGGCAATGGCCGGGCTATTTCACCCGGGAGCTCGCCCGTCTACACGGGTGGTCCGGCTTCATCCGGTGGCGCTCGCACACCAAGCACTACCACTGGAGCCAGCAATATCCCGGCGATCTGGTAGATCTGCTCGCGGTGCGCCTCACCCTCGCGCTGGCTCTGTTGACCGAGCGCAAGCGCAACGGCATGGCCACCACCGTTAGTGCCCTCAAAGAGGCGATCGAGAACCGCCCTCAAGAGACCTACCTCCGGCACGAGCTCCACAGCGGGGCCATCCTGCCGTCCCATGCCCTGGCCGTGGAAAAGGCGCTAGCCCGCGGCAAGCCGAAACGGATCCAGCGCATCTTTGCCGACTATGAACGCGCCAAGCGGGACCGCGAGGCCCACCAGCAGGCCGAGCGGCTGCGGGAATTGGCCGCTCAGGCGGAAGGCGAGGCCGCCTTGGAGGAGCTCTCCGGGGACGCCCTGGGAAGTTTGCTGGCTACCCTGGATGGGTTCGAACGCCGCGAGGGCATGATCTGGCTGCGCGCCATGGAAGCCCGGGCCACGAAACGGCTGATCCAGACCGTCAACCGGACACCACCGGCACCGAGAGAGAAACGCCCCTTTGCCCAGGCGCTGTTCTGCATCGACACCCGCTCGGAACGCATTCGGCGTCACCTGGAGGGCGCGGGCGACTATCAGACCTACGGCATCGCGGGCTTTTTCGGAGTGCCGCTGAGCTTCATGGAGCTAGGCAAGGGCAGCGAGACCCACCTGTGTCCGGTGCTGATCACCCCCAAGAATCTGGTTCTGGAGATGCCCGTCTCGGGTCCCCAGGACATGACGGCGGTCACTGCACTGGAAAAGGCGCTGAAGGAGCTCAAGAACTCCGTGCTGAGCTCCTTCGTCACGGTGGAGGCCATCGGCCTGCTGTTCGGCCTGGACATGGTCGGCAAGACCCTGATTCCCCGCCAGTACAACCGCTGGCGCCAGCACCTGCAGGAGCACAAGCCTGCCACCCACCTGATGCTGGACAAGCTGAGCCGCGAGCAGGCCGATTCCATCGTGCGCACCGTCCAGCGGGCCGTGATCAGCAATGCGGTGGAGCAGGAATGGCACCTGTCTGCCGAGCGCATCACCGATGCCATGGTGCGCGAGCTGCGTGAGGCCGCCCTGGGCAGGCAGCAGGGGGCGCCCGAGCTAACCGAGGCACTCGGCATGGAAGCCGGGGACGAGTCGGCTTTTATCCAGCGCCTGCGCGCGGTCTACCGCATCGACCCCGCCTTCGCCCAGCTGCAGATGGAGCGGTTAGGACGCATCGGCTTCACCCTCGACGAGCAGGTCGGCTTCGTCGACAAGGCGCTGCGCTCCATCGGTCTGACCGAAGGGTTCTCCCGGTTCGTCCTGCTCGTCGGCCACGGCAGCACCTCCGAGAACAATCCCTACGAATCGGCCCTCGACTGCGGCGCCTGCGGCGGCAATCACGGAGTGGTGAACGCCCGGGTTTTGGCCCAGATGGCCAATAAGGCCGAAATTCGTGACAAGCTCCGCGAGCAGGGCATCGACATTCCCCATGACGCGTGGTTCGCGGCCGCCCTGCACGACACGACCACCGATGAGCTGCGCCTTTTCCAACCCGACCAGATGCCGGCCTCGCATGCCGTCTATGTCGATCGGCTGCACAACGGCCTGGCCGCCGCCTCGCGCCGGTGCGCGCGGGAGCGTATGCCCACGCTGAAAATACCGGCCGTTGAGGGCGAGCCCCGCCACGCCTATCGCGAGGCGCAGCGCAACGCCGTTGACTGGTCCCAGGTACGCCCCGAATGGGGCCTGTCCCGCAACGCCTATTTCATCATCGGCCGGCGTGCACTGACCCGGGAGCTTTCCCTGGAAGGCCGCGCCTTCCTGCACTCCTACGACTACCGCATCGATTCCAAGCGCCGTCTGCTGGAGACCATACTGACCGGACCGCTGGTGGTGGGCCAGTGGATCAATATGGAGCACTACTTCTCCACCGTGGATAACCAGCACTTCGGCAGCGGCAGCAAGGTTTACCACAACGTCGCCGGGCGGTTCGGGGTGATGACGGGCAATCTTAGCGATCTGCGCACGGGCCTGCCTTCCCAAACGGTGCTCGCCCAAGGCGAGCCCTATCACCAGCCACTGCGCCTGATTACCGTGATCGAGGCACCGCTGGCGGACGCTCAGGCGGCGGTGGCCAACGTCGTCACCGTCAAGCAGCTCGTCCGGGGCGGCTGGATCCGGCTGTTGGTCATCGACCCCGAGACCGATACGGTGACCACCTTTGACGACGATCAATGGCTGCCCCAGCCGTTAGTAGCGAGCCAGCCAACCTCTGAGGAGGCGGATGCGTTATGCAAAACCTTAACCTGAGCTCGCTGAAGAAGCTCGAGATCATCCTTGGCGGCGAATACCAGAGCTTTGCCACCGACCTGCTCGACCGGGCGGGCGTCAAAGGTTACACCATCGTCCACAATCTCTCCGGCAAGGGCAGTCACGGCTTCCGCGAAGGCCATTTGATGTTCAACGAGGACGATGTGCTGATTATGGTCATTGCCGCCGTCCCGGAGGACATGGTGGAGCCCATCCTGGAAGGGTTCGAGCCCTTCTTTAACAAACACTCTGGCGTGGTGTTCGTCTCGGACATTCAGGTGTCGCGGCTGGTCAAGTTCAGCGATCAGGGCTAACCGTGCGGGCGACACCTTTGCCGGGAGAGGGTAAGGTCTCGTACAGCGTTACCGCCCGCCACGGGCCCAGCCACCGACCCAACTTTGCGCTTGGGGTAACGAAAACGCCGTCACCCCCACCCACCCGCAGTCCCCACAACCAATGAACCTCCCCTACCCCGGCGCTTCCCGAACCGGCCTGGCGGGCTGGACCTAACCCTGGTCCAACAGGGTATCGTAACCGTATCGGTCCTCCGGCCGCCATCGGCACCGCATGCAGCCTGGCCCCGTCAGGGCTGCTGGCGGTTGACCAACCGGCGGACCAGTGCCGGAAGCGCCGCGGCTGGAGCCCGGCTCCTGCCGGTTGGCGAGCTTTTCCCACTACCGCAAGGAGACAAGGCCATGACCGAACATAACCCAACCGATTCCGCGGGCTCCCGAACAGAAGCGGAGGAGGAATCCACCTTCGACGCAAGCTGCGCCTTCCAAGAGGCCACCGACTTCGCCTCCCGCTTCACCCGCCTTGGTCTGGAGGCCGCAGCCACACCACTGGCTTGGCTACCCGATCCGGCTCGCGAGCAGCTGCGCCATACCGCCGGTGAGGCCCTGCGCGGCCTGGCGGTGGCTCCCCGGGTGGTCTCCGGTGTCCTGGACGAGCTGGCGCGCGAGGTCGAGGTACCCGTGGAGGAAACGGACCTGGGCAGCCGCCGAAGGGCCGAAAGTGGGGAAGACGGCTCCGCCGAGAGCACCGGAAAAGAAAGCGGCTGAGGCCATGCGCATCCTGATCCTGGGGGCCGGCTACGCCGGCCTGCGCGCTGCCCTGGACCTGGGCCATGCAAGGGCTCGGGATCAGCTTCCCGAGGCCACCGAGATCACCCTGGTGGAGCGGGCCGACTGCCACCACCTGATCTTCTGGCTGCATCAGGTGGCGGGGGGCACCATAAGCAGCAGCGAAGCCTGCGTCGACTTCGCCGATCTACCCCTGGACCAGGTCACCTTCAAGCAGGCCGAGGTCCGGGGCATCGATCCCCGCAGCCGAAGCGTGGCCACCTCGGCGGGCGAGCTCGGCTACGGCCATCTGGTTCTGGCGCTGGGCTCGGAGGCCACCCTGCCCCAGCTGCCCGGCCTGGCCGAGCATGCCCACACCCTGCGCGACCCGGCTAGGGCAGAGACCCTGCACACCGGACTGGGAGACGCCTTCGCCCAGGCCGGCGAGGCTGATACCCCAGGCGAATGCAAGCGCTTGGCCACAGTGGCGGTGGCCGGCGGCGGCTTCACCGGCTGTCAGCTCGCGGGTGAGCTGGCGCATCGCCTGCCCGAACTGGCCGACCGCTCCGGCGTGGCCATCCGCCATGTCCGTCTGGTGCTTCTGGAGGCCGGCGAGCGCCTGCTGCCGGCCATGGACGCCTGCCACGGCCGGTCGGCACAACGCATCCTGGAAGCCAAAGGGGTGGAGGTATGGACCGGGGCGGCCCTGGAGCGAGTCGATGGGGATACCCTCACCGCCGGCGGCAGCCGCATGCCCTACGGCACCCTGGCCTGGGCGGGCGGCGTCGCCGGTCCCGGCCTGCTGGGTAACAGCGGCCTCGATCGGAATCGCCAGGGCCGGGTATGGGTGGATCGCTTCCTGCGGGCAACGGACTTTCCGGAGGTCCGGGCCGCCGGCGACTGCGCCGTGCGCCAGGATGATCCGGGCACCGAGGCGACGGCCACCGAGGCCCTCAACCAGGGACGCTATCTAGCCGCCACCCTGCGCGATGAGCTGGCCGGACGCACGCCCGACTCCTATCGCCCCAGCCGCCTGGGCCTGCTGGTGGCCCTGGGCAACAACGACGCCGTGGGAAATGCCGGCCCGGTTCCTCTGGCCGGCCGCCCCGCAGGAGTGATCAAAAACGGTGCGGAGCGCACCTATCCCGACACCTTGCGGGGCAACCCGCCCCAATCCTTCCAGGATTGGGACTTCGGCCGCCCTCGGTAAGTTGGTGCTTACTCGGTCTTACATTTTCAAGGCCAGGGCCCCCAGGAGCATCAGGAAAGTCAATACCTGAAGGCCCACGCGGAAGGCCATGTACGTCCCGCTCCGCCGCTCATCCATAGCCCCGCCGTGCACCATGGTCCCTATGCCCATGGCTAACACTCCGAGGGTCGCCAACGCCGCCAACCCAATCAAAAACGTAAGTAGATCCATGTGCCTCTCCCGCTGAACGCCTTGACCGGAATCCGAACCTTGTCCCCTCTTTCTAATACGAGCGCTAGACGGCCTTTTGATAACGGTGAACCAATTGGCGACGGCAAGGACCGGATCTATTGGCTCAAGGCCTCAATCAGGGTGCGGCAGAAGGCCCCCAGGTCATTGGGATAACGGGAGGTGATGAGGTTGCCATCGCGTACCACGTCGCTGTCCTCGTATTCGGCCCCGGCGTTAACTAGATCGTCCCGGATGGACCAGAAGCCGGTTACCCGCCGTTTCTTCAGAATGCCGGCGGAAACCAGCACCCAGCCGGCGTGGCAGATGGCGGCGATCGGCTTGTCCGCTTGGTCGGCCTCCGCCACCAGATCCAGCAAGCGCTGATGGCGGCGCAAATGGTCTGGGGCATACCCCCCTGGCAGGACCAGGGCGCCAAAATCCCAGGACCCGATGTCCTCCAGGGCCGCGTCGGCCTCCATGGTCATGCCCCGCTTACCCTGGTAGCTCCGTGCGGAGGGCCCCACGACGGTGACGTGGGCCCCTTCCTCCGCTAGGCGATAGTACGGGTAATAGGCCTCGATATCCTCGAACAGGTCGGCCACGAAAAGGCCCACCCGGCGTCCCTCTAGCATTCCGGCCATGGCGACATCTCCTCGATTCTGGGCTTCCGGGCTTTGGCCCGCTGGCGGGTTCGCCTCTGTTTGGGCTTCCCTTTAAAGAGGATGGGGACGATTTGGCCTCGCTTAAAGGCCGGACACAACGCCCGGCAACCCACGCCCGCTCCCGGGACAGCTCCAGGGGACCTGAGGCCATCCCCTTTTCGGCCGAAAGGGCCGTTGGACGAAGGCTAGACCGGATAGTCCACCATCCAGCGCTCGGCCGTGACCTCCCCGATGAAGGCCTTAACTGCCTCGTGCTCCGGGTGGCTCTGATAGGCTGTTAGCGCCTCCCGGCTCTCGAGCTCGGAATATAGGACGACATCCGCGGAGGCCTCGGTGGCGCTGACATCAAGCCCCACCTCGATCTTAACCACCCCCGGGATGCGGCCCGCCAACGCCTCCAGCTTGTCCTTCATCTGCTCGGCGTTAACCGAGTTGGGATTCCCCAAAGCATGTTCCTTGAGGCGCCACATGACGATGTGCTTGATCATCGGCGAGTCTCCTCCAATGCGTAAGACGGGGCCGACTGAAGCGGCCGAAGAAGGGCCGACAGGATAGGTAATGGAGGGCGGGCGGGCCAGCAGGGAAGCCGTCGGGCGCATCTGAAGCCCTCCCGGGCCGGCCCCGAACGATTCTCCCGGCAAGGGACCAGGACCCTTATCCATCCCCTGAAACACAATCCCCTCCTGGGTGGCCTGATCCTCGCCGGCTCAGGGGCCGCATCCCCTCCACGGGACCCTTCAGAGGGTGCGCCTACGATCCAGGAAGACCTGACACTGTCGAGCAAGATGCTCGCTTTTCGGAAGCATAGCGGGGCCGAGCTCGGCATGAAGCCTCGCGATATGACGATCTTCACCTATGGGTTCCGGGTCGAAGGCACCGAAGGGCCAGTGCCGCCATCCAGGGAAATAATCGAGCTTCGGTCCAAGCTGGCTCCTCCCAAAATCTGGCGGGACCGTGAGCTGGCAATCCGGGTCGTCCGCTATGCCGGCAAAGCCTATTACTGGCTGGTGGGCTTCGGCGACGGACGGACCGGCACCGGTTACCGGATCCTTAGCCCCTGGATCCCTGGCCAGTCCCAGCGCCACACGGGACGTAGCGACCCGCCGCAAGCAGCCAAGCGGTTCGGCTGGCCGCGCCGTCGGGCTAAAGGCCCTCACCCACTCGGTCACCAGCAGGCACCCACCCCCGATCGCCGCCGCGGAACCGCTGCGCTATCGCCCCGGGCCTGAGTTATGGGCCCATCACCCGTACAATGAGGGGCCCAGCCACACCCCCGAGAGGAATTCGAGATCGCCGCCACCCGCAAGGCCACCGCCGACGCCCAGGAGCGCATCCGCGCCGTTTTCCGGGCGCTTCGGGACAGCACGCCCGGCTTCCGTGAGCGCAAGGCCCAGCAGTACATGATGGGCCAAGTGGCCAACACCTTTGCCACCGCCGAGACCGACGGCGACGACGAGGCCGCGGCCCACGTCCTGCTGGTGGAGGGCGGCACCGGCGTGGGCAAGAGCCTGGGATACCTGGTCCCCGGCATCGTAGCGGCGCAGCAGCGGGACATGGCCCTGGTGGTGGCCACCGGCACCGTGGCCCTGCAGGAGCAGCTGGTGGACACGGACCTGCCCAAGCTGGCGCGCTACTCGGGGCTGGATTTCCGCGCCCACCTGGCCAAGGGCCGCGGCCGCTATTTCTGCCCAGAGACGGCCCAGGGCCACCTCACCGAAGCCGCCTCCGCCACCGACCTGTTCGGCCTCGCCCCCGCCGGCCGGCTCGACCCCGAGAACCAGGACCTGCTGCGCCGGCTCTATGAGGCCTACACCGACGATACCTGGTCGGGCGACCTCGACCGCTGGCCGGAGACCATCCCTGGGGAGGTCCGGCGGCGAGTCACCACCACCTCCACCGGCTGCCCGGGCCGCCACCGCTGCCCCAGCGGTCAGGCCTGCCCCTTCTATACCGATCGCGATGCCCTGGAGGGGGCCGACGTTGTGGTGGCCAACCACGACCTGGTGCTGGCGGACTTGGCCTTGGGCGGCGGCGTCATTCTCCCCGATCCCGGCAGCGCCCTGTACGTCCTCGACGAGGGCCACCGGCTGGCCGCCCGGGCCCGCGAGCAGTTCAGCCTGGATGCCGCCGTGGCCGCCAGCCAGGAGGTCATGGAAGGCATCGGCGCCGCGGTTCAGCAGGCCCACGAAGCCATCGACCCGGTGGACGGGGCGAGCAAGCCCGATACCAGCGGGGTGGAGGAGGCCCTGCGCGGCACCGGCCAGGGCTTGCAGGATGCCTACCGCCACCTGCAGGCCCGCTTGGAGGCCGAGCAGCCCGAAGACAACGTGCTACGCTTCCCCCTGGGGCGGGTGGACGACACCCTCCAGGGCCTGGCGGGCAACATCGCCGGGCCCGGCGCCACAGCCCTGAAGACCGTAAGCGCCGCCTTGCGCGCCCTGGACAACGCCATGGAGAAGGCCGAGGGCGACGCCCTGGCCGGGCTCAACGAGCTGCGGCCCAAGCTGACCATGGCCGGGGAACGCCTGGCCAATCTGGTGGCCACCTGGGAGGCCTACACCGACCCGGATCCGGAAGGAGCGCCGCCTACGGCGCGCTGGATCCAGCGCTACACTCGGGGCGAGGAAGTGGATTTCCGCGTCCATGCCGCCCCAGTGTCCGCCCACGAGCGCCTGCGTACCAGCCTTTGGGACCGGTGTGCCGGTGCCGTGGTCACCTCCGCCACGCTAACCAGCCTGGGCAGCTTCCAGCGCATCCTCGCCGACCTCGGGCTAACGAAGGGCGCCGACGCCCACTGCCTGCGCCTGCCCTCCCCCTTCGACTACCCCAGCCAGGGCCGGCTCATCGTCCCCCACATGGTCGCCGAGCCCAAGGCGCCGGCCGAGCACACCCGGGAGGTGATCCAGCGCCTGCCCGATTACCTGGCGCGTGCGGCGGGCAGCCTGGTGCTGTTCGCCAGCCGAGCTCAGCTGGAGGCGGTGTACGAGGGCCTAACGCCCGAATGGCAGGTGACGGTCCAGCGCCAGGGCGATCGCTCCCGCGAGGAGCTGCTGCAGCGCCACCACCAGGCGGTCGCGGCCGGCGAGACGGCGGCGATCTTTGGCCTTGCCTCCTTCGCCGAGGGCGCCGATCTGCCGGGCGCCGCCTGCCGGGCTGTGGTGATCGCCAAGCTGCCCTTCGCGGTGCCCACCTCCCCAGTGGAGGCCACCCGCGCCGAGTGGGTGGAGGACCGCGGCGGCAAGCCCTTCTTCGAGATTGCCCTGCCCGATGCCTCTCTGAAATTAACCCAGGCCGTGGGCCGGCTGATCCGGGCGGAGGACGATTACGGCATCGTGGCCCTGCTGGACAACCGCCTGCACACCAAGGGTTACGGCCGGGATCTGCTGCGGGCCCTGCCCGATTTCACGCGGGACGACACCGGTACCGCGTTCTGAGGCGTTTGCGGCCATGGCTACCTCTGACCGGGTATTCCCGGGTCAACCACGGCGTTAAAGTATGCGAAATAGGTCTGAGCCCCGGCCCACACCACCAAGGTGTCCTAATGGAATCGCCACCGCTTCCCCCCGACGAGCCTCAGCGCCAGGCCGCCGTTACGGCCATGGGCCCGCCCGACCTCACGCCGAAAGAGCACTGCGACCGGATAACCCGGTTGCTGGCCAAGGCCGTCGACGTTCCCACCATCTTCTTCTCGGTGATCGATCAGGATCGCCAGATATTCACTTCGATCCAGGGCCTGGACATCTGCGAGACCCGGCGCGAGGACTCCTTCTGCGGGCACACCATCCTGCAGCACGACATCATGGTGGTGGAGAACGCCGCCACGAGCCCTCTGTTCCACGACAACCCCCTGGTGGTGGGGGAACCTTATATCGGCTTTTACGCCGGCATCCCCATTCGCTCCCCGGAGGGCTACAAGGTGGGCAGTCTCTGCGCCACCGACAACCGGCCACGCCAGTTTACCGAGGCCATAGCCCAGTCCCTCCATGACGGGCGAGGCCTCCTGGAAAGCGAACTCCTTCTGCGCTTCCAGAGCATCCGTGATCCCCTAACCGAGGCCTACAACCGGCGCCATTTCGACGACATACTGGCTCGGGAATGGGCCCGGAATCAGCGCACGGGGAGCCCGCTGGGCCTGATCATGGCGGACATCGATCATTTCAAGGCCTACAACGACGAATACGGTCATCTCCAGGGCGACGTCTGCTTGCGGGAGATCGCTGCCACCCTGCAGAGCGAGGCCAAGCGCTCCGGAGACCTGGTTTTCCGGGTCGGCGGGGAGGAGTTCGCCATTCTCCTTCCCAACACCCCGGAAAACGGGACAGCAGAGTTGGCGGAGCGTGCCCGCAAGGCCGTCAAGGCCCTTGGCGTCAACAACCCGGAGCCCCGTTCGCAGGGGATCATGACCCTCAGTATCGGCGCAGCCGCGGCCCGACCCGCCGAGTCCCGCCCGCCAACTCCCGAGGCATTTTTCCGGAGCGTCGACGACCTGCTATACCAGGCCAAATCGGGTGGACGTGACCGCCTGATCATGGCCGAGGAAAGTCCTTGACCCCGTCGATGCCATCGGCACCCCAGACTGGATCTGGGCAAGCGGCGGGGGGAAAATAGGTGGCCCGAGCGCACCAGAGTCACATCGTAAGGACGGCCAGACCCTGACCGGTTAAAGGCCCGATGCGGCACGGTCCCAACGGATCCGCTGTTGGTCTAGGCTGGTCCAAAAGACCACTGCCCGCCTCATCAGGCCTAAAGGGCCAACCGGGATCCCTCCTCCAGACAGCACCCCACCCTTAGCCTTGGCCCTTACGCCGACATTCAACGTCACCTCTTCATACACGCCGGGTTCGAGCTTGACGGGCCCAATCACGCAGGGGGGCTGTCGGCGGGCGGATTGGATAGCGCGGTACTATCCATGGACCCCAAAGGGTAGAAGATGGGCGTTCAGATGCCCTGACTGGGTCCGATACGTTTCGTCGATTTCATCAACCTGAAACCTGGCCAGGGCGAAAATGTCGACTTCCGTTTCTTAAAGGATGTGTTACTGATGGGGATTAGGATTGGCTCAACACACTTCCTTATGGCAGATCTCCCCTGCCTCCAATTCTCGCCAAGGGGAACGGGAGGCCCAACGGGCCATCCGGAACCCTTTCTGGATTGGCCCTATTCCGGAAAAGCCGCCACCCGGGCCCGCTCCCCCGAAATCCGGGGCGCCGACCTCGCGCTCCCAAAACCGCGGCAAACTCCTCATAACCAGCAAGGATCCGACCATGACGCTACACCTGGGTGACACAGCCCCTGACTTCGAGATCGAAACCACCGAGGGCACCATCAAGTTCCACGACTGGATCGCCGATTCCTGGTGCTTCTTTTTCAGCCATCCGGCGGACTTTACCCCCGTTTGCACCACGGAGATGGGCCGGACCGCGCAGTTGGCGGATGAATTCGAGGCCCGCAACACCAAACGGCTGGGGCTTTCCACGGATACTGTAGGAGAGCACGTCAAGTGGATCGAGGACGTCAACGACACCCAGCACACCAGCCTGGACTTCCCCATCGTCGCCGACGCCGATCTCCGGATCGCCAAGCTCTACGAGATGATTCACCCGGAAGAAAGCGACACAGCGGCCGTGCGCTCGGTATTCATCATCGACCCCGACAAGAAGATCCGGCTGACGATGACCTACCCCATGGCGGTGGGCCGAAACTTCGACGAGATCCTGCGGGCAATCGATGCCCTGCAGGTCGGCGACGCCAACAGCGTGGCCACCCCAGCGGACTGGACCAAGGGGGAGAACGTCATCATCCCGCCCACCGTCAGCAACGAGGAGGCGCAAAAGCGCTTCCCGCAGGGCTGGGATGAACAGCGCCCCTATCTGCGGCTGACTCATTTGAGCTGACCCACCCTGGAAAGGAATTGTGCCCCGTCTCCTTCAGCCGGAGGCGGGGCTTTTTATGGCTCGTCCTAACCACGCCCGGACCGAGACCCCGGGCGCGGGCGCCTAGCGCGCAGCTAGCAATCGGCGGACTCTGTGGTTGGGGAAGCTCCCCTTCCCGGTCGGCCGGATAGGTGCAACAGGGAAAGGAGCGGGTTTTTGCCGCCTGGAGTAAGGCCCCCATCGCGGAGCAAGGTTGGCCGCCCGGCACCCGGCCCTTATCCCTCCATCGCGCGGCTCCGGCAAGCTCCACGGCCCCGGAATTGGAGCTTGCAAGCATTGCAGCCGTTCTGCTGCTGGCCTCCGTATCGGTGGTGACCACCGTGGCGGGAGTAGCCCTGGCCCTATACACCGGCGGGCGGGACCGGGCCATCGCCGTCGGGATCGGCTTCCCGGCGGGCATAATGATCCTGGTTTCGTTTCTCGACCTGATGCCCCAAACCTCAGGCGATCCTGGGCTTGGTACGGGCAGCGCCTCTTTCCTGCTGGGCATGGGAATCGTTGCGACCCTGCACTGGCTCATTCCGCATACCCACCTTGTGGCGGAGACCGTGGGGCTTCCGCTGCCACCTCCTGTGCAGCGGCTACCTGGTTGCCTTCGGCCTCATCCTCCACGACCTGCCCGAAGGCTTAGCCATGGCCAATTCCTATATCGCTTCGCCATCCATGGGCATCCTGGTGGCGGTCGCCGTCGCCCTGCACAACCTGCCTGAGGAATTGGCTATGGCGGCGCCCCTCGTGGCCGACCGGGCGCGCCGCTTTTTGTTCCTGGCCGCCGCCCTGTCCGGGCTGGCCGAGCCGGCCGGGGGCCTGCTCGGGCTGGCAGCGGTGCATTTTTATCCCCAGCTCAACGCCCTGTTCCTGGCCTTTGCGGCAGGCGCCATGGTATTGGTATCCGTGCACGAATTGCTGCCCATGGCCCGCCGCTACGGCCACCCGCGCCTGTTCACCACCGGCGCCGTGGCCAGCGCCAGGACGTGCGCAACCTCCTCCGCAAGATGAAAAAACCGCCTGCCTGTAGAAAATGATGCCGGACTGATGCGCCAGATATTCCTGGCCCGAAGGGCTCCCCGGTGGATGAAGCCGATCACCAGGCGCCCCCCAGCCGCATTACTCGGTGGGCCTCGACGCGCCTTCTCTGGGCCGAGTCCACGAAGCAGATGGTCGTCTTACCGGGGCGTGAGCGCAGCTCACCGCTTCGGAGGGCCACTACTCGGCGATTTCGGTCACTGTCTCGAGTCCCCGCTCGGCGCCGTATTCCAGAATGGCTGGCGAGGGGGCCACGCCGATCTCCAGCCACTGCCCCTGGCACGGGAGGAAGGGACGCAGGGCGAGCAGTTCCGAGAGGTAGGCCGCCTGATGCTTGTCGAACCAGGCCTCCTAGCGCTCATGATGGGTCCCGAAAGGGGCCGCCTTAGGCATCCGACACTGCCTTCTTCGGGACGTCGAGGCGCCGCCGGCGTGCGGCAAGCTTCGAACTGTCCGGCCGGCGAGGAAGCCGCCGAACAGAAGGCGGCTGATGCTAACGGGGCCCTGTCGCCGGCCTTTCCCCGATAGGGCTCACTATTACTCCCGCCCGCCCTGTTTGCGCACGGAGCCGTGTCCCTTTCCGGGACCACCCTCCGCGCAGCGCCGGAACGCCGCCAAATGGCGCTGCTGGGAGGCCTCCTGCAGATTGCGCAGTACGGTGCGGATGGCCTCACGCTCGGTTGCCGCCAGCAGCCGGTCGTACAGCTCGACGTTGGCGATCTCCGCGGCCACTCCCGCCTCGCAGGCTTCCCGGACGCTGTCATACCGATTGACCTTCCCAGGCCATGGATTGTCGGGAATGGCGAGCTCGTAGCGCCTGAACAGGGTCAGCAATGCCTCGATGTGGCGAGCCTCCGCCTCGCGGATATTGCTGAAGGGGCGGACCTCGCCGAAGTCGGCGATTACCTGCTCGTAGGTGGCCCAGGCGGAATACTCGTCGTCCAGGGCCTCGCGGAGAGCACTGACCTCCGCTTGCGTCAGCTCACTCATGCACCAGACTCCAGATTGATAAGAGGGGAGCACCCCGGTGCGGGCGCTTCGGGCATCGACGTCTTTGCTTCGATCCTGTAACTGCGGCTGCAACTCGGCAACCTAACAGGCTCAAGGGCTGCCCATCGGAGGCGCACAAGAAGGGACCGCGGGCACTTTATCCCAGGGTCTTGACGATTTGCGTAGGGTGACAGATAAGAAGGATCAGGCTCGTCCGCCGACCGGCTAGTTCCCCGGTTTGCCGGGAAGCCGGCCCATTCAGCCATTGGGAGAAAAGCGATGACCCAGGAAACCCAGCAGGAGCACCGTGAGCACGAAGCGGACGCCGAGGAGCACTTCCGCTGGAGCGCGGACCACATGCACGCCCTGTCGGTGCTGCGCCAGGTCGAAGCCCAGATCTACAAGCACGAATCCGCCATCCAGAAGCACCGGTTGGCCATCATGCAGCACGAACAGGGTACGGGCGGCGACATGACCGAAGCCCACCAGACCCTGGAACAGCGGCACCAGCACAGCAACGAGGCTCACCAGCGCCTACTGGGGGCCGTCCTGGATCTAGAGCGCCTGCTGGCCCAATAACCCCTCTTGCTCCATGTCCGACCGGTCTACCCGCGGCCGGGCCGGTTGGACCACGCGATCAGAACCCGAGAGCCCCCGGCCCACGTCCCCCTTTTGAGTAGCCCCGGCCGAGCGCCGTGCTTTGGCTACGCTGGCCCCTGACCGCCGCCCATGAGGGCGAACAGTCCGCCCAGGATCACCACCTGGATCAGCCAACCGATGACGCACACCCCCACGGCCCGGCCGGTGCTCTCGTAGTCCAGCGCCTGCCGGACGGCGACCACCATGGCCACCAGCATCCAGATCGCGGCGACCAACCCCACCACGGCCTGAAGGCCCGGAATGACGCCGAGGATCCGGATCAGGCCCGGCGAGCTCGAGAAGCCGATGGTGCGCATCAGCTCCTGGATGGAGGATTCGGTCTGTGGCTCCGGGAGCAGCTTGGTGCCGATGTAATAGGTGAGCACGGCCCAGACCAGCCAGCCCACCAGCGCGCCCAGGGTACCGACCAGGATGCCGGAGGCACCGTGCGTGCTTACCGCACCGATGCCCGCCGCCAGGCTGGACAGCACCACCACCCCCAGCGCCTGGGCCATGGCGCCGGTATCGGCCTCCACCTCCTCATACACGTGCGGCTCGAGCTTGGCGGCCCGAACCATGCGATCCGTAAACTGACCCATTATTGCCTCCGGTTGGGTAAATTCGTCGGGGGTTGCGGCGGATAGCTCCGTCAAGAGCCCGCCACTGTGGGGGTGCACTCCGGCCCCGAACAACCGGTGCCTTCCCAGGCCCCTCCCGACCATCAAGGGCCCGCGGCCACGGCAATAGTGCCGGGGAAAGGATGCTGGAGCAAACGGCGCGGAAGGGGGGCATTCCGGCCGGCGGCAGGACGGGCTGAGGCCCGGACCCAGGCCTGATCCCCCGCTTACCGCCATGTCACCCACGAAAGATCATGCCTGCCGGGACGACCGGCACAACGATTGCCCACATCCGACCGGCGACGCTCGACGTATCAAGGTCGATAAGGCACAAGGTCCTGCCAACCCCGACAGCGACTACCGGAGCCGGCATGGGCCGGAGAAACCTACAGCGGCCCGAGTCCGGTCAGTCGGGCGGCATTACGGGCGCTTGCTTGCAGGGGAAATCATCATGGAAGCCAGCCAATCCGAGATCTCACCGGCCTTCAACCATCCATCCCGTTTCGTCGAAATCGACGGCGCGCGCATGCACTACGTGGACGAGGGTGAGGGACCGGTCATCCTTTTCCTGCACGGCAACCCCACATGGTCCTACCTGTGGCGGAACATTCTCCCCTGGCTCACTCCCCATGCGCGCTGCATCGCCCCTGACCTGATCGGCATGGGCCGGTCGGACAAGCCGGACATCGCCTACCGCTTCGGCGATCACGCCCGTTACCTGGAGGCCTTTATCGAGGCCCTGGGCCTGTCGCAAATCACCCTAGTGGGCCACGACTGGGGCTCCGCCCTCGGCCTGGATTGGGCACGCCGCAATCCCGCTAAGGTGCAAGGCATCGCCTTGATGGAGGCTATCCTGTTTCCCTCCCCATGGTCCGAGTTCCCCGCCGAATTCCGTCTGGGGTTCCGACTGATGCGCACCCCCGGCCTCGGCTGGGTCATGCTTAGCCTCATGAATGGCTTCGTGGAGCAGGTCCTGCCCGCCGCAGTGGTGCGGGACCTTGCCCAGACGGAAATGGCCCATTACCGCGACCCCTACCCCACGGTGCGTAGCCGCCGCCCGACCCGCCAGTGGCCACTGGAAATCCCCATCGAGGGCCGGCCCGAAGACGTCCACGAGATCGTGGCCGCCAACAACAGCTACCTGCAGCAGACATCCATCCCCAAGCTGCTGCTTTACGCCCACCCTGGCGGCCTGGTGCGCGCGCCCACCGTGGCCTGGTGCCGAGACCACCTGACCGACCTCCAGGTCCGGGATGTGGGCGAAGGCATCCACTTCCTCCAGGAGGACAAGCCTCATGCCATTGGGCATGCCTTACGAGATTGGTACTGGGAGCGGGTCGCAGGGTGACGGCCCAAGCAAACGGTTCCCGGCAAAGGCTACCCTTCCGGTCTCTGGGGCCCGTCTTACCGGGCCTATTCGCCCAACTCCCGCGCCCCGGTCCCCCGGCCGGCGTCACTGCGTGACATCTCGCGCGTCAGCCAGAAGGCGGCGGCGAGCAGCATGGCGCCGCCGTAGACGGTATTCGACGAGGGCACCTCGCCGAAGATCAGGTACCCCAGAAAGGCCGCCACCACCGGTGACACAATGATGTCCACCAGCGAATAGACGTTGGCCCGCAGCTTTCTCAGCACGAGGGAAATGCCGAAGTAGGCGAAGCCCGTGGAAACCAAGCCCAGACACACCGCCCACAGCATCACCGGCAGCGCCACTCCCAGGGCCGGGTAGTGGATGGTCCCGGTTACCGCCCCCGGACCGGCCAGGACTACCGCCGGCGACAGCACCACCGCCCCCACCAGCATGGACCACCCGGTGTCGTTGCCCACCTCCGTCTTACCCTCAAACCGCATGTAGGTGACCATCGCCGCGTACACCGCGCCGTCGCCCAGGGCCACCAGGTTGCCCACCATGTGGCCGCCCTCCAGGGGCTTGGCCAGAACGATCCCGGCCAGCGCCAGGGCGAAGATCAGGATGTAGCTCCACCGCGCCCTTTCCCCCAGGAACAGCCAGGAGAAGAGGAAGGTGAAAAATGGCGCCACCGACCAGAAGATCACCACGTTGGCGATGGGGGCCCGGGTCATGGCGAAATTGAACACACTGATCTGGGCGGCGATGAGCACGCCGATGACGGCGGTGTCGGTTAGGTTGCCCCAGGGGAAGCGCAGCCGCTGATCGGTTGCCAAGGGCACCGCCGCTATCAGGAAGGCCGTGGCGAAGGCCAGGGCGTAGAAGTTCAGGGTCTGGATGGGGATGCGGCCATCGGTGAGTTTCACGAAGACCCCGATGGTTGCCTCCGACACCGTGATCAGGCCGAGCAGCAGGACGGTCTTCCTCATGGGGCGACCCCTTGGGGTGAGGACTGGTGCCAAGGCTTGGGCCATCGCCGCGAGCTGGACGCGCCAGGCCGGACAGCCCGCAGCCAACCACCTTGGCCACGGCCGGCCCCATCACCCGGATGGCGGTCCGGTCATCGCCGAAGCGGGCCCAGGCAGGGAGAAGGCGGGGGCTTTGGGGGTGACAGGGAAAGCTAGGGAACCAGGCCGGGGATTGTAAAGCCGGACATCCCGACTGCGACCACGGGGCGAGGATTAGGGCCGGAAAACCAGGCAGAAGAAGCGCTCAGGCTCGGAGGGTCCCGGTCCGGCCGCCGGCCCCCCGGGCGCCTTCTAAAGGCCGCCGACGGCCTCCTGGACGACCTGCAGCGGCTCCCTAGCCGGTGCCCACCGCGTGGCCCATACGCCAGTATGGTGCGGGCCATAAAGGCATCGCTCAGAGCCATGGCGAAGGCCTGGTGAAGCCGGGGAACGGACCCCTCGCCTTCTCCTTCAGGGTCCGGACGGGCTTCGCCCAACTGGGCCCACCATTGGCAGATACGGGGATCGTGCAGCCGGCCGGTGGTTGAGATCTCATCCAGGGGCCGCCAGCCCAGATCAGGCAGCTGCCTGTCCAGCACCTCCGCGCCGGACGGTCGAATCAGCAAGGTCATGGCGGGGCCTCCCAAAGAGGGGGCAGCCGGTTTCCGTTTCGCCCAAAGCCGGGCAAGCTTGTCGCCCATCCCCGGGAAGGGGCGAGGGGAAGCGACCGTTGGGCGCCAATGTTGGCCTCGGACGTTTCTCAAATCGGAACGTCCCACCCTAGACCCGGAGGCGACCCGCTGTCCGAAACCGGTCCCAGTGGGATACCCGGCCTCCTTTACCGAATCCGGGGCAGGCCGGGCCGCAAGCCTCCACGGGGAAACCGAAGCGCCTTTATCCCTCAGGGCCTTCCTGCGGTAGCGGCCAACGGGTGACCCCGTGGCCGAACCCCACGGGCTGAAAGACCGAGGCCGGCTAGAAGTTCGGCTGCTCCGGGGCATCCTTGAACATGCGCATGCTGTCCTCGATCTCCTTCCTGGCCGCAGCGGCGTCATTCCAACCGTCCACGCGGACCCACTTGCCCTCGTCCAGGTCCTTGTAGTGCTCAAAGAAGTAGGCGATCTGGTCGAGCAGGGGCTGGGGCATATCTCCCAGGTCCCATGTATGGCGGTAGGTCTCGCACAGCTTGTCGCTAGGCACCGCCAGCACCTTGGGGTCGTCCCCGGACTCGTCGGTCATCTTCAGAAGCGCCACCGGCCGGCACTGGACCACCGAGCCGGTGATCAGGGGGACCGGGGTGACCACCAGCACGTCCGCCGGGTCGCCGTCGCTGGAGAGGGTGTGGGGGATGTAGCCGTAATTGCAGGGATAGTGCATGGGGGTGTTCATGAACCGATCCACGAACATGGCCCCGGTCTCCTTTTCCACCTCGTACTTCACCGGATCGCTGTGGGCCGGGATCTCCACGATCACATTGACCTCGTGGGGGCAGTCGGGACCGGTGGAAACGTGCTCCAGGTTCATCACACACACCTCATAGTTCTTCCTGATTGCCCAGATGGATCGGCAACCCCCGCAGACACGAGGACGAAGCCCCTCGCCACCAGGGTGGCCGGCCCTATCCCTGATCGGGAGGTCGGAGGAATCAGGCTGGATTTTGGGTTGGCGTCGGGGGATTAACGCAACCTAATAAGCTACCATACCTGTCCGATCCCTTCACCCAGATGAGGCGCGGCCGCGGAGGGCTAAAGTTTTCCCACAGAACTTGTGGAAAAAAATGTGGAAAAGCGTGGGGATTCCACCATAAATCCGCCTCCAGAGGGGTCCACGGCGGTTTGGCTCAAATCGTAGGAAGCCTAATAATTCCTATTATTTTCAAAAAGTTAATCGTAAGTTATCCGCGTTGCGGCGGTTTCGGTATGTCAAGAGGGCTATCGAGAGAGGCGATGCACCACCTTGGGGAAATTGTCAACGTCGTAACTAGGTACGAATCCCTTCAAAGGGAGGCAGAGCAGCCCAGCGAAATGGTGAAGGGTTCCGGTTCGGATTGGACAGATGGGCTGCCTCTAGGCGGGGCGAACATGCTCCTTTGGCGGCACCAGCCTCACCAAGCGAACAAGGTCAGCCCAGGGGGCAAAAGGCAAGACCTGATTCCATTACGCACTATCTGGCAGCAGCACCCTGCATCCCCCGGGAAACCCAAAAAAACCTGCCCCTGGGAGCGAGGGGCGAAGTGGCCCCGCCGAGGCCAGGTAGCGTCGGAACAACTGGGACCACCGCCGGTGTACGGGAGACCGGCCTCGGCCCCGTTGAATCCGACCCTCTAAAGGAGTACGAACAGCAGCTCGTGGCCAAGAACGCGGCCGCGGAAGGGAACCATGGGGATCCAGTTCCAGGGTCAGGGAAGGCGAATCACTCAGCCGAAAAAGGGGGCGTGGGGCTCCCCTTCGACCAAAGCCAGATATTCCTCTCCGTAGGGTTGCGTACCTCCACGGGCCAGAAGCCAGCTACGGTCACGTCGGGGATCGCGGTGACATCGGCGGGAGTAGCGTCCCGGATGACAACCTTTCGGTCCAAGAATGCTCGTTTATCCGAGGGATCGCGTCGGGGCTTAATTCTTACTGACTATTCCCTTCACTCAGCCAGTGGGTTGTAGGAGCTGGTATTGACCGCGACCGTTTGATGCTTCGATGGGATAGGTCGCGGTTGGTGACCGCTCCTAGAGGACCGAGGATCGCTATGGTGTAGTCTACCTGAATCAACCGGATAGCCAATTTTTGGAAAAGGAAAAACCTGTCCCCGGTTCCCATCCGTTCGCCGGGGCAAAAAGCCAGACCCGACCCCAACGGGGCCGCTTAGGGACCCTTGTTTGGACGCGAAGAAAGCCCTCTTTTCAGAACCCCCTCAGGACGAATCACTCCAAGAAATTCCACCAGGCCTTGGATTTTTCCTTCTTCGGAGACTTCCCCTGCTCGCTGCCCTTTGAAGCCGGATCGGCCTTGCGGTTCGCTTTACCCCGGTCGGGGCCTTTGCCGCTTTCAAGGGATCCTTCCTCACCCCGCTGTTCCTCGCCTTCCCGGCGCTCGCGATTCCGATACTCGGGCTCGTCCTCGGCCCGTTCCCGCTCATGCTCCAATTCCTCCTTGGCGCGTTCCCGCTTGCGCTCGGCTTTCTCCTTGGCTCGCTCACGGCGTTCTTCGGCTTCGCCTCTGGCCCCCTCGCGCATCGCCTTGCCCTTTTCCGGCCCCTTGCTCCAAGCCCTACCCGGATGAACCTCACCCTTTCCGCCCTTGTCCTTGCCCTTCTCGGCCCTTTCCGCGACCTCCTTGGGCTTGTTTGCGTGATCCGGCTGGGCCGAAACCGTCATCGCAGTGAGACCACCCACCACTAGCAGACTGGATGCAACGACAGCGGGGCGATTTCCTTTCGGATCCATGGGGACATCCTTATGGGTGTTTGTAATAACTGCCTGCAGAAAAGGCTAGATCTTAAGTGGAAGGGTACTCTAGTACCTGCGCTTTATCCCTATGTATCAACATTTACCCCATATTTCGCTTCCGCATCCCAACCCCCGAGACCCTCCGGGTTCCGTAAAGCAAAGTTTGCCCTTAACCAGTTGGTCACGGGGATTAAATTCCCCACAGAACCTTTGGAAAAGATTGTGGAAATGCCCGGGCAACCAATCCCAAATCCGCTCCTCGGGGCCGGGTGGGGTTTAGCTTAAACAGTGGCAAACTGAAAATACTTTTTTCAATATTTTAACCATAAGCCCTGCGCGGTGCGGCGGTTTTGGTATGTCAAGGGAGGTGACCTGTGAAACAAGGCACCGTCTTGGGGAAATTGTCAACGGCGGGAGGGGTACCATCCTTCCACGAGGAGATGGAGCCAGGAGGGAGGGTTCGATCCGGATTGGACGAAAAGACCGCTCGTAGGTAGGGGCGGGCTTCGCCTTTCACCTTCCCAACTCCACAAACGGGGCAAAGCCAACGCCAGGGAAAAAGCCGGACCTGAGCCATCCCGCTCGAAAACCCTCATGAGGGGCTGGCACCCCTTTCAATAACTCTGGCCGACGGGGAGGCGCCCTTACTCGCCCTCGGGACCGGTAACGGTTCGGGGCGCACCCGAGCCAATGCGGTAGACCAGCATCACCCCCGCACCGGCTACCACCAGACCCACTACGTCGGTGGCGATCAGCAAATCGCCAAAGGCCGCCCAGGCCATGACCATGGTCACCGGCGGGCTGAGGTAGAACAGGCTGGCCACGCGCGTGGCCTCGTCGCGGTGCAGCAGGCGCCACATGGCCCAGTAGGCGCCCAGCGACACCGCCACGATCAGCCAGGCCATGGTCGCCAGGAACGGCGCCGCCGGCTCCGCGGCGAAGCCCTCCAGCCCCCAGGCCAGGGGCAGCAACGCCAGGGCCGTGGCCGCGCTCTGCCAGAACAGCGTGGTCTCCAGCGGTAAGTGGGTGCTGGCTCCGACCTGCGCCCAGCGGCGCTGCATGAGGCTGGCGATGGTGATGGCCACCACCGAGCCGAACGGGATCAGGTAGCCCAGCGCCGGCGTGGTGGCGTCCTCGGACAACCGCGCCCCCACCGCGATCACCACCCCCACGAAGCCCAATACCAAGCCCAGCCACTGGCGCGCGTCGGTGCGCTCACCCAGCACCGGCCCGGACAGCGCCCCGGTCAGCAGCGGCTGGAGTGCGGTCACCAGCGCCACGATGCCCGCCGGCACCCCCAGGTCCAGCGCCACCAGCACGCAGCCCAGCCAGACGCCGTGGGCCAGGATGCCCACCAGGGCCGTATGCCCCGCCGCCCGCCGCCCGGGCCAGCCCAGCCGCCCGCGCAGGGCCAACCACCCGCCCAGCAGCCCGGCCAGCACCAGGTAGCGCCAGAACAGCAGCGACCACGGCCCGGTGTACGGCAGGCCGTACTCGGC
>NZ_JAZKRM010000007.1:0-87202 GCF_036628635.1 Thiohalorhabdus sp. | reverse complement strand
AGCCAGCGCTGAAAGCCCTCGTTGCCGTGGGCCATGCTGGAGACCGAGACCAGCAGGTCGTGGTTGAGGGTGAAGGCGCCGACGTCGAACAGCTTGTGGTGGAGGGTGCACAGGGCCAGGCCGTTGGCGGTGTGGTCCGGGCCGCCGGCCTGGTGCCATTTGATGTGGGCGGCCTCGATGCCGACGGTCTTGTCCTGGAGCTCGATCTTCAGGCCGCACACGGCGCAGCGGTAGCCGTAGGCGGTGAGCACCTCGTGGCGGAACTTGGGGTCGCGGATGCGGGTGGCGGATTCGGCGGTGCCCGGGGCCTCCAGGTCCAGGCCCACGGACTGGAGGATGTCCTCGTGCAGGGTTTCCGGGAAGTGGCCGGACAGCAGCAGGTGGGCCACCGCGCGCACGGCCTCGGGGTCGTCGCGGAAGGTGCGGAACACGGCCTCGGGGAAGCCGCCCTTCACGCCGTAGTCCCGGAACACGGCGGCGCTGGGCAGCTGGCGGTCCATGGGCAGCTGGACGCCGCCGTCGGTGCTAAGCTCCCAGACGCCGTCCGACTGCAGATGGAAGAAGGGGTACTCCGGGTGGTAGCTCTGCCGGGGCGGGCCGAAGTCGGCGAGGAGCTGCTTCATGGGCTCCTCGATCTGCGTAAAGGCCAGCTCGCGCCGCCCCTCCCGCTGCAGATACCCCAGCGCCAGCAGCACCAGCAGCGGCTTGTGCGGCGCGCGCTGGTCGCCGCGCTGCCACACGGTCAGTCCGCGAAATTTGTCTGCAATGGCCTGACGGTCCATGCGTCTGTTCGTTATGGCCGGGGCAAAGGGGGGCTGCCCGACCATAGCACCGGCGCCGGTGGACCGTCAGGGAAGATAAAGGGGGCAGGGGTGGATGGGGACCTGGATGTCGCGCAAGCGTTCGCGGAAAGGCTGCGGCCGTTCTGGGGGATTTTATGGCATTGGATTGGGCCCATGGCGCTGTTACTCAACGGCCTCAAACTGCTACTTGGGCCGGTTCTGAAGGGAGTTGCGGGCGAAGACGGCTGTTGGCAAAACGCGGCAACGGAGGTGGCCGCTGAAGGGGCGACAGAAAGGTGAGGACGTCGGCGGTCAGTCGCGTTACGCTCCGAGGAACTAGGCCCGTTCGGGGGGGTGTGGACCACCGAATCGCATCGAGGGAGGGAAAGGGATGGGTTTGTATCATAAATGGCTGGTCGGGGTGTGCGCGCTGGCGGCGGCCAGTTCCGCGGGCGCCGCCGGATTCGAGCTGGGTGAACAGGGCGCCCGTCCCTTGGGCTCGGCCCTGGCCGGTATCGGTAGCGGTACGGACGAGCTGTCCGCGGCCTTCTGGAACCCCGCGGGGATGGCTGCCGATTCTCGCCCCGGGGTGGCCGCGGGAGGCTCGGTGATCGATCCCTCCATCCAATTCTCCGGCCAGCAGCCCGACGGCGGCGAGGCGGGCAACTCTGGCTCCCCCCCGCAGGTTTTCGCCCGCGACCGCATGGGAAAGGGGCTTGTCCTCGGCTTCGCCCTGAATGCTCCCTTCGGCCTGCGCACCGAATGGGATGGGGACTGGGCTGGCCGCTACCACGCCATTGAGTCGGACCTGGAGGTGCTCCAGGGCACCCTTTCCGTGGCCAGGCAGGTGGGCAATGGGTTCTCCGTGGGTGGCGGCTTCGTTATCCAGCAGCTGGATGTGGAGCTGACCAATGACATCAAGACGCCTGCCCCCGCGGATGGGTTCAGCCGCATCACGGGGGATTCTCACGGCTACGGTTGGTTGATAGGCGCCCTGTGGCAGGGCGGGGATACCCGGTTGGGTCTGTCCTACCATTCCTCGGTAGTGCATACCATTCAGGGTACCCAGAAGCGTGAGCTTCCGGCGGCGCTGGGCGCGCCACTTGCCGGGACGAAGACCTTTAGCGCTACTGCTCGCCTGGATCTCCCGGCGCGCGCTGTGCTCGGGGTCCGGCACGATATAAACAAACGCTGGCGCGGCATGGTGAGCCTGCAGTGGTCGGAGTGGAGCTCCTACGACGAGCTGGCCGTGGACGTCAGTGGCGGGCCCACCGCCTCGGACGTGACCCGCGAGAAGGCCTGGGAGAACGCCTGGTCGTTCGCGCTGGGTACCGAGTACGACCTGACCGACCGGTGGACGGTGCGCGGCGGCTACCGCTTCGAGCAGACCCCGGTCCCGGACGCCGAGCACCGCGACCCGCGGCTGCCCGATGCCGACCGCCACCGCTACGGCGGGGGAGCGAGCTATGCCTGGGGCGCCGGCTGGAGCCTGGACGCCGCCTACAACTACCTGGACTTCGCCTCCGCCAAGGTGGAAAACACCGTGACCAACAGCCTGGGCGAAAGCGCCACCCTGGACGGCTCGTTCGACAGCAGCGCGCAGATCGTGAGCCTGCAGGTGAACAAACGCTTCTAGCCCGGGCGGTTAACCGCCGCGGCAGACACAAGCCCCGCGCGCGTGCGCGGGGCCTTTTTGGGTGGGCCTCGCCCCGATTGCGGCGGCTCCCCTGGGCTAAGGTGGAAGCCAGGGGACAACGGGCCTGGGGAGCAGTGGCCCGGAGGCAGGGGGCGGTGTCGGCGGTTATGGCTCGCTTGCCCTGGACGATCGCGTTGATTTGCCCGGCCGGCAGTGGCAAGTCGCAGGGCAGATTCGTTCTTGCCGAGATGACTAGCCAACCGAACCGATTAAGGCTTAATGTAACCCGCTGTTCTTACCCGGAACCGGGGTTGCAGGAGCCCCGCTGGCCCGGGCGAGTCGTTGGATGGACCCCGGTCGGGAATCCACGGCTCGCCCAGTGAATTGGGCTCCTAAGGGGGGCGCGTTTCCGGGTGGTGGCGTTCGTCGGGGAAAGGCCAACTCGGCCGGCTGGGCGGTCAGGACGAATTTGCCCTGGGCAGGTCGTGTGGGGGACTGGACGCCGTCACGGTTCCTCCGTATTTTTAAGCGGGCGCTGTTGCTGATCGTTTGCCCGAGGCGCTCGCGGGGTGACCCGGCATCCCCTTCTTGCTGTCCCCACCCACCTGCCGTCCGCCAGGCCAGGGGGAAAAGGTGCCCCTGTCCCCTTCGGGGCGGGCGCCGGTGCCGGGACGTCGATGGGGTGGTCTCGGCACCAGCAGGGCAAAAGGGTCCAATCCGGGAAAGAGGACGGGGAGGCTGACATTGAGCTTGAACGGACCGGGTCGGATGATTCCCTTTGCCATGTTCGATGAGGGCCCCACCATGCGCGCTCAGCCCAACCCGCGGAGCTATTCCCGCCTCTACACCTCCCTGGCGCTGCAAGCGAGCCTGGAACCCAAGGGCCCCTGGCTATGGCACGCCGTTCAGAAGCCCCGGCGCCGGGATCAGCCGCCCAAGGGGGAGCTGGAAAAGGCGCTGGCCTCCTTCGAGGACTGCCTGGACTCCTGGATCAACCTTTCCCGAAGCGGTGCCCGTCTTCCGGCCAATGCCCTGGAACCGGCCTGGGAGGCGATTCCCGGCCTGGAAGGTCAGGAGATGGGCCTGACCATGGCCCTGAAGGGTCGGTCCGACGGGCCCGTGCTGCTCTGGATCCCCTGCCACATCGTTTGGGCCCAGCAGTCCCCCAAGCCCTGCCTGGGGGTTACATGGCAAGCGCTGCCCGAGTCCCTCGACCAGGTCCTGGCCCGCTACCTGCAGTACCTGGAGCGCTATACCATATCGCCGCAACCCCAGCCGACCGGCTAGGTCCAGGGCGTTACCCAGGCGTCCCTAACCAGCCCCGGTCCTTCCCACCCGGCGATCCACCCGGGCGGGCCTTGCCGCCTTCCCGCGGGCAAAGGGCTCAGGTCGGGCTTTAACCGTTCAAAAACGTCTTTCTGGGCCCCTAATCTACCAACGCCGGGCCGCGATCAGAAAACGCGGTGGGTGTTCCCGGCACCCTTGCCCCGATCCGACCCAGGCCTGAGCCGGGCCTGCTCCAGTTCGCAGCGCCCCTGCAGGCCCATCCAGAAGCCGGGCGAGGGGCCGACGTAGCGGGCCAGGCGCAGGGCCGCTTCGGGGTCATTGCCGGTCCCTGCCGCCGCCCAGGCGCGCCGGCAAGCCATCGCCCGTGGCGCCCGCCGCGCGTGCCCCTTACCATCGGGGACAAGTGCCAGCCACCGGAGCCTCCGCCCATGTCCGCCGTCCTTGTTTGGCTGCGCCGGGACCTGCGCCTGGCCGACAACCCCGCACTGGCCGAGGCCGCGGCCCGCCATGACACGGTCATCCCGGTCTATATCCACGCCCCGGAGGAGGAGGCACCCTGGGGCCCCGGCGGGGCTCAGCGCTGGTGGCTGGACCGCTCGCTTCGGGCCCTGGCCGCCGATCTGGCGGCAGCGGGGGCGCCCCTGACGGTGCGCCGCGGGCCCAGCGGTGATGCCCTGGCGGCGCTGGCGGCGGAGACGGGGGCGACGGCGGTGCACTGGAACCGTCTCTACGAGCCGGCGGTGGTGGCCCGGGACCGGGGCATCAAGGAACGGCTGCGCGAGGCCGGCCTGATTGTGCAAAGCTTCAACGCCGCCCTGCTGGTGGAGCCGTGGCAGGTGGCCACCGGCCAGGGGACCCCCTACCGGGTGTTCACACCGTTCTGGAAGCGGCTGGTGGCCGACCATGATCTGCCCGGGGCGGCGGCCCACGATGCGCGGCCGCCGGCGGCCCTGCCCGGCCCGGCGGCGCCGCCGGCCTCGGAGGGCGTCGACGACCTGGGCCTGCTGCCGGCGGTGCGTTGGTATGACGGCCTGGAGGCGGCCTGGCACCCGGGAGAAGCCGGAGCGCGGGCGCGCCTGGCGGTGTTCGCCGGGGAGGCCCTGGCCGGTTACGACGCCGGCCGCGAGCACCCGGGCGTGGCCGGGACCTCGGCGCTGTCGCCGCACCTGCATTTCGGGGAGATCGGCCCGCGCCAGGTGGTGGCAGCGGTGGCCGCCGACGGCGCGGCGGCCACCGACGGCGGTGAGGCCTTCCTGCGCGAGCTGGGCTGGCGCGAATTCGCCCACCATCTGCTCTTCCATTTCCCCGAGACGCCGCAGCGGCCCCTGGACCGCAAGTTCGAGGCCTTTCCCTGGCGCGACCCCGACGCCGAGGCCGCCGCCGAGGCCGAGGCATGGCGCGCGGGGGGCAGCGGGGTGCCGCTGGTGGATGCGGCCATGCGCCAGCTGTGGGCCACCGGCTGGATGCACAACCGCCTGCGCATGGTGGTGGCGTCGTTCTGGACCAAGAACCTGCGCCTGCCCTGGCTCGACGGCGCGCGCTGGTTCTGGGACACCCTGGTGGACGCCGACCTGGCCGCCAACACCCTGGGCTGGCAGTGGGCCGGCGGCTGCGGCGCCGACGCCGCGCCCTACTTCCGCATCTTCAATCCCGTGCGCCAGGGCGAGCGCTTCGATCCCGACGGCGCCTTCGTGAGCGCCTGGGTCCCGGAGGTGGCGGCGCTGCCCGCCAAGCATATCCACGCCCCGTGGCAGGCGCCGGGGTCGGTGCTGGCGGCCGCCGGCATCGAGCTGGGCCGGGACTACCCGCGCCCGGTGGTGGATCTCAAGGCCAGCCGCGAGGCGGCCCTGGCCGCCTTCCAGGAGCTGCGCGGCGGGTGAGACGGTCTACCAGTCCGTACTGGCGCGGTTGACCTCGTCAACCTGGCGGTTGAGGGTCCAGTAGTCGTAGAGAACGCCCAGGAGGAATAGGCCGCCGGTGAGCAGATAGATGACGCCGGTGATCCACTTCTCCAGATACATGCGGTGGAGGCCGAACACCCCCAGGAAGGTGAGCAAGACCCAGGCGGCGGTGTAGTTCTTGCGCCCCAGAACGTAGTGCCGATCGGCGGTGCTGTCCATGGCCGGCATTAGGAAGAGGTCCAGGATCCAGCCGATGAGCAGCAGCCCCAGCGTGAAGAACCAGATGGTGCCGGTAATGGGCCGGCCGTAGTAGAAGCGGTGGGATCCCATGAAGCCGAAGAGCCACAGCACGTAGCCAACGACTAGATTGTGGGTTTTGGGCATTGTGGGCTCGCTGGTTGTTGAACGTGGCTGCGGGGATTCGGTCGCAGGGGGAGTATCGGCAGGCGCCCGGGCGGGAGCAAGGGCGGTGCCGGCGGGGTGGCCCACCCGCCCGCCGACTTTTTCCCAAAAAGCCAACTGGACCAACTACCTCCGATCGAAATGCCGTCTGGGCATTCCCTCCCTGCCGGGTTCGGTTGGCGGTTCGGTAAGGGGTATTTTGGGTTAATGGGGGAGCCTGGGATGGCGAGTGCTGCCGTGAGGTGTCGGTCTTCAGACAGGGCCGGTCCTTGCCTCCGGCCGCCGATCCAACCCTCTGACCAAGGAAGCCTGCCATGGCCCTGAGCTGGATTCCGGATGGCGGTGAGGTGTTGATCCAGGGCGCGAGCCGGGGGATCGGCCTGGAATTCGTCCGCCAGTGCCTGGCCGAGACCAGGGTGGGCACGGTCTGGGCCACCTGCCGCGATCCCGCCAATGCCAGCGACTTGCAGGAGCTGGCCCGGGCCAGCGACGGCCGGCTTCGGCTTGTCGCCCTGGACTGCACCGACGACACCAGCGTCCGCCAGGCGGCGGAAAAGGTCCGGGAAGCCGGGGCCCGGCTCCATCTACTGGTCAACGCCGCCGGTTTGCTCCACGACCGCAGCCGGAGCATCCGTCCCGAGAAGCGCCTGGAGGATGTGACCCCGGAGGCGCTTACCACCCTGTTCCAGGTCAACGCCGCGGGGCCCTTGCTGGTGGCGCGCCACTTCCGGCCGCTGCTCGGCCACGGCGATCCGGCCGTGTTCGCCGCCATCTCGGCGCGGGTGGGCTCGATTGGGGACAACGGCAAGGGCGGCTGGTACGCCTACCGCGGCTCCAAGGCGGCGCTGAACCAGTACATCCGCACCCTGGCGATCGAGCTGGGGCGGCGGGCGCCGGCGGTCACCTGTGCCGCCCTCCACCCCGGAACGACCAATACCGACCTCTCCGCGCCGTTCCAGGCCTGGGTCCCGGCCGAGCAGCTCTTTCCGGTGGCGCGCACGGTCGCCCAGCTGCTCCAGGTCATGGCCGGACTGGGCCCGGAGGACAGCGGCGGCTTCTTCGCCTGGGACGGCCAGCCCATCCCCTGGTGACCGGTTGGCAAGGCGCCAGCCCAGGTCCCGACTCCCGTAAGCGCTGATAAGGCCGGGCGGAGCCGCCAGGGGCCGAAATCAATCACCGATTGAACCGGGCTGCCGTTTCCTTTCCAATAGGCAGGACCAGTCTGAGTCTTGTCCCCGGAGGGGCGGCGGTCCCCCAGCAAGGAGGTTGCCTTGGACCCCCTATCGGCCAGCGCTTCCGCGATGCAGGCCTTTCAGCAAAAGCAGGCCGTGACCGCGAACAATGTGGCCAACGCCAACACCCAGGGGTTCAGCCCGAGCCGGGCCGAGCTGGCCGCACAGCCCCAGGCGGCGCAACAGGGCACCGGCGCGAGCGCCGTTACCGCCGCCGGCAACGGCGTGGCGGTGGGCGCGGTCAACCGGCTTGGAGCCGGGGAGGTCGCCGGCCTCCAAACGACGGGGCGGTCCCTCGATGTGGCCATCAACGGCAATGGCTTGCTGCCGGTGGAGACCGGCGACGGCCAGGCGTTCACCCGGGCCGGGAGCTTACAGACCAATGGCGACGGCCAGGTCACCGATGCCAACGGCAACCCCGTCGCGGGCGACATCAAACTTCCCGTTGGGGCGAGCAATGCCGCCGTCGGCCGGGACGGGACGGTGACCTACGAGAGCGCCAACGGCCAGCGCCAGGAAGCCGGCCAGATCGAGGTGGCAGCCTTCGCCAATCCCGCCGGCCTGGAGGCCCGGGGCGACGGGCTGTTCCAGGCTACCCAGGCCTCCGGGGCCCCCAATCGAGGCGAGCCCGGCACCGGTGGCCGGGGCGCGCTCGAATCGGGCGCCCTGGAGGCCTCGGGTACCAGCCTGGTCAACTCCATGGTCGACCTGATCCAGGCGCAGCGGGCGTTCGAGGCCAACACCGGAGCGTTCCAGACCGCCGACCAAATGCGCCAGAGCGCCCTCGACATAACCACCTGAGCCCCACCCGGGCGGGGTGCTGCCAGTCGCCCAGGGAGGAACCCAAAAACCAGGGCGGCGTTTCCTTGGCCCGAAACGCCGCCCTGTTGGCTTTTGCCCCTCCCACGGCCCCGTGTTCCGGGGCACCCGGAAGCCAGGGCAGGGAAGGGGCCCTGGCCCCCACCCCTGCCGTTGGGGTATAGGGTCCAATTGAGACCCGCCGCGGCAAACCAGGGCAGGGAACGGATGAATTGAGCTGACTCTCCCCCTTTTATCCCGTCGCAGCCCAACCGCATTTTGGTCACATGAACAAGCTGATTCCCTGCTACGAGGGCAAAAAGGCGGAGCCGCGGCGGGAACGACTCCGTCATCATCCCGGGGCAGAGGGGGGAGCCAGGGAGTGGGCCGGTCGGGTCGACCCAGTTGTTGGCATGGATCGTGCAATTAACATGGTAGGATAAGAGGGTTTTGGCAGGGCCGATAGCCCTTGTTCACCGGCCGGCGGGCTTTGGCCAATGCCCCTGGCCGGATAGCCACACAGCCATCACGTCATTGCTGATCGGCAAGCCGGGTAGGCCAATCCCAGGTGAGCCGTCATGGGAGGAAACCGGATGGCCGCACCGCAGACCGTCGTCGTGGCGGACGATTCGCGGCTGGCCCGAAAGCAGCTTATCAAGGTGCTGCCGGAGGATTGGAAGGCGGCGGCCGTGGAGGCGAGCAACGGGCAGGAGGCCCTGGAAGCCTATTTCGGCTACGCCGAGGTGGTGCTGTTCCTTGACCTGACCATGCCGGACATGGACGGCTTCGAGGTCCTCCAGGCCTTGCACGACAAGGGCGAGGACCACCGGACCATCGTGGTTTCCGCCGACATCCAGGAGGATGCCCAAAACCGGGTACTGGCCCTGGGGGCGCTGGATTTCTTGGCCAAGCCCGTGGACCATTCAACCCTGGCGGAAGTGCTCCAGAAGGCGGGCATGCAATGACCGCCGCCCCCGAGCTCAGCGAGGAGCAGCAGGATGCCCTGACCGAGCTGGTCAATGTGGCGATGGGGCAAGCGGCCTCGGCCCTGAGCCAGCTGCTGGGCACCTTCATCAAGCTCCATGTCCCCAGCGTTCGCGTTGTCGATGCGCGCGCTCTGCGGAATCACATGGACGAGGGCAATGTGTTGCCCGACCAGGTTTCGGGGGTCAGCCAGGCCTTTTTCGATCAGATCCGTGGCGAGGCCCTCGCCCTTTACGATCTTAACGGATCGGACCATCTCGCCAGCCTCCTCGGCGAGGACAAGGATCCCGGCGACCTAGCCCCCGAGGACGAGGACGAGCTGCTATTGGACGCCAGCAACATCGTAACCGGGGCGATCCTAACCGGCCTGGGTGAGCAGCTAGGCAGTCATTTCTCCTTCACCGCGCCATCCCTGCTGGGCAAGGAGTGTGAAACGTCCGATCTCCTCGACCCCACCAGTCAGGAATGGGACAAGGCGTTGCTGGTGGAGGTCCGCTTCGCCGCTGAGGAGCGCGCCTTCGAGTGCCGCATCCTTCTGATCATGCTGGAAGAATCCATCGATACCGTGCGCGGGCTGGTGGACGGCATCCTGGCGGATCTGTGAGGGGGTGCCATGAGCCACCCTTTTGAGCTTAACCAGGCCCAGATGGCCCACATCCTCGAGGCGATGGGGGCCGGTGTCCTGGTGGTCGACCCCGATTTTCGCATCGTATTCATCAATCATTTCATGTTGGCCCACGCTGGCCGGGATCGGGCAACCACCGAAGGCCGGAGCCTGTTCGACTGCTTCCCCGAAGTGCCGGAGAGTTGGTTCCGGCGCAAGGCCCGCAGCGTCTTTTCGCTGGGCCATCGGGCCTTTTCTTCCTGGCGGCAGCGCCCTTACCTCTTCCATTTCCACCCGAACCGTCCCGTTACCGGGCATGCCCGGGAAATGCGTCAGGACGCCACCTTCGACCCCATTTACGGCGACGATGGCCAGGTGGCCTACCTTGCCCTGACCGTGCTCGACGTCACCGAGACCAGCATCTACCAGGAGCGGGCCGACGCGGCGAACCGCCAGCTGGAAGAGATCAGCATCCGGGACGGGCTCACCGGTTTGTTCAACCGTCGCCACCTAGAGAACCGCCTCGAGCAGGAGTTCAAGCGCTCCTACCGAATGGGATCCCCCCTTTCGGTCCTTCTGCTGGATGCGGACCATTTCAAATTCGTCAATGACACCTATGGTCATCAGGCCGGGGATGAGGTCTTGCGGACTATCGGCGCTTTGCTTCAGGAGGCATTGCGCAGCTTTGACCTGGCAGGGCGCTACGGCGGCGAGGAGTTCGTGGTGGTGCTGCCCCAGACGGATCTGGAGGGGGCCGAGGTGGTCGCCGAGCGCATCCGGCAGCGCCTGTTGCAGGAACAGTTCGCCGCCGACCAGGGGCGGTTTTCGGTCACGGTGAGCGTCGGTCTGGGAGAGCGGGCCGACGGCGTGGAAAGCCCCGATCACCTGCTCAAAAGCGCCGACGAGGCCTTGTTCGAGGCCAAGGCGAGCGGCCGCAACCGCATCGTGGCCAACCGGCAGACGGCTTGAGGACTCCGCGACGCAAGGTGTGGATTTCCCTGGAGTCTGCACGGCATTTTGCGGCGGCGCGCATCTCCCGGCCGGGGTAGGGCGCAGCGGCGGGGCGCCCCTGCGGGCTCTGCCGCGGCCATGGGGGTGGGACTGGCCTCGATGGACAGGCAAGGATCGCCTGGTTGGAGCGGGTATCCCCGCCACGATTGCCTTGCGCTGGCCGCTTGCGCGCGTCACCGCATGCCGCCGGCGGTGCCCGCAAAGCCGCCTGGACGTCGAGGTGCCGGATTGCGGCGCTTCCCCGGTCTCCGGCCAGCCCTTCGCCGGCTTCGGTGTAGCCAGCGCAAGAAAAGGCGGCGTTTCGATGACCCGAAACGCCGCCCCGGCGGCTTTTGCCTTTTGTCGCGGGTACGGGAACACCCCGCACCCGGAGCCCTTCCGCCGGGCTCAGGCGAGGTCGAAGCGGTCCGCGTTCATCACCTTGGTCCAGGCCTTGGCGAAGTCCTGAACGAACTTCGCCTGGGCGTCGTCCTGGCCATAGACCTCCGAGATGGCCCGCAGCTGGGAGTTGGATCCGAAGACCAAGTCGACGCGGGTGGCCCTCCACCTAGGCTTGCCGGTGTTCCGGTCCTGGATCTCGAACTCCTCGGCCTCGTCCGAGGTCGGCTCCCACTTGTTCCCCATGTCCAGCAGGTTCACGAAGAAGTCGTTGGTGAGTGTCTCGGGCCGGTCAGTGAGCACGCCGCGCTGGTCGCCGCCGACGTTGGCGTTGAGCGCCCGCATGCCACCGACGAGCACGGTCATCTCCGGCGCGGTCAGGGTCAGCAGCTGGGCCCGGTCAAGCAGCAGCTCCTCGGCCGGTACCGTGAAGCGGTGCTTGAGGTAGTTGCGGAAGCCGTCGGCGACCGGTTCCAGCACCTCGAATGCGTCTACGTCGGTAAACTCCTGGGAGGCGTCGGTACGTCCCGGGTGGAAGGGGATCTCGACGGGGTGCCCGGCCTTGTCGGCGGCCCGCTCGACGGCGGCATTGCCGCCGAGGACGATCAGATCGGCGAGCGACACGCGCTTATAGGCCGACTGCTCGCCGTTGAAGGCCTTCTGGACGCCCTCGAGGGTGTCGAGGACCCTGGCCAGCTGCTGCGGCTGGTTGACGGCCCAGTCCTTTTGCGGGGCCAGGCGGATGCGGGCGCCGTTGGCACCGCCGCGCTTGTCCGAGCCGCGGAAGGTCGATGCCGAGCCCCAGGCCGCCGAGACCAATTCGGGGATGGTCAGCCCGGAAGCGAGGATGCGGTCCTTCAGGTCGGCCATGTCCCTTTGGTCGATCAGCTCGTGGTCGACCGCCGGTACCGGGTCCTGCCAGATCAGGTCCTCGTCCGGGACGTCGGGACCGCGGTAGCGCGCTTTCGGGCCCATGTCGCGGTGGATCAGCTTGAACCAGGCGCGGGCGAAAGCGTCTTCCAGCTCCTCCGGGTCGGCGTGGAAGTGCCTGGCGATCTCGGCGTAGCTCGGGTCCACCTTCAGTGAGAGGTCCGTGGTGAGCATCATGGGTGGATGCTGCTCACCCGGCTCGTGGGCGTCGGGTGTCATGTGCCCGGCGGCGATCCCTTTCGGGGTCCACTGGTAGGCTCCAGCGGGGCTCTGGGTTAGCTCCCACTCGTAGCCGAACAGCAGGTCCAGGTAGCTGGTGTCCCACTGCGTCGGGGTATGGGTCCAGGCGCCCTCGATGCCGCTGGTCAGGGTGTTGGGGCCCTTGCCGCTGCCGTAGTCGTTGCGCCAGCCTAAGCCCTGCTCTTCGAGCCCGGCGGCCTCGGGCTCGGGGCCCAGATGGGACGGATCCACGGCGCCGTGGCACTTGCCGAAGGTGTGGCCGCCGACGATCAGCGCCACGGTCTCGTAGTCGTTCATGGCCATGCGACCGAAGGTGTCGCGAATGTCCTTGACCGCCGCCTCCGGATCCGGGTTGCCGTTGGGCCCCTCCGGGTTCACGTAGATCAGCCCCATCTGGACGTTGGCCAGCGGCTCCTCGAGCTCGCGCTCGCCGCTGTAGCGCTCGTCCTCGAGCCACTCCCTCTCCGGCCCCCAGTAGGTGTCCTCCTCCGGCTCCCAGATGTCCTCGCGCCCGAAACCGAATCCGAAGGTCTTGAAGCCCATGTCCTCCAGGGCGCAGTTTCCCGCCAGCAGGATCAGGTCCGCCCAGGAGATGCGGTTGCCATATTTCTGCTTGATCGGCCACAGCAGGCGCCGTGCCTTGTCGAGGTTGCCGTTGTCGGGCCAGCTGTTGATCGGCGCGAAGCGCTGGTTGCCGGTGCCCCCGCCGCCGCGGCCGTCGCCGGTGCGGTAGGTGCCGGCGTCGTGCCAGGCCATGCGGATGAACAGCGGCCCGTAGTGGCCGTAGTCGGCCGGCCACCAGTCCTGGGGCTCCCGCATCAGAGCGAACAGGTCCTGCTTGAGGGCCTCGACGTCGAGCCCCTTGAGGGCCTCGGCGTAATCAAAGCCCTCGTCCAGCGGGCTGCCGGCGGCAGTGTGCTGGTGAAGGATCCGCAGGTTGAGCTGGTTAGGCCACCAGTCCTCGTTGCCCGGGCCGCCTGCATGCAGCTCGGTTCGGGCGCCGTGCATGACGGGGCACTTGCCCCCGCTGTCGCCATGGTTGGTATTTTCGGCCATTTCCTTCTCCCATTTGAGTCGCCTCGACCCACCCGGAAGGTCGGATGAGGCAGTCATTGCGCTACAGTTCGTTGCGGTTGCGGTCACCGACCTCCGATATCGAACTCACCGGCGACCGGCTCAGGGCCTAAGGTGGACCCCGCCGCCAGATTGGTCCAATTGAATGTTAAAAACTTTTTGATAGTTTCCGGCTATTAGGCCAGGGGCAGGTCTACCTTTGCCTCAAGGGCCCCGCACCGGCCGGATTCGTAGGTGATCCCCAAATAAAACTCCTTTCAATTTTAGACATAATGTTGCGGAAGGCCATTCAGCCCTCCCGAGCGAAGCTGTGTCCGTGATGTCGATCCTTAGGGCTGTCGCCGTCCCCCTAGCCGCAGGAGACCTCCCCCTTGGGGCGGAACTTGGGATCCATGGAGGGGGGGTGGCGAAGCCGTCGGTGGTGGTGCCCTTCAGGTTCGGGCTAGCGGACTTAAGGACTTGCCACTGGACAAGTGATAGCCCTTTAAAGGCGTGTGTGCTCCTCGCGATAGGAGGGGTGGGGTGACCTCTTGTCCCAGCCCAAGTCCGATAACATCGGGTCCATGGTGGAGGTGACGTGCCCGAGGTTTGTGCTATCTTGGAGTTATACAGCCTTTGCAGCCGGGCTCGGCCTTCAACGCAAAGGCTGAGCATGTTGCTATTGGGGCTGTAAGCCGATTTCGGCTTGTGTTCAAGTGGGCAAGGGGTCAACGGGGCTTTGGAGCGCGCGGTCTAACGCTCGCTTGGAAGGAAAAGGGGAGGCCATGGTAAAGCGGTCGCCTGAGCCAGATGAGTCCCGGATCGAAAGCCTCTTGGGGCAGTTACGGGAACGTTACGTCGTCATGGGCGAGTTTGAACCCTTGATGCGGGGTATCGAGCGCGAGCTCACCCAATCCCTATCCGGTGAGCCGGGCTGGCGTGTGGTGGCGGCCCTTCGCCGCCATGTCAGTGACCCCGTTTACCTACGGGCGGTGGGGCAAGGGGAGCTGCGTTATTCCCTGTTCGGGGACCCTGTGGGGGAAGTGACCGAGGCCGAGCGCCAGTATGCCCTGGCGCGGTTGCATGCCTATGAGGGCAAACCCACCCAAAGCCGGGACCCGGGCTCTTTCTTCGAAGGCATTCGCACCGTCCTTCTCGAACAGGTGGCCCTGCGCTTTGGCGACGAGGCCCGCGAAAAAACGGAACAGGCGATGCGGGCCTCCCTTCCCCCAGAAGCGGTTGATCGCCTCTCCCACGGGGTCCTGAAATGCAAGGATAAAGAAAGCTGGTTTGCGTTGCTGGAGCGTGCAGAATCCCAGGACGAGCTGTTGCTCGACCAGAACCTAACGCCCTGAATGCGGTAACTTGGGGCCCTCCAGCCTTTAGCCCCGCCCGGCGGTTTGCTTGGGTTTCGCCCGCCACCCCTTGGCCGTACTCGGCTAGGCAACCTCAGGCCGGGCCGGCTCCGGCGTTTGGGGGGAACCTTGCCTTGGGTCCAAGGCGCGCCCTCATACTTCCTAGCCCCCTTTCGAGCCTGCGGCGCCTTAGCGGTACACTCGGGCGTCCTCCCTGGTCCATGAGGCCGGGGAGCTCCCTTCGAGCAATGAAATCGGATTAATACCAGGTACCCCATGATCCCGTCCCAGCCTGCCACCGGAAATCTGGTGGTCTACAAGTCCCAGCCCGGCCGCGTCGATGCGGTGGAGGGCGACAAGGTCGTCCTCTCCCTGTCCGAGGGCGGCACCAAACGCGTCCGGCCCAAGGACGTCACTCCCCTCCATCCCGGGCCGGTGGCCGATGTGAGGGCGCTGGACGCCGGCTCGGGGGAGATCGAGGAGGCCTGGGAGGCCTTCGCCGGGGAGTCACTGACCCTGGCGGATCTGGCGGAGCTGGCCTATGGCGAGTTCACCCCGGCCACGGCCTGGTCCAGCTGGCGGGCGGTGACCGAAGGGTTGCTGTTCGAGGGCGAGCCCGATGATCTGGACGCCCGCGATGCCGAAACCGTGGCGGCCGATCGGGAACGCCGGGAGGCCAAGCAGCAGGCCGCGGCCGAGCGCAAGGCCCTGCTGGAGCGTTTGGCCGCCGGGGAGATGAGCCCGGAGGACACTACCGCCGCCGCCGAGCTGGAGCGCCTGGCCCTGGGGGCCACCCAGACCAGCTTCATCCTGCGCGAGCTGGGACGGGAGGAGAGCCCGGCCGAGGCCCAGCGCCTGCTGCTGGCCAACGGCCACTGGACCGAGCTCACCGATCCCCATCCCGCCCGCTTCGGGGCGCCGCAGTCCGGCGCCGAGGGGGATGTGCCGGAGCTGCCCAAGGAGGATCGGCGGGACCTCACCCACCTGGACGCCTTTGCCATCGACGACGTCGGCAACACCGATCCCGACGACGCCGTCAGCCTCGACGGCGACCGCGTCTGGGTCCATGTGGCCGACGTGGCGGCGGTTGCCCCCCCGGACTCCGACCTGGACGTGGAGGCCCGTAGCCGCGGCGCCACTTTGTATCTCCCCGACGGCATGCGCACCATGCTACCCCCGGCCGCGGTGGAGCGGCTGGGCCTGGGCCTGGCGGCGACCTCGCCGGCCCTGTCCATCGGCTTCCGGGTGGCCGATGACGGTGAGCTCACCGACATCGAGGTGGTGCCCAGCTGGGTGCAGGTCACGCGGCTGTCCTACGATGCCGCGGACGAGCGCATGGACGAGCAGCCGCTGGCCCGGCTGGCGGAGCTGGCCGAGCGCTTCCGGGCGGGGCGCCACGCCAACGGCGCGGTGGCCTTCCAGCTGCCGGAGGTGGCGGTGCGCCTGGACAGCAGCGGCGAAGTGGTCATCCGGCCCATCCAGGAGCTGGCCAGCCGGCGCCTGGTGACGGAGACCATGATCATGGCCGGCCACGCCGTGGCCCGCTTCGCCCAGGCCGAGGGTCTGGTGATCCCCTTCGCCCAGCAGCCGGCCCCCCAGGGCGAGGCCGGAGGCGAGGGCCTGGTGTGGGCCTACGCCCTGCGCAAGCTCATGCGCCCGTCGCGGGTGGAGCTTGCCCCCGAGCCCCACGCCGGGCTGGGCCTGTCCGCCTACGCCCAGGCCACCAGCCCCCTGCGGCGCTACCACGATCTGGTGGCCCACCAGCAGCTGCGCACCCACGTCACCGGCGGTACGGCGCCCGATAAGGACACCCTGGCCGAGCGCATCGCCGGTGTGGGCGAACTAGTTCGCGCCCTGAGGCGTACCGAGCGCGCCTCCAATCAGCACTACAAGCTGGTCTACCTCCGCCGACAGGGCCAGTGGCAGGGCGAGGGCGTGGTGGCCGAGCGCAACGGCCCCAAAGGCCGGGTCCTTATCCCCGAGCTGGCGCTGGAGCCCACGGTTACCCTGCCCAAGACCCTCCAGCCCGGCACCACCGTCACCCTCCACCTCACCGGTGTGGACCTGCCCGCCCTGGAGGCCCGCTTCCGCGCCGAGGAGGGCTGACCACGGCGACCCGGTGGGGCACCATGGTCCCTCCAACCCCTCGTGGCTGGATTGGATAGAGCGTCTCCCTTCTATGGGGCTGGCTGGTGGTTCGAATCATACCGGGGGCGCCACCATCCCCGGGGCGCGGCTGGGCTGGCCCTGACGGGCGTCCTGTGTCCCCTTAGAATCCCCAACGAAAGCTCAGCGGCCCAACGTGAGCCAGCCTAGCCTCCGTCGTTCCGTCGGCCCGGTCCTGCTGACCCTCTACGGCCTCGGCAACATCGTCGGGGCTGGCATCTACGTCCTGTTGGGCGAGGTGGCGGGTGCCGCCGGCAGCACCGCGCCGTTGGCCTTCGCTGTGGCCATGATCGTGGCCGCCTTGTCGGCGCTAACCTATGGCGAGCTGGCGGCATGCTATCCCCGGGCCTCGGGAGAGGCGCTCTACCTGGAGCGGGCCTTCGGGGTGCCAGCCCTGTCCTTAGCGGCGGGGCTGGCGATCGCGGTGGCCGGTATCGTCTCGGCGGCCGCCTTGGCCCGGGGCTTCGCCGGCTATTTCGCCGAGCTGACGCCGGTTCCCAATTGGGGCGGCATCGCCGGCGTTGTCCTGATCCTCGCCGGGATTGCCGTGTGGGGCATCCAACAGTCCCTGCGCGCCTCAGCGGTGATGACGGTGGTGCAGGTTGCGGGCCTGCTGATGGTGATCGCCGGCCTGGGCGGGGCTCTGGCGGAGCTGCCCGAGCGTGCCGATGAATTGGTTCCGGCGGCGCCCCAGGCCTGGATGGGCCTGTGGATGGGCGGTTTCCTGGCCTTCTACGCCTTCATCGGTTTCGAGGACATGGTGAAGGTGGCCGAGGAGGTGCGCCGGCCCCGACGGAACCTGCCATTGGCCGTTCTGGCTGCGCTGGGCGGCGCGGCGCTGCTGTACCTGGTGCTGGCAGCGGGGGTGGTTCTGGCTTTGGAGCCGGCCAGCCTGGCCGGTACCGAGGCGCCCCTGGTGGTGATCTACGAGGCCACCACCGGCCGGAGAGGGATGGTGATCACGCTTTTCGGTCTGGTGGCGACACTCAGCGGTATCCTGGCCCAGCTCATCATGGCTTCGCGTCTGCTCTACGGCCTGGCGGAGGAAGGCTGGCTGCCCGCAGTGTTGGCGCGGGTGAGTCCGCGCACGCGAACGCCCATTCCGGCGACGGTGGTGGTTGCCGGTCTCGTCCTGATCTTGGCCCTGGCCTTCCCGGTGGTGGGCCTGGCCGGGCTGACCAGCGCCCTGATCCTGGCCGTGTTCGCCGGCGTTAACCTCGCCCTGTGGCGGCTGCGGCGAGGGGACCCCGGTTGGGGCGTGGGCATTGCGCCGCGCTGGGCGCCGCCCATCGCCCTGGCTGCCACCCTCTTACTGGCCGCCGGTGGCGTGGCGTCGCTGGTGCGCTGACGGCGATGGCGGCGGATGATCCGGATCAAGGAAGCGCCGGTCGGACCGCCGCGAATTGATCCCGCTCAAAAAGGGGTGGGAGGCAGCGGCTAGTCGATGACGCCGCCCAGCCTGTGACGGATCTTGCCGGTTGCCCGATCCAGGTCCCGCTGGCTCACCCTGGGCACGGCCGTGCCTTCCTGCCGACGATGGCGCTCGAGATCGCGCCAGGCGGCGTGGACCCTTTGGCGAAGGGGCTCGTAAGCGGCCAGGGAGGGCGAGCGGGCCAGTCGCTCCCTGATGGCCTTCATCTCCCGGCGGG
This sequence comes from Thiohalorhabdus sp., assembly GCF_036628635.1. Taxonomy (GTDB): domain Bacteria; phylum Pseudomonadota; class Gammaproteobacteria; order Thiohalorhabdales; family Thiohalorhabdaceae; genus Thiohalorhabdus. Next base: position 68,794 of record NZ_JAZKRM010000007.1, on the reverse strand, counting down.
CCGATTCGCCATCGCGCCGGACACCGGCCTCCAGCCAGCGCCGCAGGGCCTGCTGAAGGTCGCGCACCTCGCTGCAGGCCAGGTCCCGGATTGACCCGGCCAGCCCTTCCAGATCCACATCCTCCCAGCGGCCGTGCTCGACGAGCTCGGCGCTCTCCAGCAGCCAGGCATGGAAATCGGTCTCGGGGCTGGCCATGAGCAAAAAGTTCTCAAAACGTTTTTATCCCCCATGATAGCTGGGCCAGCCCGAAGGGACCAGGGAACCGTCTCCACCCGGTCTGGCCCGGATAGGTCCGTGACCGAGCACCAGGCCTCCGCGGCCGTCGCCGGGGCGCGCCTTCAAAACCGGGCCTGGAACAAGAGGCATTGGGCCGGGTTGCCCGTGGCAAAAGGATTGGGGTGGCTCCGGGACCGGGTGGACTGGTTTGTCCCCAACGCGGGATAGGGTCTACGCCCCCCGACCCTAATGATTTAGGCTGGCTTCTCGATCCTGCCACGGTGAAACCTGCTGGGGCCGTGGCAACGCGGCCAGTTCGGTCAGGAGGTGCCCACCAGAGCCGGCCCTGCCTGGCTAATGGGCACTCCCAAAAGGCCCTGGAGAAGCCGGGGGTCGCCTTTCTGGACTGCGGCACATTGGAGGAATGGCTCCACGTCCTGGCCGATCTGGAGGAATGACCAAACCGCTTGAGCCGCGCCCTTGGTAGGCGAAGGGGCGTGCCACGAGGCAGACTCGAAGGCGCCCGGCAAGGGGCCAGAACCACGGCCGCAGCCCAGGGGCACGGTTTCGGCAGCGCGCCCGGGGCCCTGGGCATTAGGCGGCGGCGGGCGCTCCCATTACCCCACTCCCCGGTGGCTGACGAGCGCGTGGTCGGACGGAAACGGGTGGCTGGACCCGCAAGTTGATCCATTCCAGACCTTGCAATGCGCACGCACGGACTCGACCAGGAAGGGCTCCCCATGTGTGGCCGGTATGGACTCCAGACGCCGGTGGACGAGCTGGCGCGGCGGTTAAACGCCGAGCTGGCGCTCGCGGATCCGGGCCCGCGCTATAACGCGGCACCCACCCAGACCCTGCCGGTGGCGCGCCAGCCCGAGCCGGGCCGGCGCGAGCTGATCAGGATGGAATGGGGGCTGGTGCCGTTCTGGGCCAAGGATCCCCAGGAAACCCGCTCCAAATACAGCCTGATCAACGCCCGCGCCGAAAGCGTGGCCGACAAGCCCGCCTTCAAGGCGGCTTTCCGCCGCCGCCGCGCCCTGATACCGGCGGATGGTTTCTACGAGTGGCAGGAGCAAGGCGGTGACCGCCCCAAGCAGCCCTACTGGATCCGGTTGCGAAGCGGTGAGCCCATGTTCTTCGCCGGACTCTGGGAGGGCTGGGAGGGCGAGATCAACGGCGAGCCAAAGGTCATCGAGAGCTACTGCATCATTGTGGGCGAGCCCAATGAGCTGCTGGCAAGCATCCACAACCGCATGCCCGTGGTATTGGGCCCGGCCGATTGGGGCCTGTGGCTGGACCCGGAAGTGCGCGACCCCCAACCCCTGAGTTCCCTGCTGGCTCCTTATCCCGCCGAGGCCATGGAGGCGGTGCGGGTGAGCCGGCGGGTGAACAGTCCCGCCAACGACGATCCGGGGCTGATCGAGGCGATGGCTTGAAAAAGCCTTCTCTTTCCCTCTTAGGGGAGAAGGCCGGGGTGAGCGGTGACCAATTCCCGGCGTAGCGGGGTCCGTTAGCTTCTCGGGCGCGGGGCTCGCCCTCCGGGCATCTCGCTTCGGGCGGCGTCCCCCTCGGCCTGGCTGAGGCCTGACCGCTACCCACAACGGCGGTCGTGCAGCCAGGACCCCAGCAGGACCTCGGCATCGTTCAGATCGCGCCGATCCGGCTGGGGCTGGCGCGCCTCAGAAGTCGAGAAGGTCCTTGGCCTTTTCCTTGAGCTTGTTCTTCTCCTTTTCCAGCTTGCTGCCGGCCTTCTCCTTTTCTTTCTCCAACGCGCCCTGGGCCCGATTCTGAAGGGCCTGCTCCAGGCCCACCTGGACACCGGGGTCGGTAATCTGGCCTTGAACGCGCATAGGCACGGTCAGGCCCCGCAGCTCCTGGATGGCCGCAGCGGTGTCGTCGCCAACAACGGCTTCCAATCGGTAGTCGACACGCCCTCCGGCGAGGTCGAGAAAGCCCTGACCTTCGGCGTCGAGCACGCCCGAATGCAGACTCAGGTCGTCGCTGCGGACCTTGCCGCCGTCCACGGTGGCACTGCCCTTGAGCTCCCGAAAGCGTGTGCCGTTGGCCCGGTCATCCGCATCGGCCTTGCCCAGGGCGGCGTAGGCCCTTGTCAGGGCCTGCTCCAGGTCGAAGCCGGCGATGGTCCCCTGACGCAAGGTATAGCTGCCCTGGCCGGCGAGGGTGTCTAGGATCGCCTGGGTCGACAGGCCTTGAAAGCCGAGATCGGCGGCCAGATCGGCGGTGCCGGTGACCGGGGCTTTGCCCGTGAGGTCGGAGAGCAGGGCCCCTACTTCGATGCCGGTCAGGCGCTCATCCAGGGTTGCCTCGAGAGTGTCGCCGCGGGCGTCTAGATGGGCATCCCCGCTATAGCGTCCCTCGTACAGCTGCGCCTTCAGGGGATGGATGCGGAAGCGACCGTCGCTGCCTTCCACCCGGGCCCGCAGGTTGCTGAGCCGCATCCCCCGCAGCCGCAGCCGGCCTATGGTCAGCTCCCCGTTGACGCCCAGGTCCCGGAGGAGAGCCAGTGGCATTTGGCTGGCGCCGGTGCCGGCGGCTTGGCCCGGAGTGGTCGGGGTGGCGGCGTTGCCCTCGGCGGGCGGTGGCAGGTAGCGATCGGCGTCGAGGCCGTTGAGGGCCAGATTGAAGCGCACCCGGGGGCCGGCGAAAGCGGGCATGCCGGCGCTGCCGGTGAGGCGGGAGTCATCCAGGGTGGCGGTCAGATCGGTCAGGAGCGCGCCCTCGCGGTCCGCCGCGAAATTGGTTTCCAGGGCAGCCTCGCCAAGGGCCTCGGGGTCGGCGGTCTCCGGCACCGCCAGGCCCAGTGCCCGGAGGGCGCGGCGCGGGGAGAAGGGCTCCAGCGTCAGCCGGCCACTGGCCTTGGGCTCGGCGTTGAGGCCACGAGCGCTGGCGCTGGCCCTGAGGTCAGCGCCCACTGCCTTCAGGTTCAGGCGGCCCAGCTCGGCGGTGCCAGTTCCCTGGTCCCACTGGGCCTTCAGGTCCAGCCGGGCACCGTTGAGGGCCGTCGGGCGCAGATCGGCGGGCAATTGGCCCGACAAGGGTGATACCAGACGGCGGCCATCGGTGACCCGGGCACTCAGCTCGGAGCTAACAGCCGGTCCTGGCTCGGGCAGCTCCAGGTTCGCCCGACCCGAGATGGCCAAGCCCAGCAGGGAGCCTTCCAGATCGGTCAGTGACAGGCCGTCCGGTCCCAAGTTGCCGGTGATATGGCCCTTGAGGTAGGAGCCGGTCAGGGAATCGGCCTGTCCGTCCAGGGCCGCTCCGGCTTCCCTCAGCAGAGGGGCAAGCTGCTCTCCGTCGCTGACCGTGATCTTGGCCCGGCCGGTCACGGTTGCTGCGTCCTGGATCCCCTCGAGCCCCAGGCTGCTCTGCACGCGGCTGCCCCAGGCACGCAGGTTGAGACCGTCGATGGACGCGGTCCCGGCAGCCAGGTCGGCAGCGAAATCCCCGGTCAGAGTGGCGGTAAGCGACCCTTCCGGAAAGACGGGGCCGGTCAGGTCGGTTTCCCATCGAGCGTCCCGGAAGGTGTAGCGGTCCTGGGCCGGGTCGACGGTGGCCCGGCCATTCAGCTCCAGAGTGCCCGCCAGCTGCGGTCGGTCGCTGGCCAATCGCAGTGCCACCGAAACCGGGAAAGGCTCGCCGGGGCGTACCGCGCCGCTTGTGAGATCGATCCCGGTGGCCCGATAGTGACTGTCGGTGGTGGCATCGCGCCAAGAAGCCTGGGCGTCGCGCAGCTCCACTCCCGCCAGGGTGAGTCCGGCCAAGGCCCCATCGGGCGTGGTGCCGGGGCCCTGGGCCGGCTCCGTGTCGGCCTCGGGTGGGCCCTGCGAGCCGTCGGCACCCTCTCCAGGACCCCCCGCGCCGGTAAGGTCCGCCCAGTTGGTTCGGCCGTTGGCATCGCGGGCCAGGTTCACTTGGGCGCCGTGAAGCACTACCTTGCCCAGGGTTATCTTCCCCCGGAGGAGCGGCCACAGCCGAACCCGCAGATCGGCCGTTTGGACCCGGGCGAAGGGCTCCGGGCCGAAGCCTGCAGCGTTGCCTAAGGTGGCTTGAGCGGTCTCGGCGCCCAGCCAGGGGTAGACCGATAGCTCGAGGGGGCCGGCAAGGGTCAAATCGCGGCCAGTGCGCCGCTCGACCAGACGCTCGATGTCGTCACGGTAATCGTTGGGGTCAATGGTTAGCGCAAGCACGGCAGTGGCCGCAACCGCCAGGGCGAATACGGAGACGAAAGCGATCAGGGTGATCTTGAGGACACGTTTCATGGCTATACCGGCCTCGCAGGCGGGTCGAGGGCGGGCGCTTGGGCCCGGGCCCGTGGGTCAGGCAGGCTCTAGGCGGTTGCGCCCCTGGGTCTTGGCCCGATGTGGGCACTATCCACGCTTCGTGTGACCTCGTCCAGACCGTCCCCCGGACCGTATTGGTTGACCCCGAGGCTGATAGTCACCGTAGGCAGCTCGGGAGCGTTGGTCTCCGCCGTAGCCCGGCGCAGGTGTTCGGCCAGGGATGCCGCCTCGTCAAGGCCGGTCTGAGCGAGCAGGATCATGAACTCCTGCCCGCCCCAGCGCGCCAGTTGATCGGACTCGCATACTAGGCCGACCCTTTCCGGGCGGTATGGATCAGGACCTGGTCACCGATGGGATGGCCGTGACGGGCGTTGACCGCCTTGAAATGGCTGATCAGGCTGAAGGTGCTGCTATAGTGTTCGGCGCGGTTGATCTCCTCGCCGATCAGCTGCTCCAGGTGCTTGCGGTTTAATAAGCCGGTGAGGGAGTCGTGGCTGGCCCGGTAGTCCAGCTCGGCCCAAGACGTTTTTGCTCGCTGATGTCGTGCCAGACGGTGACGAAGTGCTCGCTTTGCCCGGCTGCGTTGCGGACCACCGCGATCGATTCGGAGACCGGGCAGATAGCGCCGTTTTGGTGTCGGTTCCAGATCTCGCCTTCCCAGTGGCCTTTCGCCAGGATCCGTTGCCACATGGCCCGTTAGAGCCGGGCATCGTGGCAGCCGGATTGAAGGGTACGGGGATTGCGGCCGATGACTTCCTCGGGGGCGGTAGCCGGTGATGGTGGTAAAGGCCGGCCTGACCCGCTCGATACGGCCTTCGGGGTCGGCAATCATGGTGGCCTGTCCGGTGCGGAAAGTGCTGGCCAACAGACGCAGCTCGTCCTCCAGCTGCTGTTGCTGGGTAATATCCTGGACGGCCCAGATGAAGCCCTCGGACAGATCCCCGCGGGTGACCGCATGCCCGCGCAAGCAGGCCGCCCTTTTCCCTGCAGTGTCAACTTTGGGGCCTGTGGGCCCCTTTAGGCCCTCGGCAATGGCCTCTCCGGGGTCCTGACGGGGCCACACCCCGCAAGGGCTCCGGCTTAGCCGGATCCGGGGTCGGGGCAGTGTCCTGGCGCAGTGATGCGCCGAGTCTCTGTGACAGGAGTCTAGGATTCCGGGGGCTCGCTTCCCATCTCTTCGGCCACCATGTCCTGGATCAGGTAGGCGAGGTGATCAAGGGCAGACTGGAATTCCCAGAAGAACTCCGCCTTGGGGTCCTCGGACCCGGGGAGCTCGATGGCATTCCATTGCTCGCGCAGGTCGCCGGCATCGCTTTCCGGATCATCGGTTTCCATGATCAAGGTGGTGTAGAGCTGGGCAACGGCGTAATTGAGGGCTTCGATTTGGCCGCCGATGTCTGCCATGGCTCGCTACTCCTGTGGGATTGGGTTGCGTAAGGACGATCCTCCGTCAGGAAAGGGTTCCTGGTCCAGCCGGCTGTCGCCAAAGTTGACGAGAAAGGTGGGATGTTCCAGGTTGAAAAGAGGGGCCCAGCCGGCGGGCTGAATCCGCCCGCCGCGCGGGTGGTTGACCCCTTCCGCCCGCTGAACTCACTGCGGGCGCGGTGATCTTCTTTCGGGTCGACGGCTTCACCCCGGTTCTCCTGGGGTTGCGCTCCTCGCCGTCGGCCCGCCCATTCCCCTTCCACCCCCTCACCCGTGGAGGAGGGCCGGACCATGACCTATTACACCCCCTATGCCACCACCGTAGTGGGCGCCTACAGCGTCCCCCGCTGGTACGAGATCCTGGAACGTGAAGTGGAAAACGGCGGGCTGAGCCGGGCCGATATGGCGAATGCCCAGTTCATTGCCAGCCAGGGGGCCATCCTGGACCACGATACCGCGGGCATCGACATCCTCACCGGCGGCGAGATGCACCGGCGGACCAATAATCGCCATGCGCCGCCGAACGCCATGCTCAATTTCTTCTGGAGCAAGATCCCGGGCTTCTCCGACGAGACCCGGCCCAAGCCTATAACCGGTCAGGATCCTAACGTCACCCATCCGGCAGCGGTGTGCAACGGTCCCATCCGCTATGCCGACCTGGGGCTGGTGGATGAGTACCGGATGGTGTCACGCTTCGCCGCGGGGGCGGTGAAGGTGACCATGACCGGCCCACACATGCTCGCCAAGGTCGCCCACGACGAATACTACGGTAACCTGACGACCATGATGCAGGACTTGGCCAAGGTCATTAACCGCAACCTGAAGGACCTGGAAGCCGCTGGGTGCCGCTATGTTCAGATCGACGAGCCGCTGTTTGCAGCCGTCGACGAGGACGAGGTGGCGGCCGCGGTGGAAGCCATCAATATGGCCATCGAGGGGCTCAACCAGCTGTCCGTTATGGGCCACATCTGCCAGGGCAACTACGCTGTGGGCGAGGACTATGACGGCCAGATCGGTCACCGCTACTTCACCGGGAGCTACCCGGCCGAGCTGATCACGGGCATTAACTACGACGCCCTGCTGGTGGAGCACGACATGGTCAATGCCTACCGGGGACTGCTGGGGAATAAGCGCTTGGCTGTGGGGGCGGTGGATGTCCAGGACCTCGAAGTGGAGAGCCCCGATACAGTGGTGCAGCGGATCCAGAACCATTCCTGGCTGGTCCCCGAGCAGACCCTGATCACCAGCACCTGCGGCATGAACCATCTACCCCGGGACATCGCCTTCGGCAAGCTGGAGGCCATGGTCACGGCCAAGCAGATCCTCGACCCGGCACGGCGGCAGCAGCGGGCGGGTTGAGCCGTACCGTTCCTAAGGTCCTGCTCCCGGGTTTCTTGGGGTTAAGCCCGGGAGCCATTCACCCCTGCAATGGGAGGAGGCGTCTTGTCCATCGAAGCCCTTTGGTCCGTCGTATTTTCCGATGAATCCGGCCCCCATACCGCCGGCGGTGTATTGCTGCTCCAGAACGGCCATGTCCACGGTGGCGACAACAACTACCACTATCAGGGCACCTATCGCATCGAGGGCAACCTTATCCGGTTGCATTTGACGGCCACCCACTTCCACGGCGGGCGCAACCACGTGGTGGGCGACCGGGACACCTTCGGCCTCAATCTGGCCGGAACGGTGGCCGAGCAGGTTATGGAGCTCACCGGAGAAGTGGAGGACGACCCCGCCACCAAAGTGGTGGCCTCCCTCCAGCGGTCGGCGGAGGTGCCCACTCCGGGACCGGCCACCGTGTAGGGCCGCTAGCCCTTCTCTGGGAGAAACCGGTCGGACGCCAAAACGGCCCTCCCGGGCTTTCGGGAGGGCCGCTATTGTCGCGAACTTGGAGCGACCCGGCGTCCGCGGTGAGAGGTTTACTTCTGCCCCTGCCAGCGGAGGTTGTACCCGATTTCGTAGGTATTCTCACAGTACTCGAGCAGGTGGTCGAACTTGTTTTTGAAGGCCTCGTCGGCGTGAGAGCGCTCGTGGGCCTCGAAGGACTCCCAGAAGGTCAGGATGGCAATGTGGTCCTCGTTATCCGGCTGGGAGCTAGGGTCGATACTGCCCTCTTCCGAGACGAAGCCGGCGGACTGGTAGACCACGCCACCGTAGAACTCGGGGTAGGTCTCCTTGACCACCTCGCACATTTCACCGAGGGCCAGCTCAGCGTCCTCGACGGTATAGCCGGACTTGAGCTTGGCCACGTTATACAGCATGACGTGATTGGCCGGTATCTGGATGGCCTCGAACATGGTAGTTGACCCCTTTAGTCGGGTTTATGTACCCATTAAGACCCGGCCCAATATTAGAAGTTCCTAAAATTTTTAATGCCTTTACTCCCCCCGGGAGGTGATTGCCTCCAACAGGGCCGAATAGTCCGCCTGGCCCAGGCCTTGCCCTTCCGCTCGTTCCAGGAGGCGGCCGATGGTCACCATGAGGCTGGCATCCAGGCCGTCCTTGCGGGCGGCGTCCTCCATCAGGTTCACGTCCTTGAGAAGGTGCTCCAGGGGGAAGTTGGGGCTGCCATAACTGCCCTCCAGCATCCGGCCCAGCTTTTTATCGAATGTGGGCGCGTAAAGGGCGCTGTCGCGGAGGACGGCCATGAACTGCTCGACGTCCAGGCCTTCCCGCTGGACCAGGCCCAGGGAAAGGGCGAAGGAGGTGGTGAGTCCGGCGATGAGCTGGTTCATGGCTAGCTTGAGGGCCGTGGCCTGGCCCACCTCGCCGATGTGGAGGGGATTGGTCCCAAAGGCGGCGAGCAACGGCCCGGCGGCGTCGAACTGCTCGACGGTGCCACCGACCATTAGGATCAGGCTGCCGGAGCGGGCCTCGGGGATGGAGCCGAGGACCGTGCACTCCATGAGCTCGCCCCCGGCGGCCGCTACCTCCTCGGCCAAGGCGCGCGCCTCATGGGGGCCGATAGTGGCCATGTTGAGCACCCGGCGCCCGGCCAGAGCGGGCCGGGATTCGTTGTTGAGCAGCACCTCGCGGATGGCGTCGGCGTTGGCGACCATGGTGATCACCCAATCCGCCTCGCTGATGGCGTCGTGGGGATAGGTCGCAACCTCCGCCCCTTCCTCGGCCAGGGCCTCGGTCTTGCCAGGGCTGCGGTTCCACACCGTGACTGTGTGGCCTTCGGCCAGCAGGCGGCGGGCCAGGGGCTCACCCATGAGCCCGGTACCCAGAAGGGCGATGTGCATGGCGTCCCTCGTCGAGTCGGTGGCGATTGGTACCCGGCCATTCTAGGCGGCGCGCCCGCGGCCGGGAAATCCGGGACTTTGGTGCGGGGCCGGAAAGCCGGCCCTTACGGCCTGGTCAGGCGGAACACCTTCTCGTGAAGCTCGGTCAGGCCCTGCTCCTTGAAGCGGGGGCTGTCCTCAAGCACATCCCAGTCCCGCAGGTGCTCGGTGGCGTAGTGGGCACCCAGGAGCCGGTCCAGCTCATCCTCCCAGACGGCGAAGGGCGGACCATTCATCTGATGCTGGTGGTATTCCAGGGTCACCAGGAGCATGGGCGGGGCCGACGGCAGAAGCTCCCGCAGCTTGGCGGTGTAGTCGGGCCGCATCTGGGGCGGCAGAGCGATTAGGGAGGCGCGGTCGAAGACCGCGTCCACGGGTCCCAGCAGATCGCGGTCCAGCTCGAAGAAGTCGCCACATAGGATCGTCACCCCGGCGGCGGCGTAGCGGATCCAGGTGCCCAACCGGTCGACGCGGGGCTCCAGCCCGTTTTCGTGGAAGAACTCGCGGCAGGCGCTGTCGCTGATTTCCACTCCCACCACGCGGTGGCCCCGGTGCGCCAGCCATTTCATGTCCACGCTCTTGCCGCACAGGGGCACGAATACCCGCGCGTCGGCGGCAACCGGCATGTGGGGCCAGAAGTCGGCCAGGTGCGGATTGACCTCTTCGCGGTGCCAGCCCAGTCGCCGGCTCCGCCAGCGTTCCAGCCAGAACTCGCGGTCCATGGGACCTCCGGATATCGGATTTGGCGGGGACGCGGAGGGATAGCAGGCTCGGCCTCCGCGCCGGGAGGGGGTTACAGGGTGGCGACCGCCGCGGCAGCCAGCAGGACCGCTGCCGTCGTGCTGAGCACTGCGCGCAGGCGCAGGAGCCAGGCGGTGTCGGGCTGTCGCGCCCAGGCCCGGCGGTCCACCCCATAGGCGGCTATCAGCAGGACGGCCTGCAGGCCCAGGGCCGCCGGCGTGGCCAGGGCCAGGCTGAGCCAAGCCAGGATCGCCGGCGCCACACCCCAGCTCAGGGAGGCCGGCACGCTGAAGGTGCTGCGCCCGCCGGCCAGGGTCCAGCCCCAGTGCAGGGCGCCCAGGAAGGACAGGATCACAGCGCCGTAGCCGGCCAGCATTCGCTCCGCCCCCGGGGCGGCCCCCGGCGCGAATAGGACCAGGGCGGTCAGGGCGGCGAACGGGATGAGGCCGGCGTAGCCCAGGGACCGGGCCCAGACCCGTGCCGCGTCCGGATCGGCGGCTCCGGTGATGAGAGGATGCGTCAGGGCCTCCTCGATTCCGCCAACCAGATCGCCGTCGATGAACACCTGGGGCAGGGTCTGCCACCCGGTGCGGCGCTCCAGCTGGTGGAAGCGCTCGCGCATGGCGGCATTGCCCATGCCCATGTGCTCCACGTGGTAGGGCACGCCGTTGGCTTCCAGTCCGTGGATCACCGGGCGGGCGTCGGTCAGGTTGGAGACGAACAGGACCACCCGGGCCCGGTCGATGGCCTCGTCCAGGGCGGCGTCGTGGTCGGAATTTGTCTGGGTCATGCGGGGTCTCCGGGAGGTTGGGGTTAGATCCGGTTGCGTAGCATGAGCTCGTCGGGATGGGGCTGGAGGTAGACCTGGCGCTCGACGTAGGGATCGGGGTGGCGGCGGAAGTGGTGGTTTAACAGGGTGATGGGCACGATCAGGGGCACGTAGCCGTTGCGGTAGGATTCGATCACCCCGGTCAACTCTTCCTTGTCGCCGCTGTCGAGGTGCTCCTTGAGGTAGCCCATGAGGTGGTACAGCACATTGGCGTTGCTCTTGCGGGTAGCGGGCTTGCGCAAGGCGGTCATGAGCTCGGTGAAGTAGGTGCCAACCGTCGCCTCGATGTCGCCGGACCCGGCCTCCGCCACCAGCTGGCCCAGGCGGCGGTAGGCCTGCTGGTCGTGGGCCATAAGCAGGAGCTTGTGGGCGCTGTGGAAAGCCACCAGGGCGGCGGGTGTGGGCTCGGCGGCCACCTCCCGGTGCCAGCGCTCGTGCACGAACACCCGTTCGATGAAGTTCTCCCGCAGCATGGGATCGCCCAGGCGGCCCTCCTCCTCCACCGGGAGCAGGGGGCGCTGGGCCATGAGGCTCTCGGCGTAGGCCCCGGCGGTGTTAGTCAGGGGGTTGCCGTCGGGCTTGTAGACCTTGACCCGCTCCATGCCGCAGGAGGGCGAGCCCTTTTTGAGGATGTAGCCGTGGATGTGCGGCAGCTCCGCCGCCATCTGCCGGCCGTAGGCATGCAGGTCCTCGGTGACGTCCATGTCCGGATTGCGGGTGCCAACCACCCGGACGGGCTCGCCCTTGTCCGCCTGAAGGCGGATGGGCTCGCGGGGTACGCCCAGACCGATGGCCACTTCGGGACAGACGGGGATGAAATCAAAGTACGCACTCAGCGTGCCATTGATGTAGGCGTCGCGCTTGTGTTGGCCGTCGAAGCGGACCTCCTCCCCCAGCAGGCAGCTCGAAATCCCCACGGGGATGCGGTCGGTGGGGGCTTCGGCGTTCGGCGAGGTGGTTTCGGCCAAGGCCGTCTCCTAAACGGTGATGGATTATTCGAGAGTTCGTCCGCTAGGCCGTGCTTCGGTTCCTGCCGTCGGCAGGATCCGGCTCAGGACAGCGTCAGCCGGATGGTACGGTCGTCGTCCAGGGTGAATCGGGTGCCCAGGGTCTCGCCCTCCCGGTTTAGGCGGTCCAGGAGCCAGCGGGCCTCCTCGGCGTTGGCGTCCGTTGCCCGGAAGCGCCGGATGCGCACCGGCCGCATGCCCAGACCGGTCAGCCGACCGCTGTCCCGGGCCAGCTCGGGAAAGTACATGAGGGTCAGTTCCGGCCGGTAGTCCTCCTCGCCGGGGATACCCTCGTAGTCGTTCAGGAAATCCCCGCAGCCGTAGAGCACCAGGCGGTCGCGGTATACCTCCATGCCCTTGGGGTGGTGAGAGCTGTGGCCGTGGATCAGATCCACCCCGGCGTCGTCGATGAGTGAGCGGGCGAAGCGGCGCTGCTCGACGGGCACCGCATAGCCCCAGTTGCCCCCCCAGTGAATGGAAGCCACCACCACGTCCGAAGGCCCCTTGATCCCCTCCACCTGCTCGGCCACGGCGGCTACCGCCCGGTCGGTCCCCTCGTCGATGCGCCAGATGCCCGATTGGTCGAGCCCGGCGGCCCATTCGGCAGGGACTCCGCTGGAGCCCGAGCCCATGGCGAGCAGGATCACCCGACCCTTGCCCGTGGCTGGCAGCAGCACTGGGGCCTGCGCCGCCGTTAGGCTCTCGCCGGCCCCGGCGGTAGGCACTCCGGCCCTGTGTAGGGCGTCCAAGGTGTCGGTCAGGCCTTTGTTGCCCCAGTCCAGGACGTGGTTGTTGGCCAGGGCGCAGGCGTCGATCTCTGCTGCCTTCAGGAGCTCGGTGTTTTCCGGGTGCATGCGGTAGTGCACGCCCTTGCCGCGCCACCACTGGTGGTTGCACGTGACCGCGGTCTCCAGATTGATGATCCGGCGGTCGGGACCGAAACGCTGCAGCCAGGCTAGGGTATCGCCCCAAACATAGGCGTAATCCACCGGGGCGGGTATGGGGCCGTTGGCCTCCTCCGCCATTTGTCGGTAATGGCGGGCATCGGTGATCCAGGGCTCGTGCAGCGTGGGATCGCAGGAATGGGGCAGCACCTGGTCGATGCCGCGGCCGGTCATGACATCGCCGCACAGGAATAGGCGGAGGGTGTCGGCCGAAGGTGGATGCGTAAGCATGGCGGCAACCTCGGGCGGAAACCTCTTCCCATTTCATACCTGTTGGCGGCGGAGGGCCAGCGCCGAGGTGGGCCTGGTCCATTTACCATCCGGGGGCTGACAGCCTATGTTGGAGATTCCTTCTTACCGAGGTGTCGCTGCCATGGCGGACGAGGTGACAACGCTCCATCCCAACGAGGCACACCGGCTGCTCAGGGAGGATCCACGGGCGGTCCCCATCGACGTTCGCTCGGCAATGGAATTCCTTATGCTAGGCCACCCGGTTGGGGCCATCCACATCCCCTGGATCGACGAGCCCGACTGGACGGTCAATCCCGATTTCGTGCGGGAGGTGCGCCGGATCCTGCTGGGCGGAGCGGTGTGTGATGAGGATGTCGGCTGTTCGCCGGTGGTGCTGATCTGTCGCAGCGGCAAGCGCTCCCTGCGGGCCGGGGAGCAGCTGAGGGATCCGGGTTTCGGCAATGTCTTCAACGTGGCGGAGGGCTTCGAGGGCGAGCTCGACCAGGACACTACCGCAGCACCCTGGGCGGCTGGCGCTACCAAGGCCTGCCATGGCAGCAGGGCTAGTTCCTTGGCCCTAGACGGAATTCGGGCGGTTGGCCAGCCACCTTCCGAGGTCGGCGCCGGCGAGGGGGTGATGGAAGAGGAAGCCCTGGGCTTCGTGACAGCCATCGGCGCGAAGGGCTTGGGCCTGATCCTCGGTCTCCACCCCTTCGGCCATTACCCGCAGACCCAGGCTGTCGCCCAAGGCGATCACCGAACGCACGATGGTCCGGTCATTAGGGTCGCTGAGCATGTCATGGATGAAGGAGCGGTCGATCTTGAGCCGTGCCACGGGTAGGCGCTTGAGGTAGGCAAGGGAGGAGAAGCCCGTGCCGAAGTCATCCACCGACAGTTTTACCCCCAGCTCCTGCAATTGCCGGAAGGTCCGTCCGGTGCCCTCGGACAAGAAGATCGCCTCGGTGACCTCCAGCTCCAGACGGTCCGCGGGCAGGCCGCAGGCCTCCAAAGCGCCCTGGACCGTATCGATCAGGCCGCCGTCGTGGACCTGGGCCGGCGAGATGTTGATCGCCAACCGGCCCGGGTCGAAGCCCGCAGCGCGCCACTCCTGGAACTGCCGACAGGCGGTGTAAAGGACCCACTCCCCGATGGCCAGGATGAGACGGGTTTCCTCCGCCACCGGGATGAATTCCGCGGGTGACACCAAGCCCAGTTGGGGATGTTGCCAGCGAAGCAGGGTTTCGGTGCCGATGGTGCGTCCACTGCCCAGGTCGAACTGGGGCTGGTAGACGAAGTGGAGCTGGTCCTGGTCGATGGCCTGGCGCAGATCCATCTCGATTCGCAACCGCCGGTCTGCCGCTTCCGTAAGATCGGCGGTGTAGAACTGATAGCGGTTGGTCCCCCGCGCCTTGGCGTGGTACATGGCGGCGTCGGCATTGCGAATCAGGGTGGCAGAATCCTTGCCATCGGTGGGATACAGGCTGATGCCTATGCCGGCGTCAATGGCGATCTGGTGGCCCTCCACCTCGAACGGGGTATGCAGGGCCCGGAGCAGGTGGCTGGCCTGGGTCGCGATGGCCTCCTGGCTTCCCGGATTGTGGAGAACCACGACGAACTCGTCGCCGCTTACCCGGGCGAGGAAATCGTCGGGCGGAACGGTCTCCCGCAAGCGGCCGCTCACCGCCCGCAGTAATTTGTCCCCAAAGGGATGGCCCAGGCTGTCATTGATGGTCTTGAAGCGGTCCAGGTCCATGAACAGGACCGCCATCAGCCCGTCTTTGCCGGGATCCCACAACCTCTGTTCCAGCCAGCCCTGCAGATGTAAACGGTTGGGGAGCTCGGTCAGAGTGTCGTGATAGGCCAGATAGTCGAGCCGAGCCTCGGTTTCCTTGAGGGGCGTAATGTCCTGCATCATGCCCACTAAGCGCATGGGCCGGCCAAGGCTGTCCCTTTCCAGTCGCGCCCGCGAATACAGGGTGCGCTCGCCGCTGCCCATCATCAACCGGAATTCCATGTCCAGGTCGGTGTCGCCGGCGATGGCCTTCTCCAGGGCCTGGTTGACCAAGGTCTGGTCATCGGGATGGACGCGGCTTGTCAGGCTGTCGAGATCGTCCCCTTCGTCCGGATCCATGGCCATAAGGCGTCGGGTATACTCCGGCCACACCGCCCTGCCCTCGTCGAGGCGATACTCCCAGGCGCCCACCCGGGCGATCTCCTGGGCCAGCAGCAGACGCTCCGTGTCCCGGCGGCGTTCGGTGATGTCTTCATCGATGCTAAGGACGTACGCCGATCCGCCGCTGTCCGTTGCCAAAGGCAGCTTGCGGCTGTAGAGCAGCCGGGTTCCCTGCGGCGTATCCACTGTTTCCTCGAACACCTTCACCTGGCCACCGTCGGCAAGGACCGCCCGGTCATTAGCCTGCAGGACCTCGGCCTCCCCGGCAGGGAAGATCTCGTCGTCCGTCAGTCCGATGACGTCTTCTTCGCGCCTTCCGAGGAGGTCGGTTCCGGCCCGATTGACGCGAACGTAGCGGCCATCACGGGCGTCCTTGAGAACCAGGATGACCGGTAGGTTGTCCAGAATGCCTTCCAGCTCCGACCGGCGTTGACGGATGGAAGACGCCATCTCGTTCAGGGCTCCGGCCAGCTGAGCGGCTTCCTTCGACCCCGAGACCTCGATGCGAGCGTCGTAATCCCCTCGACGCAGTGCCGTCAGGCCTTTGAGGACCGCATCCAGCGGGTTGGCGATGCGCCGACGGCCGAAAGCAAGCCCCAGGGGCAGGACCACGATCGCTGCCAGGCCCAGGACCCCGGCCATCACCCAGCGGGTTCCGGCCACCTCGCGCTCGAGGCGTTCCTTATTGAACAGCACACCCAGCAACAGCTCATCCCGGTCCCCCGTGGGCAGGGCTCGGAAGCCCGCCAAGTAGCGCGAGGTCTCCGTCCAGTGTCCTCCCTCCCCCGCAAATAGACCCGGTGGGGCTGTGCCCGGTATGGAATCGAGGGCGGCATCCTCCGGACCAAGCAAACGCTGGCCGTCGCTTCCCAAGGCAGCGAAGAAAAGGCCTGGAGACGGTGCAAGCTGGGCCAGTTGGTCCGGGCTTAGCGCTATCTTGAGGCGCAGCGAGCCCACCCGGGTCTTGTCGGGACCGTCGGGATCCAGGGCCACCGGCTGCCGGGCCGTCTGCAGAAGGCGACCCGGCTCGGCCCGGTAGCTGAGCGTTACGGCGGCCGGCATTGACTGGGAACGGTGCTCTTCGGGCAGGTGGGAGAGGGTTTCTGCCTGCCAGGTTGCGCCCTCCCGCCTCTGGAGGCTAATGATGGGGTCGCCGTCCCGGAAGGAATGGATGCCCAGTACAATGCGGTCTTTCCGCCGTTGGGCAAAGGCGGCCAGGGTACCATCGGTCAGATAGACGTAGGCTTCGGTGGCGGCGGTGGTCGCTATGACCTCGCGCAAGCGGCGGGCGAGCCCTTTCTTTTCCTCGTCGTACAGGAGGGCCCTGTAGTCGGTGGGATCCTGGTAGCGGGAAAGGAGGTTAAGGTCCGCAATGATGTGGTCGTTGGCCGCGAGATGGGCGGCGGTGCTGCGCGTCTCCTCTTCCAGCTGGCGCAGACTGGCGGCGAGGTTTTGGAAGGCCTCGCCGCCATCTTCCCGGGCGATATCGCGGTGGAGGTGGTGGAGGTAGCGGTCCATCGCCACCCCCGCAACTACCAGGGGCACCACGGTAGTGGCTAGCAGCAGCAGACCGATGCGGGATCCCAGGGTAAGCTTCAAGGTGCCCTCTACTAGAAGATGGGGTCAGCGGCGTCGAGATTATCCGCGGTGACCTGCACCGAGTCCAGAACCAACTCCCGCGGCACGGATTCACCCTGCAGCAGACGCAAGGCCAGTTCCGCCCCCTCCTGGCCGCCAGTGGGATAGGTGTAGCTGACCGCCTGCTCCCCATTGCGGATGGCCTTGCGGGCGGCTTGAATGTAGTCGATGCCTGCGATCAGCAGATTTCCGGGATCGATGCCCCCCCGACGCAGAGCCATGCGGGCCCCTACCGCCATGGAATCGCTCTGGGCGTAGATGGCGTCGAACGGGAAGCCGCCTTCCGTCCGCAGGATGGCCTCTACCGCTCGGAGGGCATCCCCCCGGAGGTAATTGCCGACTCGACTGGTCACCGAGATACCTGGATGCCGCTTGGTTTCGGCTAGGAAGGTCCGGGTGCGAAGGAGCGTCGGTGTGGCTTCGGGGAGGCCCTTGAGCATGAGAATCCTGCCTTCCCCCTCCAGGCGGTCAAGCAGGAAGCTCGCTAACCGCTGAGTAACCTGGCGGTTGTCCGGATGAACGAAAGCGGTGAAGCCTGCGCCGGGAATGCGCCGGTCGAGCAAGATTACCGGGGTCCCGTTGCGGTGAACCCGGCGGATGACCGGTTCCAGGAGCTTGCCATCGGCGGGGCTGGTGATTAGCACATCGACACCGCGGCGGGCCAAGCGCTCGACGTGGAGGGCCTGCAACGAGGCGTCGCCGCGGGCGTCGGTGACTTCCAGCTCAACTCCCGGGTAATCCGCCAGATGATCCCTTACGGCGGCCACCTGGGCCCGGCGCCAGTCGTTGCTCAGATCGTCCTGAGCGAAAGCAACGGATCCCTGGATTTCCGCGCTGACGGTCGCGGGGACCGCCGCCGCCAGGGCAATCAGCAGGTGCAGCAGGTGGCGGCGGAATCGCCGTGCCATGAGGGGGGTCGGTCCCGGCTCGAGAGGGATCGGCCCTGTCGGCCCGGGGAGGTGCCGGGGCCTTCTCGGTGCCAAACCCATAGATTATATGGGGATTTTACCATGACCGCCACCCGGCGATCGAAGGGAAGTAGAGCCCCAACCGGATGGGTCGGTTCTCCAGGCCCCTCATGAGGGTGGCGTAGGCGGTTAGCTGGTTCCGGTAAAGGGTCTGCTGACGGTCGAGGAAGGTTGCCTCGGCCTCGCCGGTTGGTTCCGCCATCTTGTAGTCCACGATCCAGCGGTTGTCCTCGCTATCGACGAAGGTGCGATCGATCACCCCTTCCAACAGGCGGCCCTCCACCATTCCGCTCACCGGGAATTCACAGTGGGCCTCGGCATGCTGGGAGGCCAGGAGCCACTGTCCGATGGTGTCGCCGAGTGTCCGCTCCAGGGCCGCCACCACCCGCTCGGCGGCTTCCTTCCGGGCGGGTTCCGGCACTCCCAGGGCGGCCAGCTCGGTGGCGAAATCATTCCCGCGCTCGGCCACCCGCCCCGCCCAGGCCGCCGGCCCCTGGAGGGCGATGACGCGCAGCATGCGGTGGACCAGGGTGCCCACATGGCGGGCGGTGGCATCCCCGCAGGTGAAGCCGGTTACCCTGCGCGCGGCTGCCGCCTGCCCGGTCTCCGCCACCGTCCCACCGGCGTCGGTGGCGCCGGCCCCGGAGCCCTCACTCGAGCGCCGGAAGCCTGGGGGCGGCGCCGGGGGCTGCCAGCTCGCGGTCAGGCGGCGAAGGCCGCCACCCGAGGTGCCGATGGTTGCCGGTGCCGGCGCCTCGGTCTCGCCGCGCTCGCGGGCGGCCTCGAAGTTGTCGGCCACCATGGGCCAAATCAGGTCCAGCAGGCTGGTGCCCGGGGGCCTGAGCGCGTCGGCCTCCGGGTTCCAGGGACAGTGGCTCACCAGGTGCAGGCGGGCTCGGGCCCGGGTGGTGGCGACGTACAGGAGGCGGGCCAGCTCGTTGGCATCACGCTCGGTCTCCATGGTGCCCAGGAAGTCGTAGATGGGATCGGATTCGGAGCCGGTGGGGTGCACCGGCGCCATCAGGAAGTCGGGGCCGGCCGCCGTGGGCCGCTCCAGGTGGCGCAGCAGCTTGCCGCCCTCGCCGCGCTGCAGCTGACGGCCCAGGCCGGGCAGGATGACGGTGTCGAATTCCAGCCCCTTGGCCTTGTGCACGGACATCACCTGGACATGGCCGGAGACGCCCTCGGGGCGGGCGTAAAGGCGGGCCATGCGCTCGTCCAGCTGGTCCGGGTCGGGCAGGTCGCCGCCGGCCTCCAGGGACGCCAGCAGGTCCAGGTACTGGCGCGCATCGTCCAGATCCGTAGCGCGCTGCACCGTGGCCGGCCCGCCCAGGCGGCGCCAGACACTCTCCACCTGGCGCCGCAGCCCGCCCCGGCGGCGCTCGCCCGCGGCGTCGAGCAGAACGCCGCGGACACGCTCGAGCCGCTGTTGGCCGTCGGCCGACAGCCCCGCCACCACGGTGTCGTCGCCCAGCCGCTGGGGCAGCGGTTCTGGGCCGGCGGCCAGGTGGTGGAGGTCGGCCAGGTCCAGCCCGGCCCAGGGGGCGCGCAGCACGGCCAGCCAGCTGGCGCGGTCGGCATCGTGGAGCAGCGCCCGGGTCAGGGCCAGCAGGTCCTGGATGACGGGCCGCTGGGCCAGGGGCTCGATCTCCACCGCCTGGTAGCCGATGCCCCTGGCCTGGAGCGCCGGCAGGATGCGGTCCAGGTGGGGGCGGGCGCGTACCAGCACCGCGATGCTGCCCTCCGGATCCGCGGCCAGGGCGGCCGCCACCTGGGCCGCGACGGTGTCCGCCTCGGTGGCCAGGGCGGCGTCCTCGGCGGCGCGATTGGCTTCGGTTGCGCCGCTCTCCCTGGGATACAGCACTGGGTGGACAGTGACCCCGGCCGCCGCCGTCGGCGCGTTGTGGGCGGCCGCGGCGGCGAAGGGGACGGCGCCGGTGGCGACGTCCTCGGCCGCCGGGAGGATGGCGGGGAAGGCGTCGTTGACGGCGTCCACCACCGCCGGGTCGGAGCGGAAGTTGACGGTGAGCTCCAGCGGCTCCAGGGGCACATCGCCCACGCCGTGGCGCCGGGCGCGCAGGAACAGCCCCACCTCGGCGTCGCGGAAGCGGTAGATGGACTGCATGGGGTCGCCCACCAGGAACAGGCTGCGCCCGTCCCCGGGCTGCCAGCCGGCGGTGAGCCGGCGCAGGATGGCCATCTGCAGGTTGGAGGTGTCCTGAAACTCGTCCACCAGCACATGCGTCAGGCGCTGGTCCAGGACCAGCGCCAGGTCGGTGGGTGCCTCGGGGTCGCCCAGGGCGTCCCGGGCGGCGATGCCGATGCCGGTAAAGTCGATTTCGCCGCGCTCCCGGAAGGCCACCTCCAGCTGGGCCGCCGCCAGCGGCAGGACCTCGATGAGGGCGTCAAGCAGGTGCCACTGCGCGTCGCTGTAGCGCGGCTCCGGCAGGCGGGCGGCAGCGGCCAGGCGCTGGGCCAGGACCTCGTCGTCGCGCAATTCCTCCAAAAGCTGGCCCATCCCGGCCTTGGCGGCCTCGTAGGTGGTGCCCTCGCCCTCGGGAGCGTCCTTGGGGGTGGGGAAGCCCTCGCGCTTGGTGACCGACTGACGCCAGGTGCCCTCATTGGTGAGCAGCAGCGCCGCCAGGCCCTGCCACACCGGCAGGTCGGCCGGATCGGTGCCGGGGGCCCGGGCGGGGCCCGCCAGGTTGCGCACCGGCGAGGCCTTGCCGGCCTCGGCCAAGCGCGCGGCGGCGAAGGCCCCCGCCGCCAGGGCCCGATCCAGGGCGTGCCGGGGGAAGGCGGCCTTCAGGTCGGCCAACGCCTCGCGCACCGCCCGCTCCAGGGCGCCCTCCAGCACCGCCCGGGCCTCGCCGGGATCACGGCGGTGCTCCACCAGCGGGCCCAGCCATTCCTCGCGGTGGCCCAGCAGATCAGCCAGCAGTCCCTCGGCCCGGCCCCAGTTGTTGTCCAGGTGGCGTACCAGGGCCGCCACCCGCTCGGCGCGGTCGCTGTCGGGGTCCTCCACCAGGTCCAGGGTGGCCCGGGCCGCATGGCGGAACAGCGGCTCGGCGGCCTCGGTCACCGCCGGGGGGCTGCCGAAGCGGGCCAGTACGGGCAGCTGACGGGCCAGCGAGGCGCAGAAGCTGTCGATGGTCTGCACCTGAAGGCGGTTGGGATGGCGGGCCAGTTGCCAGCCCTCCTCACGGTCCTGGGCCAGGGCTTGCTCGGCCATGTGGCGAGTTATCGCCGCCGCCTCGTCAGGTGGGGCAGTGCCGGCCTCGGCGTCGCGCAGGGCAGTGGCGATGCGGACGCGCATCTCCTCCGCCGCCTTGCGGGTGAAGGTGATCCCTAAGATCTCTTCGGGCTCGGTTACCGTGGCCAGCAGGCCCAAAAAGCGGTTCACCAGCAGGCTGGTCTTGCCCGAGCCGGCGGGAGCCTGAACGATGAAAGAGCGCGCCGGTTCGAGGGCGGCGCGGCGGGCGTCGCCGTCGGCCAGGCCGGCCTGGAAGGGCGGCGCCTCAGCCGTCATCGTCGTTTCGAGGGATGGACGCTTTCTCGTAGATGCGGCACAGGGCGTGGAGGTGGCACAGGCGGCAGGGGCTGCGTCCGGCCCCCGGCGGGGCGCGCGGCGTCACGGCCGCCTCGCCAGCGGCGATGTCCCCGGCCAGCCCCTCCAGGACGCCCCGCCAGTGATCCACCACTTCGGCCCAGCCGGCGCCGTCGAGCTGCTTGACCTGGCTCGCCGCGCGCAGGCCGCGACCGCTGGGGCCTTCGGCAATGCCCTCGTCGGCGATGCCCTCGATGTCCAGCAGGTCCGGCTTGAGCCGGGCGTAGGCGATGCCGGCCACGGCCTCGCCCACGGCCAGGGCGTACAGGGGCAGCTGGGGCTCCTCCGGGCGCTCGCCCAGCCACAGCTTGTAGTCGGCCTCGCCGGTCTTGTAATCGATCACCAGCCGCCGACCGTCGGCCAGCTCGTCCACCCGGTCCACCCGCAGCCGAACCCGGACACCACCGACGGTGGCCTCGGTGGCGGCCTCCAGATCGGCCGCCCGGAATGTCAGCCGGCGGTTACGCTCTTTGCTCAGCCAGGCATCCAGGCGCTCCGCCAGACGCTCGGCCTCCAGGGCGGCGGCGCGCTCGCCGTACAGGCCGGGCCGCTGGCGGCGGGCGGTTGCGACCTGGGCGTCGGCGACGCGGTGGCACAGGGCAGTCTGTTCCTCATCCGGGGTGGCCTGGAGCGTGGCCTGGTCGCCCAGGTAGTGCCACACCTCCCGCAGGGCGGCGTGAAGGAGCTGCCCGTGCTCCAGGGGGTCCGGTCGGTAGGCGGGGGCCTCCGGCATTTCGGCCGCCAGCCGGTGGCTGGCGAAGGCCCGGAAGGGGCAGTCCGATTGGTGCTTGAACAGGGCCGCGCCACCAGGGACCGGGTTATCGCCGGCCAGGCCCGGGCCCCGGGTGTCGCCGAGCCGCTCCAAGGGGGCTTCGGCGACCAGCTGCTCCTCCCACGCCCGGGCGGGCAGCACCGGCTCCCCGGGCTCCGCGCGGGGCAGGTGGGCCACAAGCGGGCTCGGCGGGAAATCCTCGTCGCGGGGGCCGCGTAGGGGGTAGCTGACTACCACCTCGGGAGCGGCGGCCAAAAGGCGCTCGGTGGCGCGCTCGGCGAAGGCCAGCTCGCGCTCGGGGGTGGCTCGGGGCAGTCGCAGCCGCTTCTGCAGGCGCCGCGGCAGGAAGGGATTGGGCCGGGGTGGCTGGGGCCAGGCGGCCTCGTGGGCTCCCAGCAGCCACAGGCGCTCGAAGCGGTGGCCTGCGGCCTCCAGCAGCCCCAGGACCTGGACCGGGGCTTCGGGGTCTGAGCGTGGCTGGAAAACCGTGTCCCCAGCAAGCCGCCGCAAGCGGCGAATTGCGGCGGCCGCGTCCACCGCGCCCAGCACCGGATCGAGGGCGACCATGGCCTCCAGGGCGTTGTCCTGCCAGGCCTCCATGGCCTGATGCTCGACGCTGTCCAAAGGGCGTTCGCGGGCCCAGCCCAGGGCCTCCAGGCAGCCGGCCAGGGTCTCGGCCCAGGCGCTGGGAAGTTGGCGCCGGGGCGCATCGTCCAGCAGCCGCCGGACGCTCTGGAGGCCCTGGGCCAGCTCCTGGCAGCCATGATCGGCCGGGCGACCGTCGCCCTCGGTGCGGGCGGCGAGGCGGGCCACCTCGCTGCGATGGACGCGGTCGCCGCCGCGCTCGCGCAGGGTTAGATCCAACTGGACGCGGGGCGCCGCCTCCGCGGCCGCGCCGGCCAGGTGCGGCGAGCGCACCAGGGCCCCCGCCTCGGCCACGGGCAGACCCGCCACCGCCAGGCTAAGGGCCTGAAGGGCGTCGGAGACCACCGGCACCTCGGCTAGCGGCTGGCCCAGGGACAGGTTGAAGGGCAAGTCCGCGGGCGAGCGCTCGGGTCGGCTGGTGGGGTCGTGGAAGGTGTCCAGCAGGGCGCGCTCGAGGGCATCGCGGACCTCGCCCAGCTCGGGGGCGACGATGGCGACAGGCCCTTCGGCCCCGGCCTCTAGCTGGGAACGAGCCCAGGCGGCGGCTGCTCGGACTTCGGCGGCCTGGTCGCTGTAGGCGGCGAGCCGGGCGTTGCCCGGGGTGGTTTGGGGATTGGTGGTGACCACTTCCGTGCCCCGGTCGGTTAGGGCATCCAGCATGGCCTGGTGCTGGGGCGGGATGTCGTCGAATCCGGCCAGGTGGAGGTGATCGGGGGCGGTAAGGGCCCCTTCTCGGAACAGCGCGGTCAGCCGCTCGGGAAGCTGCGCCGGGGCCACCCAGGACCCCTGGGCCAAGTGTCGCTCGAAAGTTTGGCGCCAGCGCCGGAAGGCGGCGGTATCGGCGCCGCCGGCGACCTCGGTGCGGTCCATGTCGCTCTCGGCCGCATCCAAGTGCCATTCCCGGGCCAGCCGCCAGGCCTCACGCGCTTCCGGAGCGGTGCCGCTCACCCGCAGCAGGCCCGGAGTCTGGCCGTCGGCGATGTCTGCCTCGATGACCTGCTCCCACAGGGCTAGCTCCTGGGCGGCGGTCAGCAGGGTGCCGGTGGCTGCGCCAAAGTCCCGGGCATCGCTCCAGGCGCGGCGAAGCCAGGCGCTGAAGGGCAGGACATCGGGACTGGGCCAGGCCCATTTGCCGGCCGCGGACTGGCGTTGGTGATAGGCGCGGCGAATGCTGCGGGCCAGGCGGTTGGTTACTGTGGCCACCGTGGGGCCACCCTCCAGGGTGTCGAGCCAGGCTTCCATCAGCGGCCGCACTCGGGTGGCTGGTTATGTGGGTTATGTCGACGGGGTGGTTGCGGCATCATGGCCGCATTGTCGCCCGTGCCGAGCCAGGCACAAACTGGTTTCCGTTCAATTCTCCTCCCATAGGTCCACCGTCACGCCCTTGTCGCGCAGGCGCTCGCTGCGCTGTTGGATGTAGTCCTGGAATTGGGGTGTTTCTCGATAGGCTTGGGAAGCCACATAGGCCAGCATGGAACGCACGTGGAAACCCCTGAGCAGGGACTCCATGCGGATGACCTCGCGGTCGCCGTCAAACAGGACCAGGGCCGGCAGGTACCGCAGCTGGAGCTGCTCGGCCCAGCTTTCGGCGTCAGTCTTCTTGCCCGCCGGGGTGACCACGGGCGTATCCGACCAGCGATCTAGCTGGACCACTCGGAAGTCGCCAAGCAGCTTGCGGGCCTTGGGCTCAGCCAGCATGTTCTCGTGCAGGCGGGCGCAATCGCGGCAGTCGGCCTGCTCGAAGATCACCGCCACCGGCTCGTCGCTTGCGGCCAGCCGGTGCGGTGGCTCGGCCAGGTAGGAATGGTCCGTGAGGCCGCCGCCTTCGGCCTTTTTGTCGGTGGCCTGCTTGAGGTAACGACCGAAGTTCAGCTGGTCCTCCTTGCCCTCACCGACGTAACGCAGAGCGGTCATGAATTCGCGCGGTGGGTAGTAGCCGTTCAGGCGCAGCACCACCTCGCCGGATTCGTCCAGGAATTGGAGAGTGGGCGTGAACTGAACGCCACGTTCCTTGGCTAGCGCCTTCTCGCTCAGGGTCTCGCCCGTCAGATTGGTTACCTGGCGGCTGCCCCAAAGGTTGAGGGCGATAACGTCAAAGTGCTCGCGGGTGTAGTCGGCGATCCGCTTCTGGCTGAAATTGGTGTTGATCAGGCGGGCGCAATAGGGGCAGCCATCCTGGTACCACACCAGCAACAGGCGCTTGTCCGCCTGGGCTGCGTCCCGCACATCCGCCGTCAGGTCCAGGAAGGAGACCTTGAACCAATCGGGTATGCTGAACTCGCCCACGTCTTTGAGGTTGCCTTCCTCTGCGGCATTGGCCCCAAGGTTTGCCATTGCCAGGCCCAGTCCCAGGGAAGCGCCGATGATAAGGCGACGAATAGCCATTTCCCCCTCCCCTCAAAAGCCATATTCACCCATGGTAGCGGTGGTTTGTCCCCAAGGGCAGCCCCCTTCAGGGGTCATCGGCTAGCTGGGCGTGGACCCGGCCCTGGACTTCTTGCACCGGAGCCAGAACCCCCGTTTCGGGATCGGCGAGCATGCGCTCGCTCACCTGCCGCAGATAGGCGTCCAGGCGTTGCCGCAGCTTGGGACGGAGCTCGGCTTCGGTACGGCGGTAATCGTACACGTCCCAGGCCAGGAATCCGGCCAGGGCAGCAACGCCCAGGATGCGGCCGCCCACTCGGGCGCTGGTCTTTGCGGCTTGGCGGCCGCCGGTGCGGGCTACGCGACCCCGCAGGGCGGTTCCCACTAGGGCCGTCTCACCGGCCCCTGCGGCGGCCCGCGGCGACCAGCGCCCGGCGGCGGCCCCCACCCGGCTCAGGGCGGAACTGCCCCGCAGGATAACGGCCGTGGTGCCGGCGGCCCCGAAGGTGACCAGGCCCTTGAGGGTGGTGGGCACCTGCTCGTCCTGGGTGCTGGCCTGCTGTAGCTGGAGGCCGATGTTGGCCATATGCTCCTGCCAGTCCTCCCGGGGCACGCCGTATTCCTTGGGGATCTCCGGCAGCTCTTCGCGGGCGTGGGCCAGATAGACACCCAGGGCTTCCCGGGCAATGGCCTCCATGCGTAGCTGGGTTTCGGCGGGGGGCATGACCCGGACGCTGAAGGCGTCGCGGAAGTCCGCCAGCATGGCCTTGTCGGCGGCAGTGAGCCCGGCCCAGTCCGCGGCCAGGTAGCCGGTGGCCTTGAGGTCCCGCCACTCCTGGTTCCAGAAGTCGAAGTACCAGGGCAGGAAATCGCTCTTAACCCGCCCCATGAGCTCGGCGTGCCAGGCGTCCAGGCGGGTGCGGGCGGTCCGCCGGGCCCGGTCCCGGGCTTCGCTGAAGACCTGCTGGATCGCCCCGGCCACCTCCGGCCAGTCCATCGGAACCTCGACGGTAAGGGTGCGGCGCTCGTCCAGCCAGGGCCACTCGGCCCCGGGCGGTTGCAGGTAGCGCCCAGCCACCAGGGCCCCGCCGAGCAGCACCAGAACCAGCAAGGTGGTCCATTTGGCGGCGCGGTAGAAGCGAACCAGTAGGAAACGGTCAGGAGAAAGCCGTTTGAGACGGCCAGGCGGTGGGCCTGGTTTAGGGGCGGGTGGGCTCATGGGCCTCTCCAGGACACGCGCTACTGCCGCTTAGACCACTGACCGGGGTTGGAGTTTGACCCCCTTGTTGCCGGGGCGGCCCCTTGCCTAGGCCGGTTCCAGGTGCTCTTCCGGGGCGGATGGGTAAGGGACGCGGGACCAGGGGCGCCAGACAAGGGTCAGCTCAAGCCTTTCGCCTAGGCGGTCCAGGGCCCTTTGCGCCTCCCGGAGGCCACATCCGCCGGTAGGTGCATGGCGGCCAAGGCATCTCCATGCTGGGAAAGGCCCCCAAACCGTGGTCGGGGCCACGGTTAAATTCCGAATTTCGGCACTGAATCGGTTGCCCCCATAATGGGACGCACGGGCGATGTCACGGCGTCCTTGAGGTGGCGGGGGTGATGCAAGGCCAGCTTGGTAAGGTCGTTGGTGGGAGAGGTCTGTTTGAAGTCGTTATAGCGCATCGGAGCCACCACCCGGCGCTGCCGGTTCTGTTGGACTCCCGCTCGTTTGAGGGGGCATGGGCCGGTCATCTAAACATGTCCGGTGGGGAAGGGCCTTGCTGGTCAGGTTCGATGCCGTGGCCCCGGCATGAAGCCCGCCGATCAAATCGGCTAAGGTCGGGGAAGACTCCGGTTACGGTGAACGATGGGACTGGGAAGTGCTCCGTTCGCGGGTGGGCATGCGACCGCAGCCTCGCTGGGGCAAAGTGGTGTGCCGCTTCCCTGTACAGCATGGGCGGTAAAAGGAGGGCGGTTGTTGAGCAACGGTAGTGGGCCGGCCGGCCTGGCGCCAACCCGATTCGGGGGCATGGTGCGTTGGTTCCGGGAGGCCAATGGGGCCGATTTGCTGTCTGCCCGCGGCCATTCGGAGGACTTCAATCAGGTTCGGGCGAGTCGGGTGTTCCAGCGGATCCGGGTCCTGGCTCTGGCTCTGGCCCTGGCGGCGCCCTTGTGGCTGCCGGTGGACTGGCTGTTCCTGGAGGGCGAGCGCTTCCGGGCGTTTCTGGGCCTGCGTCTGGGCTGGATCGCCGCGTTTGCCGGGCTCGCCCTGTGGGGAGCGGGCCGTAACCGCCTGGATCTGATGCGTCTGCGTATTGGGGTCCTTGTCGGGGTTCCGGTCCTATTCTTTGCCGGCTCCCGGATGGCCCTGGAGGGCGGGACCCCCTCGGCGGGGGTGCTCATGGGCTATGCCTTCCTGCCCCTGCTTATAGCTGCCCTGCTGGCCATTTTCCCCCTCACCCTGCGCGAGGGCTTGGGCTATGCCGCTTTGCTGGCGCTGCCCGTGGCAGGCATGGATCTGGCCTTCGGAACCCTGCTCGACATCCTCCGTCTGCGGGATCTGTGGCTGCTGGCCCTGCTGCTGATGGTGGCGTTATGGGGCCAGGTCAGCCAAATGGGGCTGTTATTGCGGCTGCATCGGGAGGCCACACGTGATCCGCTCACGGGCCTGATGAACCGCCGGGTGCTTATCCGTACCCTGGATCGCGAGGTGGCGGCCAGCCGAGCCGGAGGCTGGCCGCTGTCGGTGCTTCTGTTCGACCTGGACCAGTTCGAGCGGATCAATGACACCCACGGCCACATTATCGGCGACCGGGTGCTGGGTCACTTCGCCGCGGTGCTGGAGGGCCACCTACCGGAGGGGGCTGTCCCCGGCCGTTACGGGGGCGAGGTATTCATGGCCGTCCTACCCGGTTGGAAACGGGATGCCGCCCGGGAACGCGCCGAGGCCATTCGACGGACCTGGGAGGCCACCGAGGTGGTCGGCTCCGATGGCAAGGCCTTGCAGCTGAGCGTGAGCGTCGGTGCCGCTACTCTTCGGCACGAGGACCACAACGCCGAGACCTTGGTGGCGCGGGTGGACGAGGGCCTTTATGAGGCCAAGGAAACCGGCGGCAATCGGGTGGTGACCACCGGCTAGCCGCCCCCGCCCGCCAGTTGCGCGCTGCCGACGGCCTTGGTTTAGAATCCCCTAGCCGGCAGCGAATGGAAGAGGTGGCATGATCTCCATCTTACCGGCAAGCGGGTCCAGGTTACCGGCGCCGCGGGCGGTCTGGTTCGCGCTATGGCTGAGGGGCTCGGGGCCCAGGGGGCGCGAGTGAGCGCACGGTGAGGCACTCGAAACCAGCCGCGAGGGCTTCCTGCCCCCTATTCCCTTTGGCCGCTCTGGCGATCCGGCCGATATCGCCCGCCTGAGCGCCTATTTGTGCTCCGAGGCCGGCGGCTGGGTCATGGGCCAGTCATCGGCGGCCGATGGCGTTACCCCGGCACGGCTTGATTTGCCCCGGCGGCCCAAGCCGCCGCAGCCGATGACCCCGGATCCGGTGGACCCCACCTGAGCCCCGCGGCCGCAATCGCCCAGTTTCCGAGGCCTTACCGTGCACGAACCCGTCCTGTTCGCCCTGTTTCTGATCTTTGTGGGTGCCGCCCTAGCCGCTACCGGGGCGCTGTATGCCCGCCAGTCCCTGCTGGTGGGTTACATCCTGCTGGGCATCCTGCTGGGGCCGTCTGCGCTGGGGTGGGTCGGTAGCCCCGACCTCATCAAGGAGGCGGCCTCGCTAGGGGTCATCTTCCTGCTGTTTTTGCTGGGACTGAACCTGCACCCCCAGAAGCTGGTGCAGCTTTTCTCCGCGGTGACCCTGACCACTTTGGGCAGCTCGGCGCTGTTCGCTGCCTTCGGCTTCGCGGTGGCCTGGGGCTTCGGTTTTACCCTGGCCGAGAGCTTGGTGGTCGGTGCCGCCTCCATGTTCTCCAGCACCATCATCGGCCTCAAGCTGCTGCCGGCGACCGCCCTGCACCATCAGCACATCGGCGAGATCGTCATCGGCGTGCTGCTGCTGCAGGACCTGTTGGCCATCGTGACCCTGATCGCGCTGCAGGGCCTGGGTACCGACGCCGCCGGGCCCCAGGCCATGGGTTGGCTGCTGGTGGGCCTGCCGGTCCTGATCGCGGTGGCCTTTGGCGCCGAACGTTACCTTCTGCGCCCCCTGTGGCGGCGGTTCGACCGGGTCCAGGAGTATGTCTTTTTGACCGCCATTGCCTGGTGCCTAGGTGTTGCCGAGCTGGGCAAGACCATGGGCCTGTCCTACGAGATCGGTGCCTTCCTGGCGGGGGTCGCGGTGGCCAACAGTCCCATCGCCCGCTTTATCGCCGAAAGCCTTAGGCCGCTGCGGGACTTCTTCCTGGTGCTGTATTTCTTCGCCCTGGGTGCGGGGCTGGATCTGTTCGTCCTGGGGGACGTGCTGATCCCCGGGCTGGTGCTGGCGGGCGGTCTGCTGGTGCTCAAGCCCCTGGCGTTCCGCGGGTTCCTGGGCTTGGTCCGGGAGCAGCGGCCGCTGGCGTCCGAGGTGGGCTGGCGTTTGGGCCAGATGAGCGAGTTCGCCCTGTTCGTCGCCCTGGTGGCGGTGGAGGGGGGCGTGATTGGTGAGCGCGCCTCCTATCTGCTGCAGTTCGCCACCGTGGTCACCTTCATCGTCTCATCCTACGCCATCGGCCTGCGTTATCCCTCGCCCATCGCCGGTACCGCGGCCCTGAGGCAGGATTAGTAAGCCCCGCCGAGCACCGGGACCCAAGGGAGCTGATGCCATCGCCGGTCTGACCGCCATCGCCGACGACCTGCGCCGGGGCACGGACGCCCTTGCCTTTGGGCCGCCGGTGATCCACGTCTACAACCCCCTGGACTACGCCTGGGAGCCGCACAAGCGTTACCTGGAGCGCTTCGGGCGGCCGCCCCGGGAGGTCCTTCTGGTGGGCATGAATCCCGGCCCCTACGGCATGGCCCAGACCGGGGTGCCCTTCGGGGACAAGGACCTTGTGCGGGACTGGTTAGGCATCGAAGGGCAGGTGAGCAACCCCGAGGCTGAGCATCCCAAGCGTCCCGTCCAGGGTTTCGCCTGTCCCCGGGGCGAGGTAAGCGGGCAGCGCCTCTGGGGATGGGCCCGGCAGCGCTTCGGGTCGCCGGAGGCCTTTTTCGAGCGTTTTTTCGTGGCCAACTACTGTCCCCTGGTTTTCATGGAGGCCAGTGGTCGCAACTGGACCCCCGACAACCTGCCCAGAGGGGAGCGGGAGGCCCTATTCGCCGTGTGCGACCGGGCCCTGGCGGCCACTATCGAGACGCTGCGGCCGCGGTGGGTTGTGGGCATCGGCCGCTTCGCCGAGCGCCGCATAAGGGCCGTAGTCGCGAACAACGGGATTAGCGTGGGCTCGGTGCCCCATCCCAGTCCGGCCAGCCCCAAGGCCAACCAGGGCTGGGCACCGCTGATGGAGGAGGCGCTGGCGGCCCAGGGGGTCCCCTTGCCGGACTGAGTCAGATTCGAACGGCGAAGATCTTTAGGCCCAGGTGGTAGGCATCGCCCTTGGGTCGGGTATGCGGCCTAAGGCATTCGTAGGTGGTGGCCCCGTAAGCCTCGGTGACCACAAGCCGCACCACCTGATCGGGGGCCAAGAGGGTATCGATTTCCACGCCCAAGCCGAATGATGAGGATTCGGCAACCCATACCGTGTGACTGGTGCTGCCGTGCTCCAGGCGGGCCTCACCCTCCTCCGGGTGGCGAGGGGCTAGGTGTTTGTCCGGAGTACCGCGCTGGACTTTGTCCAGGCGGTGGCCGGCATTGCGCAAAAAGTCCACCAGCGTGAAGTGGATGCCGGCCTCCTCGGCGGCGTCCACAAGGGCGAGGAAGGCGGCAACGGTTTCCGTGGGGCCCAGGGGAGGGCTCGTTTCGGGGGCGGGAGGCTTCTCGATGGGCGCCGCCGGCATCAGGTGATCATGGATGGCCCACACCCGTCGCTGGAGGTTTTGCAGGTGCGCCACCATGGGATCGCTGCCGCCTTGGGCGGCGCCTTCGGCGAGGCCCTGTAGACGGGCTAAAAGGTGGGCAAAATCGCGGACGGGGGCTTGGTCCATGGTTCCGCCCTTTCCCGGGCCTGTTGCGGCGGCCTGCCTACTGCTTGTAGGCAAAGATTTCCAGGCCGATGTGGTAATCGAAGGGCTGCTGTTCGCAGAAAACCACCACACAACCGTAGCAGCGCCGCGAACCCTCCTCCTCGGTGGTGACTTCCACCACCGCGTCTTCCGGCACGGGGTTCTTGCTTACTACGCCAAAGCCGGAGGCGGAGCTATCCACCACCTCCGCGGTCATCTGACCCTGGTCCCACCGCAAGTGGGCTTCCCCGGTACGCTCGTTGCGGTTTATGATGCGGCGGCCGCCCTGGCCGCTGAGGGTGAAGCGCAGGCGCAGACGGGCCGTATGCAGGTAATGGGTAACAGTGGTCGAAAGCCCGGCACCGCGGGCAGCCTCGCTAATCTGGCCGAACTGCTCGATCAGGTCGCCGAGGTCCGTTATCGCCTTTTCCCTGGGGACCGTTTCCGGTTCGGTATCGTGGGGACGGTCGGTCAAGTAGTTGTGGATGCGCACCAGTCGTCGCCGGACGGCGGCGACGAAGGCCACAGCCTCGCTATCCAAGGAGGCGCCCCAGGCAGCATCGGTGAGCCCGTCAAGATGGGCCACCAGGTCCTCGAAGCGAGTGATCCCGAGCGTTTCCAATGCCCCTCTCCGGGGTTGTGGGGATGGCGAGGAGACGCGGCCGAGCCTTCCGCCTACCCGGAACCTTAGCCGTGTGTCCGTGGCCAGGCAAGGCGGCCCGGCCCGGATCTTCCGGTTATAAGCGGGAGCGGGCCAGGCAGTAGCCCCCGATGGTCTTGGCGTCCACCTCGCCCGCAAAAGCGGCGGCTTCCAGATCGAGCGCCGCCATGGTCAGGGTCTGGATGTCCTCGTCGGCATCCTGGGCCGGCGGCGCGGCCAGCGGAGTCAGGTCCCAGGCCAAATAGGCGTGGATGGATTCGTCGGAATAGGCCGGGGCCAGGGGGAAGCTGCCCAGGTCGGACCAGCGACCGGCGCGGTACCCCGTCTCTTCCTCCAGCTCGCGCCGGATGGTTGTCTCCGGCGCCTCGCCGGGCTCCAGGGTGCCGGCCGGGAATTCCAGAAGCCAGCCTTCCAGAGGGAAGCGGTACTGGCGAACCACCACGAAGCGGCCATCGGCAAGCAACGGTACCGCCATGGCCCCGCCCGGGTGGCGGATGGTTTCAAATTCGCCCTCGGCGCCGTTGGGCAGACGCAAGCCAGCGGCTTCGAAACCGAACTTGCGGCCCTGGTACCGCAAGCGTTCGGACAGACGTTGGGGCGCCTGGTGGTGGCTGGTCATAGGGCTCCCGAGTGGGGGTTACAAGGGCAGCTTGGCGGGCGAAGGCCTTGGGGACTTGCCGGGAGGCAAGGGTAGGTCGCCCTCTGCTACGGGGCAATCGCTGGGGGTCGGCTAACGCAGCAGCTCCGGCCGGATCATCCAGGCCACCTGCCATCCCTGCTCCTCCGCCCACTCCAGGGCCACGGCGGTCCCCGGCCGGAAGGCAACGGGCGGGCGATCCTCGGCCCCCGCCACGAGCTCGCCGGCAAGCGCACCCACAAGAGGCATGTGGCTGACGAGCATGATGGGGCGGTCCCGCTCCCGGATCTTGTCGATCACCGGCCCCACCGGTTGGGTGGCCCCCAGACCGGCCATCTCCTCCGGGGCCAAGCCTGGTGTTAGGTACTCGCTCAGGATCTCCGCCGTCTGGCGGGCGCGGAGCTTGCCGCTTTCCAGCACCGTCTCCACCCGCACCCCGGCCTGCTCCAGAAATTGGCCGAGGTTGCGGATATCCACCTCGCCGCGCTCGGTCAGTGGCCGGTCGGGATTCTGATCCTTGGTGGTCGCTTCGCCGTGCTGCACCAGAAAGAGCATGCTCCCCTCCTTGATTGGCGGTGGATGGATCAGGCCCTCCAATCAAGCATTGGTCCGGTAGAGCCACTTTTCAACCCGGAATGCCCGCAAGCGCTACACCGCCACCGGCGCCGGGATGCGACCATGGCTTTGGTAACCCTCCAAGGCGATGTCGTCGCCGGTGAAGGCGAACAGCTCGGTGACCGCCGGGTTGAGCCATAGGGCGGGAGCCGGAAGGGGGGATCGAGCCAGCTGAGTGTCCACCGCTTGTATATGGTTGGTGTAGATGTGGGCGTCGCCCAGGGTATGGATGAAATCGCCGATGCCGTAGCCCAGATCGCGGGCCATCAGTTGGGTGAGCAGGGCGTAGGAAGCGATGTTGAACGGCACCCCCAGGAACATATCCGCCGAGCGCTGGTAGAGCTGGCAGGACAGCCGGCCCTCGGCCACGTAGAACTGGAACAGGACGTGGCAGGGGGCCAGGGCCATGCGATCGAGATCGGCCACGTTCCAGGCGGAGACCACATGGCGGCGACTATCCGGGTTGGTCCGAAGGGCCTCCCGGACCTGGCGGAGTTGGTCGATATGGCCGCCGTCGGGGGTGGGCCAGGAGCGCCACTGGTAGCCGTAAATGGGGCCCAGATCGCCGTCGGCGTCCGCCCAGGTGTCCCAGATGTGGACGCCCTTTTCCTGAAGCTCGCGGGCATCGGTGGAGCCGCGCAAAAACCACAGCAACTCCTCCTTAACCCCCCGGAAGAACAGCTTCTTGGTGGTGACCGCGGGGAAGCCGGCAGTCAGGTCGAAGCGCATCTGGGCGCCGAAAACCGAATAGGTGCCCACCCCGGTGCGGTCTTCCTTGGGTGTGCCGTTTTCGCGAATGTGGCGCAGCAGGTCGAGGTAGTTGCGCATGGCGCCTTTCCTTGGGGTGACAGCCCCTCTAGGATACCCCAAGACAGGGGGCAGGAGTCAGGGGGCTTTGGCCTGGTCCAGGTGCTCGGCCAGGAAGGCCGCCCAGCCCTCGCGGTAGATCCGGTGGCTCTCCACGAAACCCGCATTGTGCCCACCGGTGAGCTCGAGGAAGCGCTTGGGACCGGAAGCGCGCTGATACACCGCCCGGCCGTGGGCGATGGGCACGATGTCGTCGTCGCTGCTGTGAATGACCAGTAGCGGGCAGGCAGCCTGGGCGGCGTAGTCGGCGGTGGCGTAGCGATAGCGGCTGAGCCAGCGCACCGGCAGATAGGGGTAGATCTCGGCGGCCAGCTCGGGGACCGAGGTGAAGGGGGACTCCAGGATCAGGGCGGCGGGGGTGTGGCGGGCGGCCAAGCGGGCAGCTATGGCGGCCCCGAGGGAGCGGCCGAAGACCACGATGCGGTCGGGATCGATGTCCCGTTCCTCGCTCAGGTGGTGCCATACGGCCTCGGCGTCACGGTAGGTGCCGGCTTCCGAGGGTTGGCCCTCGCTGCGGCCGTAGCCCCGGTAATCGATAATCAGGGTGGCCAGGCCCAGGTCGTTGAGCAGGCGCAGGGTCTCCAGCCGGTGGCCGATGTTGCCGGCGTTGCCGTGGAATAAGGCCACCGCGCCGCGCTCCGCCGCGGCAGGCACGTGCCAGCCGTGGAGCTCGACGCCGTCGGCGGCGGTGAGCGTCACCTCGGTGTAGGAAAGGCCGATATCGGCGGGGGTGGCGGTGGGCTCCCGGCCAAACTGATCCGGCAGGTACAGCATGCGGTGCTGGTTGATATAGGCCACCGCCACAATGACTAGGTAGCCTAGGAGCAGTAGCGCGGCTAGGTAAGCGGCGTTGGCCATGACGGGGATCCTTCTCCGGGGGGACGCGCAGGGCCCGCGGGGCCGACCAGGGCCTTCTCAGTCGGTTTCGCGTTCCGGGCTGCAGCAGTGGGGCCCCTCGCCGGCCTCCAGCACGGCGCCGCGCTCGGCCGTGGGCCGGTAGGTGGTGCAGCCCTTGACTCCGAGCTGGTAGGCGCGCTCGTAGACGTCCTGGAAATCGGCGAAGGGGAAGTCCGCCGGGATATTGACGGTCTTGGATATGGAGCTATCCACCCACGGCTGCAACGCTGCCTGCATGGCCAAGTGCTCGGCCGGGGCAAGGTCCGGGGCCCGGATGAAGGCCTCGGGCAGCGCCGCGTCATCGCCGGCCTTCTGGCGCCACAGGCGATGGGCGAAGTCCTCCACCGAATACTCCCTGGTAGTGCCGTCGAGCTCCAGGACCCGACGCCGGAAGCGGAAGTCGAAGGCCGGCTCCAGGCCGGCGGAGACATTGTCCGCGAGGAGGCTGATGGTTCCGGTAGGGGCGATGGCGGTGACGTGGCTGTTGCGCATGCCGTGGGCGGCGATGCTGTCGCGAATGTCCTCAGGCAGCCCCTCAATGAAGGCGCTCCCCAGGTAGCCATCGGTGTCCAGGTCGGGGAA
Source organism: Thiohalorhabdus sp. (assembly GCF_036628635.1). Classification (GTDB taxonomy): domain Bacteria; phylum Pseudomonadota; class Gammaproteobacteria; order Thiohalorhabdales; family Thiohalorhabdaceae; genus Thiohalorhabdus. The sequence goes on along the minus strand of NZ_JAZKRM010000007.1, from coordinate 33,274 downwards.
AGCCCCCTTCTCCCTGGCCAGCGCCGCCGACGCCCGGTAAGCCGTCTCGGTGATGGTGCGCATGGCGGTCTCGGCTTGGGCCCGGCCGGCGGCGCTGTCGTAGCGCAGTCCCAGCATGATCAGGGCGTCGGCGAGACCGGTAATGCCCAGGCCCACCCGGCGATTGCCCCGCTCCACCTCGGCCTGCTGGACCAGGGGAAAGCGCGAGGCGTCGATGGTGTTGTCCAGCATGCGCACGGCGGTGGGCACCAGCTCGCGAATGCCGTCGAGGTCCAGCCGGGCGTTGGCCCCGAAGGGGTCGCGCACGAAGGCGGCCAGGTTGATCGAGCCCAGGTTGCAGCTGCCGTAGGGCGGCAGGGGCTCCTCGCCGCAGGGGTTGGTGGCGGAGATGTGCTCGCGGTACCAGAGGTTGTTCCACTGATTGACCCGGTCGATGAAGACTACTCCGGGCTCGGCGGTGTCGTAGGTGGCCCGTATGATGCGGTGCCACAGGTCCCGGGCGCCCACGGTGCGCACCACCCGGCAGGGGACGGGGCCGTCCAAACCGGGCCAGTGCCGGGTCACGGTGCCGCCTTCGCCCTGATCCTCGGCCAGGGCCTCCGCCGGGAAGACCAGGGGCCAATCGGCATCCGCCCGGACGGCTTCCATGAATTCATCGGTGGCTAGAACCGAGACATTGAACCGGGTCAGGCGGCCGGACTCGCGCTTGGCGTCGACGAATTCGGCGATGTCGGGGTGGTCGCAGCGCAAGGTGGCCATCATGGCGCCGCGGCGGGCGCCGGTGGACAGCACCGTGGCGCACATGGCGTCCCAGATGGCCATGAAGGCCACCGGACCCGAGGCGATGGTGCGGCTGCGGCTCACCACCGTGCCGCGCGGGCGCAGGGTGGAGAAGTCGTAGCCCACGCCGCCGCCCTGCTGCATGGTCAGGGCGCCTTCCTTGAGAGCGTCGAAGATGCCCTCCATGGAATCGGCGACGCGGCCCATGACGAAGCAGTTGAACAGGGTGACCCGGCGGCCGGTGCCGGCGCCGGCAAGGATGCGGCCGGCGGGGACGAAGCGGAATCCCTCCAAGGCGGCCCGGAAGCGCGCCTGCCAGCCTGTCTGATCGGCGGGCTCCGCATTGGCTAGGGCCGTCGCTACCCGATCCCAAGTGGCGGTAACCGTCTCTTCGGTTCCCTCCGGGCCGTCGGCTAGCCGGTATTTGGTGCGCCAAATGTGGCGGGCGATGCCCGTCTGCAGCGGATCGGTCCGTGAATCGGTCATGACGTGCTCCTAGGGCCGGAGCCCGGGGCCCTCAGTGCAGCCGCCAGGCCTCGACCAGGGTGGAGACAAGGCGCCGCTGCCGCCGTTCCACCTCCTCGGGGGTCCACTTCCGGGCCTTGAGGACCTGTTCGGTAAGGGCAAAGGGCGTTTCGCCGTTGCGTCCCAGGTACTCTTCCTTCTTGCGCTGGAAATCCAAGTTCTGGGCGTCGGGGTTCTTGGTGCGGGGCATCAGGACCAGGTTGCCAAGGCTGTGGACCAGCTGATGGCGCTGGGCCGGGTCGGGGAACCGGCGCGTCCAATCGCTATCAGTGGCCGGTGTCGGGGGCAGCACGTGCTCCACCGAGACGATGCGGTAGGAGTGGCGGTCGGTCCCGCCGCTCAATAGATCCTCGAGCAGCAGCAGGACCGGTAGCCGGATCTGGACATGGGTGAACAGGGGGCCTCGCAGTGTCTTCAGGACCTGTTCCTTCTCCTGGAAGCTCAACTGCAGGGGGGAATCCTCGTGGGACAGGTCCTCTTCGCGATCAATGGCGTCGAGGACCTGGATGTAGCGGTCAATGCGCTCGTTGACCGCTGCCCGCCGCAGGAACAGGGCATAGGCGAGGCGCTCCAGGTCGGCCAAAAACGGCAGAAGGATCTTGGGGTGGTTCTCGTAACGGGCGAAGAAGCTGATCGCCGGGGGCAGCCAATCGGAGTTGTCGATCCGGTTGAGGCGGATCAGGTGGCTATTCACCTGCCCAGCATGCTGGCGTTGGGCGAAGTCGGCGTTCTCGATGGTCTGGAAGGCGCGTGCCATGGGGGCCAGGGTGCGCTCGATGAACTGCTGCGGGCGTTCCTGGGGCCGTAGCGAGTCGCGGATTTCCTGCATCAGGGCCTGACGCGCCTTGGCCTTGCGGTGGATCATCCGGAGGTAGCCGAACAGGTCGGCGAAGCGGTCCCGCCCTAGGTCTTCCTCCAGGCCTTCCCACAGCTCGGTGTAGTGCTGCTCCTGGTCCGGAGGCAGAGCCCCAATGATGTCGGCCTTGAGGATGTCGGTGGGCTCGAGGTCCATGCCGCGGTCGTTCATCACCGAGAAAATGCGGTAGGCCGAGGATTGGTCGGAGGCGGATACCACCACCAGGAAGCAGCGCTGAAGCAAAAACATGGCCAAACGGTCCCGAAGACGGGAGCTTTTGTTCTGCAGCTCCTGCTTGAGATGGGTAGTGTTCTCCCGGATGTTGGCATGGCTGTTGGAGAGCTGGCTTTCCTCGGGATGATAGAGGGTGACGGCGTTGGGCTTCTGCACCTGGTCCCGGAAGAACATCCGGTCCCGGGGCCGGGGCTGAAGCCGGTAGCGGTCCTCGGTGCCGCTGAATTTGTCCCCGAGCTCGCAGATGTACTTGTGCAGAGCCTCGGCCTCGTCGGTGCTGGACAGATCCCGCAAGGTGGCCAGCAGGATGGTTAGCGTGGTCAGCCGCTGTTGGCCATCGACAACGTCGGCGTTGGGGAAGTTGGGATCCTTGATCAGGACGATGGAGCCCAGGAAATAGGGGGCGCTCTCGTAGACGTCCGCACCCTCCGAGGGAAGGGCCTCGAGCAAGTCGTCGAGCAAGGTCGCGGTGTGGTCCCGGGTCCAGGAATAGGGGCGCTGGTACCCCGGGATTCGGAAAAAGTAATCGTCGCTGAAGACGCGCTTCAGCTCTTGCTCGGTGGCGTGGATGGTCTGGCGCATGGCCCTCCCCTTATTGCCGGGTGCCCCGCCACTAGCCTACTTGCCCTCGCCGAGCGGGCCAAGCCATCCCCTGCGGGCACCCAACGAGCTTTCTCATTGCCGGGCGCATTGCTCCGTTGGCCCGACCCTATATATAGTCCCAGCATAAGACCCATTTCTTTGCCGGCCGGGCCGGGCGCCGCCTGTTCGGCCGGGTAGGCAACTGATCGGCTCCCCATGTCCCAAGCCCTAATTGCCCGTCAGCCGATCTTCGACGCACACATGCGGGTGTACGGCTACGAAGTACTGTTCCGGGCCTCGCCCGAGTCGGAGCAGGCCGAGCTGACCGATGGCGACCAGGCCACCTCGTCGGTTCTGATCGATCTGTTCACCAACATGGATGTCGACCATCTCCTGGGGGGCAAGTGGGCCTTCATTAATGCCACCGCGGTAACCCTCCAACAGCTGGCCGCCCACCCGGTCGCTGAGCACCGGATGGTGGTGGAAGTGCTGGAGGATGTCCGGGTTGACGACCGCGTGGCAGAGGCTCTGCTGGTCCTGCGGCAGGCGGGGGTTCGAGTGGCCCTCGACGATTTCCTGTGGGATACGGACCACCAAAGCCTGGCGACCCTGGCGGATTTCATCAAGGTGGATGTCCAGGCCCTGTCCGATGCGGAGCTGGAGCGCCACGCTCGCGAGCTGGCACCCTTCTCCGCCCAATTGCTCGCGGAGAAGGTGGAGACGGCGGAGGAGTGGGCACGGTGCCGGGAGCTCGGCTTCGAGCTGTTCCAGGGCTATTTCTTCGCCCGGCCCCAAACCTTCAGCAAACGCCGGCTGCCTACCGACCGCGTCCAGATCCTGCGCCTGGTAGCGCGTCTCCAGGACCCGGAGGTGGATCTTGAGGAGCTGGCCGCACTGGTGGAGAAGGACGCCAGCCTGAGCTATCGGTTGCTTCGCCTGATCAATTCGGCCTATTTCCCGACCCGCAACCGGGTAGACGATATCCGTCGGGCCACGGTGTATCTGGGCATCGAGGGTCTGCGCACCTGGGTGACCTGGCTGGCGCTGTCCCGGATCGATTACAAACCGACGGAGCTCAAGCTGATCACGCTGGAACGGGCCCAGATGGCCCGCCGGCTGGCCTCCCCTTTCGGCGTCGCGCCAGAGTCGGCCTTTCTGGTGGGGCTGTTCTCCACCCTCGATGCCTTGATGGACCGACCCATGAAGCAGCTGCTGGCTGATTTGCCGTTGAGCGAGGGGGTCAAGGCCGCCTTGATCGACCGCGAGGGCGAGCTGGGGAAGCTTATCACCGCCTTGTTCCAGTACGAGCAGGGTGAGTGGTCGGCCCTTGCCAGGGCGGGGTGCGACGTCGAGAGAATGGGCCAAGCCTATTTGGAAGCCCTAGAATGGGCTGAGGGTATCAATTACAGCCTGTAGCAAATGACCCCTACGGCCTTTAGGAGGAAAAGGTATGCAACTGCCCTTGGAAGTGACGTTCCGCGGCATGGACCATTCCGACGCCATGGAGGCCAAGATCCGTGAGCGGGCGGAAAAGCTCGACCGCTTCCACGACCACATCATGAGCTGCCGCGTCGTGGTGGAGGCGCCTCACAAGCACAGCCACAAGGGCAAGATCTATCATGTCAGCCTGGATGTGACCGTTCCGGGCACTGAATTGGTGGTGAACCGGGACCCCAAGGATAATCACGCCCACGAGGACGCCTACGTCGCCATCCGGGACGCCTTCGACGCCATGGAGCGCAAGCTGGAGGCCCACGCCAACAAGAAGCGCGGCGAGGTGAAGAGCCACGACGAGGAGGGTTATGCCCGAGTGGCCAATCTGAGCCCGGAACGGGATTTCGGCATGTTGCAGTCCTTTGACGGCCGGGTCATCTACTTCCACCGCAATAGCGTCAAGAATGGGGACCTCGACCACCTCAAGGAGGGCGACGAGGTCCGCTTCCTGGAGGAAATGGGTGAGGAGGGGCCCCAGGCCGTCATGGTGCGGGTCATCGGCGAGGAGCACCCGGAGAAATAGGGCACCGCCGGGGCCGGGCCGGCCTGCTGGGCGCTAAGCCGAACCAACCCCGGGGGCTTGCGGAAGCGGTCGGGTCCCTTTAACCTTTGCGAATGAAAATAATTCCTATTTGCAAAGGAGTCCGCCGTGACCGTTACTCGTCGCCCCTTCCTTACCGCCACGGATCCGAACAGCTTGCTGGGCCTTTTGGCCCGGGAAGAGCTGGCCTTCCGCTGTGTGCGTGACCGCCTGGCGGTTCGCCGCTCTGGGCCCGCCCAAGGCCTTTCCGTTATACTGGCGGACTTCCTCGAACCCGGCCGTAACCAAAGCGACGCATGACCACGACCCAGCAAGAAACCGACCGCCGGCGCACCTTCGCCATCATCTCCCACCCCGACGCGGGCAAGACCACCCTCACCGAGAAGCTGCTGCTTTACGGTGGCGCGATCCAGCTCGCGGGCACGGTCAAAGGCCGCAAGTCCGAGCGCCACGCCACCTCCGACTGGATGGCCATGGAGCAGGAGCGCGGCATCTCGGTGACCTCCACGGTGATGCAGTTCCCCTACCGCAGCCGCATCGTCAATCTGCTCGACACCCCCGGCCACGGCGATTTCTCCGAGGACACCTACCGCACCCTGACGGCGGTGGACTCGGCGCTGATGGTGATCGACGCGGCCAAGGGCGTGGAGGAGCGCACCCGCAAGCTCATGGACGTCTGCCGCATGCGGGTCACCCCCATCATGACCTTCATGAACAAGCTCGACCGCGAGGGTCGGGATCCGGTGGAGCTCATGGACGAGGTGGAGGAGGTGCTCGGCATCCGCTGCGCCCCGGTGACCTGGCCCATCGGCATGGGCCAGCGCTTCAAGGGGGTCTTCCACCTGCTGGCCGACCGGGTCCATCTATACAGCGCCACCCACGGTGGTCGGGCGCAGACCGGCGAGGTCATCGAGGGCTTGGCCAATCCACGGCTGGACGAGGTCCTGGGCGACCAGGCGGCCGAGCTGCGCGAGGAGATCGAGCTGGTGGCCGAGGCCAGCAACAAGTTCGATGCCGAGGCCTATCGCCGCGGTGAGCTCACCCCGGTTTTCTTCGGCTCCGCCATCAACAATTTCGGCGTCGAGGAGCTGCTCGACGAGTTCGTTGCCCACGCGCCGCCGCCGCAGCCGCGCCCGGCCACCGTGGGCGAGGCCGCCCGCGGCGGCGACGCGGAGGGCGAGCAGCGGGAGGTGGATCCCCATGAGGACAAGCTCACCGGCTTCGTTTTCAAGATCCAGGCCAACATGGATCCCAACCACCGTGACCGCATCGCCTTCATGCGCATCTGCTCGGGGGTCTTCCGCAAGGGCATGAAGGTCCATCACGTGCGTGTCGCCAAGGACCAGAAGGTGCCCAACCCCCTGGTCTTTTTGGCCAAGGAGCGCGAGGGGGCGGAGGGGGCCTACCCCGGCGACATCGTGGGCCTGCCCAACCACGGCACCATCCGCATCGGCGACACCTTCAGCGAGGGCGAGAAGGTCAAGTTCACCGGGATCCCCAACTTCGCCCCCGAGCTGTTCCGGCGCGTGGTCCTGCGCGATCCCATGAAGAACAAGGCCCTGAACAAGGGGCTGGAGCAGCTCACCGAGGAGGGTGCGACCCAGCTGTTCCGGCCCCTGGTCAGCAACGACCTCATTCTAGGGGCCGTGGGCCAGCTTCAGTTCGATGTGGTGGCGGCGCGGCTGAAAAACGAATACGGCGTGGATGCCCGTTTCGAGGGGATCAATGTCACCACCGCGCGCTGGGTGGAAAGTGACGATCCCAAGCGCCTGGCCGAGTTCGAGCGCCGGGTGGAGGAGAACCTGGCCCGGGACGGCGGCGGCGATCTGGCCTATCTGGCTCCCACCCGGGTCAATCTGGACCTGACCGCCGAGCGCTGGCCCGAGATCGAATTCCGGGCCACCCGCGAGCACTGATGGGGGGCTCCCCGCCCGAGACCGATCCGCCCGCCTATACGGTGCGCGAGAGCGGGCGTGCCAAGCGGGCCCGGATCAACGTCTCCCCCGCCGGCCGGGTGGAAGTAGTGGTCCCCGCCGGCTTCCCCAAGCGCCAGGTCCCTGAGCTGGTCGCGGCCAACCGGCAGTGGCTGGAGCGTGCCCTGGAACGGGTCCGCCGGCGTCAGGCCGAGCACCCGGAGCTGCACCAGGGGCTGCCGGAGCGCATCCACCTGCCGGCGCTGGATCGGGAATGGGCGGTGGTCTACCCGGGCAGCGGCAAGGCCGGGGCTCGCGAAAGCGCTGATGGCCAGCTGCGGGTGCACGCCCCCGACCGGCGCGGGGCCCGGGACGCCCTGTGCAACTGGCTGGCGCGAACCGCCCATGCCCACCTGGTGCCCTGGGCGGGCTCGGTGGCCGAGGAGCTGGGACTGACCACACGGGGGGTGCGCGTGCGGGCCCAGGCCAGGCGCTGGGGCAGCTGCTCGGAGCGGGGCAACCTCAACCTCAACCGTAATCTGCTGTTCCTGGCGCCGGAGGTGGTCCACTACCTGCTGGTCCACGAGCTGGCCCACACCGTGCACATGGATCATTCCCCCGATTTCTGGGCCCTGGTGGCCCGTTTGGAGCCCGACTACCGCGCCCTGGATCGCCAGCTGCGCCGTGCCGCCGGGCAGGTACCGGTCTGGGCGCTGGCCGACCGGCTTCTGCCTTCGGATTTTTTTGATGAGCCGGGAACCCATCCCTTGGCAGGAGTCTAAATCCGTGTACACTCGGAAACACCGAGTGTATGGACGGGCCTAGCGCTTTAGGCCTTGGCGAACCCGTTTGCCCCTCCTGATCGTGAGCCCCGTCGACACGCTTTATCTTTCTTTTTCGAGGTTTTTTTATGCGTAACGGTTCTGTTAAATGGTTCAACGATGCCAAGGGCTTCGGGTTCATCGCTCCTGAGGACGGCGGCGACGACGTGTTCGTCCATTTCTCCGCCATTCAGGGTGAGGGCTTCAAGTCGCTGACCGAGGGCCAGACCGTCGCTTTCGAGAGCGAGAACGGTCCCAAGGGCCCCAAGGCGACCAGCGTGTCACCCCAGTAAACCGTCCCTAACGGTTTCGAAGGCCCCGCCGGCTCGGCGGGGTCTTTTTATTGGGGGGGCAGGATGCCTCACCTCGGGCGCTCTGTCCCTAAAGCCTTGTGGCCGGGGAGGGGCGAGGGTAAACTAGCCAATGTATCTGTGTTTGGACGTGTGCCTGAGCGCTCTCGGTCTGAGGGGAACCCGCAGTCCCGGGTGCGGGCCACCTACGAGCACGCTTTTTGCCTATTTTTTGCGAGGTGTTTAATGCGTACCGGTACCGTGAAGTGGTTCAACGATGCCAAGGGCTTCGGGTTTATTGCCCCCGATGACGGCGGCGACGACATCTTCGTCCACTATTCCGCCATCCAGGCGGAAGGCTTCAAATCCCTGACCGAGGGCCAGAAGGTTTCCTTCGAGAGCGAGACCGGCCCCAAGGGCCCCAAGGCGACCAGCGTGGCCCCTGAGTAAGCGGCGTCGGCTTTCCCAACCGCTTTAGGCCCTGCTCCGGCAGGGCCTTTTGCTTTGGGGGGGATTGCCTGGAGGTGCGCTCTGTTTTAGAAAATCCGGGATACAACCGGAGGACCCACCATGAAGATCCGACCCTTGCGCCTGGCCGCTGCTGTGGGGGCATGCCTCCTGCTGGCCAGCGGTCCCGCGGCGGCCAAGCCCCCCCGGGGCGTATCCCTTCCGGGCCTACGACGAGGGACTCAGTCAGGCCCAGGAGCAGGACAAGGAGATCTTCCTCTATGTCGGGCGTGAGGGCTGCGCCTTCTGCGAGCGGACCAACCAGGAAACCTTTTCCGATGCCGAGATCAAGGAGCGCTTCACCGACCACTACGGTCTGGTTTATGTCGACTCCGAGGGCGCGGACCGCCTGAGACTGCCTTCCGGCGAGCGCGTCACCGCGAGGGAGCGCGGCTCCCGCCTGGAGGTGGTGGGCACTCCCCTGTTCGCTATGCTCGACCCCGAAGGCACGGCCTTGTTCCGGATGCCCGGATTCAAGACCGTGGGGCAGTTCAAGCGGATGGACCGCTACATCCAGAGCGGGGCCTACCGCGATCAGCCTTAGGCGGCGTTCGCCGGGGAGGAGGGCTCGTGAGGTTGGTGACCGGACTGCTGGCGGTGCTTCTGGCGGCGCCCGTGGCGGCCGAGGCGCCGTGGGACCTCGGCGAGCGGCTGGCGGTGACCGATAGCCAGGGCCCGCGGGTCTTCCACCACCTGGAATCGGCCGGACAGGGCAGTTTCGCCGTCTCCGGGGAAAGAGTGGCGGTGGTGTGGGCGGACAACCGAAGCGGCACTGCCCGGATCTACGCGGCCTTCAAAGCCAAGGACAAGGTGGGCTTCCAGCGGGAGGTGCGGCTGCGGGAAAAGGGCCCCGCCTATGCCCCGGCAGTAACCGCCCTCGATTCGGGCGGGTTCCTGGTGGCCTGGGAGGACGAGGGGGCGTCTGGCTCGAGCACCTTAGGCCTCCGGGCTGGACCCTAAGGGCCGGTCGCTGCGGATGGGCGACGGTCGACACGCGACGGTGGCGGCGGGAGCGGAGGGGGCCTTCGTGGCCTGGGCCGCGCCCAGGGAAAGCGGCAACCGCCGGATCGTGGTGGCCCCGGTGGTCCGCGACGATGACCAGGGGCTGGTGACGGGGGCAGCGGAGCGGGTGGAGACGGATCCGCCCCAGGCCCCTCAGCTTTACCCCGCCTTGGCGGTAACCGCCGAGGGGCTGGTGGTGGCGTGGGAGGATCGGCGGGAGGGGCATACCCGCATCTTCCACGCCTTCGCCCCCGATGGAGCGGCCTTCACGCCCGCCCGAGCGGTGAGCGAGGATGCGGGGAAGTCGGGCGCCCGCTATGGCAAGGGCTCCGGGGTCACCCGGGTGGTGCTGTCCCGCCTGGACGGAAGCAATGTGGGGGCCGCCTGGATGGACAAGCGCCACTACAAAAGCGGCTACGATATCTACGCCGCCTTCAGCACCGACGGCGGTCGTCACTTCGGGCCCAACCAGCCGGTATTCGACATGGTCGGCCAGGCCGACCCCGACTGGCACCCCGCCATCGCCGGCGGGGCCAAGGCCCCGGTGGCCGTTGCCTGGGATGATGCCCGCGACGGCAACGACGACGTCTGGCTGTCCTGGCGTACGGGCCCAAAGGCGTGGAGCAACGACCTGGCCCTGCCGGGAGCGGGCGGGCCAGGTCACCAGAGCCACCCCGCCCTGGCCGTGGACGCCCGAGGCGACCTGCATGCCGCCTACCTGGCTCAGGACGAGGAAAACGGACCCACCCGCCTATACTACGTTCACGGCGAGCGCCGCTAGGCGGCGCCCTACCCCGCTTCGCGCGAGGCCTTCTTGCGCTCGGTCTCGGTGAGCAGCTTCTTGCGCAGGCGGATGGACTCGGGTGTGACCTCCACCAGCTCGTCGTCGTCGATGAACTCCAGGGCCTCTTCCAGGGACGGCTTCTCCGGCGGCGTCAGGATGACGTTCTCGTCGGAGCCCGCGGCTCGGACGTTGGTGAGTTGCTTGCCCTTGAAGGGATTCACCACGAGGTCGTTGTCGCGCACGTGGCGGCCCACGATCTGGCCCTCGTAGCAATCCTCCCCGGGGCCCACGAACATCGCCCCCCGGTCCTGGAGATTGAACAGGGCGTATTCCACGGTCTTGCCGGTGCTCATGCTGATCAGCACGCCGTTGGTGCGGCGGCCGTAGTCGCCGGGCTTTACGGGGCCGTAATGGTCGAAGACGTGGAACATGAGTCCCTCGCCGGAGGTGGCAGTGAGGAACTCGCTGCGGAAGCCGATCAGCCCGCGCGCCGGGATCTCGTAATCCAGCCGGACCCGGCCCTTGCCGTCCGGGGTCATGTCCTTGAGCTCGCCGCCCCGCTCCCCGACCTTCTCCATGACCGTTCCCTGGTGGTCCTCGGGAAGGTCCACGGTCAGCTGCTCGTAGGGCTCCTCGCGAGCCCCCTCGATCTCCCGGATCACCACTTCCGGACGGCTAACTGCGAGCTCGTAGCCCTCGCGGCGCATGGTCTCGATGAGGGTGGCCAGGTGAAGCTCGCCCCGGCCCGAGACCCGGAACTTCTCCGCATCCTCGCTGGGCTCCACGCGCAGGGCCACATTGTGGACCAGCTCCTTCTCCAGGCGGTCCTTGATCTGGCGAGACGTGACGTACTTGCCCTCGCGGCCGGCAAAGGGCGATTTGTTAACCAGGAAGTTCATGGAGACCGTGGGCTCGTCCACAGTCAGCGCCGGCAGGGGCTCCACCTCCTTGGGGTCGCAGAGGGTGTCCGAGATGCTCAGAGGGCTGATGCCGGTGAAGGAAATGATGTCACCGGCATGGGCCTCGGCCACCTCCACCTTCTCCAGGCCCCGGAAGCCGAATACCTGGCTGATCTTGCCGCTGCGGGTCTCGCCGTGGCGGTCGATGATGCTCACTTGCTGATTGCGCCGGGCGGTGCCGCGGGTGACCCGGCCGACGCCGATGACGCCGGTATAGGAATTGTAGTCCAGCGCGCTCACCTGGAGCTGGAAGGGGGCCTCGGGATCGACATCGGGCCTGGCTACATTGGCCACGATGGTCTGGAACAGTGGCGTCATGTCCCCAACGCGGGCCTCTGAATCGAACGAGGCGTAGCCGTCGAGGGCGGAGCAGTAGATCACCGGGAAATCCAGCTGGTCGTCGTTGGCCCCGAGGTTGTCGAACAGGTCGAAGGTCTGGTCCACGGCCCAGTCGGGGCGCGAGCCGGGACGGTCCACCTTGTTGACCACAACGATGGGCTCCAGGCCGTGATTCAGGGCCTTCTCGGTCACAAACCGGGTCTGGGGCATGGGCCCGTCCACGGCATCCACCAGCAGCAGAACCGAGTCCACCATGGAAAGGACCCGCTCCACCTCGCCGCCGAAGTCGGCGTGGCCGGGAGTGTCCACGATGTTGATGCGGTAGCCATCCCAGTCGAGGGCGGTGTTCTTGGAAAGGATGGTGATGCCGCGCTCCTTCTCCAAGTCCGTGCTGTCCATGATGCGGTCGGTGTCGTCGCCGTGCTCGCTCAGGGTGCCGGATTGCTGCAGGAGCCGGTCGATCAGGGTGGTCTTGCCGTGGTCGACGTGGGCAATGATGGCGATGTTGCGCAGGTTCTCGATCAAGGGAAACGTCCGTCGGTGGCTCACTAGGAAAACGCTATCCCCGCCGGACCGCTAGAGGGGGCCGGGCGGGGACGGCTTTAGGATACGGGGAAAAGGGCATAAACCCAAATCCGGTACGGGATTTTGGATTCAATGCCGCGATTGAAGTTTCCCAGCGTGGTTGGAATGGGCTTAGCCGCCTGCTACTGCCGGGCCTTCCGGGCGGATAGCGCTGTCAGCGAGTGGTTCTTTCGCCACAGCGTCTTGGGAAGGGTAGCTATCCAGTCGAAGGTTATGCGTGGCCGTTACCACCGATCGAGGTGATCCATCTCCCCGTCGAGACCTCTGGTCGGTATTCCGCATACGGCCGGGCCCAGCCGCTTTTTCTGCCCGCGGCCCGGCGCAGCGGGCGCCTGGCCGAGATCCTCAAGGGCGTGGATCAGCTCCATGTCATAGCCTTCAATGCCCAGCTGGCGGTGGCCCGCGCCGGGAAGGAGGGGCAGGCCTTCGGGTTATCTCCGGCCGGCTGGAGCAGTCCTTCGCGGGACTGGAGGTGGGGCAGACGCTGTAGAAACCGCCATTTGGGCCTTGTTTGCGGCGGCACCGAGGGCTAGCCCTTGTCCAGGTCCAGGCGGTTGACGTTGGTGTGGCGGACATCCTTGCCGTGGACCATGTAGATCACGTATTCGGTGATGTTCTTGGAATGGTCGCCGATGCGCTCGAGGGCCTTGGCCACGAACAGGATGTCGATGTTGGCCGAGATCTCGTTGGGGTTTTCCATCATATACGTGAGCAACTCCCGGGAGATGCCTTCGAACATCTCGTCCACCTTCTCGTCCTCGCCGTGAACGCGCAGCGCGACTTCGGCATCCATGGAGGCGAGGCAGTCGAGCGCCTGGCGAGTCTGGTTGCGCACCGCCGCGCTCATGCTGGGCAAGGTCATGTGCCGCTTGAGGGGCTTTGTGGAGTTGAGCTGCCTGGCTAGGCGGGCGATCTTCTCCGCCTCGTCGCCCATGCGCTCGAGATCGGTGATGGTCTTGATGGCCGTCATCACGAAGCGCAGGTCGCGTGCCGCCGGGGTGCGGCGAGCGAGCAGTGACACCGCTTTGTCGTCGGCGGCCACTTCCATGGCGTTTATGGCGTGGTCGGACCGGATGGTGGTCTCGGCGAGCTCGTCGTCGCCCTCGGTCAGGGCCCGGACGGCGTTTTCGATCTGCTCTTCGACCTTGGAGCCCATGCTGAGGACGTCGTCCCTCAGGGCCTCGAGCTCCTGATCATAGCGGTGGCTGATGTGGTGATCGTTGTTGTTCGGCATTGTCGGGTGTCCTGTCTTAGCCGAAGCGCCCGGTGATGTAATCCTCGGTTTTCTTTTCGCGGGGATTGGTGAACATGGTCTCGGTGTCGTCGTACTCGATCAGCTCGCCCAGGTGGAAAAAGGCGGTATAGGTGGCGACCCGGGCCGCCTGCTGCATATTGTGGGTGACGATGAGGATGGTGTAGTTCTGGCGCAGCTCATCGATGAGCTCCTCGATGGTGGCGGTAGCCACCGGGTCCAGGGCCGAGGCCGGCTCGTCCATGAGGATCACCTCCGGGCTCACGGCAATGGCGCGCGCGATGCAAAGCCGTTGCTGCTGCCCGCCAGAAAGGGATGTGCCGGGCGCGTCAAGCCGATCAGCCACCTCCTTCCAAAGGCCGGCCTTGCGCAGGCTGGTCTCCACCAGGTCGTCCATCTCCCCGCCCTTTTTGGCCACGCCGTGGATGCGGGGGGCGTAGGCGATGTTCTCGTAGACGGACTTGGGGAACGGGTTGGGCTTCTGGAACACCATGCCGACCCGTGAGCGCAGCTGTACCACGTCCACGTCCGGGTCGTAGATGTTCTTGCCGTCCAGCTCCACCTCCCCCTGCACCTGCACGCTAGGGATGAGGTCGTTCATGCGGTTGATGCAGCGCAGGAAGGTCGACTTGCCGCAGCCGGACGGGCCGATCAGGGCGGTTACCTCACGATCCAGGACGTCCAGGTTGATGTCGAACAGGGCCTGGGTTTCGCCGTACCACAGGTTCAGATCCCTAGCGGTCAGCTTCGAGGCCTTGGTGGCCGGGGTTTCGGTCACCGGGGGCTCGGGCGAGGATTCGTTTGCGGGGGCCACAGGCTCCTCCGTCATCGGATCGGGCCGGGGAGACCCGCCCGCGGTGGGCTGAGAGGGTTCTTCGGTGGTCTTGGGCTGCTGCATGATCGTTACCTACCAGCGCCGTTCGTAGCGCTTGCGTAGAATGACGCCGGTGGCATTCAGGGTCAGCAGGACGGCCAGCAGAACCAGGATGCCAGCGGCGGTGAGGGCGGCAAAGGCCCGCGCGGGCTCGTTGGCCCAGGTGAAGATCTGCGCGGGCAGCACGGTGGCGGCATCGGTGACGCCGGTCGGATAGTCGGGGATGAAGGCCATCATGCCGACGATCAGCAGGGGCGCGGTCTCGCCCATGGCCTGGGCCAGGCCGATGATGGAGCCGGTGAGGATGCCCGGCAGCGACAGCGGCAGCACGTGGTGGGCCACCACCTGAAGCCGCGAAGCGCCCACGCCGAACGCACCCTCACGGATGGAGTCGGGCACCGCGCGCAGGGCAGCGCGCGTGCTGATGATGATTAGGGGCAGGGTCATCAGCGCCAGCGTCAGGCCGCCGGCAAGCGCCGAGGATCGCGGCACCCCGAAGAAGTTGATGAATACCGCCAGGCCCAGCAGGCCGTAAAGGATGGAGGGCACCGCTGCCAGGTTGTTGATGTTGACCTCGATCAGCCGGGTGAGGTGGTTGTCGCTGGCGAATTCCTCCAGGTAGACGGCGGTCATGACACCGATGGGGAAGGCCACCAGCATGGTCACCATCAGGGTGTAAAGGCTGCCCACCACCGCCGACTTGATGCCGGCCATCTCCGGCATCTTGGAGTCGCCGTGGGTGAAGAAGGTCCAGTTGAAGCCCAGCTCGGCCCGTCCCTCCTCGACCAGACGGTCCACCACCGCCTGCTGCTCGGCATCGAGCTGGTGGTGCTTGCCCTTGAGATACTGGTCGACCTGGACATCGGCCACGATCCAACGGGTAATCGTTCGGCCCATCAGCTCCGGATTGGCCTCCACCTGTTTGGGGATCAGGCGCAGCCATCCCCGGCTAACCAGTTTGCGCACGTCCTCACCCACCGCAGCCAGCGGGATCTCGACGCTGCGCTCGTTGTAGGTCACCTCGGTCTGGATCTTGGCCTGGGCGAAGGCGGAGTAGCCCTTGCGGATCATGTCGCCGAAAAAGATCGCGAGGAACACCACCGCCAAGGTCAAGGCGGCGATGCACAGGGCCTTGAAGCGCTTCTCGGCGCGATACCGACGCTGGGTGCGCTTGCTGGTCTCGAATCCCGATCCGGTCATGCGGCGTTACTCGTACTGCTGGTGGAAGCGGCGGACTACCGTCAGGGAGATGATGTTCAGCACCAGGGTGACCAGGAACAGCATGAGCCCCAGCCCGAAGGCCGACAGGGTCTCGGGGCTGTCGAACTCCTGGTCGCCGGTAAGGGCATCCACGATGCGCACCGTCACCGTGGTCATGTCCTCGAGCGGATTGGCGGTGAGGTTGGGGCGCAGGCCGGCGGCCATGACCACGATCATGGTTTCGCCCATGGCGCGCGACACCGCCAGGATGAAGGCCGACACGATGCCGGGCAGGGCGGCCGGCACCAGGACCTTCTTGATGGTCTCCGAGGGGGTGGCGCCCAGGGCGAAGGAGCCCTCGCGCATGCTGTGCGGGATGGCGCTGATAACGTCGTCGGACAGCGACGACACGAACGGGATGATCATGATGCCCATGACCAGCCCGGGGGCGAGGGCGTTGCTGTAGGAGGCCTCGAGGCCGATGCCCTCGGCGATCGTAACGACCCAGGGGCTGACGGTGATGGCAGCGAAAAAGCCGTAGACCACCGTGGGGATGCCGGCGAGCACCTCCAGGGTCGGCTTGGCCGCCCCACGTACCTTGGAGGAGGCGTACTCGGACATGTAGATGGCCGACAGCAGCCCCACCGGGAGGGCCACGAGCATGGCGATGGCGGTGATCATGAAGGTGCCGGCGAACAGCGGCACCGAACCGAATTCCGCCTGGGCCACATTCTCGCCGGAGCGGCCGGCGCCGCCCAGGAAAGCGGTGTCGGGACTCCACGTGGTGCCGCTGAGGAACTGCCACAGCGGCACGATCTGGAAGAAGCGCACTGCCTCGAAAAGGATCGACAGCACGATGCCGAGGGTGGTGAGGATCGACACCAGGGCGGCGGCCAGCAGCAGCCAGCGCACCGTCGATTCGACGATGTTGCGGGCTCGCAGGTCCGGATGCACCGTGCGCAGACCCAGCCAGAGGCCCCCCGCCGCGGCGGCCAACGAGGCGGTCAGGGCCATGGGGACAGGGAGGGAGGCCAGTCCCATGAGGTGGAGAAGGGCGGTCCCGAAGGCGACGGCAAGGCCGGGAACCGCCAGCCAGACCACCGCGTACCAGCCGTAGTAGCCCGGCCGGGAATGGAGGTGGCCGTCTCCGGCGGTGGCCAGGGCGCGCCGGCGTCCGGTGAAGAAGGCCACGAGTACCAGTGGCAGCAGGCCGGCAAAGAAGTAAAAGGCGACTTGTCCGGTGGCCAAGGGAGGCTCCTAGCAGACCCTGGGTGCGACGGCGGCGCCATTATACCGAGGTTGGCCTCGATTGCAGGGGGAGAATTCCCTTCCCGCGGCCCCGGGCTCCCGGGACCCCGGGAAAGGCCGGTGGCCCTTCCCCCGTTCGGCTTCCGTCGGGGCGGTTACTCCTTCTGCGCCTTGACCTTGTCGAGGGTCAGCTTCTGGTGGTTCTCGACGATCCGGCGCTGCTCCTCGCGCTCCTCCTTGGGCAGGGGGATGAGGCCCTCGTCCTTGAGGTAGCCCAGGTCGCCGATCATCTTTTCGGCCATGAACAGGGTCACGTACTCGTCGATACCGGGCACCTTGCCGCGGTGGCTGTTCTTGACGTAGAAGAACAGGCTGCGCGAGACGGGGTACTCGCCCGAGCCGATGGTGTCCGGGTTGGGGACCACGCCGTCGACGGTGGCCGCCTGGATGCGGTCCCGGTTTTCCTCGAGGAAGCTGTAGCCGAAGATCCCGAGGGCCTCCCGGTCCTGCCGCACCTTCTTGACGATCAGGTTGTCGTTCTCCCCGGCGGGCACGAAGGCGCCGTCCTGGCGCACCTTGGTGTATTCACCGCCGTAGCCGGCCATGTCCTCGGAGGCGGCCTCCATCACCAGGTCCTCGAAGGCGTCGCGGGTGCCGGAGGTGGTGGGCGGGCCGTACAGGGTGATCTCCTGGTGCGGCAGGCGGGAATCGATGTCGTCCCAGTACTCATAGGGGTTTTTCACCAGCTTGCCATTCTGGGGCACCTCGGCGGCTACCGCCAGGAGGACCTCCTCCCGGGTCAGCTCGAAGTCGTAGGCCCCCTTGGCATTGGCCAGGACGATGCCGTCGTAGCCGATCTTGGCCTGGGTGATGTCGGTGACGTCGTTGTCCCGGCAGCGCTTGAACTCGCTGACCTTGATGGCGCGGCTGGCATTGGTGATGTCGGGGGTGTCCATGCCGTTACCGGCGCAGAACAGCTTGAGGCCGCCGCCGGAGCCGGTGGACTCGATCACCGGGGTGGGGTGGTCGGTGGTGGCGCCGAATTCCTCCACCACATAGCTGGCGAAGGGGTAGACGGTGCTCGAGCCGACGATCCGGATCTGGTCGCGGGCTTCGGCGGTTCCGGCGGTAAGGGCCAGGGCGCCCGCCGCGGCGAGACCAAGGGTGCGTAGCTTACTCATGGCTTGCGTGCCTCCAGGACGTTTGAAAGCTCAAGGAAATAAATCGCTGGCTTGTTACCCAACGACGGCGGCAGTTTCTCAGGGCCTTGTTGCAAAAACATTGCAGGCTCGAAATCTTTGCCCGGCGATGCTCACGCCGAGGAAAACCGAACAGGTAGGATGGCGCTGAAAGTCGAGCCCTGCCCGGGGGCGCTTTCCACCTCCAACCGGCCGCCATGGTTATGGAGGATGTGCTTGACAATGGACAGCCCCAGCCCGGTGCCGCCTACCTCGCGCGAGCGCCCCTTGTCCACCCGGTAGAAGCGTTCCGTCAGCCTCGGCAAGTGCTGGGGCTCGATGCCGATGCCGGTGTCGCCCACATGGATGGCAACCGTATCCTTACGGGGCTCCACGGTGACGGTTACCGACCCTTCCTTAGGCGTGTACTTGATGCCGTTTTCCACCAGGTTGCCAAGGGCCTGGTGGAGGGCGTCGGCATCGCCCAGAAGGGTCAGACCCGCCACCTCGCCGGTTCCCGGCATGCGCAGGTCGATGCCCGCTTCCGCGGCCCGGGCCTGATAGCGGTCCGCCAGCTCGCTCAACAGGGCATCCAGCGCCACCGGCGTTTGAGAAGCTTGGCCGGGCTGGGCTTCCAGCCGCGACAGGGTCAGCAGGTCGTCCACCAGGGACTGCATGCGCTCGATCTGGCCGTCCATGATGCGCAGGAACTCCTGGCGCTGGTCGGTGGGCAGGCCGGGGTCGGCGAGCAAGGTCTCGGCGAAGCCGCGCAGGCTGGTCAGGGGGCTGCGCAGCTCGTGGGAGACATTGGCCACGAAGTCCTCCCGCATCTTCTGCAGCCGCAGCTGTTCGGTTATCTCCTCCACCACCAGCAGGAAGGTGCCGTCGTCCTTGCGCGTGCAGGTGAAGGCCAGGGTCCGGGACGGATCGGGGTGGTAGGGGGCGGTGCCCTGGCGCAGGCTCGGCCCTTCGGCGGCGAACAGGTCGGCCAGCTCCGGCTCGCGCAGCCATCCCTGGAGCCGCTGGCCCCGGCCCCGTTCGGGGTCGAGGGCGAGCAGCTCGTAGGCCTTGCGGTTGGCCTCCAGCAGCCGGCCGCCGCAGTCGAGCAGGGCCACCCCCACCGGAAGCTCCTGGGCCAAGGCCTCTAGCTGCTCTAGCCGGCGGCGGGTGTCGTGCCAGCGGCGGTCGCGGTGCTTGAGATAATAGCGAAGCTCGCTTTCCAGAGTTTCCCAGGCGTGCTCGCCCGGAAGGGCAACCAGGCCCTCGCGCGATTGCAGCCAGCGACGCAGGTTCGCCAGCCGCCCTTGGATCCAGACGGCCGACCACACCGAGCCGGCGACGAACACAGTGAAGCCCGCGCCGGCGGCGATACGGTGGTCTAAGAGGATGCCGAAAGCAGCGATCAGGGCAGTGGCCAAAAGCAGCGCGATGGCGCTTGCAGGCAGGATACGCATGCGATCAGGCCGAGGCCGGTGGCGCGAAGCGATACCCGGCACCGCGCACGGTCTGAACCAAGTCCCCAGAAACAAAAGGTTCCAGAGCCTGACGCAGGCGCCGGATGTGGACGTCCACCGTGCGCTCTTCCACTTCGGCGTGAGGCCCCCACAGCCGGTCGAGTAGCTGGGCCCGCTCAAAGACCTGGTCCGGGTGGCTCATGAGGAACTGCAGTAACCGGAATTCGCTGGGCCCCATTCGGATCTCGTCGTCGCCGCAGAATACCTGATGGCGGCCGGGATACAGGTGCAGGTCGCCGGCCCTGAGGACCTCTTCCTGGAGCTCCGGATAGCTACGGCGTAGCAGATTGGTAATGCGGGCGATAAGCTCGCGGGGCGAGAAGGGCTTGGCCAGGTAGTCGTCGGCCCCGGTCTCCAGGCCCCGTACCCGGTGGTCCTCCTCGCCCTTGGCGGTGAGCATGATCACCGGGATGTAACTGTAGGCCGGGTCATCGCGCAGCCATTGGCACAGGTCGAGACCGCTCATACCGGGCAGCATCCAGTCCAGGATCACCAGATGGGGCCGATTGTCCGCCACGCGTTCCATGGCGGTCTCGGCATCGTCGGTGACCTCGACGCGGAAGCCGGCCGCTTCCAGGTTGTGCTGGACTAGGGTTTGGATGGGAGCCTCGTCTTCTACGAAAAGGATCTTAATGGGCCCCATGCTGTCGGGCAGCTCGTTGCTCATGGCCGGATCCGGCGGTTCCTCTGCGTCGCGTTCAGGTCCAGTAGGAGCCGTTGGTTAAGAATTTAGAGCTGACGGTCATGGCGGCCCGGATCGGGAAGGGCAGGCGCTCGCCGCCGGCTCCCTCGGCCCATTCGGCGTGGCTGCGCTCGTCCAGGTACATCTGCTCCACCACTGCCCGAGTGGCTGGATCAGTGTCCGGGAGCCGGCCCAGGTGGCCCTGAAGGTGGTTCATGACTTGGCGCTCGGTCTCGGCCACAAAGCCCAGGCTCCAGCGGTCGCCGGCGAGCCCGGCTGCGGCGCCGAGGGTTACCGACCCGGCCAGCCAAAGCGGATTTAGGACGCTGGGGCCGACGCCGGTGGCATCCATGCGGCGGATGCACCAGTTCAGGTGGTCCTGCTCCTCGCTTGCCGCGGTATCCATCTTCTCGGCCACCTCCGGAGTGCGGGCGGTCAGGCCCTGGCCCCAATAAAGTCCCTGGGCGGCCACCTCGCCGGCGTAGTTGACCCGCATCAGGCGGCCGATATGCTGCGTCTCGCCGCTACTCGGGCCCGGGCCCTGCGGGGCGTCCGCGTCAGGCGCGGCACGGTTGGCGGGGCCCTCCTGGGCCACACCGGCCACCGTGCGTAGGGCGCGGTCGAAATGCTGGACGGCCATTTCCAGGAAGCTCGGCGGCATGGGGAACCTCTCCACGTGGTATTGGCCTCAGGGTAGGAAGCCGGCCCGAGCCGCTTGGGCCACAATGGCCGCCTTCCTTAAAAAAGCGCTACGCTAGCCGCGGCCCACTTGCCCGCAGGAGGATAGAGCCCGAATGCGACAATTGTATTACAGTTATCATATCTTCATGTGTCAGAACGTGCGCACCGACGGCCGGGCCTGCTGCAATGCCGATGGTCGGGCGACCCGGCTGCGTGAGTATGCCAAAGACCGAACCAAGGAGTGGGACCTCAAGGGCCCCGGCGGGGTTCGGGTCAATCAGGCCGGCTGTCTCGGTCGTTGCGCCGAGGGCCCGTGCATGGTCGTCTATCCCGAGGGGGTGTGGTACCGCTACGAGAATGAAGAGGATATCGACGAGATCCTGTTCGAGCACATCATGAACGGTAACCCGGTGGCCAGGTTGCGGCTGGATGACGACTAGGGCCGGCTCTCACTGCAGCGGCGGCAAGGGAGAGTTCTTGGACTTGTCCGGCCCGGCGGGTCCTCTGGAGGCCTGCCTGACCCTCCCCCCCGACCGGGAGCCGACGGTCGCCGTGGTACTGTGCCATCCCCATCCACTTGGCGGCGGCAGCATGAACAACAAGGTGGTGGTGTATCTGGCGCGCGCCCTTCGCGCCTTTGGCGCCGCCACCCTGCGGTTCAATTTCCGTGGCGTGGGTACTAGCGCGGGACGCTTCTCGGACGGCCCCGGCGAGGTGGCCGACGCCGGCGCCGCCATTGACCAATTAGCCGGGCGCTTTCCGGACCTCCCCCTGTGGGTGGCGGGGGTATCCTTCGGGGCCTATGCCGGGCTCCGGGCGGCAGCCAGCGATTCGCGCGTGCGGCGGCTGGTTGCCGTGGCGCCTCCGGTCGCCTTCCTTGAGGCCGGCCCGGGGCAAGGCGGCTACGACTTCGGCTTCCTGGAGCCCGAGCGAAGGCCGGTGATGGTGGTCCAGGGTGGCGCCGACCCGATCGTTGACCCTGAGGCCGTCCGCGGCCTTCGGGGCCGCATGGCATGCACCCCCGCATGGGTCTGGGTGGAAGGCGCCGACCACTTCTTTACCGGCCAAGTGCGCGAGGTGACGACTCGCGTGGCCGAGCGCCTGTTCGCCAGTGCCCTGGACACCAAGGGTGATTACCAGGGCCCCGTTAATTGCGATATAACTCGGTCCCTCTAGCTCTAGGTGCCGGGTCAGGCACCACGATCAAAGGCGGAGGCAAGCCGGCTTGACCGACATCGCTGAACAGCTTCGGGCCGCGGCCCTGTTCCAAAATCTGGACACCGAAACCCTGGCGGCGATCGCCGAATGCGCCCAATACCGGCAGGTGGAGCGGGACAAGCTGCTGTTCCAGGCCGGTGACGCCTTCCAGAGCTTTTTTCTGGTGGTCGATGGCCACATCCAGTTGTCGCGGCTGGCGCCCAGCGGCCACGAAAAGGTGGTGGAGATCATTGGGCCCGAAGAGACCTTCGCCGAGGCCGTTTTGTTCATGGAGGGTCGCCGGTATCCGGTGGACGCCCGGGCCCTGGAAGCCGCCCAGCTGCTGGCGATCGATGCCGATTGCTTCAACCGCCTGTTGGACGCCCGTCGGGGCCTGGCCCGTAATCTTCTGGGAGCCCTGAGCAAACGGCTCCATCGGCTGGTCCAGGATGTGGCCGCCCTCACCCTGGAGGACGCCAGCGGTCGGGTGGTGGGCTACCTTTTGGGCCAGATCCCCGAGGGCGAGGAAGCCGATGCCGAGATCCATCTGCCCGCCAAGAAAGCGGCCATCGCCAGCCGATTGGGGATCCAGCCGGAAACCTTCTCGCGAATCCTGAGCCGGTTGCGGGAAACCGGCGCCATTGAAGTAGCGGGAGACACCATACGCATCTTGGAGCCGGACAAGCTCTACCATAACCCGGGGTAGACCGTCCCACCCAGGATGGCTGCGCGAGCTAAAAGTTGCATTTTTGATTCGGGTCAAGGCGGTGGCGGCCGCCGAGCTGGTGTACTACTCGAGTAATTTACTGAGAGATTGATTATGCATCCGCGCAACCGCTGGTTCATTGCCTGCTCGCTGGTTTACGCGGTTCTGGGCGGCGCCTTCGGCATCCTGCAGGCGGTCGCTCCCAGCCTGGTTCCAGGGCTGCCCGCGCGGGCCCATGGGCACATTATGCTGCTCGGTTTTGTGGCTATGATGATCTATGGCGTCGCCCTCCATACTTTGCCCCGGTTCGCCAATCGGCCGCTGCATTCGGAGCGGCTGGCCAACTTCCAGTTCTGGACGGCCAATACCGGTCTGATCCTGATCGTGATCGGCTGGCTCGGCTATTGGAAGCCGGTTTTGATTAGCGGCGGCGCCGTGGCCTGGGTGGCCATGCTGGCCTTCGCTTACAACATCCTGCGCTCGGTGACGGCTAAGCCCCAGACGGGGGACGCTCAATGACCCAGTACCACGGCTGCGACCTCCCCGAGGACCGCTACTACGACCTGGATTACGTCTGGGTCCGGCCTGAAGAGGACGGCACCTACACCTTGGGTATCACCGATCCCGCCCAGACCATGAGCGGCCGGGTGCAGTACGCTCGCTTCAAGAAACCCGGCAAGCACATCAAGGCCGGCAAGCCCGTGGGCCGCCTGGAGTCCAGCAAGTGGGCGGGTGGTGTGCCGTCGCCCTTCGACGGTGAGATCGTCGAGATCAACCCCCTCATGGAAAGCGATCCGGGCTACATCAACATCGACCCTTACGGCGATGCCTGGCTGGTGCGGGTGCGCCCTGACGATCCCGAGGCCGCCCTGGCCCATCTGTATGGTGGCGAAAAGGCGATGGAGGGCCTGAAGGCGTGGATCGACCGCTACGAGGTCTACTGCATGCGCTGCGCCACCGGTGAAGAGCAGGAGGGCGGGCCGTGAAGGTGACCCTGCTGGTGTCCGAATGGTGCTCGGTGTGCCCCGCCGCGGAGCGCATGTGGCGCCAGGTGCACGAGGAGAAGGCGTTCGACCTGGAGGTGCTGGACGTCGGCCAACCCGAGGGACGCAAGGTCATCGCCGAGAAGCTGATCAAGACGGTACCGGCCAGCCTGGTGGACGGCGAGCTCAAGAAAGTGGGGGTGCCTTCGGGCGAGGAGGCCCGCGAGCTGGTGGCCGAGGCCCCCGACCGGGAAGGAAGCGCCAGCGAAGGGCAGGCGGCCGCCACCATGACCATGCGCCGCGGTCCTCGCCACCTTGTGCGTGCCGCTGCGGTCTATCTGGCGCTGGCCGGAGCCATGCTGGTGGTGAGCGGCGACCTTTGGGGCCGGCCGGTGACGTGGCTGTCGCCGGAGGCGGCCATTGGCCTGTTCCACATCTTCACTTACGGGTTCATCGCCTTCATGATCTTCGGTGTGGCCGAGCACATGTTGCCGCGGTTCACCGGTCACCCCATCCGCACCGGCTGGCTCCAGGGCGCCCAGCTGGGCCTGCTCCAGGGGGGGCTGTGGCTGTTCGTAATCGGCCGGGTTCTGGCCTGGACCTCCTTGGCCGGGGTGGGGGCGGCCCTTATGTGGCTGGGCATGGTAGCGGCGGTGGCCCGCCTCATGCCGCTTGTGTGGCGGCCATCCACCGCCTAGGCGGGTCGCTAGGCTTGCAATCCCGGTCTGGCGGGGGCTATACTTTCGCGCTTTCTCCGGGGGAGGCTCCCCCAGAAACCGAAGTTTTTCGGAGCGGGCTCGATGAAGACCTATTCGGCGAAACCGGATGAAGTGCAGCGCAGCTGGTACGTCGTGGACGCCAGCCAGTACCGGCTGGGGCGGCTTGCTACCGAGGTGGCCCGGCGGTTGCGGGGCAAGCACAAGCCGGAGTATACCCCCCACGTGGATACCGGCGATTACGTGGTGATCATTAACGCGGAGAAGATCCAGGTCACCGGCAAGAAGGCGACCGATAAGATCTACCGCCACCACACCGGCTATCCTGGCGGGGTTAAGGAGATTCCGTTCTGGAAGCAGAACGCGGAACATCCCGAGCGCATCATCGAGGACGCGGTGAGCGGCATGCTGCCCAAGAACCGGCTGGGGCGGCAGATGTTCAAGAAGCTCAAGGTCTACGCCGGCAGCGAACATCCGCACCAGGCCCAGCAGCCGGTGCAGCTGGAGCTCTGAGGAAGCAACCATGGCACAGGAACAGTATTACGGAACCGGGCGACGCAAGCGGTCCACCGCGCGCGTCTTCATGCGGCCCGGCAGCGGCCAAATCCAGGTCAATGGCAAGTCCCTGGAGGACTTCCTGCCGCGCGAGACCGCTCAGATGATCGTGCGTCAGCCCCTGGAGCTGACCGACAACACCGATCAGTTCGACCTCAAGGTGAACGTCGACGGCGGCGGGCTTAGCGGCCAGGCCGGGGCCATCCGGCATGGCCTGGCGCGCGCCCTGGTGGCTTACAATCCCCAGCTCCGTCCCACCCTCAAACGCGCGGGTCTTCTTACCCGCGATGCTCGGAAGGTGGAGCGCAAGAAGATCGGTAAGCGCAAGGCCCGTCGCAGCCCGCAGTTCTCCAAGCGCTAAGGCCTCCGGCCCGGTGCTGTCAGGCAAAAGGCCACCCGCGCGGTGGCCTTTTGTTGTGCCGGGGCTTGTGCTTTCATGGATGAACGGCGGCCAACCAAGGGTTCGGTCCGCTGCTGGTCCGTTAACCCGATGGCAAGAGAGGCAACCCCCAACATGAGCTCCCGCCTGCGTGTGGGAATTCTCGGTGGTTCCGGTTACGCCGGGGTCGAACTGCTAAGGCTGCTCGTAACCCATGCGAGCGTCGAGGTGGTTGCGGTCACGTCGCGCCAGGCTGCCGGGCAGCGGGTGGCCGCCATGTTCCCCTCCTTGCGCGGCTGGTGCGAGCTCCCCTTCGAGGACCCGGATCCTCACGCGCTGGCCGAGCGCTGCGACGTGGTATTTTGCGGCGCACCCCATGGCGTGGCCATGCACCAGGTACCCCGTCTGCTAGAGGCGGGGGTGCGGGTGATCGACCTTTCTGCCGATTTCCGTATTAGGGACAGGGCGGTCTTCGAGCAATGGTACGATGAGCCCCACGAGGTTCCCGATTGGCTCGAGCACGCCGTCTACGGCCTGCCGGAGGTGAATGCCGGGGCGATCAGAGAGGCCCGGCTGGTAGCCAACCCCGGTTGCTACCCCACTGCCGTCCAGCTTGCCTTGCTGCCCCTGGTTGAAGCCGGTCTGGTGGATACCGACGGCTTGATAGCCGATGCCAAATCGGGGGCGAGCGGCGCGGGGCGGGAGCCCAAAACCCACCTGCTGCTGGCCGAGGCTAGCGATAGCATGAGTGCTTACGGGGCCGGGGGCCACCGCCACCTGCCGGAGATGGTCCAAGGGCTGGAACGGGCTGCCGGCGGTTCCGTCGACCTCACCTTCGTCCCCCACTTGGCCCCCATGGTCCGTGGCCTCCATGCTACTTGTTACGCCCGGTTGATCGATCCGGAGATAGATGGGCAGGCCCTTTTCGAACGCCGCTACGCCGAATCGGCCTTTGTGGACGTCATGCCTGTCGGCAGCCATCCGGCTACCCGGTCGGTACGGGGCTCCAATTTCTGCCGGCTGGCTATCCATCGACCGGGCGAGGGCCGGCAGGTGGTGGTTCTTTCGGTGATCGACAACCTCGTTAAAGGGGCAGCGGGGCAAGCGATCCAGAATATGAACTTGATGTTCGGGCTGGCCGAAGGCGCCGGCTTGGGCGTTCCTCCCGTGCAGCCGTAGAGGGCGCCTTGGACCGCCGCCATGCCTTCCTCGTCTTCCTGCTGCACCCGAACCGTGGCCGCCCCCGCACCATCTATATCCGGCGGGGCGCGCTTTATACAGTGGTAGTAGGGATTGTGATCGGTGTCCCTGCGGCCTTCTGGGGGGTCTTCGAGATTGGCCATGGGTGGCAGAAGAAGAGCCTCGCCAAGCTGGAGCGCGAGCGGGAGCAGCTAGCAGCCGAAAAGGTTCAGCTCGAAGCGCGCGCGGACAAGCTACGCCAGCGGGTCAGTGAACTAAAGTCGAGCAAGTCCATACGCGGCGGCGAGGTGCGCAAGCTTCGCCAGCTCCTGGCTGACCTTCAGGGGCGAGCTAACAAGCTACAAGACGAGGTGGGCTTTTACCGCAACATCCTGGATCCGGACACAGCCAATCGGGACGCCAGCGTCGAAGATCTCCAAGTTCAGCCCCTGGAAGGGGCGGGCCAGGATTACGCCTACAGTTTCAAGCTGGCTCAGGGGGTGGCCAAACAGGATCCGGTTCGGGGATATGCCCGTGTTGCCGTCACCTTCCTGAACGAAAAAGGGGAGGAAAAGACGCTCTACTTCCCGGAAGGCGCCCGGCACCGGAAACGCGGCATGGAGGCCGATTTTCGTTACTTTCAAAATTTCGACGGCCGCTTCGAGCTAACCCCGGAGGCCGAGCCCATCCGGGTAGCCGTTCAGCTCTACGCACGGAGCAGTTTGGCGGAGCTGTTAAGTAAGGAACACGCTTGGGGGGCGCTGCTCCAGGCTCAAGGGAAGGAAGCCACCGATGCTTCACAAGAAACGTAAGGCGAGCACCGGAGGTAACCTGGAGACCATGATCGGATCCGGGACCTCGATCCAAGGGGACATTGCCTTCGAAGGAGGACTCCGAGTAGACGGTACCGTGGAGGGAACCCTCTCGGCTCCCGACGGCAGCGGCAGCCGGCTCGTGGTTTCCGATCAAGCCGAGATCCGGGGCGAGGTCCAGGTCCCCAACGTCATCATTAACGGCCGGATCATCGGCGATGTCCGGGCCAGCGAACGGCTTGAGCTCCATGGCCAGTGCAATGTGGAAGGCGACCTTTACTATGAGGTCATCCAAATGGAGGAGGGGGCCGGGCTAACGGGAACTTGTTGCCAC
Source organism: Thiohalorhabdus sp. (assembly GCF_036628635.1). GTDB lineage: Bacteria > Pseudomonadota > Gammaproteobacteria > Thiohalorhabdales > Thiohalorhabdaceae > Thiohalorhabdus. Next base: position 5,572 of record NZ_JAZKRM010000007.1, on the reverse strand, counting down.
ATTTCGACCACTAACCATACGACGGCCCCCGGTCAGATCCCCAAGGCGGAAAAGCCCGATTTCCAGGAGTCTGGGGAATATCCGGCGAGCGGGGAATCCGAGACGGGTTCCGGCTCCCGGTCCAAAACGGAGAGGGAGGTGGGCTGACCCGAACCGGGGCCGCTTTTGACATGCCCGGCCGGATGGCCTAGCTTGACTCCGCCGTTTCCCGGCTGGCCGGGAAACGGCCAAACTTGCCTCTAAATCTTGTCCCGCAGGGAGGAAACCATGGCGGAAGCCACGGTCGGCCAAGAGGCCCATACCGAACAGATGCCCGAGCCCATCGAGCTAACCGATAGCGCAGTAACCAAGCTCAAGGAGCTCATCGATCAGGAAGGCAACCCCAACCTGATGCTCCGAGTGTTTGTAACCGGGGGCGGTTGCTCCGGCTTCCAGTACGGCTTTACCTTCGATGAGAATCGCCAGGAGGCCGATACGGTCATCGAAAAAGGTGGCGTCACCATGCTGGTGGATATGATGAGCATCCAGTATCTGATGGGGGCCAGTATCGACTATAAGGAAGATCTCGAGGGTGCCCAGTTCATGATCAACAATCCGCAGGCCAGCACCACTTGTGGGTGTGGCTCCTCCTTCGGGGTCTGATTTCCTAGACCTTTTTGCTCGCCGTACCCATACAAACCGCCCGTCCAACCCGGACGGGCGGTTTGTATGTCAGCCTTTTAGGGCGCCGCCTACTGTCCTGTCGCAGATATGCCACGAACCTCTGCGACCGGACCCTAAGATGAGGGGGAATCGCCGTCTTCCTTGGCGGCAAAGCGGACATTGGCTGGCCCGATTGAATCCAGCCACGCGGTGTAGTGGTGGCTACGCTCCTGGAAAGCGGGCCGGTACTCGTCAGCCAGAGGGTCCGCATCTGGTAGGTCCACCTTGAGCGGGTTGCGGGGATGTCCCCCCACTTGGAATTCGTAGTGGAGGTGCGGTCCGGTGGCAAGACCGGACTGCCCCACATACCCAACAGTCTGGCCCTGGCTAACCGGTTGGCCCTGTTTAATGTTTCCAAAACGCGAAAGATGGGCGTAAACCGTGGTGAAGCGTCCGGCATGGCGAATCTTTACCACCCGACCGTAACCGCCCTTGCGATCGCGAAAGACCACCCGCCCGTCGCCGGTGGCCCGCACCGGTGTCCCTGGGTTGGCACCGTAATCAACGCCTTCGTGGGCCCGGCGCCGGCCTAACAGGGGGTGTTCGCGCCCGCGGGAGAAGCCGCTGGTGATCCGGTCAAATCGGACCGGGGTGCGCAGGAAAGCCTTGCGGACAGAGCGGCCATCGGGGTGGAAATAGTCGCTCTGTCCTTGGGCATCCGTAAAACGGATGACCCGATGGGATTCCCCCCGGGTAAAGAACTCGGCGGCGAGGATGGGGCCGTCCCCGACCCTCTCACCGCCGCGATAGTTTTCCCGGTAGAGCACCCGAAACCAGTCGCCGCGCCGGATGTCGTGGGCCAGATCGATGTCCCACCCATAGATCCGGGCCAGTTCCATAATGATCTTGTCGGAAAGGCCAGCCCGGCGACCGGCCTCGAAAAGGCTCGTCCGGATGCGGCCGAATGCTTCCCGTACATGGACGGTGCGCGGGTAGTCCATCACTTCGGCACCGAAGCCGCCTTTCCCATCGCGGTGCCAAGCCAGGTAGCGCTGCTGGTCGATCTGGTAGTGGACTGCTTCGGAGTTACCCTCGTTTCCGAACTGCACGCGCAGGGTGTGCCCGGCCCGCATCTTGCGCGCCGGGAAGATGCCGGCGCTGGCGCGGGCCAGGGCCATGGCGGTTTCCCTGCCCAGGTCGGTGCGCTGGCCTAATTGGGACAGCGTCTCGCCCTTGTTCAAGGTATAACGGGTCCACTCTTCCGCCGCCTTCTCTTCATCTTGATCGCTCGGTTCGAAAGCCAGCGGATTTTGAAGAGCGGTCCCTCCCGACGGGTTGCTAAGTCCGGGCTGCATGGAAAGGGAAAGGTTCCGGGTCTGGGGTACGAAATGGTCTGTACCGCCAATGGTAGCGAATACCGCCGAGGCCGCGGCGGTAAGGACCCCCAAAAGCATGGCGCGAAGAGGGCGTGGGATCCCGAGCCGCAGGGAAGGGGAGCGTCCCTTGCGCGAGCCGCGACCCCTGGCACGCCCCTGAGGCAGGGGGCGAGGGCGGGTACCGGCAGGCCCGTTGAGAGGCTGGGCAAAATCCTTGTTGAGCATGGACGGCATTGCCGGCAATCCCCTTGGAATTGTGGAACCTTAAGGCCGATGGTCCCCTGTATACCTGATTCCTCCAACTAGGGAAACCCGCGAAAAGTCTCGCCTCGGCGGCTTGGCGGCGACCAGATTGAAACTTCCCGGAAAGCCGGCAATGGTTTTATGCCTTGCCCTTCATTTGGAGAAAGGCTCTTCGAGGGTCGGATTAGGCCGGTTTGGAAAGGAAAGGCTGGTGACAGGAGTTGCCTCTCGTAACCACTCAGCCCCAACGGGAAAAGGATCGGTCGATTGCCAAGGGTCCCCCGACGAGCGGGGGTCACAGCAGAGCCATGGTGGCCAGGCCCAGGAATACCAAAAAGGCCAGCGAGTCGGTGATGGTGGTGAGCAGGCTGCCGGACACCAGGGCTGGATCGATGCCCATCCGTTTCAGGCCGATGGGGATCAGGGAGCCCAGGGCCCCGCTAAAGAAGAGGACCGCTGCCAAGGAAGCCCCGAACACGAGCCCCAGATCCGGCCGGCCCAGAATCAGGGTGGCGATAAGGCCACCCAATAGGCAGAACACAACGCCCACCAAGAGGCCGATAATCGCTTGCCGCAGAATGATCCGGCCGGTGGATTCCAGCTCGGTGTGCCCCAGGGAAATGGCCCTCACCATGATGGTGGCTGTCTGGACGCCGCCCATACCGCCAATGTTGGCAACGATGGGCATGAGCACCGCCAAAGCCGTTATCTGCGCGATGCTGCCCTCGAACAGGGAAACCACCGAGGCCGAGAGGATGCCGGCCGCGGCGTTGGCGGACAGCCAGGTCGCCCGGCGTCGGACCGAATGCAACACGGGCTCGGTCAGATCGCTGGCTTCATCGACATTGGCGAGCCGGTAGAGGTCTTCGGTGGCCTCCTCCTCCATGACCCCGAGGATGTCATCGCTGGTGATCTGGCCCAGGATACGGCCGGTGTCGTCCACCACCGGCAGACTGTGCAGCCGGTGCTTGCGGAACAGGCGGGCCACCGCTTCCTGGTCCATTTCCGGGGTGACATACAGGGGGTCCATATTGGCCCCTTCCACCACTGGGGTGGGGAGTTCCAGCCGCAGCAGCTGGAAGATGGAGATAACCCCGGTTAACACACCGCGGTTGTCCACCAAGTAAATATCCTGGATCTCTTCCAAGTCCTGCCCGGCCCGCCGAAGCTCGGCCAGGACCTTGCGCGTGCGGGTCTTGGCGGGGACGGTGAACACCTCCCGCTGCATGCGGCCGCCGGCGGTGTCCTCGGGATAGGACAGCAGGGGTTCGACGTCGGCCCTCTCCGCCGAGGGAAGCCGGGCCAGGATGCGGTCGGTACGGTGGCCTTCCAGCTCCTGCAGCAGGTCGGCCGCTTCGTCCGAATCCAGGGCCTGGACCACCTCGGAAAGGGTGTCCGCGGTGTAGTAATCCAGAAGGTACTCACGCAGGCGGCCATGGCTTTCACTGAATAGCCGACCGATCTCCTCCGGGTCGAAGAGCTCCAGGCAGTGGTCGCGCTCGCTTTCGGGGAGCTGGTTGAGCACCTTGACCTGATCCGCCGGGTGGAGGTCCCGGAGGACGGCCGCAACCGCGGTGAGGTCGTCCTGCCCCAGGGCCTCCCGAATGCGTTCCGCGGGATCGGAGCTACTCCAGGTGGAGGGAGCGGGGGCGTTCTGGCTCATGGCTCCGGGCAATCCCGTGGTGGGGTTAAAGACCGCCTTAGCACACCATAAACCGCCTGCCCATGGAACCGGGCGGCAGGGGTCCGCTATCCTGTCGGGCTTTCCAGGTAGCGAACGAACCAGTCGGGGACAAGTTAGTGGCCATACAGGCGAGCATCGACGAGCAGATGGCGGAGATCCGCCGGGGGGCGGATGAGATCCTGGTGGAGTCCGAGCTTCGGGACAAGCTGGAACGGTCCCGGGCCGAGGGTCGGCCCCTGCGGGTAAAGGCCGGCTTCGACCCCACCGCCCCCGATCTGCATCTGGGGCATACGGTCCTTCTCCAGAAGCTCAAAACCTTCCAGGACTTCGGCCACCGAGTCTTTTTCCTGATCGGGGACTTCACGGGCATGATCGGCGATCCCAGTGGCAAGAGCACCACCCGGCCGGCGCTAACCCCCAAGGAGGTGGCAGCCAACGCCGAGACCTACGCCGAGCAGATCTTCCGTGTGCTCGATCGGGAGCGAACCGATCTGGTGTTTAATTCCGAGTGGATGAACGACATGAAGGCGGCCGACCTGATCCGGCTGGCCTCACACTACACCGTGGCACGCATGCTCGAGCGGGACGATTTCCACAACCGCTACACTGGCGGGCAGGCAATCGCCATTCACGAGTTCCTCTATCCCCTGGTTCAAGGCTACGACTCGGTGGTGCTGGAGGCGGACGTGGAACTCGGGGGTACCGACCAGAAGTTCAACCTTTTGGTAGGTCGGGAGCTTCAGCGCCATTACGGCCAGCCGGCCCAGGCCATCCTGACTATGCCCATCCTGGAGGGGACGGATGGCGTGCAGAAGATGTCCAAGTCCCTGGACAACTACATCGGGGTCATGGAGCCGGCCAAAGAGATCTTTGGCAAGACCATGTCCATCTCCGATGAGCTCATGTGGCGTTACTACGAGCTGCTTTCGGACCGGCCCATCAGTGAGGTCGAGAATCTCAAGCGCCAGGTAGCCGAGGGACGCAATCCCCGTGACGTGAAAGTGGAGCTGGCACGGGAGCTGGTTGCCCGGCTGGCCGGGCCCGATCAGGTGGCGTCGGGGCAGGAGGCCTTCGAGAGCCAGTTCCAAAAGCACCAGGTCCCCGAGGACGTGCCCGAGGTTACTGTACATGCCGAGGGGCCGGAAGGGGTCCGCCTGCCCGCCGCTCTCAAGGCCGCTGAGGTGGTGGCCTCCTCTTCCGAGGCCAACCGCATGATCAAGCAAAGCGCTGTGCGCGTAGACGGGCAAAAAGAGGCTGACAGGGAGCGTGTGCTGGAAGTCGGGGGAGCCTATCTGCTGCAAGTAGGCAAGCGTCGGTTCGCCCGGGTGCACGTGGAGGCTCCCTAGACCGATTGGCACAGATCCCTGGACAAGGGGCCGGTCCTAGAGGTAGGATCTCGCATCTCGGTAACGGCGGCGCCGACGAGGGCGCAACCGAAGCGCGGTGCCGGCAGGTGAAATAATCCTGCAATCGGGCCTTGACCCGGCCGGTCTGGCGCGTAAAATGAATCCTCACATTGACGGCCAGGGTGGCGGCAAACCTTAGAAAGGGCATGCCGCAAGCTGGTCCTTTGGCTCTTTAACAATCTGGGATGAGGAAGCGTTGTGGGCTCTTGGCGATTCCGAGG
>NZ_JAZKRM010000006.1:0-98026 GCF_036628635.1 Thiohalorhabdus sp. | reverse complement strand
TGGCCGATCGCCTTCAAACCAAGAAGCCGATTCCCGGAGTTCCGCGAAGAACCTTTTTTATGCCCGCTCTGCGGGGTCGGCCTGTACCGCCCTCGAATCCCTGGACACCAGTTCGCGCTATTGGCTCAGGCCGCTGCCGCTGGCTCAGCTAGCGCTGTCTCCCTGGCTTGCTCCGGGGTCCGGTAGTCATGACGCTGGAGGATCCAGTACCGGTTATAGCGCTGGGCGAAATCCAGCAGGGCCTGGCGCAGCTCCTCCACCGTGTCGAAGGTATGCACCCACAGCAGCTGCTCCTTCAGCGTCCGGATGAACCGCTCGGCGACGCCGTTGCCCTCGGGGGCATAGGCGAAGCTGGGGCTGGGGTTGATCCCCAGGAAGGCCAATTCCTGCTGGAACCGGTCGCTGATGTACTGCGGGCCGTTGTCATGGCGCAGGGTCAGCCCGCTCGCAATCCCCTTGTCCACGGCGCCGAAGTGGGCGCGGATCCCCTGGTAGATGGGCTCCAGGGCCTCGAAGCGGGTGCCGGGTCGGGCGGCGTGGATCCCCACACAATCCGGGGCGTAGTGATGGGCGCCTTCGGCGCCCCCGCGTGGTCTTTTGAAGCGGCGTAACTGAGCCGCGGTCCACGGGCCACGAAGATAGTGGCTTGGCCCTCCAGCCGGGTCCAGGCGCTGGTGGCGTCGGTGCCCCACATGACATTGGGCGCCGCCGGAATGATGGTCCCGTCGTGCACCCGCGGCCCTGCTCTCTACCGGCCCTGTGCGGCGCTTGAAGGCCGTATTCACGCATCAGGCGGCGGACTCGCTCCTTGCCCACGGCGTAGCCCCGCGCCCGCAAGCGGGCCCAGACCTTGCGGTAGCCCTCGCCGCGCAGCTCCTGCGCCTCCATCTCGGCCAGGATGGACCGGGTCACCGCCACCAGCTCGGCATCCGGAACCCCCGGCGGACGCCCGCGGCGCGGGCGTCCCTCCGAGGACGGAGCCTCGCCGTGGCGGGCATAGGACGTCGACCGGGCCACGCCCCACACTCGGCAGACCCGGGCCCGGCGATACGGACGCTGCGCGGAAATCGACCAGGCCCGACTCATCGCTTCGATTTCCGCGGCGGAAAAGGGACCTCGCCCTCCACCCGGGCCAGCCGGTGCTCCAGCAGCTCCTTGTCCATGAGCAGCTCGCCGACCTTGGACTGGAGCTGCTCCTTCTCCTTCTGCAGGGCCTCTACCTGCGGGTCCTTGGTGCGCCGCTTGAGCCCCTCCAGGCCGGTCTGGAGGAAGGTATCGCGCCATTCCGAGCGCATGGCCGCCGTGTGCCCCGTCTCCCGGGCCAGCTCGTCCAGGGACTCACCCTGCAAAAGCCGGAGCACCACTTCCTGCTTGCGCTTGGCCGTCCACCGCTTCACTTCCGTCATCTCTACCTCCTTGGATCGCACCTCTTCTTACCAAAGGGGTGTCCAAGGGATAAAGGGGGCTCACCAGGCCAGGCGCTGACCGGACACCTCAGACAGCAGCCGCAGCACTCGCCGGTTGGGCTGGAAATGGGCACCCCAGTTGAGCTCGGCTCCGTGGCGCTGATTAAGAAACCAAGCGATGGCCGAAGACCGCGATATCCCCGCGTGGCAGTGCGCCACTACCCGGTAGCCGGCGTCATCCTGCGCCAGGGAATCGGTCCAGAGGACCAGGCGCCGGGCCTGTTCGGCATCCATGGGCACCACCTCTTGCGGCAGGGTCCGGGGGAGGCCCCAGGCCACGGCATCGTCGTCCACATCGTGGAAGCTCAGGCGAAGCACCCCGGCGAAGCCTTCGGCCAAGGGCGCCACCACCTCCGGATCCGTAACCGACAGAACCGCCGTCGCCGGGTCTGCCGGCAAGCGCGCAGCCCCTTCCAGATCCAGCACACTCACCCGCTCAATGGCCACAATTGCCCTCCCCGATCCCGCCGGGGCAACGGCTGTTGAGGGGGCCGGTTCGCGGCATTGCCCGAGGGTGGTACATAATAAGGGTTTTTCCCTCGAAACGGAGAGAACGGCCATGACCCAACAGCGGGAGCCACTGCATATCGTCCCAGACCCCCTGGTCGGCGAGGAAAAATACCGTGTTTCCGGGGCACCTCTGCGGGGGCGGGAATGGTGGTTCGCCATCGATGCCGAAGGCAACAGCTCCATCCTCCTGCCCGAACCCGGAGCCCACGATGGCGAGGAGGACCATTTGGTGGTGGACCTTTCCCCCAATGAGGAGGCGACCCGCAACCGCATCCAGGAGGCCGACCTGCTGACCTTGGCTTACTGGTTCCGCGCCGCCGCAGTGGAATACCTCACCGGCCACGACATGGAAGAGATCCCGGAAGCGGAATGGAAAGCCATTACCGAAGGGACGCCCAACCCCGGCGGCCCCGTTCAGTGATTCGGGCCACCCCAACGGCGTCCGCGGCGAGCTGATCAGCCCGCAAGAGGGCCCTCGGCTGGGGGATAGGCCCGCACTTGGGGCGGGTCCACTCCGGGCACCGGTTGGGCCGCCAACAGGCAAAGCCGAGTCAGCCTCGGGTGTGGCGCTCTCCGCATCGGGCTCAAACCAGCGCCTCCGGGTCACGGCCCCTTATAGAGCCGAAAGGCGAGCCCCCTGTCGATCAGTAACGAAGCGGCCCCGAGACTTTCCCGCCATCGCCAGCAACCCCCCATTTGCCCTTTACGGATCGCCGCGCCTTCGTTGGCGCCTCCAGCGCTCTAACCGGCTGAACCCGGGGCTAGGACGCGGTGGGGAAGACAAGCCCTGGCGCCCTGCATGCGGCGGCGACGGGTGTCCAGCCATTAGTACCCTTGGGCGAAACGGGCGAGAAGCTGGGGGTCGTTCTCTTCCAAGTGCTGGCCGGCCGCCCTCACCAGGTCCTCGGCATGATGAGCGGCGTCCTCATGGACATGGTCAATGGTGCGCCCCTGTACCAGGCCCAAAACGGGAACCTGGGCCTGAACCCTGGCCTCGGAACCGCTGACGTCATCCCTGAACCCCATGTCCAGCCCGACCAGGACGTAATCCCCGGCAGCGTCGACAAGCTCGCTCTCATCGGCCAGATCCAGGCTCTCGAATTGGTACGCCATGCCGTTGTACTCCTGATGGTCGGAGGGGGCCGGGGCTACTGGTTGAAATCCACCTCCCGCACCTCGGCCCGGAATTGGTGATAGTTCTTGAGGGCGGTCGCCTGGATCCCCAGGCCCTGGGGCACCACAATCACGAAACGGGAGTCGTTGTAGCGGGCGTAGTGACTGAAGGCTTTCCACTGCAGCCGGGTCTCCTCCAGCTCCAGGGTATCCTCCGTCTCCACCTCGTAGATGTAATGGTGGTGGTTGGTGGCGCTTACGTCCGGCACATGGCCTTCGACGGGCTCGGGCGGATCGAAGCCTTCCAGCCCGCCGGCCCGCACCTCCCGGAATCCCTCATGGCGCAGGCCCTTGGCAATTCGTTCCACCATATGGTCGTGGCGCTCCTGGGAAGGGATCAAGCGTTGGGTCATAAAGCCTTCCCTAGCTTGCCGGTTGTGGCGATCCTTTATTGGCATTCAAGCACCGTCGGAGACGGCCGTCCACCTTCGCATTCCAGTCAGCGCGGCATGGTCACCTCCTTGTCGCAGAACATGCGCGCCGGCCGTTTAACCGAACCGTGGCCCCGGTAATCGGTCATTTCCAGGTGGAGCTTGCCAAAGGACAGGGCCAGCTTCATGCGCACCGGCACCCGCCTGTCGTCATCGGTCAAAAACAGCGCCCATTCGCCGCCTTCCTCGCGCTCGCCGTCTTCCATGGTGTAGGGTCGCACTTCCAGGACCTCGTGGCCCTTGAGCTCCCTGCGCCCTTTCACCGGCACCACCAGCGTCTCGATATCGGTGCCGTCGAGCAAAGGCAGACGGTAGGTCTCACCCACTTCCAGCGGCAGCCGGCGAACCGCGTAAATGATGGAGAGGGTATCCCGAATGCCTTCCGGGACCGTTTGGACCTTTTCCTTTTTACGCTTGCCTTCCTTGCGCTTTAGGATGCGGACCCGGTCCGGGGCGAGAAAATCGACGATGGTCTCCTTGCGCTCGCCCTGTTCGATCTGGGTCAGTCGGTGGTAGGACGGGCGCAGGCCGTAAGGGCCCCGCTCGACCTCGGTGTAAAGCTGGTCCCGCACCGAGTGAAAGACATCCACCAAGCCGGTGGAACAGATCTGGGCCCGCAAGGTGTAGCCGTCCCCGACCGCCCGCGCCCGAAACATTCCCTTGCCGGCGGGTACCACCCCCCAGCTAACCGAATATCGGGCCTCCTCGAAGTTGGGAATCTCCCCGGAAGGGGCGTTGCCGCTTGCCAGGGCAGAGGCAACGGCAAGGGTAAGAGCAGCGACGACCAGCCAGCGGGTAGGGCGCATGCGGTTTCCTGCGTGGTAGGCGACCATACCGAATCATTGAGATCGGCGGCTCGGGCAACGGTCCCGGGGTAGCTTTGAGGGCGCGAACTTTTTAAGGTAATGGGACCCCGCTGTCCCTGTATCTGTCATTCCACTCGAAGGGAGGATGTCCCATGGCGCAGACCCAGCACGGCGGTCCCTATTGCGGAAGGATCGGGCCCCTGATCGGCTTCATCGTAGTGGCGGCCCTGACCCAATACATCGGAGCCGGGCTAATCGGCCTCAATACCGGCGCAACGCTGGTCACCGCCCTGATCCTGGGCGCCATCGTGGTGCATATCATATGCACCCTCAAGCTCGACCGTATGCGCCGGACCATGGGCTCCTGACCCCGTTTGCCGCAGCCAAAGGCACCGAATCGGGCCCGGGTCGAGCACCCGGGCCTGTTTCGGGCGCGGTCCCCATGCAACAGAAGCCCTCTGCCGCCCGATCACGGCATCGGCAGACAGCCATCGGGAGCGGCACCTTCCATAAGGCAGGTGTATTCGTAGCGCGTAATGGAATTGCGGTTCTCCAGGATGCGCTCCACCTCGGCCCGGAGGTACGGGCTTTGCACCGCCTTGGCCCACAATTGCTCGTACTCGGCCTTTCGAATGGGCTGGAAGGCGGCCGGGATCATATCGTATTCCACGGCCGCTTCCAGCAAGGGCCCGACACAGGCCAAACCAGCCCATAGGGCGAGGAGCGCTCCGAGACCGTCCCCCGAGGCGGCCACCAGGGCGAATCCCCCGATGCCGGTAACCACCGCGGCACCCAGGATGACCACCTGGAAAAGGGCAAACCGGCGGCAGCGGCGGCGCTGCTCGCTGGCATCGGTCAAGGGCTTCTTGTCTCCGGCCATCAGCTCACCCCCATTAACTGGTTCATCCTCTCCCCGAAGGAAACGCTTAACGGCCAGTGTTTCAACCCGAAAGCACTTAGGGGCTCCTGTCATGAGCCCAGCGCTTCGGCCATAAGCCGGGACGGGCAGGGGCCTTGGCGTGACCAAGGGGCGCCTGACCCCTCTTCGAGTGGTCGGCCGTGGTCCCCGGGAGCTCCTTACCCCTACCCGTCCCGGGCTCTCAGTAGGTGGCTGAGGCGGTCCAGTAATCAGGTAAGGGGTTGGACACAGCCGGGCCTTACCGAGGTCCGCTCCTGCCTTGCGGGCCGCATTCCTCCCGCCTGCTAGAGCCGCCAGCTCGCCAGGTCGTGGTCCTGCTCCAGCCGCAGGCGGCGCCGCGCCCAGCCGACCGCCTCGGACAGGGATTCGCCCCGATTGATCATCTGGATCACTTCGGCAGCGACGGACAACCCCTCACGGGTGTGGCCGTCCACCTCCTCGCCCAGGCGCAACAGCTCACCGGGAACCGCCTCCAAACGCCTTTCGTAGCTCTCGCTCATCAATGCCTCCTGAACCCCTTGCGGAATCAATGCCAGCCAGTGCTCGGCGAAGGCTCAATTGAGCCACCATATGCCCCCATTGAGGCTCGCGGCGAAGGCTACCCATGCCAGGTAGGGAATCAAAGCCGCGCCCGCCCAGCGGTCCAATCCCCAGAAGCGGCGGACAGTGCCGACAATCGCGGCGAGCAGCAGCATGATCGCCACCAAGGCCCAGCCGGGCGCCCGCAGCCCGAAGAATACCACCGACCAAAGCGGATTCAGCACCAGCTGAACCCCGAACCAGTTCAGCGCTGCCAAGCGGCCGCGGGCGGGGGGTCCCCGCCAGATCCGCCAGGCCGCCACCGCCATGAGCAGGAACAGGGCCGTCCATACCGGGCCGAAGACCTCCTCGGGCGGCGTGAACCACGGCTTGGCGAGCTCCGGATACCAGGTCCCCACCGAGGTAGCGGTAACCGCGCCACCCAGCCCCGAAACCGCCAGGCAGACCGCCACAAAGCCCAACAGGCCGAGCAGGTCCCGCTTCCAAGAGCGCAGCGGCTGGCGTTGCTCCATGGAACCTCCGGAGTTCGAAAAGTCACCTAATTCCCGTTACCGTACTAGGTCAGGCGATGGCTAACGAGCCGACAGGGAGGAAGGAAACCGTGGCCGATCCGATACACAAGGCCGATCGGGAAGCCATTAGCATGGGCCTGCTTTCCGGCCTTATCACCGGATTGGGATCCGAATGGGATCGGGAAAGCGGCAGCTGGATGGTGATCGCCATTCGGGAATGGGGGGAATCGCGCTGGATGCTTTGTGACGAGATCCGCGAAGGCGAAGACACCGTCCTGCGCGCCGCCCGCTTTGACGGCGTCGCGGAGGCCCTCGAGGAGGCCGCCCGTCTGGTGCCGCCGGGGGCCTAGATTTGCCCTCTAGAGCAGCTACCTGTGAGATTTACCCAAACTACCAAAAAGGGGGAAGTTATGACGGGTGCCTCGTTCCTGTTTCTGGGTTTCGCTCTGGTTGCGGCGGTTGCCCACCTGATTCGTAACCGGGTCGGCCCCTGGTAACGCTCAGGCTTTATCCCCGACAAACTTCGGGCGTTGAGCCGCCCGTGGTTATTGCTTGCGGGCCCAATCCGATAAAAATTAGCCCTGCTTCCCTCGTCACCATTCGGGAAAAGGAGGCCATCATGGGCTACCTCGCTATGGCGTCGCCCTGGTAATCGGCCTGGCCGGCCTGATCCGCCTCCTAATGGTCGTCGGTCCCGCCGCCAGCGGCGGGACCGAACCACCCGCGGCAACCGGGCCGCGGGACTCCCGGTCCGGGGGCGATCCCTCCGCCCCGCCCGCTCCACGCTATTCCAGGGCTTCTTCCTCTTCCTGTTGAGTCCGCCACAACCGGGCGTACTCGCCGCCGGCGGCGACCAGCTCCCGATGGGTGCCGGATTCGATGATCTCGCCGTCCGCCATGACCAGGATGCGGTCGGCATCGACGATGGTGGAAAGGCGGTGGGCGATGGCCAGGGTGGTGTGGTCGGCAGCTGCCTCCCGCAACGCAGTCAGGATGCCCTGCTCGGCGTGCGTGTCGAGAGAGGACGTGGCCTCGTCGAAGACCATGATGGGGGCGTTCTTGAGCACCGCCCGGGCGATGGCCACACGCTGCTTCTCGCCGCCGGATAGCTTCAGACCGCGCTCCCCCACCAGGGTGTCGAAGCCATCCGGAAGGCTGGCGATGAACTCCTCCAGGTGGGCCACCCGTGCCGCCTCGGCGACCTCCTCGGGCGTCGCCCCCGCGCGGGCGTAGGCGATGTTGTAGTAGAGGGTATCGTTGAACAGGACGGTGTCCTGGGGAACGATGGCGATCTGTCGGCGCAGGCTGTCCTGGGTAACCTCCCGGATGGCCTGGCCGTCGACCCGGATGGTCCCGCCGCTAACATCGAAGAAGCGGAACAAAAGGCGCACCAGGGTCGACTTGCCCGCCCCGCTGGGCCCCACCACCGCCACCTTGGCTCCCGGCGGCACGGCGAAGCTGACATCCCGCAGGATGGGACGCTCCGGCTGGTAGGCGAAGTCCACGTTGTCGAAGCGCACCTCGCCCCGGTCCACCCGAAGCAGCTCGGCATCCGGGGCATCCGTAACCTCCGGGGCTTCCCGCAGCAGCCCCACCAGCCGGTCCATGTCGGCCAGGGCGTAGCGGGTCTGGCGATAGACCGTGCCCAGGAAGTTCAGGGGCATGAACAGCTGCAGCAGCAAGGCGTTCACCGCCACCAGGTCGCCCAGCGACAGCCAGCCCCCGCGCACCCCGTCAGCGGCCAGCACCAGCACCACGGTCACCCCTACCGCCACGATGGCACCTTGGCCCAGGTTGAGCAGCGACAGCGAGGTCTGCGAGCGCACCGCCATCTGCTCCCAGTCGGCCAGGGTGTCATCGGTGCGGTGGAGCTCGTGGCCCTCGTTGCCGAAGTACTTGACCGTCTCGTAGTTGACCAGGCTCTCCACCGCCTGGTTGTTGGCCTCGGATTCCAGGCGGTTGGCGGCCAGGCGCTCGCTCATCCGCCAGTTGGACAGGGCCACTGTGAAGCCGATATAGACGGCCACCGCCAACGCCACCGCAGCGGCGAAGACCCAGCTGTAGCTGCCCAGCAGGATCCCCAGCACCAGCAGGAACTCTACCGCTACCGGCAGGATGGAGAAGACCATGTAGTTGAGCAGGGTGGACAGGCTGGAAGCGCCCCGTTGCAGATCGCTGCTGATGGCGCCGGTCTTGCGCTCCAGGTGGAAGCGCAGCGACAGCTCGTGCAGGTGGGCCAGGGTGCGCACCGTGAGCCGACGCATGGCGCGGTAGCGAACGCGGGCGAAGAGGATGTCCCGGACCTGAGTGAACCCGGTACCGGCAAGGCGCAGGGCGCCGTAGGCGGCCAACAGGAACACCGGAATGCCCATGGCGGCGGTACCGTCGTCCAGGGCGTCCACCACCTCCTTGAGCACCAGGGGTACGGCAACGTTGGCCCCCTTGGCCGTAATCAGCGCCAAAAGGGCCAAAGCCACCCGCCCGCGGTAATCCCACAGGTAGTGGCGTAGGGCCCACAGGTTGCTAAGATCGCGCCGATTGCCCTGGGGCTCGTCGGAACGCTGGGAAGGCGGCGACATGAATGGCCTCGTTCGGAGCTGGCGGCAGAGGCGCAACCCTACCATGTAGCGCGGCATCCGGGCGCCCCAGCGGCACCCCCCAAAAACGCTAGAGGCCCCGCCTTTACCCGGCGGGGCCTTTCAGGGGGTAAGCGGGGGGATCACCGCTGGCCCGGAGCCCGGGCTATGGCATCCTCCAGATCGGGTCGGCGGCATCGCACGTACTTCAGGGTCACGTCCAGAATACCGCGCTGACTGGCCAGATCCACGACACTCGGGATCGGCTCGACGGTCAGGGTCCGGAAACCGCCGAAGTGCTCCTCCCACAGCGCGCTGCTCTAGGATTACCCTGTTCGGTCAGGCCGTTGCAAGCTTGCCGGAGCGGGGAAGGAACCGCCAGCACCCCGCTTTCCCGGAGCAGGCTGCAACCCCGGGCCAGGGGATTGGGGCCCACCTTGCGGACCGGGCTCCCCGGCAGGAACGGCGCGAGCGCCCACCCTCAACGAAGGGTTGGGCCCGGGCGCGGCAAGCCGGCGCCGGCCCAGAGCCCTCACCCCCCGTGCTGGACGCGGTCGGCGAGCTCGTGGATCCGGTCCTTGATGGCGTCCCGGTCGACCCCCTGGGGCACCGACCGGTCCGCCTGCTCCAGGGCTTCGGTAAACACATCCTCCATCATCCGGTGCTTGTCCGCCGCGGCCATGATCAGCTGGGTGGCCAGGCTGGCGAGCACGGCATCGTGGGCCGCCAGCTGCTGGCGCAGCTCGGCGATCTCGCTGTCCTTGTCGCTAGTTCCACTCATCCAAGGCTCCTGTGTCTCGACCATGTCGTTGCCCCTCCTACCTCCCAACCGATATCCGAGTAGGCCTATAGGGCACCGTAGGCGCCGTGGCGAGGCCCATTCAACGTTGCAACAAGTAGGGTTATACACCCTTTATCCAGTGCATGGGGTTTCTGGCCTCCGCGGCTGGGAGGGGATCAAAGTTGGCGTTCCTTGACCTTTGTGGGGACCGGCGCGGAAATGTCCAAACCCTTCGAGCGCGGCGCCAAGCCGGCTCACGGAGCCATTGGCGCCTTGCCACCGGACGCCCGAGAAACCCAAGCGTTGCCACAGGGCTCTGAGCCCTCCGGAACGCTGCGAGGCGGTGTCGCTTTTCTTAACAACACCCTTAACCCGTCTACCCGCAAGGCAAGAGCGGTTCCGGTATTACGGCCTCTTCCCCTTCGGGGGTGAGGGGATAAGCGGCCGTCGTACCCGGAGAGCGGGGCAATGAAGAGCAACCCGACCAGCTGATAAGTTATACTTGGTTTATCCCTTATAGCGTTCGCGGCAACCGGATACGCCACCCTGATCCTCGACCCGGGTAAGGGGAGCGAAGCCACCACCCATAACACTGCCCTGTCGGGCAGCGGCATCGCCGTTCGTTTCTAATCCGAGAGCCTGCTCGACCTGCGGCACAAGGCAAAGCCGTCCGAACAACCCACCGATGCGCCTATTACGCAGGTAGAGACCTTCCAGGGCCTACTCAGCGCCTTCTTCGTTGCTAGAGCTGGCGGAGCGGCTCCCGGCCATACGCTCGGCCCGGTAGTAAGGGTTCGGATCTCCTGCGCCGATGGTTCAACTCTTGAAGGGTCATTCGGTAGGGCCGGGAGCCGCCCTAATTCGCCCAGCTCGACCATCTGCTCGGGAAATTCATTGAAATACTGGGTTGGTCTATTGGCGTAGGGAATCACCTCTCCGGACCCCAGACTCGGGTGGCCAAGAACGCGGGTCAAATTAACTCCCCGGTGTCGGTATTTTTTACGTTACCTAGGGGACCTTTCTCGACCGGACCCCTTAACCCCCTGAAAAAGGGAAGGTTTATCAAAATGGCATCAGGCTTGCATAATCTGGCAAACGGGTTCAAAACCGACGCTGTTTTCAACCCATAGATTCCGGCCTCGGGGGGGCGGCCCGGTCAAGCACCGAGGAGACAATGATGAAGGGCTATTCCGCAATTGGAGCCATTGCATTGGGGCTGGCGTTTGCCCCGGCGGTGGAAGCCGTACCTTTTTACGGCGAACACGCCGACTACGAGGGCACGCGGTCAACGGATTCGAATGGCCTTGAGTTCATTGAGGGTGATCGAAATAACCCCCAATTACCCAATTGGGACTTAATCCTGGAGTGGTCCATCACGGATAACAATGACGGCACCCTGGATTACGAATACACCTTTTCCCCAGACTCTGGGCAAACCGATTCCATCTCCCATGATTCCATCTCCCATCTCACGTTGGATTTGTCCGACAATTGTGTGGATTCCGATGGCTTGTCGGACCCCGGTTGCGTCACCAACGCCCAGCTAGACGGCGACTCATTATCATCTGACGCTTTGGAATTTGGCGACATTGACGGAATCTCCAGCGCGGTCAAATTCGATGCTGGAGACGACTTGGCGGTGACCTATTCGTTTACCTCCAACCGGGCACCGGTTTGGGGCGATACCTTCATCAAGGAAGGGACCTGGGACGCCCAGAATGTCGGATTCGGTGACACCAACTTAGAAAGCGAAACCGCTTACGTGGCTCGCCCCAATGGGACGGCTCAAGTGCCCGCTCCGGGGACGCTCGCTTTGATGGCTTTCGGCCTATTGGGTCTTAGCTGGTTCAGCCGCAGAACCCGAAAGGGTAGGGCGTCTTCCTCCTCTGCTGCCTAGCAGGGGAGTGTGCTTCGAATTCACTGTAGCATGGGGCCCCTAAAGGCGGTTTGGGTGGTGCCCAGCGTGGTATTCACCTAGCGGCCTTCTGGATGTCGGGCCCCGTGGGGCCCGGGTACGGGAGTACCCGGCCCGTGGGCTTGGACAGGGGGGTTGAGCCGCTGAGCACGAGTGTCCCTTGGCCAGAGTTGCGCAGGGCAACGGCCCCAACGCCTAAGCGGGGGGCCTGCGAGGCTGCGCAGTTGGAACACCGGCTTGGCCTTCACGGCGCTCTACCCTCACTTTGAGCGCAACCTTGTTCGGCAATCCTCTGGACTGAATGCCGGTCCCGTCGGTGCTCATGCAGGCTTCGTCCGTCCCGACGATGCCATTCAGGTCCTGCCCCTAGGCCCCCCGGACCTGGGGTAAGGGTCAACCCCTATTGCCCCATCCCGCCAGATGGGCCGATCCTTCCCGTTAGGGGGGTGATCCACCAAGTCGCGAGCGAAAGGGATTGGTTCCCGGGGGAGGGCCCTCTCTGGCTGACCCCTCCACAGCCCCGGAACACCCGAAACCGGTTGGCGCTTGGTGGGGGAGACCACCAGGAACCGCCCTTGACGGGGCCCGTGGCATTCGAAAGCAGTCCAGTGGAGGAGCCTCAATGACATTGAGCGACTGCGAGCGGGGCTACCCCCGGCTACCTCCTGGTTGCCAAACCCCCGGGAACCCGCCTCCCCGGGCTAATACCCCCGAAAAACAAGGCGAGACCTATTACGGGCTGGTCAGCGCGGTATTCGAGGCCTCCGCCGAGGGCTTGATGGTTTGGGACCCGGAAGGGCGGATCGAGTTGGTTAACGAAGCCTTCATCCGGATCAGCGGTTATGGCCGGGACGAAGTGACGGGTCGGGATATCCGCATCCTCGACGCGGGCTGCCTCAGACCGGGCTACTTTCAGGAAGTGATCGGGATGGTCCAGCAAGGAGACCACTGGCGCGGCGATATCGTGGCGCAGCGCAAAAGTGGCGACACGTTCATTGCTCGCATGGCCCTGTCCGGCATTTTCGACGACCAAGGCCGATTGAGCCACTTCGTGGCGAATATCAGCGACATTACGGAGGAGAAAAAGCAGCAGGAGGTTACTCAGCACTGGGCGGATCACGACTCGGTAACCGGGCTTCCCAACCGGCGGCTGTTCTTTGACCGGCTTACCCAAGCCCTGGTCGACCGCTCCTCCAAGCCGGAGTCAGGCAATCAACTGGCCCTGTTCTTTGTTGACCTGGACGACTTCAAAAAGATCAACGATTACTTCGGCCACCAAACAGGGGACGAGGTCCTCGAGGTGATCGCGGAAAGGCTACGCAATAGCTTGCGCGAGGGAGATACCGTGGCCCGTTTCGGCGGTGACGAGTTCACCATCCTTCTCAAGCATTTGCCCAATATGCACACGGCCCAAGAGATCGCCGAAAAACTGCTGGACGTGATCCAAAAGCCGCTGGTGCTGGGGGAAAGCTTTTCCGGAATCGGTGTCGGCGCGAGCATTGGCATGGCCATGGCCCCTGACCATGGGGAAGATGCCGAGACCCTGCTGGTCCGGGCCGATTGGGCCATGTACCGCTCCAAGCGCTCCGGTAAGAGCGGTTGCAGTTTCTGGGAGCCAACCACCGCTTCATCGGCTTAGGTTCCGGCCAGCCCAGCGTTCAGAGCCGCCAAAAGGCTCGCCCCCGAACCCAGCCCGGCAAGCCCTGGAGTTACAAGCGGTTCCTCACGGGTCAGCCTTGCGGGTACTGCATACGTTCAGCTACCCCCTGTTCCTTGACCTTAAACCAGCTCCCGCCACCCTTGCCGGCTCGCTTGAAAAAGTGCCAGCCGGGCCTCTAGCCGCCCCCGGGGCTCTCCCGTGGTGTAGCCCCCATCTCCTTGCCAGGGCCTGGTCGCCACCCCTTCTACTCCCCGATCGTGATCGCGTCTGCCTAGGGCATGGCCTAGATGGGCCTGCCCAATCGGGCAGATTCCAGACAAAGGCCGGCACCAGGTGGGAGGTCCCCTCGTATTGGCGGCTGATCGAGAACGGCTCCCCCGAGCTCGCTTTCACCTGGACGCCGTGCCCGCCGGCCAGAGGGGTTCTCACCCCACCGGACTGACTGCCCATCCGGGCGATCCCAAACCCCGAAAGGCCACCGACCTCCCCGTCCCCACGTTCCTGCAGCTCAGTCAAAACCCGACCAAAGGCCGCCCCAGCCGCAGGGCCCGCCCCGCTACCCGTTCGGGGCGGGCCAGGAATGCCCGCGGACGCCGGCCCGGGGCCCGGAAAAATGGTGCTCGCTGGCAGGCGTTCAGTAGCCTTCGGGAGCACTCGGGGGAATGGCTAACTTGCCGCGCAGGCCTAAGGAGGGCTGACGAGGCCGCTTGCATTTGCTAGATTAGTTAAATCTAATATTAGGATCCGAAGGAGGTTCGCGATGCCGACCTACGACTATCGATGCCCGGCCAATGGCGAGGTCGTGGAGGTGCAGCACCCCATGAGCGAAAAGCTCACCACCTGGGGTGAGGTGTGCGAGTACAGCGGTCGGGAGTGCGGAGCTACGGCCGCCGACCAACCGGTGGAGCGGCTTATCTCCGGGGGATCGGTGGTCTCGAGCGATTCCCTGTCGAACCCCGAGCCTTCGCCCTGCGCCGGCGGAATGTGCGGCCTGTAACGGGTGGTGATGCCTTGCCAGGGTGGCCCGATGTTGGGGCGGCGCGCCTTGGGCTCACAAGAGACCGGATCTTGACAAGCCCATCGGGGGGTCTGCGAAGCCGCGACCCCTTACCAAGGTTCAGGATGCGGGGCACCCCTTTCCGGCTCCCCCGAAAGGGCGCCCCGACGGCAAGGAGGAAACTTCGGCCACCTCCACATGCCCGGGGACCTGCGCAAACGGCCAACCAAAGGCCATGACGGCGGGCAGCGGGGCTCATCCGAGCCGGTCCGTGCCGGTCCGTTGCGGATCTCTCCCCACCCCAAGCATAGCGGCGGGCGGCCCGGCCGGCGCACTGGAAATCTCCGATCTCGGAGCCTGCAGGGGCGCCCTCCCCCGCTGCGCCTCTCCCCCGACCCAGGGATTCGCAGCGCCGCCGGATGCCGGGCGGACCCCAGGCGGATCCCCACCTTGCGTCGCGGAGGCCCCAAAAGGCCTTTCGGTGCGTGTGGGGGGTTTCGGGGCCCGGCAATGGGGCACGGAGCCAGTTCTAGCCCGCCACCCGTCAGCACCAGCTCGCCTGGCCCGATCTCGGGTTCTGCAGAAGCTCCCGCACATTGGCCTCCAGGATGCGATAGCCCACATTGCCAAACAGGCGCTGTCGGCCACCGGCCATTAGCAGGGTGGGACTGCCGGGAATCTGGTAGCGGTCCCGCTCGACCAGATCCGCGTGCAGCATGGCGTGCGCCGCGCCGTTGGCGTAAATCGCGCGCAAGTCATCCAGGGGCAACCCCAGCTCCACGGCCACTTCGTCCTGGACTTCCGTCCGGGCGATGTCCTCGGCACCGGTGAAAAAGCGGTGCCTCAGCCGCCAGGCGGCCTCTTCGGGCAAGCTGCGGCCCCCCAGTTCGGGCTGTGGCCCGGAGGCGATCTCTCCCCTTTCGGACAGCAGCTGGACAGCCTTCAGAAAAAGGTGGCCCGGGGTGCTCGAGGCCGGGGCGGTATCCCGCCAAACACCCCCGTGAACGTCCACGTGCTCCCAGCCTGCGGCGATCTCCTGAACATGGTCGGCATAGCCCGCAAAACCGCCCCGGTCCTGCCAGCCTTCGCCGATGCGGACGGCGGTATCTCCAAAAAGCGGGATGAACCGGTAAGTGACGGACACTTCATCGGGGAATTGCTGACGCAGTTCGTCCATGCGCACCTGACCGACGTAGGCCCAGATGCAGAGGATATCGCTGAAATGCTCGATGGTAACCCTGCTTTCGGGCATGGCTTGGGTCCTAGCTTCGGGGATTTGAATGCTTTGTCCGCGGTTTCCATCCCGGCAACGCGATGGCGGGGCCAACCGGCGCCCTGGGAGGAACACCGTGTACCACCACCAAAATGTGGCGCCTCGACAGGGTAAATCGAATTTTCCGTTGCGCCCGCGGCCGTGGCGAGCAGACAGATCATGGTGATCAAGGTCCACTGGTCACCATGCCTGCGGCCCCGCTCACCATGCCTGCGGCCCCGCGACCGGGCTGCCTGGAAGATGCTTTCGGACCCTTCCAGGCGGGCATGGGGCCAGGTTGAGCGCCACCGGCGGATAAGGCCTTCGAACTGGCCTTCGATGGCCGCCAGTGCCCTGGGAATGGGCCCGGGAGATCCCTTTCACCGAGCGACGGCCTAAGGGAGAAGCTGGGATGGGCCCGATTCCCTACCGGGCTTCATGGGGCAACTCATCTGTGGCGTCGAGGAGGCACTTTTTCAAGTAAGCCGAGCCTACCAGCTCCGCCCCTACCCAAGTGTCCAAATGGGCTCTCAACGGCCTTCTCGGGCCGTGCTCGGCTGGCCTTTGACGGTAATTCTCCCCCCGTATAACAAGCCACCACAATGGGGCAAAGCGCCGAGTGATCGATCGGGGCCTTCCCCTTGCTGGCAACAACCGGAGGTGCCCATGAGCCAGCGAAATGGCCAGGGGAAGAAGGGCAATGGCCGTTGCTCCAGCCAGCACAAGACCTAGGCGGATCTACCGCCGTTCCAGGGGCGAGGATCCGAACAGCGCCCTCTGGCTGCACAACACCATGCCTCGCAGAGGCCTGGGGCCCTCACCCCTTTGAAGGCTTTAAGCAACCCCCTCGGTGTTACCCTGGGAGATTGAATTCGCTGCCCATCCCGGGGAACGCGCAGGTCCAAACCCAAGGGATAGGCAAAAAGAACACAGCCCCCCTTCCGAGTTAATCAGCCACCGGGAGGCCACTCGGAACCGCCCGCGGAGCATTGCGCCGGGAACCGGCGGAATGCAGGTCGGTCAAGGCATGCAGGAAGACCGCGACCAAGTCCCAGCCCGGAAGGTAGGTCGTGGTAGCCTCCTTGCTCGACAAGGTTAGACTGCGAAGGGCGGCATCCTCCCACAGGGGTTACCAGGCGGGCACGGATAACAGGGCTAACGGCCCGGCCAGTGCTGGCGGTCTCGGGGTGGGCCGCCGACGTTTTGAAGAACTACTGCCACAGCGGGCAGACGCATCAGCCCTGGGAGGATCGGGCCGAGGAGAGCCACGGTCCGTACGCCATTCACCGCCTCAATGCCCTAGGAACTGGGATTTACACCCAGGTGGAGGGGGCGGGCTGACCGGGCCTCGGACGCCTACCATCTTCGAGCGGCAGCGGGAGAAGGTAATGCGGCGGCTGAAGGAACCAGGCGGAACAGGGCCAAAGGGAGCCTGACCATGATGGATGTGCTACTCACCGCACTAGTGATTACCTTGATCGGCCTTTTAATCCGCATGAGACGGGACCGTAAGAAGGAACGGGTCAAGCCACCTCGCCAAGGTTTGTAGTCCATCTATACCGCCCTCGAATCCCTGGACACCAACTCGCACTATTGCCCCAGGGCGGAACCGCTGAGTTTACCGCCGCCCCCGCACCTGCTTCGGGACATTAGGCAGTCCCACGGGGCCTGCCAAGTAGAGGTCGGTATCACGCACGGTCCGCTATACTGAAGTGGGAAGGGGGCTGGCAGGTTAACCCACACGAAATCGTGAAGCGCCATAATTTATCGGTTGGGAAACCTTGTTCCCGGCATAGATACGGGAATCGAAAACTGGATGCGGCTTACTGAAGTATTCTCAATGCCTTTTTCACCACCCCCTCCCAATTCCAACCCAACCACAGAAATTCCGGCTTTCCCTCCACCAGAAGCCTTCTCCGAAGCAGTAACTGCAATATCGAAGGATACCCGTTCAGGTTCGTTGAAGGGGGAGTATTGTTCTGGCCGAGGGTTAATATAAACCGCAGGCTCCCTGCCATCTTCATTAATCTGCTGTATTGCGTCCTGCACACCTCGGGCAATTTCCGAAAGGGAATTGGCCACAAATTCCTGAAGTTCCATTACCGACCTCCTTGAGTAAGGGGTGCACCGACTGTGCGCCACCTGTTTTCATGCGAGCATCCCCTACCATTTAGATGGTGGCCCGGGGCGGAACTCGAAACAACATGGGGGCTTAGCCCCGAGCAGATTATAAGCCCTTTGGCTCCCTTCCCTTTGCGTGACCTTGCTACCAAGAACCCACTGAAAAGCCCCCCCTTTCACCAATAGCATTACCCAAAAAAAGGCCTTACACCGATACGGTGTGAGGCCTTGATTTACATAGTGGGCCGTGCAGGAGCCGAACCTGCAACCCACTGATTAAAGGACGCCTTCACCAATCTAGTGAAGAAGGTCTGGGATGCCATCAAAGGCATGTTCGCCATGGGTGGGCTGAACCCCTTCAGAGGGGGGGCCAGTTCACAATTCCAGTACCGCCCTCCTTCAGGGACAAGCTAATTAATCCTGGGGAAACCTCAAAAAAACCCCGCGAGGTAGGCGGGGTTTTCCATAAACGAACTCATGGCAAGGCATAGAAAAGGTTAAATCAACCTTCAGATGCCAAAGGCATCAAGAAGGTATTTTTTAGAGAACCTTTAGACCTTTTACCCCAAATGCTGGTAAGCACTTCGAAGGGTACTAATAGGCAAAATTAGAGTATAGCTTTCTTCGCCAAGAGGAACAAACCCCAGTTCATTTTGGTATTTACTCTTCAGCTCATCGTCCTTTGCATCAACTATCACGAAGGCAGTTCCTGCCTTGTCGGCAACTTCTAACATCTGAAGAAAAGCGTAGCGGAGAAGTCCCTTCCCAACTTTGTACCCCTGCCAATTTTGATCCACGGCCCACCTCGCCAACCTTTGGGCAGATAGAGGATACCTTGTAGGCAAGTCCCCTTGGAGGGTTTCAGGAATTTGGGAAGTCAGAATTTGGGCTAATGTTATTGTGATATAGCCAATAACCCGATTGTCGGGCAAAGCCGCCACATAAGTTTTACTGACGGAAAGGTCCTGATCTGTAAGAGCTTTTCTCTTTATAAATTTATTGAGTTCCCTAGTGCCACAGGCAAAACCTTCCACTTCATCATGGTGGCCAAGAGCTTGAATGGAATAACCATTACCCAATTTGCACAAATGAAATTAATCGGTTCCCGCTAACAACCTAACCAAACCATTAGTAGGTTCGGGGGGAGAATCGTGGACTTCCTTAAGAACCTGGCTTTGGGACTCACTTAAATAAACGTGTTCGGACACCGCAAGAGCCTTTTTGGGCCTAGCAAAGGCAATCAAGTCAGCTTCTTGATAATAAGCGACCTTCGCAGGCCTCTCTTCAAAAACAAAATTCTCATAACCCTGAGCAGGAGTGCTCACACCGTTTACATGAGGGGTTTCATCTTTTAAATGAGGCCCGACTCTAGCTTGGAGAGGAGCATGAACGCTTTCGTTGAATTCCTTCGCTTCCATGTTAGCCCTTCCCCTCTTCCTTATCGGATGCCAAATCAGCTTTGATCTTCTCGGCATGCTTTGAAAAATAGTCAGCAATATTAAAGAAAGTTTCCAAAGACATCGTGGTTTGGCATACTAAATCTCGTTTCTCAACTTCCTCACTTGAATCAAACCGCCTAGTAAACCAATTTAGTTTGATTACCCCGCTAGCGACCATGCTCCCGTGCATACCATCTACGAAGACTTCTAGATTCTGGTCTGTGCTTTGGTAAAGCTCCAGGGTCTTACCACCTTCCTCCCTGGTAAGAAGCAAGCGTTCACCCATTTTTGGCTCCGGGAGCGGTTGGTTAATAACCCTCATTGAGGGGCGCAGTAGCGCCTCTGTCAATACTGGGAAGACTTAGATTTCTAAACGGGTCTAGGGTTCTAGCCGACCGCTATTAAGAGAAAGGACTGTTACCCATGCGGTTACCCAGACCCAAGAGGAAGGCCTAGGTAGCAAACCTAGACCCTTGAATTATCTGGTGGGCCGTCCAGGAGTCGAACCTGGGACTCGCTGATTAAAAGTCAGCTGCTCTACCACCTGAGCTAACGGCCCGTTTGGTTTCGGAAAGCGAAGTAGTCTGCCAAGGGGTCGCCCAACCGTCAATTTTCCCTCACCCCTCCGGGTGCTTTCGTCGAAGCTAACTCCGGAAGGTGATGCCGGTAAAGGCGGGCCTTGGGAATGGGGGACCCGGCCGGATTCGAACCTCCAGCCAGCGCAGTAGAAATCCGCAGCGCTTTCAGTTGGGCCACGGGCCCGGCTAGAAGCCTGCCCTTTCCCATGCCCGAAATGGCGAATGCAACGCCCTCCATTCAGCCCGGCCCAGTCACGCCGATCAAGAAAGATCCTGGGCGGCGCTTAAGCGGCGATCCTGGGCCTCTCCGACGGGCGGATAGGGAACCAGGTCCTGACTTCTTAGTCGGTCAGGCTCGCCTTCTCCAGCTCGCCGGTCTCCTCGGCGCGGGTACGGAGGTAGACGTAGACGTGTCGGGCGGTGCGGATGGCCTGTCTGTGGGCGTTCTGGGGGAGGGCGTCGCGGCGGTCCATATCCACGCAGTTGTGGTAGTAGACCAGCTCGCGGCAGTTGTCGCGGATGGTGTTGAGGCTGGGGTTCTTCTTTACCGAGACCTTCCACAGGGCCAGGATATCGTCGTCGGCACCCTCCCAGTCGCGCCCGAGGATCTGCAGGTAGGCCGTGATCAGGTCCTTGACCACTTCGATGGCGACTTCGGTGGTCTCAGCGACGTCGGGCTCCTCGGCCTGGTTCAGACGCCGCTCCCAGTCGCGCAGGGTATCGTCGCTGCGCTCGAAACGCTCGGCAACGGTGGCTTCGTGGCTCATGGGGGTATCCGGTTTGGTGGTCAGTTGGGGTTTGGTTTCCGTCCATTTGGACCGGGTAATCCGGTCGGGATTCCAGGCACAGGGCCCGGCCTCGCTATTCATGCAGGGCCCGAGGGGACGCCGGCTCAGAAGCGGGCCCGCACCAGGTCCAAGCGAACCCCCACGGTGGCCTCATCGCCTCGGCCCGAGACAAAGGGCCGCGGCTTGGGCACGGCATAGTGGGTGGTGCCGGCGGAATCGAGGTTGACCAAGCCGTAGCGGTTACTGGCCGAGTAGGAGTAGATGCCGTAAGCCAGCCCGGCAAGGATACCCACGCCTACCCCGGTTACGATGTAATCGCCGTTATCCAGGGGGTCCTCGGTAAGCAGCATGAAGCCCGCCCCCCCGAGGCCCCCGATGGCTCCGCCGTACAAAGTCGAGTACCAGACGTCCTGTGCCACATAACTAGCTGACCGGGCGGTGCCGGGAACCGCCAGGAGAAGGGCGGCAGCCAGGGCCAGGGAAACGGCGATGCTACGCATGGGAATGCCTTTCCTGCTCGGGTAAGCGGCTGAAACTCGGCGGCTATTGTAAGGGATCCGACAGCCCGGGGCCACACGCAAGGCAGGGCTTTAGCTTGCCGGTGAAGTGGGCTTTCTGGCAGTGTATAAACGGGAACGACGCCGGCCCTCTTGCGCCGGCGCGACTCCCCCTATGCATTCGCGATCCGTCTCCGATAGGGATATCAAAACGGTCATGGACCTGACATCCGTCGAAAAAGCCTACGAGCGCCTGGCCAATACTTACGATACCTTCTTCGGCGCCATCTTCCACCCCGGTCGCAAGGCGGTGGTTGCCAACCTGGACCTCAACCCGGGGGACCAGCTCCTGGAGATGGGAGTGGGCACGGGCCTGTCCTTGCCACTTTACCCACGCGACGTCCAGATCCACGGCATCGACGTCTCCGAGCCCATGCTGGAGAAGGCGCGCGAGAAGAAGGTCAGCCACCATCTGGACAATGTCAAAGAGCTCCAGGTGATGGACGCGGAGACCACTTCCTACCCGGATGACTCCTTCGATGTCACGGTGGCGGCCTACGTGGTTACGGTGGTTCCCAACCCGGCCAAGGCCATCGACGAGATGCGCCGGGTGACCAAGCCCGACGGCTGGCTGGTGATCGTCAACCACTTCCACTCCGAGAACCCGGTCCTCGGCGCCTTGGAGAAGGCCCTGGCACCCCTTTCCAAGACCGTTGGCTTTCGCCCCCACATGCGCGAGCGTGACCTGATCGCCGAGACCGACCTGGATGTGGTCGAGCGACGCCGGGTGAATCTGTTCGGTTACTGGACCATGCTCAAGTGCCGAAACAATAAGGAAGCCCTGGCGTCCAAGAATTAACGTCCCCTCCGCGAATCCCAGCGCACTTCGGGGACAAGACACCAGCAATCCCGATTTACCCGCAAACGGAGCTTTACAAGTGGCAGGCCAGACCGCCGAAAGCGAAAACCGGTTGGGCGGGACCTATCACGGTCGCGAGGTCACCCTGACGGATAAGACGGGCACCTGCCCCCAGGCCGAGTTGCAGGAGATCCTCGACGCCCTGATCGCCGAGGGCAAGTTCGGTATCGCGGGCATGTCCAACAGCGGCAGTAATACCATCCAGCTCGGCACGCCCGACGGTGCCCACGTTCAGATCGGCGACGAGCTCTACCGGCTGGTCATTACCGGCTACGAGGCCTATATCGACAAGTTCTAGCGCCCCGGGCGACAACCCTGGGCCATGCCCCCATGCCGTCACCCTGTGACGAACGGATCGGGTCTTGCAGCGAACAGTCCGGAAGTGGCTGCCCACCGAGGCCCGTCTGCGCGACTGGCTCGGCGGTGGCCGCGTCACAAACTGGCTGTGTGCCCGCAAGGGCGTTTGGAGCCTCCACCGCCGAGCCCTTGCCGGGGGCGTCGCCGTGGGCCTGTTCATCGGCCTGACGCCAACTGTGGGCCTCCAGACCCCACTGATCCTGGCGGCGGCGCTGCTGTTGCAGGTGAACTTTCCCGCGGCCTTCCTGGCCCTGTGGATCTCCAACCCCATCACCACGCCCATGCTCTACCTGGGCTTCAACCGCCTGGGGGAATGGGTTTTCGCCGATCGCCTGCCCTGGGGCTGGCTCGCTGGACTGGCCCCCCACGCCCAGACCTTTGTCCAGCAGTCGGCGTTCTTGTGGCTGGGCAGCCTGCTGCTGGCGCTGCCGGTGGGGGCGGCATCGTACCTGGGCTTCATCTGGCTTTGGCGGTACACTACGGTGCGCCGCTGGCGCCGCCGCACCGCCAGACGCCGGTCCCCCTACCCCGGCACTCCGGCCTGAGGCATCCTGCCGGTGCGTGACCCCCCGCCCTTCCGGCGGGGTTTTTTTCGCGGGCGGCAACGGACCGGCCTCAGTCGGCAGGTGCGGCGAGGTCGATGGCGTCGGTGCCCAGCAGGCGGGCCATGCGCTGGCCGATCTCGGGATGGCAGGTGAACAGAAGCACCTGGCGGTCGCCGGCCATGTCCCGCAGGCCCGCCACCCCCGCCTCCTGACGGGCCGGATCCCAGTTCACGAAGACCTCGTCCAACAGCAGGGGCAGGCGCTCGTGGCCGGCGTCCAGATGGTCGGCCACGGCCAGGCGTAGGGCCAGGAACACCTGGTCCCGGGTGCCGCGGGAGAGCTGCGCGGAGTTGTCGCTAACTTCACGCAGCGTCGCCGCGTGGTCGCGCACGCGCAGGACGTCCTCATCGAGGTCGAGCTGGGAATAGCGCCCGCCCGTGACCCGGTCCAGGTAGCCACTGGCCCGGCGCAGGACGTCGGGCTGATGCGCTTCGCGGAAGCGCCGGTCGGCCTCCCGGATGAGGCACTCGGCCATACGCAGGCGGTCGTGCGCGCGCTCGGCGGCGGCCATGGCGGCCTCGGTCTCCTCGATCCGCCCCTGGATCAGGCCTACGTCCTGGACGCCACGGCCCTGCTCCAGAGCCTCGTCCAGGCGACCCTGCTTATTCCCCAGATCCTCGCTCTCGTTGTCCAGGGCCTCCAGCTCCTCCTTGGCACGGTCCAGGGCCGCCCCCTCCAGCAGGTCGTCGCCGGCCTCGGCCACGGCGGCGCGCGGGTCGCTTAGCTCCGGGTAGCGCTCGCGCAGGCTGCGCCAGTCCGCCTGCCACTGGTGCAGATTGGCGGCGGCCCGGTCGGCCCGCTCCAGCTGCTCGGCCCAGGACAGCTCCCCAGGCACCGCCGTCCGGATGCGGCCGGCCAGGTCGCCGCGGCGCGCGGCCAGGTCCCCCAGGCGCTCCGTCAGGTCCCGGCAGCGCTGGGTCAGCCGTTCCAGCTCGTCGGCAGCCTCCTCGGCCTCCCGGACGCGGTTGCGGGCGGCCTGAAGGCGCTGCTCCAGGGCCTCCGCCGCTCCGGCGAGGTCTTCGCCGGCCTCCATGGCGTGGCGGGCCAGAACCGAGCGCACCGCCGCCGCCCGGTCCCGGGCACCGCGGGCCTGCTCCTCCCGCTCCCCGCGGGCATCGCGGTAGCGCTGCCACGCGCTGCGCAGGGCCTCGATACGGCCGGCTACATCAGCACCGGGGGCGGCCAATGCCCCCTCGGGAAGCGGCAGCCCGTCCAGGAGCTCGGCCACCGCCGAACGGGCGGCTTCGCGGTGGGATCGCGCCTCGGCCAGCTCCTGCTCCAGGGGGGTGCGGCGGGTCTCGTAGCGGCGCCGGTCACGGACCGCCAAGTGGCCCACGTAAAGGTTATAGACCCCGGTACCCGCGGCCACCAGCAGGGCCAGCACCGACAGCGGCCACAGGGGCTGCCACCAGAAGGCGCTCACGGCGGCCAGGGCCAACCCCACCGCCAGCGGCAGGACCAGGTAAATCCCGGAGAAGGTGGGCCAGTCGGCCGGCGGGGTCAGGCTCTCCAGGCGACGCTCGGCGTCGCGTTCGGCCTCCCGGGCGACCTCCGCGGCGGCGGCGCGGTCCCGCAGCTCGGCGGGAGCCAGGGCCTCCAGAATGGGACCGTAGCCGTCGTCCCAGTCGTCGGCGAGCACCGTATCGGCTCGCTCGCGCAGCTCGGCCCGGGCACGGTCCTCGGCCGCGGCGGCGCGCTCGCGGGCGGCCGCGGCCTCCTCCGCTTTGGCCGCGGCGGCGCGGATGCCGGCGGCCTCGTCATCGGCCACCAGCCGGCGGTCGGCCTCGCTGACCCGGCCCCTTCGATCCCGTTGGCGGCCCACTTCCTCGGCCAGCTCCGGGGCCTGCTTCGCCAGGGCCTCGCCCTGCTCCGTCAGCTCCCGCCAGTCGCGGCCGGGATCGTCCCCCAGGCGGCGCACCGCCTCGATGTCGCCGATGGCCTCGGCCAGACGGTCCAGCCGCGCCAAGTCGGCGCGCAGGGTGCCCACCTGCTCGCTACGGCGGATGCGGTCGCGCAGCTCGGCGCGGCGCTCGGCCAGCTCCGCCAGGCGCTCCGCCAGGCGGGCCCGCTCGGCCTCCTGCTCGCGCAGGGCCTCCTGGCGCTGCTGGGCCTCGCGCAGCTGCTCGCGCTGTTCCTTGAGGGTCTTCTTCAGCTCGGCGTGGCGGGGCTTGCCCTTGCGGTCGGGGCGCCACAAGCCCTTGGCCTCGGCGTCGAGCTCGTCGGCGCCCGTTCGCGCCGGGCGCTGCCAGGGGTTGCCCAGCTCGCCCAGCAGGCGCTGCTCCACCTCGACGAAGGCATCCCCCTCCAGGGCGGCCATGTCCTCGAGGGTCAGGGCGTAGACGGCGTTGTACAGGTCCCGTTCGACGTGGGCCGCCGCCGGCAGAGGGTGGTTGCCCAGGTCATCCTTGCTGTCGCCGGTCTGCCACTCGCCCACCGGGCTCGACAGCAGGCGTCGGGTCGCGGTGGCGGCGGTGCCCTCGTCGAGGGCCACCGCCGCCGTCAGCTCGGCGCGGCGACCGCCAGCACGGGGGACATAGGGGAAGTCCCGCTCGTTGGCGGGGCGAAAGCCGTACAGCAGGGTGGTGACCGCGGTGAACAGGGTGGTCTTGCCGGCCTCGTTGGGGCCGACGATCACACCGGGTCCGGCGGGCAGCTCCAGGCTGCGGTCGAGGAAGGCGCCGAAGGCGGCCAGGTCCAGGCGGGCGATGCGCATCAGCCGCCCCCGCCGGTCACCAGCCGCGCCACCAGCTCCGGCTCCAGCTCGGCCAGCAGCTCGCGCAGGTAGGCGCGGCGCGCGGCGGCGTCGGAGGGGGCGGCGGGGCTCAGGGCCACGGGCACCAGCCGGTCGAGCAGGTCGTCGTCGGTCATCGCACGTTCCCGCATATCCAGGGCGGTGGCCAGGGGCGAGGGGGTCTCGCGCAGCTCGGACACATCCACCGGCCAGTGCAGTTGGCCGGGGCGGACCTCCACGTCCAGGGCCCCCAGGCGGGCGGCTAGCTGGTCCTCCAGCTCGGCCCGATTGTCCGCGCGCTCCAGCTCGTCGGCGAGGGGGCTGGCCCCGGCCAGCTCCAGGCGCACCAGGCGCTGCTCCGCCGAGGTCGCCGGCACACGCCCGGCCAGCTCCGCCACCAGGGCGTCCAGGTGGTCCCCGGTGGGATCGCGCACGGTGGCCGACTGCCACTCCAGCGGCGCCAGGGACACGAACTCGGTCCGGGCCAAGCCCATGGGCGGGATCTCCACCCAGTTGCCCCCCTTGGGACCGGGCTCGCGGGGGTGGCGGCCCTGGAGGTTGCCGGGATAGTGCACCGGCAGGTCGGGGAACACCTGCTGGCGCTTGTGGATGTGGCCCAGGGCCCAGTAGTGGTACCCGGGCTGGTCGAAGTCGGTGCGCGTGGACGGCGCGTAGGGGGTATGGGCCTCACCCGCCTCGGCGCCGGCCACCTGGGTGTGGAGCAGGCCCACCGTGGGCAGGCTGCCGTCCATGGCGGGGAACTTGGCGGCCAGGTTGTCGTACTGCTCCTTCTTGGTGAAGCCGGCGCTCACTACCTGACCCACCGCCTCCCCGTGGCCGCCCCGGATGGTGAGGATGGTGGGCTCGGCGCTGTAAACCAGGTCCACGTTGGCGGGCCAGTCCAGGGCGCGCACCCGGTGGGAGGCGCCGCCGGGGTCGTGGTTGCCGGTGCAGTACACCACCCGGATGCCGGCGTCCTCCAGGCGGCGGCAGCCGTCGAGCAGGAAGGCCTCGGTGGCAAAGGTGAGCACCTCGCTGTCGAACAGGTCGCCGGCGAGCAGCAACGCATGGGCGCCGCGCTCAATGGCGGTGGCCACCCCGGCGTCGAAGGCGTCGCGGGTGGCCCGCCGCAGGGCCTCTTGCACGGCCTCGGAACGGCCCCGGAAGGCGGTGTCCAGGTGGAGGTCGGCGAGGTGGAGGAAGCGGAAGGGCTCGGCCATGCGCCGCTAGAACCCCTTGCCGGGGTTGAGGATGCTTTTGGGGTCGAGGGCGTCCTTGATGCGCCGGTGCAGCTCGCGGCTGACTGGGTCCAGCTCGCGGGCGACGAAGGGGGCCTTCTCCGAGCCCACGCCGTGCTCGCCGGACAGTGTGCCGCCCAGCTCGAGGACGGTGTCGAAGACGCGGTCGAGGCAGGCATGGGCCCGGGCCATCTCGTCGGCGTCCTCGGGGTGGACCATGAGGTTGACGTGGAGGTTGCCGTTGCCGGCGTGGCCGAAGTTGACGATGGGCAGGTCATACGTCTCGGCGAAGCCCTCCAGGCGGGTGATGAGCTCGGTCAGGCGGGTCACCGGGACCACCACGTCCTCGTTGATCTTCAGCGGCGCGATGCGCTTGACCGCCCGTGACAGGGACTTGCGCGCCCGCCACAGGTCGCGGATCTCGGTATCGGAGGCGCCGGTAGCTACCTCGAGCAGGCCCTCGCCCTCCAGGCGCTCGGTCAATGCCGTGAACTCGGCGACTACGGCCTCGGTACTGCCGTCCGCCTCCACCATGAGCACGGCGCCGGTGTCGGGCGCCAGGTCGTGGTCGAAACCGCCCCGGCGAAGGGCCTCGATGGCCAACCCGTCCATGAGCTCCAGGGCCGAGGGCACCACGTCCCCGGCCATGATGCGCTCCACCGCCGCCCCGGCGCTGGCGACGTCGGCGAAGCAGGCGCGGGCGGTGCGCTTGGTGGCCGGCCGCGGGGTGAGCTGGAGGGTGGCCTCGGTGACCAGGCCCAACCCGCCCTCGGAGCCGATCATCAGGGCCGTCAGGTCGTAGCCCACCACCCCCTTGGTGGTGCGGGTGCCGGCGCCGAAGACCTCGCCGGTGCCGGTGACCGCCTCCAGACCCAGGACCCAGTCGCCGGTGACGCCGCGCTTCACGGCCATGGGGCCGGCGCTGTTCATGGCCAGGTTACCGCCCACCTGGCAGTAGGCGGCGGAGCCGGGGTCGGGCGGCCAGAACAGGCCGTGCTCGCCGGCGGCGTCCTGCACCTGCTGGTTGGTGACCCCCGGCTGGACCCGGATCAGGCGGTTGACCGGATCCAGCTCCAGGACCGCGTCCATGCACTCGAAGGCCACCACCAGTGCCCCGGGCACCGGCAGGGCGCCGCCGACGTTGCCCGATCCGGCGCCGCGCGGCACCACCGGGATTTGGTGGCGGTAGGCGATGCGCACCAGCTCGGCCACCTCCTCGGCAGTGGCGGGGAATACCACCGCCCCCGGGGTCACCCTGCGCGGGGTGTCGTCGGTGGCGTAGAAGGCCAGGGTGTCGGTGTCGGTGTGGCGCCGCTCGGGCGGCAGCAGCAGCTCCAGCTCGTGCACGGCGCCGGGTGGCAGGCCAGGCGCGACGGCCATGGGCGGTCCTCCCTGGGAATGGTGGCAAACCCGAGTCGGAACCCGGCCCGCCATTGTAATAGCCGGCGCCGGCGGAGGCGACGGCCCCGCAGGGCCCGCCAGGCCAAATTGATTCTAACCGCTTGGGCACACTGGGGAGCATGGGTGCGGCAACAGGGCCCGTGCTGGAGCCCCATTCATTGGACGGGCCGTGGGAGCTGGCGCCTCGATCCGGCAACGTCTCGCCCGGCGAATCCGGGCTTCTCCCATCCCTGCGGTCCCAGGGAGGAGAGCGGTCCGGATTCGGCCCGGCCCTGGCCGCTATACAGGGCGCTTCGGCTAGAACCAATTTGCCCTGGGGGCCGGGTTAGTCCGCCAGGCGAGGCTGGAACAGGTAGTCCGTTTCTTCGGCGGTGCGGGCGTGGCAGTGGATGCAGCCGCGGTTTTCGGTCTTGGCTTGAAGGCGGATCTGGTGGTCGGTCTGGCGCACGGTTCCGGAGGGCCCGTAGCGGAAGAAGGCCCAGTCGTTGGTAGCCGGGCGATGGCCGGGAATCTTGGCCATGACGTCGATGGTATGGAGCGTGGGCTCGCTGGTGTAGCTCTCGAGAACCACAACGGTGCCGGGTGGCAGTGGCTCCTGCCCCAGGGGCCGGCTGTTATGGCCCTGGCGGTTGAGGTAGACCCGGATCAAGGGACCGTGGGGCTCGCGGGAGCGGTGCAGGCCCGGACTGGCCAGGCTCTCCGGATGCCAGTACCGCTGGTAATCCTTCTCCTGGAGGTACTGCCACACCACCGCCGGATCCGCTTCCTCCGGCGGCTCGGGTCCGAGGGGGTTGGGCTCGGGGCCGGGCTCGCCACCACAACCGGCGAGCCCTACGAGGGCGGTTCCCAGGGCGGCGACGGTCTGCTTTAACGAGCCCATTCCGGCCTCTCCCGGTTATCCGGTGTTGCGCTGGCCGGCGGCAACGCCGTTGATGGTGCGCAGCATCAGGCCCAGCCAGCGCTGGCTCTCCTCCTCGGAGAGGCTCTCGTCCTTGTAGCGGCGCATCAGCATCAGCTGGATGTGGTTGAGGGGATCGATGTAGGGGTCCCGGCGCTGGATGGAGCGCGCCAGCATGGGCGATTCCTCCAGCAGGCCCTCGATCTGGGCCACCTGCAGGATGCACCGGCGGGTGCGGTCGAACTCGCCGCGGATCTTGGCGAAGGTGGCGCGCCCGCGCTCGTTGTCCTCGACCAGCTCGGCGTATTCAGCGGCGATGTCCATATTGGCCTTAGCCAGCGACATCTGGATGTTGGACAGGAAGGTCTTGAAGAAGGGCCACTCCTGGTACATCCGCTGCAGCAGCTCGAGCCGCTCGTCGCTGTCGCCGATAAAGGCCTCCAGGGCCGTGCCCACGCCGTACCACGCCGGCAGGGTGTGGCGGCTCTGGCTCCAGCTGAAGACCCAGCCGATGGCGCGGATGGAGTCCAGCGAGCGATCGGCCTTCTGGCGATGGCTGGGGCGGGAGCCGATGTTGAGGCGGCTGATGCCGTCGATGGGCGTGGCCTCGTAGAAATAGTCCAAAAAGCCCTCGGTCTCCCGGGTCAGCTCGCGGTAGGCGCGCTCGCCGCTGTCAGCGAGCTCGGCGAAGGCGTCCAAAAATTCCTGGCGGTCGCCGCGGATCTCCTGGACGGTGCAGCGGCTGGCCTCGATGACGCCGGAGGTCATCACCGTCAGCTCGTAGACGGCCGTCTCCAGGTTGGCGTACTTGCTGGACAGCACCTCGCCCTGCTCGGTGATCTTGATGCCGCCGCGGACGGTGCCCGGCGGCTGGGCCAGGATGGCCTTGTGGGTGGGCGCACCGCCGCGGGCCACGGTACCGCCGCGGCCGTGGAAGATGCGCACGGAAACGCCGTACTTCTGGCCGAGGTCGGTAACCTGGCGCTGGGCCTGGTACAGGGCCCAGGAGCTGGCGACGATGCCGCCGTCCTTGCAGGAGTCGGAGTAGCCGATCATGACCTCCTGGGCCGAGTCCTTGGCCTCGAGCAGGCTCCGGTAGACCGGATGCTCCAGCAGGCCGGTCATGACCGCCTCGATGTGCTCCAGGTCCTCGATGGTCTCGAACAGAGGCGCAACCGACAGCCAGTTGAACCACGAGCCGTCCGCCCGCTTGCCCAGCAGCCCGGCGGTCTTGGCCAGCCACAGCACCTCCAGCACGTGGCTGGCGCTGCGGGTCATGGAGATGATGTAGCTGCCGAAGGCGTCGGGGCTGATCTCGCCCTGCATGTCGGCCATGGCCCGGAAGACGTCGAGGACGCCGCGGGTCTCGGGGGTCAGCTCCACCCCCGTGGGCAGCAGCTCGTCGCGGCTGGCGATCTCCCCGGTGAGCAGCTCCATGCGCTCCATCTCGGTCAGCTGCTCGTAGGGTCTGGGCAGATCGCCGCGGGCGGCGAGGACCTCGCTCACCGCCTGGGTGTGGCGGGAGGACTCCTCGCGCACATCCAGCCGAGCCAGGAAGAAGCCGAAGGTCTCCACGATCCGCCGCAGGTCCTTGAGCTCGCGGTCGGCCACCACAGCGTCGCCGTGGCTGGCCAGGGACTGGCCGATGGAATCGATGTCGGCGAGCAGCTCGTCCTCGTGGCCGTAGGCGTAGTCGCACTCGGCGCCGGGGATCTGGCCGGCCAGGCGGGCCTCGTTGGCCTGGTGGGCGCGCCGCAGTCGCTCCCGTATGAAGCGCAGCTTCTGCCGGTAGGGCTCGTGGAAGTAACGCTGCTGCAGCCCGCGCGCCAGCTCGGGGAAGCAGCGCCGATCGTGCTCCAGGCGCTCGTAGAAGGCCTCCGAGGGCTTACCGAAGCGGTCCGAATGGGACAGGATGTGGTGGAGCTGATTGATGCGGTCGATGTAAGCGGACAGGGTCTCGCGCTTGTGGGTGCGCAGGGCCCAGGCGGTGGTCTCGGCGGTAACGTAGGGGTTGCCGTCGCGGTCGCCGCCGATCCAGGAGCCGAAGCGCATGATGTTGGGCACCGCCGGGGCCGCCTGGCCGTAGACGCCGTAGAGGGCCTGCTCCAGCTTGCGGTAGATGCGCGGCACTGCCAGGAACAGGCTCTCCCGGAAGTAGAACAGCCCGTTCTCGATCTCGTCCTCCACCTGCGGCCGGCGCACCCGGACCTCGTCGGTCTTCCACATGATCTGGACGTCCACCGCCAGGTTCTGCTCCAGCGCCTCGCGCTCAAACGGCGGCAGACGGTTGTCGTCCAGGCTCTTGACCTTGAGGAACATGCGCCGCTGGTTCTCGAGCAGGGTGCGGCGGGTGGCCTCGGTGGGATGGGCGGTGATCACCGGGGATATGTCCAGGTGGCCCAGCAGCTCGCCGGCCTGCTCGGGGGTCAGGCCCTTGTCCTTGAGGCGGGTGAGGACGTCCTCGAAGCTGTTCTCCCAGGCCTCGCCCTCCTGCTCGGCGCGGTAGAGCAGGCGGTGGGCGTGGGCCTCCTCGGCCACGTTGACCAGCCGGAAGTAGCCCGAGAAGGCGCGGATGACGTAGGTCAGGACATCCGGGTCGAGCTCCTTGATGAAGCGCTCGAGCTCGGCCCGCAGCTGCGGATCGTCTTCCTTGCGCAGCTGGATGTAGCCCTTGCGCAGGTACTCGACGGCCTCGTACACCTGGCTGCCGGCCTGGTTCTGGAGCACGTCGCCGAGCGTGCGGCCGAGGGTCTTGACCCGGCCGCGCAGCTCGGAGTCCAGCTGCGAGAAGTTGGCTTCGGTTCGAATCGGAGCACTCCGTATGCGGTGTCGCGGTGCCGTCAAGGAACCCTATTATCCACATTCAGATCGGGCGAGGCGATACCCGTTTGCCACCGACGGCGGATAAGGCCCCTAGGCCCGGCCATTACCAAACCTTATTCGCATCAGGCCGTGTGAGCGGTATAATGGCCGCTTTTCCGCTAATGCCGACATCAAGCAGCTTCGGGCCGACTGCGACCCAATACCGAAAACCGTTCCCCAACGCTGCCGTTGGACGCATTCCACGGAGGGCGGCATGAACCAGAACCTGATCCATCAGATCAACATCAACGGGCTGGAGTGGAACAAGTTCCGCGATCCGGACAACTACCGGCGCGCACCGGGCGAGGATTTCCGCTTCAAGATCCGCCTGCGCGGCTCCGGCAGCGCCACCGCCCGTCTGGAGATCAACAACCAGGTGGTATGCGAGGAAAAGGTGGAGCTCGACGGCGTCTTCACTTGCACCACCCAGTTCGATTCCCCGGGCACCCGCGTCGCCGTTTTCACGGTGGAAAGCGGCGACCAGGTAGAGACCCGCTACCTGACCGTGGATGTCTGGGAGCGGGAGCGCCGGGACCACAAGGAAGAGGTGCCGCCGGAGCACTGAGCCCATCGGTCGCCATTCCGAAAAAGGCCCCGGAGTGCCTCCGGGGCCTTTTTTAGGGCGCCTCGATGTGAGGTGGGGATTCCCGAGAGCGGCTATCCGCTAGATTCAGGCAGACAGCCCCACGGCATCCCTGCCTATCCCCCTTTCCCCCACCCCAGCGCCGCCAGGAAATCGGGTAGTGTGTCGGCGATCTCGTCGCGGGCGAAGAAGCGGTCGGCCCCTTGGGGCCGCACCCGGTTCGCCTCCTCCTTGGTGCCACCGACGCCGATAACCGGGGTGTTGACCATGGATTCCTGGCGCAGGCTGCGCACCTGCTCGGCGGGATCCCCGGCGCAGCTGTCCAGATCCAGCAGGATGAAACGGTAGAGCAGGATCTCGTTCCACTCGCCGGCATCCTCTATGGCCGCCACCGCCAGCACCTCCCAGTCGTCGCCGGCCACGCCTTGCAGTTCGCGCACCAGGGACTCGTCGGTGGTGACGATGATGAAGCCGGGCTGCAGCCGGCGGTTGATCGTGGGCCCGTCGCTCATGGGTTTCCGTCCTCTTGACTAGGGGCTCCCCCTCCGCCGCGGGCACCCTCGCCCTCGCTGGTCACGGCCACGGCGGCCACCGCGGCGGCCGCCTCCGCGCCCAGGCAGCCGGCTAGGGCTTCCCTCGCCACCGGCAGGCCGATGCAGGACGCTGGGCGGTTGGGTGTCACACCCGCCACCTCCAGCCGGCGGATGCGGCCTGCCTCCGTCTGCACGGTCACCCGGCCCACCCCGGAAACCGTGCGCTCGGTCAGGAAGCTATCGGCCTTGAGCTTGATGCCTTCGGCCACCGCCCGGCGCCCCTGGCGCTCCCAGCGCCAGTCCGGATCCAGCAGATCCGCCCGGGCCTCGGCGATGGCCGCCCGTTCCCGTTCGCCGGGCCGATCCGGGGTAACCACCCAGCCCAGGTCCCGCGCCGCTCCCAGGCGCAGGGCGCAGCGCAGGAGGTTGCGCCCCGGCGGGGGCGCGCAGGCCGTCCACGGCGCCACCGCCTCGGCCAGGCCTGCCGCCAGGAACCGGCGAAATACCGGAGACGGGCAGTCAACGGCGGCGGCGAAGCGTTCGGCGTCGAACCCCATCAGAAAGCTGCCCACCAGCACCAGGGCCTCGCCCATAGTAGCCATGCCCGTGCCGGCGATCTTGCGATCATCGCACCACAGGTCGTTGGGCCCCCGGCGGGTGACGGTCAGGCCGAAGCGAGCGTAGGCCGTCTCCACGGCGGGCAGCAGTTGGCCATAGAGGTCCTGTGGCCGGCCCGGGCAAGACCGTCGGGGAACGACGAAGGCGTAGACCCACTGATCGGGGGCCACCAGGACGCTGCCACCGCCCGTTTCCCGGCGCACCACCTCCATGCCGGCGGCCCGGCCGTCACCGTCGAGGGCCAGCTCGGTCGCGGCGTCCTGATGGGGGCCTAGGGAGATGTGGGCCCGGTCCGCCCGCCCCCAGATCAGGACCGGGTCGTCCCCGGGATTCAGGGCGTAGGCGATTCCGTGGTAGAAGGCATGCAGATCGAAAGGCGCCAGCCGGCCGGCATCCAGCCAACGCGCCCGCAGGGCCGGCGGCCTACTGTTGGGAGCCGTCGTCGCCCCCGCCCTGCTCCTCGGCATCGTCGTAGAAATACTGGAAGTAGAAGTCGGTCTGGACCACCTGCTGGATATGGTCCAGGCGGTCACGCACGCCCTGGCGAATGACATCGGCGATGGCGTCGCCCTGCTCGCCGTCAAGGATACGGATGGAGTCGGGCATATCCTCGTCTATAGCCAGCTGGGTGGCGGGCAGGCCCTCCGGCGGCTGGATGTACATCAGGTAGGAGGTGACATTGTCATCCTCCGGATCCAGCGGGGTCAGCACGATGAAGCCGTAGTACCCAAGCCGGGCGATCTTGTTGAAGTCCTGGATGGTGAGCTTGCCGCCCTTCTGGAACTTGCGCAGCTCGTTCTTGAGGGCGCCGGTGTCCTGAAGCGGTATCGTCTTGGCCATTGGGATCGTCCTGGATTTTCTTAAATTGGCTAGCCGGTTCGGTCAAAAAGGGTGCCGGAAAATCGGGCTCGAATCCTGTGGGAGCGGCCATTGGCCGCGACAGGGAAGCCTTCCGATCCGGGTCGGGGCTGGTAGCCCCTCCCACAAGCACCATCCCTGAATGAGGCGGATAGCCGCTTTTCTTGATTAGCAAGCTCGGGCATTGAAGTTTCCCGCAGCGAGCCAGGAGGTGTCAAAGGCGGGCCGCGAGACGTGCGCCCGACCCGGGCCGGACCGATGCGGGAACCTTTTCTAATTAGAATTTTCTTATATAATAGTCTAATTGAACCCCGAATGGTCCCCCTCAGGGTTCCTCCCGGAGTACGCGCCAATGTTGAAAAAGATCGTGGCAATAATCGCGCTGTTGGCACCGCTGGCCGCGGCAGGGGCGTCGGTCGAGGAGCTCAACGTTGCCTTCCGGGACGGCGCCTATCGCGCCCAGATGGTCGCGCAACTGGAGGCGTCGCCGCGCCAAGTGCGCCGGATGCTCACCGATTTCGACAACCTGGAGCGGATTAACGCCAGCGTCAAGGAATCGGAGGTGGTCGCACCCAACAGCCGAGAGACCAGTGTCCGGGTTCGTACCCGGGTGCGCAACTGCCTGGCGATATTCTGTCAGGAATT
Source organism: Thiohalorhabdus sp. (assembly GCF_036628635.1). Lineage (GTDB taxonomy): Bacteria > Pseudomonadota > Gammaproteobacteria > Thiohalorhabdales > Thiohalorhabdaceae > Thiohalorhabdus. Next base: position 62,817 of record NZ_JAZKRM010000006.1, on the reverse strand, counting down.
GACCCGGGTGGAGGCGGTGAAGGTTTCCCGCTACACCATCCGCAGCCGGATCATTCCCGAAAAGAGCGATTTCGAGGAAGGCAAAAGCCTGTGGCTCATCACCCCGAGCGCCGGCGGTACCCGCCTGGAAGTGCGCCTGCACATGGTGCCCGAGTCCGAGCTTCCGACCTTTGCCGCCAACCTGATGGCCAGGGATCTCGAAGACAAGCTGCGCCAGACGCTGGCACGCATCGAGCAGCAGGGCTCGCCCGCCGACCCGGAAAGGAGCGGCAGCCGGGCCTTCTAGGTGCCTGACATCATCGGGCTGCACCGGCCAGTGCACGGCCGGCCCGCCTCAAAAAACCCCCGCCGAAGCGGCGGCCGGGGCATCCAACCTGAGGCCGTTGGAAATGCTACTGGGGCGAGGCCACCTCACCCAGGACGGTTTCGGTATCCGACGGCGCATCCATGATGTTGGAGAAGGTGGCCATGGTCAGCTTGGGCCAGGCCAGGGCGATGCGGTAGCGGCCGTGGAGCATGTAGACATCGTTGCCCATCACCGCTATCTCGTAAGGCAGGGCCGCCACGTGGCGCTGGATCAGCTTCGGGAACCAGAACGGAGTGCCCTTTTCCTTGTCCAGCATGCCCACCCCGAACACCGCCATAGCCTTTTCGGGCAGCACGACTTGGTAGACCCGCTCGGTATTGGCGACCCCCCGGTTGAGGTTGGCCCGGACGGTACGAACGGCTTTCTGGAAGCTGTCGTAGGAGGCCAGTTCGATGTGGTCCTCGAAATACGGCATGAAGACCATATAGTGGTAGCCGGCTAAGTCGTCCACCTCGCCCCCGAAGGGCTCGCCGGTCTTCTCCCCGAGGCCGCCCAGGGTCTCCATGAGGGTGCCTTCAACCCGCTCGGCCTCGGACGCCACCTGCTGGTAAGCGTCCTGGAAGTAGGCCTGGTACCAGTAGGTGGGGTTGGCGAAGCTGACCTCCACCTGGTCGCCGTCGGCCTCGGTGTCCTGGTAAACCCCCACCCGGATGCCGGCGCCGAAGATGGGATAGCCCCCCTTGGTGGTCTCCCGCAGCTGGGCGATGGCCTTAAGCAGCCGGCTGTCGGTGACCACCACCGACACCATGTTGGCCTGGCCGGCGGGGTGATAGCTGCCCTGGACCTCCAGACCGACGTCCTCCAGAGCCGTCTTGACGTCCGAGGCCACCTCGTCGACCCCGGCGCCGCTGACCTTGCTGGCCGAGGTGTAGGGCTGGCTGGCCGCCAGCACCGGCGCCGCCAGCAGGACGCCTGCCAGCAGGGCCGCGCCCTTGCCGATTATCGCGTTCGTCCGCATTTGACGCCCTTCCCTTTGATCATGAATTGAGGCCGTAAGAACCAAACAGACGGGGGCGGCTGGCGCCGCCCCCATTAGCTGCTCTACAAGGGAGGAGTCCTAGAAGCGGTAGCCGAGATTGACGGTGTAGGTGGTCTCCGACAGGTCGATGTTGGCGCGGGAGTCCTCACCGAATCCCCTCGCAGTCAGCGAGTCCGGTATGTCGCCGGAACCGGTCTCGTCGTTCTCGAAGGCCTTCATGTAGGCGAAGGAGACGTCCCAGCTGTCGTTGATCACGTAGGTGGCGCCCAGGCTGAGGTGCTGCTCCACCATGGCCGGGAGCACGATGTTGGAGAACACGTCGTCCTTCTCGATGGGCGTCTCGGCGTAGTTGTAGCCGGCCCGCAGGTTCAGCTTGTCGGGGATGACGGCGTAATCGACGCCGATGGCGTAGACGATCTGGTCGTCCCAGCCCGGATCGAGGGCCGCGTTCCCGCTAGTATCATTACCAGCATTTTGGTTGGGGGTTGGAGTCCCATCGGGTGAAGCCCTCCCCACCTGGAAATCCCCGGTGACCTCCAGATCGTCCAGAGTGTCGGACCAGTTGATCCACTTGATGTCCGCCGAGACATTGAGCCGATCGGTAGGGGTGAACTTAACGCCCAGGGCCGCCTGCTGCGGATAGTCGAGGTCCATCTCGTAGGTCCCCGCCTTCGAGGTAACCAGACCGCCGTTGCCGTCCGGGAAGTTCTGGATGTCCCCTTCACGCAGGTTGTACTCGGATTCGGCGAACTCCTGTGGGCTCTTGTAGCTCACGCCCACGGTCCACATCTCGTTGATCTCGTAGAGGGCACCCAGGGAGAGGCCGAAGCCGAAGGTCGGGGCCGTATTGCCGAGATCAAAATTTAGGAAAGTGTTCTGCCCCGTTTGGGGGTTAGAAAACCCAATTGGGCCAGCATTACCGCCAGGATTAAGATTCCCATTCGGCCCAGTGGGGTTAATACCGGCATTCAATTGCTGCCGAAAGCTCACCAGCTGATAATCCATGTTGGCGGCGACGCCCAGCTTCAGCCGTTCCGTGGCATTCCAGGCCAGCGTGGGGGCCATCTGGAAGAAGCTGATACTGCTAAAGCCGGTAAAATCCATCCCCCCAAAGCTTCCCGGGTTCTGTGTGTCGGCGCCAAACCGGGTCTGGCCGTAATCCGCACCCAGACCGGCGGTGCCGAACGCACCGCCGCCGAAGTAGAAGTCGGAGCCCTCCGACACGGGGGCGGTCCAGCCTACCGCGGGCACCCCGTAGTTTTCCGTATCGCTGTCTACGGAATCCCCGCCTTGGTCGACAACGTCGCGGGATTCCGCGTCGGTATCGCTGAAATCCGCCGTGCGCTCGGTATGGAAAAACTCCGTGGAGAAGTCCCCCCGATTGCCGATAGCGGCCATGCCGGCGGGGTTGGTGACGGCGGTCATGGCGCTGCCCGGGTTGGCGGTCACCGCGCCGCCCATGCCCTTCTGGTAGGCGCCGATGCCGATGAGCTGGTAGCCGTTGGTGGCGTAGGCGGACGTCGAGAGGCCGATGGCTCCGCAGGCGACGAGCGCCGCGGAGAGAATCCGGTTGCTCCGCATAGGTTTCACCCTCCCATTTGCGGAATTTTCGGGTTGCTCATGCAGTCACAATTGGTACTACAGCATACAAACCCGCTAAAATCACAATATTTTATTTGGCACAAAGCCATTTAATCCTTTTTATTAGCATATTCTTTCTAAAGAATTCCCATGTCCGTTGTTTGGGGCCTTTTACAAAATCAACAGGCGGCCCCAAATATGCGCCGATTTCAACCGGGTTTTTGGTTAACTCTCCTTCGGCAAACCCGTCCGCTTGAGCCGCCACCCTCCCCGGCTGGGAACGGCGATGGTCGCGGGCGCGCCCAAAAAAGCGGCGGCCCGGAGGCCGCCGCTTTTTGGCCGGGAGCGGACGGATTTATTCCTCGTCCTCTTCCTCCATCTCTTCCAGCTCGAAGGTGTTGCGCACGTCCTCGCCGCGCATCTGCGCCCGCACCAGGTCCACGTCCTGGTCGTTGAGGGCGAAGGGGAAGGAGCGGATGTCGGACGGCGGCGAGTCGCCGTAGGGGCGGTTGCAGGCGGAGACCTCTTCGTCGTCCTTGCCGGGGCAGCCGCTGGTCTGGAAGGGCTTGCCGGAGCTGAGGATGCGCTCCAGGTCCTCTTCCGGATAGCCGAAGTCGACGATGCGACCCGCTTCGTCGAAGGCCATGTCGGCGTAGTGGCCGCCGCCGTAGTCGATGAGGAAACGCCCGAGCTGGACGCGCCGCCACTGATCCTGGGGCACCGCCTCCCAATCCTCCATCATGGAGCCCTGCTCCGGGAAGAAGGCGAACATGTGGTTGTGGCCGCCCAGATCCTTGATGCGCTGGGCCACCTCCATGGTCTCCTGCTCGCTCTCGCCCATACCGGAGATCAGATGGGCGCCGAACTTCTCGGGGCCGAAGATCTCGGCGGCCCACTCCATGGCGCGCCAGTACTTCTCCCAGCGGTGGGGCGACTTCACGGTCTTGCCGCGGGTCCGTTCGAATATCTCCGGGGTCACCGCATCCAGGGCCACGGTGAAGATGTCAGCGCCATGGTCCTTCAGCGCCTGGATGTCGCTCTTACGCAGCGTCGTCGGGTTGGACAGGATGGACACCGGTATGTGGGGCACCTCGGCCACCCACTTGTCGAGGATGGTGAAGGTATCTTCGTCCGAATTGGGGTGGGTGATCATGGAGATGCACATGCGCTGGAAGCCGCCGGCGTCGTCGCCGTTCTTCACCCGGGCGATGACGTCATCCAGAGGGGCGGTGGGCCAGTCAACGCGGATGAAGTTGCGGTCGGCGTAGTCGGTCTCCTCCTCGCGGTGGCGGGCCAGGCCGCAATAGGAGCAGTTGGCGCGGCACCCCTCCGGATAGGTCACCAGCAGGTTGAGACAGTGGGTGCAGCCGGTGCGATACATCTGGCCGTCCATCAGCCCCAGGGTGATGGCGGCCGCCGTGGACATCTGGACATACTCCGGCGAGCGCATCTCGGGCGTCTTGGTGAAGTAGTCCGGCTTGTAGAACTGAATGGGCGCAGCCGTCGCGTCGCTCATCGGTGCCTCCTCGTGGATCTATCCGGAGCGGGGATCCGTCCTCGGGCGAGGACCGCCCCCGCCGGGCAACCGGTCTCGGGCAATCGTCAGTGCTTGTTCGGTTCCGTTCCCTCGGGACGGGGCCCTGCAGGAGCGGCTTGAAGCGCGCGCCCGGGCTGCCGACGTCGGGCCGTCGGGGCCGCGCCTCAAGCGGCTGCTAAAGGGCCGTCTCGGCCTCGTTTTCCTCCGTAAAGTACGCCGAAAAGGCGATCCAACCGCGGCGATGAGGCCGGTCGGCTCGGGCCTCGGGTGTGCCCCAGACCCGCTCGAGCTCCTCCCGCCGGGCCACGCCCCGGTTCACCGAGGTCTCGAACTGATCCCGCACATCCTCCTCGAAATCGGCGAGGGCCTCGAAATCCCCATCGGCGAGGTACTCGGCGGCAGCCTCGCCGGCGCGTTCGCCTGAGACCAGGGCCGCGGGTATGCCCGCCCCGGTGATGGGGTGGGTCAGCCCGGCGGCGTCACCCACCAGCAGGATGAGACCATCGTGAACCATGGGGCGCAGCCCGCCAACCGGGATGGAGCCGCCGGTGCGGGCGATCACGCGATCCGCCACCAGCCCGCGCTCGGTAAGCTCCGCCACCAGCCCCTCCAGCGGCTTGGCCAGATCCTCGCCGAAGTGGCGATCCATGCCGATGCCGACATTGGCCACCTCGCCCTTGGGGAAGACCCAGCCGTAGCCGCCGGGGAAGTCATCGGACAAATAGATGTCGGTATCCGCGTAGCGGTCCCGCAGTGGCAGCGTATGCTGGCGGGTGTGCACCGTCTTCTGGGGCACCAGGCCGGCGGCCTGGGCCACCTGGGAGTGGGGGCCGTCGGCGCCGATGACCAGGCGGCCGGCGACCGTGTATTCGCCCTTCGGGCCCTTGAGGCGGGCCTCGCCCTTGACCGGGTCCAGGGCCAGCAGGCGCGTGGCCAGGCGCAGGTCGGCCCCGGCGGCCTCCGCCTCCCCGGCCACGGCCTTGTCCAGGTTGGCGCGGTCGATCATGAGGCCGGGGAACTCGGAATCCTCCCGTTGCCCGGATGGCAGGAAGGTCTTCATGCCGACGATCTTCTGCACCAGCACCCCGGGCAGGTTGCCGTGGCGCAGCATGGGGTTGGGCAGGAACTCGGCGCACTGCACCGGCTCGCCCACCGCCTTGCGCCGATCCACCCCCAGGACCCGCCAGCCGGCACTGGCCGCCCGGGCGGCGGCCGAGCCGCCGCCCGGGCCCAAACCCACCACCAGGATGTCGAATTCGGCGTCCGCCACGGTTTAACCCTCGCTCCCGGCACGCTCGGCATCATTCTCGCCGAGCTGGCCCAGGGCCGCCTTGACCGGAGTCAGGAAGTCCTCCCGGCCGAGCATGAGCATCTCCACCTCGGAACCGTCGAAGAAACCGTTGACGGCTTCCTCCACCCGCCCCATGGGCAGGTTGCGCAGGGCGGCCTCCAGGTCGAACACCATGCGCTTGGGATTGACGAAGAAGTCGCCGCTGAAGTGGACGTGCTTGACCATGGCGCGGTCCGCCTCCACCGCCACCTGGGCCGTGATCAGGCCGCCGCTGCTGCGGTGGGTGGCCTCCAGCACGGTGGCGTCCTCGGCTGCCCGGGGGGTGTGGAGGTGAATCCACTCGTCTGCAGCCATCTCCGAATGGGCCTCCGGAAGCTTAGCGGCCTCTGCCTCGTTGAGCTCGCCGGGGCTGAGCTGGATGCCCAGCTCCTCGGCGAAGCCCTCCGCCAGGGCGTCTTTGACCGGCTCCCAACCCACCTCGGCACCGCCCAGGGCCTCCTTGACCGTGGTCAGGCGCTCGCCGATATCTTTGATCTGCCGCTTGGACAGCTTCTCCGGGGCGACACGCAGGGCGCCGAGCATCTTCTCCAGATCAGCGTCCACCAGCACGGTGCCCTGGAAGATCACCGAGGAGCCATCAAACGCCCCGCCGGTACCGGAGATCTTGCGACCCCCCACCTCGATGTCGTTGCGCGGTCGGAAGCGGGCATCCACCCCCAGCCGCTGCAAACCGGCGGCAGCGGCGTGGCAGATGCGCTGCGACAGGGCCGCCATGTCGCCGGTGCCGAACACCGAGCGGTCGAAATACAGCTCCCAGCCCAGGTGCAGGGGATCGAAATAGATAGTGCCGCCGCCGGTAATGCGCCGGTTCACGGCGATGCCGTGGTCGGCGCAGAAGTCCTGCCACACCTCGTGGGCCACCTTCTGGTGGTAGCCCACCAGCACGCACGGCTCGAACCGGAGAAACCGCAGCGTGTTGGGCGAGTGGCCCTCCTGGTGGCTTTCCAGCACCACCTGGTCCAGGGCCATGTTCTCGGCCGCCGGCCGCAGGCCGGTATCGAGCAGGCGCCAGGCGCGGGGGTCGCTCAAGGCCGTCTCCCCGTTCTAGGCCGTCTCGGCCACGGGCAGGATCTCCTCCCCGACGATGACCGAACAGCAGGAGGGCGTGGTCTTGTGGTCCAGGCCCAGAGTGTCCGCCAGCTCCACCATGCCGTCGGAGGGAAAGGCGATGCCGTCGAGGCCGGCCATCACCGCGTAGGTATCGGTGACCACCCGCTGCGGTCCGCCCGGACGGGCGCAACCCAGCAGCACCGGGGTCTCGCCGCCCATGCGCAGACGGGCGTCCTTGAAGAACCGGCCCACCTGGTTGGGATCCGGGGTCTTGAAAGGCCGGCTGGAGGGGGCGAAGTAGGGCTCGGTGACCACCAGGATGAGGGCGTCCGGGCTGTGCCGGGCGATCATCTCCAGGGCGTTGTACTCGCCCAGGAATTCGCCGTAATGCAGCCCCAGCACGATGTGGGGTACCACCTTCATGTTGGTCTTGACCAGGGCGGCCACGGATTTCTCGAAGTCGGCCACCGGCCGCTTGAGGTGGTAGACCTTCTGCACCGTCTCCTGGGCGCCGATGACGTCGAGCATGGCGACGTCGATACCGGCGGCGTCCATCTCCGCGGCGTAGTCGTCGTCCACCAGGGCGGTGTGCATGGCGATCTGGAAGTCCGGGTACTTGTCTTTGATCCGGCGGATAGTGGGGAAGTAGCGCGGATAATCGATGACGTTCTGGTGGTTGGAGCCGCCGGAAAGAAGCATGCCGCGGGCGCCGTCGGGGATGAACTCCTCCTCCACCAGTCGCTCCAGCTCCTCGGGAGTCTCGGCGGGCTGCATGCCCTCGAGGACCTTGGCCTTGCAGTGGTCGCACTGGAGCTTGCACTTGCCGCCGGTGACCGATACCGCCGGGAAACGGTTCTTGCCGCAGCCAGCGATCTCGTCGGTTTCGAAGTGCTTGAACGAGGGCACGTAGAAGTTGATGAAGGGCTCCCTGCCGGCGGGCATGCCGGAGACGGCCTCCTGCATCTCGCGGATGAGCCCGTGATCGAGATCCATATCGTCGAGCGTATCTATCTGACCGATGGCGGTTTGCCAATCGAGCATGGCGAGCTTGCCTCCCACATCATGGGGAATTCGGGGAGGGGGCAACGGCCCCCGGCGCTGGGCTCCGGGTGCGCTGCGAGCCCAGCGCCGGGACCCGCCGGCTCCCTGGTCAGGGAATCAGGGGTGCCCGGTCCGGCGGCCTGGGGCCACCGGAACGCGGGGACCGGTGCCGCCTGTCCCCGCAGTGAGGCGCTAGCAGCCGTCGAAGCCGTCGGCGTCCATCTTCTTCTCGAAGACATCGAGGGCGTCCTGGCCGGTCACCAGGTCGGCGATATCGTTGTCCCAATCGGCGGGATCCAGCTTGGCCAGCCAGCCGTCACCGTAGGGATCGCGATTGACCAGGCTGGGATCGTTGGCCACCTGGTCGTTGGTGGCGGTTACATCGCCGCCCACCGGGGCCTTCACGGGGCCGACCCACTTGCCGGACTCCACCGTGGCGGCGGACTTGTCCTTCTTGATGCTCTTGCCCACCTTCTTGGGCGTATAGGCCACCAGATCCCCGGCCAGGGCGGCCGCAAACGCGGTCATGCCGATGGTGACGGACCCGTCGTCTTCCTTGCGCGCCCAGACGTTATTCTCGACGTTGTAATAGAGGTCCTCGGGAATCTCACAACCACGTACGGTCCCCATTTAACATCCTCCTATCGGGTAGGGAGTGGGCCGGCCTCCGGCCGGTTCCATGCCATCAATTGTGCGGCTTTATCCTAGCCAACGGATCGCGTAGGGCGCCCCTACGCCCTTCTCCGCTCGGGCCCCCGTTCAGAACGTTACCAACTTGTCGCAGGAAAGGATAAGATCGGCCAGCCGTCCGGCATTGGCAACCTCGTCCACCTCATCGACGAGCTCGGCATCCTCCAGCTCGTAACCTGGCAAGGCAGGCTTGCAGCCGATGAGCTCGACCCCGGCGCGCTTGGCCTCCTGCATGAAGGTGTGAATGTATTTGCCACCTTCCATGGCGGTCAAGTTCTCCGGCACGCCCTTCTCCAGCAGGCGAACCCCCTCCATGGTGAAAAAGATCTTGACCTCTGTGTCCATGGCGGACAACAGCGAGCCCAAATAGAACGGCGTGGCACACCGCTGGGGCGTGCTGGGCCCGCTGGTCATCAGGAAGATAACCAGCTGGTCCTCGGCCTCCTGATAGTCCATGGCCTGAATCCTCTATAAAAACCGCCCGGCCCTGGGCTCCTGCGGGGCCTCGCTACTGGCCCCGAATCCCGCACGGTCCTGGAGCGGGGTCAGCGAACATCCCGGTCGCATTCCCAACCTTCTTCCTTCGCCCGGCGGCAGAACTCCTCGGCGGCCGCGTCGCCGGTGAGCATGCCATCCAGCGCCGCTTCGGCGCCGTTCTCTGGATCCACGACCGCGATGTAGGCCTCGTACGGCTCCAAGTTGAGGAGGGTGGGATCCTTCATGATCGCCTCGTTGGGGTCAACGATCACGCAGTCGAAGAAGTTGGGCACCGGTCCGGCCCACTTGCCGGATTCCAAGGTGGCGATGGGCTTGCTGGCGGGACGCCGGGTGCCGGCCTTGCGCACGCGAGCGTGCAGGATCTTGCCGGCGATGGACTGGGCGTAGTCCGTCATGCCCACCGTAAGATTTCCGTCCTCCTCACGCCGAGCCCAGATCTGGAAATCCGGGTCGTAATAGAGCTCCGGACGGATCTCGCAACCGTTGCACTCCATGGCTGCCCTCTGTGGGTAGTCCGTGCACCTAGTGGTGGGACGCACCAGGCCCCAAAAACGAAGGGCGGGACCCGGGGTCCCGCCCTTGCCATCCTTCCATGGTCTTAAGCGACGCCTTTTTCCTTGAGCAGGCCCATGGAGTCGCTGATGTTTTCGTGGATACCCAGTTTACGCGGCGACAGACCCACGGCCAAGCCCAACAGCTGGGTGAAGTAAACGATCTTGACGTTGGTCTCGATCCCGAACTCCTTCTCGGCGCGCACCTGATGGAGCTCCAGCCCTGAATGGCAGGTGGGGCATTCGGTAGCGATCACCTCGGCGCCTGCATCCTCGGCGGCCTGCAGCAGGTTGAGCACCAGCTGAGTGGAGGTGTCGGCGTCGGACAGGGTGTGGGCGCCGCCGCAGCAGGCGGTCTTTAGGGGATACTCCACGTTGATCGCGCCGGCCGATTCCAGGAGATCGTCCATGAAATGCGGCTGATAGGAGGACTCGCTGCCCGGGCCCTGGTCCTTCTCGGGGAAGATCTGACGCGGCCGAGTATACATGCAGCCGTAGTAGTTGGCGATCTTGAGGCCATTGAGGTTCTTCTTGATCTTGGCCTTCATGCCCTCGGGGCCGAGCTCCTCCATGAACCACTCGAGGGCGTGCACCGTACGGACGTCACCGTTGTAGACCGGATCGTCGGACTTCTTGGCCAGGTCCTGCACGGTCTCCATGGTCTCTTCGTCGGTGGCGGTTTCGTACTCGGCCTTCTTGAGATTGTGGTAGCAGCCGTTACACGGCGCCATCACGGTGTCGAAGCCCTGTTCCTCGGCGGCCAAGGCCATGACCCGGGAGGACATATAGGTCTGGAGCATGGGATGGACGTTCTTGGCCTCCATCGCGCCACAGCAGCTCCAATCCTGGACTTCCTCCATCTCGAGGCCGAGGGCCTTCACCAGCGCCTTGGTGGATTTATTGTAGGGGCCACCGGAGCCCTCAAGGGCACAGCCCGGATAATACGCGACTTTGTTAGGCATGATGCCTGGCCTCCTTCTGCTCCCGGATGTATTCCTTAAGCACCTCGCCGGTCTTGCCCCAGTTCTTGGACCGGGGGCTGAATACCGACGCCAGACCCATGTGGAACATGTGGCTGATCGGCAGATGCTTGAACATGCGCTGACCCACCGCCATCAGCCATTCCTGGAACAGGGACTGGTTGGTCTTCTTGTAGAAGTTTTGCAAGACCTCGCCGTCCTCGATCTTGCCGCGCTCGAGGATCTGCTCGGTGAACTCCTCGTCGAACACCGTGGAGGGGTTGGTCTCGGTGTAGCCATTCTCCTCCAACCAGTGCGCCAGCCCCTTCATGACGCCCTCGGGGCGAACGTCCTTGGGGCAGATGTTGGTGCACTTGTTGCACGACACGCACTGCCAGATGATGTCCTTGTCCTTGAGCAGCTCATCCTTCAGGCCCAGGTTGGTCAGATAGATCCAGTACCGGGGATTGAAGTCGGTGTTCAGGGCGTAGACGGTGCAGGAGTTGGTGCAGGACCCGCACTGCCAGCAGCGGTGCACGTTCTGCGCCTGGGGCATGGCCGCGATTTCCTTGCGGAATTCCGGATCGTAATCCGTGAGGTAGCGCGGCCGAATCATGGTGTTCCAGTGGCCGGAGACGTCCACACCGTCAACGGTGAGATCCTCCTCCTCCATGATATTTTCGGCATCGATCAGGGATTTTTCGTGAATCGCCATCGGATTTCTCCTGTTCAAGCCAGTACCGCGCTCACGGCGGTATGAGACCCGCGGTCAACCACCACCGCACAGCCTCCTTATTCCGCCTGACACGTCCTGGGCCGGACATCCGGTGAGCTAACCCGGGGGTGGCCGGGGGGAAGCGCAATTTCCGCAGTGCCCCATCCCCTTTCTGAAAGGAATGGCCAGCTAACCCTCGGCGCCCTCTTCCTTGAGCCGGGAACGGCCCCCCATACGCTGCTCGTCGATCCCCAGCAGCTTGCGTAAATGCTCGCTGGGGTCTTCGCTGCTGGAGCCGAAATCGGTCCGGAGCATGCCCTCGGCCATGGCCTTGATGTACTGGGCATAGACCTGGGCCAGCACCAGATCGACCATGAACGCCAGATCTCGATAGAAGGCCTGGGCCTCCAGCTGCTCCCATACCCAGTTGCGAAGCGCCACATAGGTGCCGGGATCGCCGCCCGTGGGCAGCTGGGTCACCTGGTCGCTGTTGGGCACAAGCTCTCGCATGGCCCCCGAGTCCGTATTAACGTCCCAGACCCAGCGGGCCATAAGCGGATAACGCTCGGGGTCGTAAAAGTGCAGGAGATCGGCCGCGAGGTCCCGCCGCGCCCGGCAGGACTTACCCTCGCAGGGAAGGCCTTCGACAAAGGCCTCCATTCGATCCGCCACCGGCCCCTTGCCATGAAGCAGCTCGTTGACCAGCGCCCGGACCTCGGCAAGCTCCATGGCCCGTACATAGGGCGACAAACGCCGACGGGCCGAGAAGACCCGCTCCAGGATGGTGTCCCGGGCCTCCTCATCCAGCTCGGCCATAGCGTCCGGGGCCAAGAGGCGCCCGAACAGCTCGCTCTTCATCTTGAGCGCGGCAATGTAGCGCTCCAACCCGCCGTCGGGCTCCAGATGCTCGAACATCTGCTGAAGGGCGTTCTCCAGACGCTGGGGGCTGAGCTCAACCCCCAGATCGGTCGGCTCGAGGGCTTCCTCCGAGCCTTTAGCTTGCTGCCTTCGAAGCCACGCCATTGATGGTCCCTACCGCGCGCAGGGCAGCCGACTGGCCCTCGGCGACGCTGCTGTCGATGTCGTTGGGACCGGTTGCCGCGCCCGCTACGAACACGCCCTCGCGGGTGGTTCCCTGCGGGTTGGTATACATCTCGGCCCGATCGATGAAACCGTGATGCTCCAGGCCCACCCCAAAGGTCCTTGAGATCTCGGGGTTGTCGTCCTGGGGATCCATGCCGATGGCGTGCACAACCAAGTCGAAGGGGATGATGATCGGCCGCTTAACCAGGGTATCCTCGCCCTTGACCAGCAACCGGTTGTCCTCCGACTTGGTGACCTCGGCGATACGGGCCTTTACGAACTTGGTCTTAAATTCTTCCTGAGACTTCCAGTAGAACTTGTCCTCATAGAGCCCGAAGGTCCGGATGTCCATGTAATAGATGTAGACGTCCGTCTCCGGGGACAGCTCCTTGATCTCCATGGCCAGGTTGCAGGAGACCGTACAGCAGATCTTGGAGCACCACTCGCGCCCGATCTGGCGGTCCCGGGAGCCCACGCACAGGAGGATGGCCACCCGCTCGGGCACGCGCCCATCGGAAGGACACATTACCTCGTGCCGGCCCACCATCTGCTCCACCTGGGTGGTGGTCACCACGTCCGCGTAAGTCCCGAAGCCCCACTCCGGTTTGTTGATGGAGTCGAAGTGGGTGAACCCGGTACCGAGAACCGTTGCGCCGCACTCCAAACTCTCGCCATTGGAGAGCTTGGCCGTGAAGCTGCCAGGCTCACCGTCGAGCTGCTCCACCGTGGTAGAGGTGTGGACGGTGACGTTGGGGTCGTCCTCGACCTGGTTCACCATCCGACCGATCGCATCCTTGGCCCACTCGCCGCTGGGAACCAGCTTGGAGTAGCCCGACAGGATGGGAGCGCCGCCCAGGATGTCCTCCTTCTCCACCAGGGCGACCTGCTTGCCGGCAGTGCTGGCAGCGTGTGCCGCCGACAGCCCCGCCGGACCGCCACCTACGACAAGAACGGTGTCCGACATGATTAGTTCGTGCCTCCGTACGCCAGTTCCGGGTTGTACAGGTATTCGATATTTCCTTGCTCAACTTCCTTGAGGTATTCCTCGAAGTTGGCCTTGGAATCCGCCCAGGAGATGCCCATCTTCTCCACCAGCTCCTCGACGGGCGAGGCGTGCCACTGCAGCTGCACGATCTTGAACGGATCGGCGCCGCAGGCCAGCGCAGCGAGCTGCACCTCGGCAATGATCGGCACCTGATAGGGCTGGTTGTGGGCCTTACCGATCCACTGGTTCTTGTCCATGGTGGTGATGCAGCCGGTGTCATTGCCCATCATGACGTCGGCTTGGGCCTCCTCCTGGGCCACCCGGATCTTGCGGTCGATGGTGAAGGACCGGGTGAACTCCCGCTCGGAAATGATGTGGCGGAAGCCGAAGCCACAGCAGTCGTACCAGGTGGAGTAGTCGATCACCTGGGCCCCAAGCGCCTGGGCCAGACCGGTACCAATGGCGGTGCGATTGCCGCCCAAGATGTCGGGGTCGTAGACCGCGTCCTCGTGGATCATCTTGTAGTAGTGGCAGGCCACGTGCATCGTCGTCCGGATATTGCTCATATCGATGGTCTGCAGCTCCGAGGCGATGCGGTGGCGCATCACGTGAACCCACTCGGAATAGTGGACCACCTCTTCCGGGATGACGAGCTTACCGTTCACGGTCCGGCCCAGCTTGTCGAGGATCTTGGTGACCTTCTCGCGCAGCTCGGCGGACTCGATCAGGTACTTGCGGATCTCCTTGTAGTTGCCGAAGGAGGTGCCGCAATGGACCAGCGGGAAGAAGTGCCCCGCATCGAAGCCGTGCTGCTGGCCGGAAACATAGGCCTGGTGGAAGTTCCGAAGGAACACCGCCGCCAGCGACTCCACGTTGCCGATGCCGGAGCCGTGGTAGTTCCAGGCGGTGCAGGAGGTCTGGTCGGTTTCGTCGAGATAGTCCTTGCCCGGCTCCAGGCCCAGGTTGTTCATCAGCCACAGGAGGCTGGCCGGATAACCCGGAATGTTGCCGCACTGGCCACAGGACTTGTGGTGCCAGAGCTGCTTGGTGGGGATCTGCTTGTTCCAGCCGTATAGGGTCTCGACGTCCATGGGCTCATGGTCATCCGTGATGCGGTGGACGATAATCTCGCCCTCGCGCTCGAGCTCCCACATGTGCTCGCGGATGTCATCGACGCGCTCAGCATTCTGGTACCGGCGCTTGTCCACTTCCTTGCGCACCCACTCGGTAGCCGCCTGGGCTTCCTCGGGCGACAGATCGGTGGGCTGGAAAAAGGAGCCGTGTCCGGCGATGCCGCCCTCGTCCTGACCCGGGTTATTGGGATCCATTTCATCGGCCATGATCATTCTCCTATCTATTTCGAAGGTGCTGCCTCGGATTCGCTGGAAAGGGACCCTTAGTCCTCTTCCTGCTCCTCGAGCCAGTCTTCATAGTCCTCGCGCTTCTCCTCGATGAAGTCCTCGATCACGTCGTAGAGATTCTCATCCATCGTTTCCAGCGAGGCGAGGACGCCGGTCATCTCCCAGATGGTGTACATCTCCACGGAGGTCTTGAGGCTGACCTCCCAAGCGGTCTCGACGGTCTGCAGCGTCTTTACCGGGATGGCGTTGCGCAGGGTCTGCAGATCGCCCTCGACCTTCTGGATGTTCGGGCCCCAGTCGGGGAAGGCATCAGGCTGGATCATGTCCGGTGACAGCTGGTTCCCGGTAGTGATCAGCTTGAGCATAACGCGCCCGAAGGGCCGCAGCACCTGCTTCGCGGACTCGAAGCCGTGCTTGATGGCCACCTCGCGCATAATCATCACCAGCCCGCCCGGGCTATTGCGGAAGGGGCAACGTGCCGCGCAGGTCATGCACTGGGCGCAGGCCCAGATCTTCTCCTGCATGGCGTTGTAGACCTGCTCCACGTTCTCCGTCCACAGCAGCTGTACGATTTCGCGCGGACTGTAGTCGTAGAAGTGCGCTGAGGGGCAGGTGGCGGTGCAGATGCCGCAGTTCAGGCAACCGTTAAGCTCGTGGTCGTAACGGAAGTCCTGGGTGATCTCATTGAAAATATCCTGCATTTCGGCGTACGTTGCCATCGCCTCACACTCCTGTTGTTGAGCCTCCAGGCGGATCAGCCGGATTCCGAGCTGACAAACCCGACCGAATTACTCGGGTTTTTGCCGTCTCTTCACCCTTTCGAGCCCCACCGGGAACGTGGAGTTCCCGGTGAGTGGCAATCAGCCTACTTATTTAGGCGGATTCCAGCCGGGTTACCAACTAAGGCGGATTGTAGCCGCCCTCCCCGCTCAGATAAATAGGGAGATGTCGGATTCGCCGGCGAACTCGAAGAAGGTCGCGGCACCGCCGTACTCGATGCCATCGATGAACTGATCGGGGGTATAATCGAACAGATCCACCGTCATCTGGCAGGCGATCAGGGTGACCTCCGCCTCCACACAGAGGTCCCGCAGGTCATCCAAGCTCGCCACCCCCTTGTCCTTCATTTTCTTCTTCATCATCGAGGTGGCCATGGACTCCATGCCGGGCAGGACCTGGACCAGGTTTGGGATGGGCATGGGCATCGGCATGGCCGGGTTGCCCAGCGGGCTCACCTTCGTGCCGCTCAGATCTTTCTTCAGCAGGTTTAACCCGTAGAAGGTGAAGAAGATCTGGGTATCGTAACCCAGAGCGGCTGCGGTGGACGCCAGGATGAAAGGCGGGTAGCCCCAATCCAGGGTCCCCTTGGTGGAAATAATTGCAAGCTTCTTTTCGTCGGCCATAGGAAGACCCCCCTCCCTAAAAACAAAAAGAGAGCGCGAATCGCGCCCCCTTTTTGATGAATTGTTACGCCTTCTTCAGATAGAAGGTGTATTCGCCGTTGTCTTCGCTGTGCTCCATCAGCTCGTCACCGGACTGACTGGCGTACGCCTCGAAGTCCTTGACGGCGCCAGGATCGGTGGCGACGATTTTGAGGACATCCCCAGAACCGAGGTCCTTCAGGGCCTTCTTGGTCCGGAGGATCGGCAGAGGGCAGTTCAGTCCACGAGCATCAAGCTCTTGAGTTTCTTCGGGCATTCGGCATCCCTCCCTGTAGAAGCGTGTTGCCCAAAATCCCATTGAGGATGGTTTACTGTCCCCGTGCAGGCAACGCAAATCTTTTGATTCCGGAATAAGGGTGTTTTATTTACGCCCCACCTCCGGTTTCGGATTCACGCCTCCTGTGGGGTGGTTACCGGGTAAATCTTGGCCCAGGCTTGGATCCCTCCGACGAGATTGTACACCTCCTCGAAGCCGTTCTGGGCCAGATAGTACCCGACCTGCGCCGAGCGCGCACCGCTGGCGCAATACACCACCACCGGCCGGCTCGGATTCAGCTCTTGGGATCGGATCGGAACCATGTGCATGGGGATGTGGCTCATCCCCGGGATCACCCCGCGGGCCACCTCCCCATCACCGCGTACGTCAATTAGCTGTACCGTTTCCCCGGACCAGTTCTTCAGCTCTTCCGGGGACAGCTCCCGCAAATTCGTCATGAGCTCAATCCGTTTGCATTACGTATTTTCGAACGTGGGCAAATGCTAATACTAAGACCTTAGCCAGTGCCGGTAAATTCCCGAAACGCTCAGGTGGTCTGGGCACCATGGTAGAGGTTAACCACGTGGCGCGCCTCGGCGAAGAACAGCCAGCGCTCGACAGCGGCCCCAGCCAGGGCGGAAACCGCGGCCACCCACATGGCCCCGCCGCCCGGGTCGCCGGCTGCCGGCCACAGCATCACCAGCGGCACCACGTAGGCCAGGGCGAAGACCACCCCTTTCAGGACAGGCGTCAGACCGGCCGGCGGCTGGTAGCCGAACTCGTGGGTCAGGAAGGTATCGTGGCCGTGCCCCGGATCGAGGATGCGGACCCCTGCCCGGGTGAAGCCGGTGGCGGTATTGATGGTCGGCCCCACCGATCGGCCGATCCAGAAATAATAGGTGGCCTTGACGATGGCCGCCAGCACGATCAGGGCCGCAGCCAGGCCCAACATGCCCTTAACCTCGCCCAGCTCCCCCAGCCCTAGGGCGTAAAGCAGCAGGACACCAGTGAGGAAGGCTAGGGCTAGGTAGTTAACCGGGACCAGGGGATTGGACCACTGCCGGATGGTCTTGAGGCTGGCGTAGATCATGCCGGTGGCAAACAGCGTGGCCAGGCCCAACAAAAAGGCGATGGCCCCCAGGGCGAGGGCCCAAGGCGGGGTCTGCGCTGCGCCCACATAAACCCCCAGCAGGTAGAGCAGGAAGAAGGGGTAGAACGCCATGGCGAACACCCCCTCACGCGACAGCCAGGAGGTTTTAAAGCGGATGAACGAGCGCCAGGCGTTCTTGGGGTTGGCCAGGTGGGCGGTGGATGACAGCAGGCCCACCGTGATCAGGACGAAGGCCACACCCCCGACCACGAGGAGGGTCTCCCGGGGTAAACCGCCGCCCAGGCCAAACAGGTCGAACAGTATGGCCAACATGATCAGCCCGAACCCGGCCCCCGAGGCCACCGTGAACAGGATTACCGAAAAAGCCGGTTTCATGAGTCGTCAGGCTCCTTTGGGCAGTCCGTAGCGCTACCGGTTGACCACTTTGTTGGTCCACTCCCTGACCTTGTCCCGAGCCGACGGCTTGGGGAGGTCGTCGGTGGGGATGGGTCGGGAGGACCGGGGCGGCAGGTACTGGTTGGTGGGCTCGTAGCCGAGCTCCGGCATCAGCGAATAGCCGCCGCGGGCGCGCACCGTCTCGCCCACCGCCGACTCGGAATCGTCGAGGTCCCCGAACATGCGGGCATGGGCGGGACACGCCAGGACGCAGGCCGGCTGGCGCTCGCGCTCCTCCAGCTCCTCGTCGTAGATGCGGTCCACGCAAAGGGTGCACTTCTTCATGGTGCCGGTGGCCTCGTCCAGCTCTCTGGCCCCGTAGGGGCAAGCCCAGGCGCACAAGTTACAGCCCATGCACTTGTCCTGGTCCACCAGCACGATGCCGTCCTCCTCGCGCTTGATGGAGGCGCCGGTGGGACACACCGTGACGCATTCGGCGTTCTCGCAGTGGAGGCAGGACATGGGGAAGTTGACCGTCTTGTTATCCGGGTACTCCCCCACCTCGAAGTGTCGGATGCGATTGAACCACACCCCGGAGGGCTCGGCCCCATAGGGATCGTAGTCGGACAGCGGTCCGGTTACCCCCGAGGCGTTCCACTCCTTGCAGGCCGTTGCGCAGGCGTGACAGCCCACGCACGTATCAAGATCTATGACCAATCCCAGTTTCATTACCTAACCCTCGCTCAAGGCCCAGCCGGAACTGCTCCCGGCGATAACCGGGGGCGGCCGCCGGGAAACCCACCGTCAGACTGAACGGAGACCCACTGGCAAACCGCCAGCCGAGGCTCCAACAAGACCGCTCCCGTCGGTTAACGCCAGGGGATCCCGTGCCTTCGCATTCCGCTCTACCCTGTATGGCTCGGTGGGCCCTGCCACTTCGGAAGGCATACGGGTTAGAGCGGTACCGAAGCCTCCTGCGAGGCCCCGTCACCCAAGTCAGGCCTGGGCAGCTCCCTACAGCAGAGGCACCATCAGCAGGGCCACCACGTTTATGACCTTGATCAGGGGATTGAAAGCCGGCCCGGCAGTATCCTTGTAGGGATCGCCTACGGTGTCGCCGGTCACCGCGGCGGCGTGGGCCTCGGACTTCTTGCCCCCGTAGTTGCCATCCTCGATGTACTTCTTGGCGTTGTCCCAGGCGCCACCGCCGCTGGTCATGGAAATGGCCAGGAACAAGCCGGTGACGATGGAGCCCACCAGCACCCCGCCCAAGGCTTGGGGACCGAGCAGCAGGCCCACCAGGAGCGGAATGACCACCGGCAGCAAGGATGGGATCACCATCTCCTTGATGGCCGACTTGGTCAGCATATCCACCGTCCGGGAATAGTCCGGCTTCTGAGTACCCTCCATGATCCCGGAAATCTCTCGGAACTGCCGGCGCACCTCCTCGATTACCGAGCTCGAGGCCCGGCCAACCGATTCCATGGACAGGGCCCCGAACAGGTACGGCACGAGGCCACCGATAAACAGGCCGATAATCACCAAGTGATTGGACAGGTCGAAGGACAGCATGTGGCCTGCCTGGGCACCGAGCTCGTGGGTGTAATCGGTGAACAGCACCAGCGCCGCCAGCCCGGCGGAGCCGATGGCGTAGCCCTTGGTCACTGCCTTGGTGGTATTGCCCACCGCATCGAGGGCGTCGGTATTGTCGCGCACCGATTCGTCGAGATCGGCCATCTCCGCCACGCCGCCGGCGTTGTCGGTGATGGGCCCGAAGGCGTCCAGGGCCACGATCATGCCGGTCATGGAAAGCATGGCGGTCACGGCGATGGCGATGCCGTAGAGGTCGGCGAAGGCGTGGGCGGTGAAGATGCCGGCGCAGACCACCAGCACCGGCGCGGCGGTGGCCTTCATGGACAAGGCCAGGCCGGCGATGATGTTGCTGGCATGGCCAGTGGTAGAGGACTTGGCCAGATCCTTTACGGGGCTGAACTCGGTGCCCGTGTAGTACTCCGTGATCACCACGAACAGGGCCGTCACAGCCAGCCCCACCAGGGCCGAGCCGTACAGCCCGGCCACGGAATAGGCCTCGGCACCCCCCATCAGCAAGGCGGTGGCGGGGTAGAAGCCGATGATGGCTAGCACCCCGGAGACAATCAGGCCGCGGTAGAGGGCCTTCATCACCTTGCCCTCGCTGGTGGTGACGAAGAAGGTGCCGATGATGGAGGCGACGATGGAGATGCCGCCCAGCACCAAGGGATACAGCACCGCTGCCAGCCCGGCTTCGGCGAACGCCAGATGGCCCAGCAGCATGGTGGCCACCACGGTCACGGCGTAGGTCTCGAACAGGTCGGCGGCCATGCCGGCGCAGTCACCCACATTGTCGCCCACATTATCGGCGATCACCGCGGGGTTGCGGGGATCGTCCTCCGGGATGCCCGCCTCGATCTTACCCACTAGGTCGGCGCCCACGTCCGCGCCCTTGGTGAAGATACCGCCGCCCAGCCGGGCGAAGATGGAGATCAGCGATCCCCCGAAGGCCAGTCCCACCAGCGGCGCCAGCCCCACCTCCTCGCCGGCGGGGGTTATCAAAGTGAGGATGGCATAGTAGCCGGCCACGCCCAGCAGGCCCAGGCCCACCACCAGCAACCCGGTGATGGCGCCACCCTTGAAGGCGACCTGGAGCCCCTCGTTAACTCCCGTCTTGGCGGCCTGCGCGGTACGGGCATTGCTCCGGACCGAGATAAGCATACCAATGAAGCCGGCCCCGCCGGAGAAGACCGCGCCGATCAGGAAGCCAATGGCGGTGGCCAGCCCCAGGCCGAGCCACAACAGCACGAGGAGGATCACGCCGACCACCGCGATGGTGGTGTACTGCCGGCGGAGATAGGCGGAGGCGCCCTCCTGAATAGCCCCGGCGATTCGGCGCATCTCCTCGCTACCCTCGGAATAAGCCAGCACTCGGGAGATGGAAACCCCACCGTAGACGATCCCGGCAAGCGCGCAGATCAAAGAGAAGACCAATGCGGTTGACATACCAATCCCTTTTTCCTGGTTGAATCCTTGACGGATGGGCCCATGAGAGCCCGGCCCTCCTTACGGCAACGCCTTCCGTCCCCGAACTGCAAGTCAACCGCCAACCCCGAGGCCGAAAGATCCGGCCAGTGCCTCCACCACCTTGCAGGCCGGTCAGGCCACGTGTCGGGGCCAGGCCACCGGGCCTTCCGTCGTTAGGGCCGTCCACCCCCGGCGGGTGCCGGGAAGAGCCCTTTCCGCCTGACCACCCAACCCAAAATGCGGGGCGACCTTCGTTTTGCTCCGGATCCCCCATTGCCGGGCCGTTATTCCTCGCCCCCTTGGGCCCGGCTGGTGTAGCGGAGCACCTCGGGCGCCTCCGACTGCCCGGCCAGCGGCTGGACCGCCGACGGTTCAGGCCAGATGCCCTCCTCGCTGGCCGGCGTGATGCGGACCCGCAGGTCGAACCAGGCCGCCTGACCGGTGACGGGATCGGAGTTGGTGATCGGCCGCTCCCCGACTTTTTCCGGAAGCAGCTCGGAGATCAGGTGGTTCATGATGAAGCCATGGTTGGCCTCGGGGGCATCCTCATTCAGCCCCCAGGTTCCCTTCTGCTTGCCCACCGCGTTCCAGGTCCAGACGGTGTCCGGATGGGTGCCCTCCATATGCTTGACCTGGACCCGGATGCGGCCGTTGTGGCTCTCCACCCAGGCCCAGCCTTCGTCGGGGATCCCCAGCCCCGCGGCGCGGCCGCGGTTCATGTACAGAAAGTTGTAGGGCAGGACTTGGCGCTGCCAGACGTTCTGGGAGTCCCACGAGTGATACATGATCATGGGACGCTGGGTCAGCGCGAAGAAGGGGTACTCTTCGGCGCTGACCCGCTGCTGCTCCAAGGGCCGGTACCAGAAGGGCAAGGGGTCGCAGTAAGTGCGCAGGCGTTCGCGGTCGGCGGGATCCTCGGGCTTGGGCCCGGAGCTCACACCCTCGCCAGCGAGCCGGAAGGTCTGCAGCGGCTCCGAGTAGAATTGCATGATGATGGGCTCGGAGGAGCAGATAAAGCGCTCGCTGGCCCAGTCCAGATAGTCCCGGTTCCACCCCTTGTAGAACCGCAAGTTCTCCGGCAAGGGGTGATGGAAGAAGGACTGGTTCTCGATGTAGCGGTCCCACTGGTCGGGGTTGGGCTTCCCCAGCAGGTGCTGGTCACCTTCCTCGCCCCGCCAGCCGGCCAAAAAGCCCACCCCGGGGGATTTCTCGTAGTTGACGATGAAATCCTGGTAGCCGTCGAACTTGGGGTTGCCCTCCTCATCCGTGAAGGCTGGCAACTTCAACCGCCCGGCCAGATCCACCAGCACCTCCTGGAACGGCCGCACGTCCCGGTCCGGCTCGATTACCGGGTAGCGGATGGCATCGGCCACCGCGTCCGGCTCCGAGATGGGGCGGTCGAGCATGGAGATGCAATCATGGCGCTCGAAATAGGTGGTGTCCGGCAGCACCAGGTCGGCGAAATTGACCATCTCCGAGTGGAAGGCGTCGGCAACCACCACGAACGGGATGCGGTACTCGCCGTCGTCGTGCTGAGCGGTGAGCATCTCCTGCACCCCGAGGGTGTTCATGGACGAGTTCCAGGCCATGTTGGCCATGAAGGTCATGAACGTATCGATGGGGTAGGGATCCTCGTTGTAGGCGTTACTGATCACCATGTGCATCAGGCCGTGCAGGGCGAGCGGGGCCTCCCAGGTGTAGGCCTTGTCGATCCGCAGGGGCTTGCCGTCCTCGTCGTGCAGGAGGTCGTCCGGCGATTGTGGGAAGCCCAGCGGCACCCCCTCCAGGGGGGTATCCGGTCGCATGGCGGTCTGGATCCCCCCCCCGGCCGGGGCGCTCCGGGGCGGCACCGGGCGCGGGAAGGGTGGCTTGGAGCGGAACCCCCCGGGGACATCGATGGTGCCCAGCAGCATCTGGACGAAGTGGATGGCGCGGCAGGTGTGGAAGCCGTTGGAGTGGGCGGAGATGCCGCGCATGGCGTGCATGGACACCGGCCGGCCGATGAACTTGTCCTGCTTGCGACCGGCCCAATCGGTCCACTCGCAGTCGATCTCGATGCTCTCCCGGAAGGCCACGTGGGCCATCTCCAGGGCCAGACGCTCGATGGTTTCGGCCGGGATCCCCGTGATGGGCGCGGCGGCCTCGGGGCTGTAGGCCTCGTCCAGGTAGCGCTCGGCCATGAGGCTCATGACCGTCTTCAAGTGCTCGCCGTTGGGTCCGGTGAACTCCCCGAACAGGGCGGGCGCGGTATCGGGCTGATCCTGGCGGGCAAGCCCGTTGACGTGCTGATCCCACACCATGGGAATGCCCCCCATCTTGGACCCATCGCGGGGACCCTCGGGGGGCTCGTCCGGGAACCGCTGGCGGTAGAACAGCCCGTGGTCTTCGTGGCCCGGATTGTCGAGGATCAGGTTGGGGGCGTTGGTGTAGCGAACCAGGTATTCCCAGTCGAAAAGCTCCCGGTCCAGCAGCACGTGGATCATGGCCATGGCCAGCATGCCGTCAGTCCCGGGACGAATACCCACCCATTCGTCGGCGATGGCGGCGTAGCCGGTGCGCACGGGATTGATGGCCACGAACTTGGCGCCGTGGCGCTTGACCTTCTCCAGTCCGATCTTGATGGGGTTAGAGTCGTGGTCCTCGGCCACGCCCCACATGAGCAGGTACTTGGTGCGGTCCCAGTCGGGGGTGCCGAACTCCCAGAAGGAGGTACCCATGGTATAGAGTCCGGCAGCGGCCATGTTCACCGAGCAGAACCCCCCGTGAGCGGCGAAATTGGGAGTACCGAACTGGGCGGCCCAGAGGCCGGTCAGGGCCTGCATCTGGTCGCGGCCGGTGAAGAACGCCAGTTTGCGCGAGTCGGTGGAGCGGATCTTGTCCAAGCGCTCGGTGAGCATCTGCATGGCCTCGTCCCAGGAGATCTCCTGGAACTCCCCGGCGCCGCGCTCGGTACCTGGCTTGCGAAGCAGGGGCGCCCGCAGCTTGGCGCGGGAGTACTGCTTCATGATCCCTGCCGAGCCCTTGCCGCACAGCACCCCCTCGTTGACGGGGTGGTCGGGGTTGCCCTGGAGGTAGCGCAGCTTGCCGCCCTCTAGGTGGACCTTGACCCCGCAGCGACAGGCACACATATAGCAGGTGGTGTACTTCACCTCCTGCTCGGAATGATCCTCGTAATTGGCAGGATCGGCGTAATAGGACAGACCGTTAGCGCTCATTCTTCGTCCCTCGATTGCGGCTCGCCAAAGCGGCACCATTCGGTGGTGGGCTCCACCATTACCCGCTCGCCGAACCCGAAGCCGTGATTGCCGGCAGCCACCACGATAAGCCCGTGGGCCCGGGAG
The DNA here is from genome assembly GCF_036628635.1 of Thiohalorhabdus sp. Lineage (GTDB taxonomy): Bacteria > Pseudomonadota > Gammaproteobacteria > Thiohalorhabdales > Thiohalorhabdaceae > Thiohalorhabdus. The sequence continues at coordinate 38,487 of NZ_JAZKRM010000006.1, read as the reverse complement.
AGCCCCCCGATCATGCCCGAGCCCTGACGACTCAGGGGGGTGGCGACTAGACGCCCTTCCTCCGGGTGGAGCCGCGCGCGCAGGAACTCGGTCCGCGAGGCCGCCTCCCGGTGGAAATCGGCCCCGGCCTCGGCGGGCACCTGGACGGAGGAGTAGGTCCCGCCCATCCAACGGATGGCCGCGGGACGTACGAATTGCTGGAAGGTTACCAGGGCCGACACCGGGTTGCCCGGCAGGCCGAAGAAGTCGGCGCCGCCAAGGCGGCCGAAGGCGAACGGCTTGCCGGGCTTGATGGCCACCTTCCACAGGGCGATCTCGCCCTGCTCCGCCAGGACCTGGCGGACCTGGTCGAGATCGCCCACCGAGACGCCGCCGCTGGTGACCACCAGATCGTGATCCGCGGCTTCTTGCAAGGCTCCCCGCAGGGCATCGATCTCGTCCGGCACGTGGCCGCCGTCGGTGACCTCGGCGCCCAGCTCCCGCAGCATGGCGGCCAGAGCCGGACTATTGGAATCATAGATCTCACCGGGGCCAAGCGCCTCACCCGAATCGCGCAGCTCGGAACCGGTGGCCAGCACGTAGACCCGCGGCCGGCGCCGTACCCGGACCTTAGCCACACCAGCGGTGGCCAGAGCCGAAATCAGGGCCGGCGACACCCGCTCTCCGGCCCCAGCCAGCTCACCGCCCTCGGGGATGTCCTCCCCGGCGCGGCGGATATTATTCCCGGCCGGGGGGGGCTGACCGAAGCGAGCGGTAGCGCCGTCGGCATCGACCTTTTCCTGCATGACCACGGCATCGGCCCCGGGGGGGATGGCGGCGCCGGTCATGATACGGGCACAAGCCCCGTCCGGCAGGGGCCCGGGGTCGTCGCCGGCAGCCAGGTTGAGGGCCACGGGTAGCTCGCCGCCAGCTTCGGCCAAGTCCCAGGTTCGGACCGCGTAGCCGTCCATGGCCGAGTTGTCGAAGGCCGGGCTGGGCACCCGCGACGCAGGCGTCTCGGCGAGGTAGCGACCGACCGCCTCGCCAACGGCAACGGTTTCGGTCTGCGGAGTCGGACGGATCGTTTCCAGGATCCGGGCCCGGGCATCCTCTAGCGCCAACATGGGCGATTCTCCGGGGACGTCAGCCTGATGATTCGGAACCGGGAGAATGTTGGCTATTGCCCCACCCCAAAGCAAGGCAGATATTTTAATTTACCAATCAAGGAGCTTTATTTGCCGCCCCCGGGGGGCCGTGCTAGCGTTCTCATCTTCAGCAATTCTGCCCACGCATTGCAAGCCTAACGGGTCGCTCGGCCCCGATTAGCGGCCTTCATCTACTTGATCACCCGGTGCCCGACCCCAGGGAGGCGGTAACCGGTTGGCGAACCCATTCTGCCGGCGAGGGCGAGCGAGCAACCGACCACCCTAGCTAGCGGGCCCGCTGGTGGCCAGGCCAAACCCAGGAGGAATTGCAGTGGACCGCAGCAATTTCGAGGAGAACACCCGGATAACCGTCACCTACAAGGACAGGCACGGCAAGCTGCGTCCGGGCAACTTCTACGTCTACAAGCTGTTCGACGACTTCATGATTGTCCGTGCCACGGACAACGACGGTCTACTCCGCAAGATGCCCTACGGCGACATCGTCAAGCTCGTAAAGAGCAAGCCGGCCGACCGGGCCAGCCTGTTCTATGTGCCCGATGAGCTGCTCGAAGAGAAGATGTGGCAGGATCGGGAGACTATGTACCACTACTCCTCCGCTCCGGGCCGGGGGAAGTAGGCCCGATCGGCGGGCCCGCCCTGCGCTTAATCGGATCGGGCCGGGACAGCTGTCCCGGCCCGTTTTGCTTCGTACGAGGAACACCCATGTCCAGCGGCGATGACCCCCTCTCCCATTTCGACGAGCAGGGCAACGCCCGCATGGTGGATGTGGGCGGCAAGGCCGTCAGCGAACGGCTGGCCGTGGCTGAAGGGTGGATCCGCATGGAGACCGCCACCCTGGGGCGCATCCGCGGCGGGCAGGTGGCCAAAGGCGACGTCCTGGGTGTGGCCCGGGTCGCCGCCATCCAGGCGGCCAAACAAACCGGCCAGCTGATCCCCCTTTGCCACCCGGTTCCCCTCACCAGCGTCGATGTGGCCTTCAGCGACCAGGACGAGCCACCGGCGGTGCGGGCGGAGGTTACCGCCAAGACCGCCAACCGCACCGGGGTGGAGATGGAGGCCCTGAGCGCTACCAGCGTCGCCCTTCTCACCATCTACGACATGTGCAAGGCCATGGATCGGGCCATGTCTATCACCGAGATTCGCCTGGTTGAAAAGGCCGGCGGCCGCTCCGGCCACTGGCGTCGTGACGAGGCAAGCGACGATTCCGGTCCCTGACGGCGGCGGAACTCGAAGCGGCCGAGGCGGCCCAAAAGGCCGCAAACCGCCCATGCTACATCCACGGATCCCAGCGACCGCCATGCGCTACCGTGACCCCGCAAATCGGATCCGCCTCCAACTGCTTGCCCTCGTCCTTGCCGGAGCCGTTGCCCTGCCCTTGCCGGCCTTGGCCGAACTGCCCTCCCTGGGCAGCCAGACCGGCGGCGAGCTTACCGCCACCCAGGAAGTGGAGATTGGCCAGCGTTTCCTGGCCCAGGCACGGCAGGAGCTGACCTTCGTCCACGATCCCGAGGTGGTGGCGTTCGTCCGCCTGTTGGGCAACCGGGTTGCCGCCCAGACCGATTTCGATGCCTACCCCTTCCAGTTCTACGTGGTGAAGGACAGCCGCTTGAACGCCTTCGCGGTTCCCGGGGGCCACATCTTCGTCCATTCCGGCCTGATCGAGCGCAGCGACAGCGTGTCGGAGCTTGCCGGGGTGCTTGCCCACGAAGTGGCGCACATAACCCAGCGCCACATGGCCCGCCAGGTTGCGGCCAGCAAGCGCAGCCAAGCGTCGTCCCTGCTGCTGGTGGCCGCTGCCGTCCTGGCCGGCATGCAAGGCCACGGCGAGGCGGCCACCGGTCTAGTGGCGGGTGCCAGCGCCTATTCCCAGCAGGAGATGCTGGCCTACAGCCGCTCCCATGAGCGCGAGGCGGACCGCCTGGGTGTCAAGTACCTGGCTGGGGCCGGCTTCAATCCGGACGGCCTGCCCCGGTTCCTGCAGAAGCTCCAGAGCTGGTCCCAGCTCCAGGGCCGGGCACCGCCACCGTACCTGTCCACCCACCCCCTTACCGGCGAGCGCATCGCCGACGCCAAGGGTCGGGCCAGTCAGCTGGATAACGGCTCCAACGCCCCCCTAGGCGAGACGGCTTTTGCCCGCATCAAGGCCCGCGTCCAGGCCATCACCGCGGATTCCCCGGAGAAGGCGTTCCAAGAGCTCCAAGAGCGCGTCCGCAGCCACCCGGAGGACCAGGCCGCGCGTTACGGTCTGGCCATTGCCGCCGGGCGCAGCGGCCGCTCCCAACAGGCCTTGGACCAGGCTCGCGCTCTGGTGGCGGACCATCCCGAGACAGTGGCCTACCGCCGCACTTTGGCCGAGCTGTATCTGGCCGAGGGGCAAACCGATGCCGCCATCGACGAGATCAAGGCCGCCCTGGAGCGCCGGCCGGGGAATCCAGACCTGCGCGAAGCGCTGGGCAAGACCCTGCTGGCCCAGGGTAAGGCGGAACAAGCCCGTCAAACGCTGCGGGAAGTCACCCGCGATTTCCCGGAGCGGCCATCCGGCTACAGCGCCCTGGCCAACGCCCTCAGCCGCCTCGACCGACCCGTCGAAGCCCATCGATCGGAGGCAGAAGCTCGCTGGCTTCAGGGCCAGCGCACCGAGGCCCTGGAGCAGCTCAGGCTGGCCAAACGCTTGGCGCGGGAGCGGGATTCCGCCCAGCTGAGCCAAATCGAGGCACGAATCCGGGAACTGGAGCCCTAGTCGGTACGGAACCTGCAGGGCTTTGATCCCCCAACTGAACCGCGCAGGAGGCCATGAGCTTGCCGCTCCCTTTATCGGCCCGTCGCCTGCTGGGTGTTGCCACCCTGGTGGCTCTGGCCTTGGCCGGGCCATCCGCTGCCGAAGACGAGCACCAGCTTCGGCTCCTGCTGCCCCCATTGTCCAGCGCCGACCAGGTCTACGCGCGATTCCAGCCCCTGGCAGCCCACCTCCAGGGATCCCTGGGCGTTTCCGTCGAAGCTCGGGTCGCCAGCGATCTGGACGCCCTTCTGCGGCTCGCCCGCGAGGACCGGCCCCAAGTCACCTATCTGTGTCCCCTGCTCTACACCCGGCTGGCCGATGACGGCGACCTGTTGCCCCTGGCCCGTATCCAGCGCCACGGCAAGAGCACCTTCCGAACCGCGGTGGTGGTCCGTCGCAACAGCCCCTACGAGCGTCTGGAGGAGCTCAAGGGGGCCCGCTTCGCCTACGGTAACCCGGTTTGCGCCGCCAGCCAGCTGGTTCCTAGGGCCATGTTCACCCAGGCCGGACTCGATCCGCGCAAGGATTTCTTCGAGGAACGGACCCTGGGCTCCAACGAGAACGCCCTGTATACCGTTGCCGCCGACCTGTTCGATGCCACCGCCGTGGACGAGGCCTCCGCACGTCCCTTCGTGACCAAGGAGCTGCTGAGGGTGCTGCGTTATTCACAGCCCATTCCTCAGTATGTCCTGGCCGCCAGCCCTGCCACCCCTGAGGGGCTTCGCCGACGGCTCCGAGCCGCCGTCACCGGGCTCCAGCGCCCCCAGGACGACGCCGTTCTGGACGCCATCGGCTCCGGCGTGGACGGCTTCGTCGTCACCGAGGACGCCGATTACGACGTCATCCGGCGGATGCGGCGGCAAAGCGGCAACGGCAGCCCCATGGACGTGCTGGCCCCCCGCGGTGACACCGCGGCCGGCAAGGAGCACTCCGGCCCATGAGGGCCGGGGCCGGCCGCCTGCCCCTGCAGACCAAAGGGGCCTTCTACGTCCTGCTACTGATCACCGCCATTTTCCTAGCGGTGGCCCTGGTGGTATACACCTCGGTCAAGCGGGACCTAGAGCAGCAGCTGGTCTCGGAGAATCTGCGCATGGTCCGCGATGTGGCCACCAGCGCCCGTAGCCCCCTGGTAACCACCGACCTCACCGGACTGCAGGGCCTGGTGGAGCAGGCCACCAGCAACCGGGCGGTGAAAGCGGCAGTCATTACGGATGCCACCGAGCGCATCCTAGCCAGCACCAAGCTGTCCGAATTGGGACAAAAGCGCCCCGCATGGGCCAAGGGTGGCGAGAGCCCGTCCCAGGCCGGCTCGGCCGCCGACCTGATCCCCGTACCCACCCAGGATCTCCTGGAGACGGCCAGCCACCCGATCCGGGTGGGCGGCGATCGCCTGGGCACGGTTCACGTCCGGTTCGCACCCCAGGAGCTGCGCCAGATTGTGGCCGAGAACCTTACCGCCACCCTTAAGAAGCTCCTGTGGCTGGGCCTGTTCACTGGCGTCGTGGGTGCCGCTGGCGCCTTCCTGGTTTCGGGCTTCGTAACCCGACCCATTCGGCGCCTGACCGGCCAGGTGGAGGCTATGGAGCGCGAGCTGGCCCAGGACGAGGAAGGTCACCACGGCGGGCTCCGCCAGGAGGGCGATGAGCTCGACCGTCTCCAGCACGGCTTCCACCGGCTGCGCTCCACCCTCAACCGCTACCTGGTGGAACTCGATCGCCTCCACCAGAAGCAACAGGCCCTCAATTGCCTGGCCACCATCGGCGAGATGTCCGCCCACGTCGCCCACGAGCTGCGCAACTCCCTGTCCAGTCTACGGGGCGCTTCGCGCTACCTGCGCCGGCATCCCGAGAAGGCGGAAAAGGCCGAATTTTCCCAGATCATCGAGGATGAGGTCTCTCGGCTCTACGAGATGACGGAAGGTTTCCTCGACTTCAGCCGGCCCTTTGAGCCCCAGCTGGAGGATCGAGACTTGTGCGAGCTGGTGACCGATACCTGCAGCCGCCTCCAGACCGATTTCGAGGGGGCCGGGGTGGCTCTGGAGTGTGCCTGCGCCGAGGCCCAGGTATGCCCGGTGGACTCCCAGCTCATCCACCAGGCCCTGACCAATCTGCTGACCAACGCCCTGGATGCGCTCGAGCCCGGTGATCGGGTTCGGGTGCGGCTAGAGCCGAAGACGGAGGTCTCTTCTCGCATCACCGTGCACGATTCCGGTCCGGGCATCCCCGAGGAAGAGCACGAGCGGATCTTCAAGCCGTTCGTGACCACCAAAAGCCAAGGCAGCGGCCTGGGTCTGGCCGTGGTGTCCAAGGTGGTCCTCCAGCACGGCGGCAATATCGAAGTGGACAATGCCCCTGCGGGCGGTGCCCGGTTCACCTTGAGCCTGCCCCGAAAGGCAACCTGAGAAGGCCTCTATGGCGCAGTCTCACACCATTCTGATCGTCGAGGACGAGCGTAACCTCCGCCGGGTCATGGCGGCCTGGCTGGAGGGCGAAGGCTTCGCCACCCAGACCGCTGCAGACGCCGAGGCGGCCAGAGAGGAGCTGCGGCGCGCACCGGCGGACTTGGTCATCACCGACCACCGTCTGGGCCAAGGGCCCAGCGGCCTGGAGCTAATGCACGAGGCCAAGGCCGAGCGCCCCGATCTGCCGGTTATCATTGTCACCGCCTACGGCAATGTGGAGCACGCCGTCGAGGCCATGAAGGCCGGTGCCGACCACTATCTAACCAAGCCCGTCGAGGAAGCCGACCTGGTCGCCCTCGCCCGCAACCTGCTCAACCGGTCCGGGCATGCTCTACCTACTCAGCAGCCCGACCAGGATTTCGGCATCATCGGCGACAGCCCGCCCATCCGCGAGGTCCTGCATACGGTTGAGCTGGTGGCCCCGGCCCCCTCAACGGTCCAGATCACCGGGGAATCTGGGACCGGCAAGGAGCTGGTGGCACGCGCCCTCCACACCGCCTCGCCGCGCGCCGAGGAGCCCTTCCTGGCGGTGAACTGCGCCGCCCTGCCCGGCGAGCTCATCGAAAGCGAGCTGTTCGGCTACGAGCAAGGCGCCTTCACCGGGGCCCAACGGGCGCGGCCCGGCAAGTTCGAGGAGGCCGGCAACGGCACTCTTTTCCTGGATGAAGTGGGCGAGATGCCGTTTTCCATGCAGGTCAAGCTCCTGCGCGCGCTTCAGGAGCGCGAATTTACCCGCCTAGGCAGTCACCGACCCATACCCTTGAAGGCCCGGATGGTCACAGCCACCAACCGCGACCTTCAGGCCGATGCCGAGGCCGGTCGATTCCGGGAGGACCTGTATTACCGCCTCAACGTCATCCCCCTCCACCTTCCCCCGCTGCGCGAGCGGGCCGAGGACATCCCGGTACTCGCCCGCCATTTCCTTAGCCGGGTGGCTCGCCAGCTCGAGTGCCACACCCCCTCCCTTGAGCCTGACGCCGTGGCCGCCCTGCAGGCCTACCCCTGGCCCGGGAACATTCGGGAGCTGGAGAACGTCATCGAGCGGACCGTGGTCATGAGCCGAGCCCAGACCATTGGGGCGGCGGACCTGCCCCCGGACCTGCGTCAGCCCCCCTCCCAAACGGGCAAGGGGGATTTCACTACCCACCACCTGCCCACCATCGAGCGCCAAGTGGTTGTCGACGCCCTGGACAAGACCAACTGGAACCAGAGTCGGGCAGCGGTTCTGCTCGGCATCAGCCGTAAGCAGCTGCGCACCAAAATGAAGAACCTGGATCTACTCGGCGGCGAGGAGGGATAAGGCGAAGACGAGCCCTGAGCCTCTCGGAGGCTAGCGAAGCTCCTACCCGCCCAAAGCTGGATTTTTAAATATTAAAACTTTTTAATATACCAATATGGAGCCCCATCAGGTTCTAGCGCCTCTTTATTTAAACCTCCCCACGCCTAGCCCCGCGCATACGGGAGCTCAGCTTGTAGACAAGACCTGAAGAGATGATATGCTTTAGTTCGTTTGCGCCTCACTTCCGGCTTCTCGCGGGCCCTAAACCTGGCCCAAATGGGCCAGGTCGGGGGCATCGCAACATTTCTTACGGTTTACCAAAATCGGGCGGGTTGCGGGCCCCTTACTCGGTATGGCATATAAGGTGCACGATTGGGTCACGGCCGGTGCACGCCGGGCCCTTCTCTTCAAGCCGCAAAGGAGGAGTTACATGGGGATCAATGGAGTCTCCCGGTTCTCCCGGCTGGGCATGCCACTTCTGGGAGCTGCCTTCCTGGTTGTCGGCAGCATGACCGGTAGCACTGCCCTGGCCCAGCAGGAAGACCTGGGCAAAATCGAGCAGGAAGGCAAGGAGATCGCCTACGACCGCCAGAAGGGCAACTGCCTGGCCTGCCACGAAATGCCCGGCGGGGAGCTACCGGGCAACCTGGGCCCCAGCCTGGTGGGTGTCGCTGATCGACTGGAAAAGGAGCGCATCCGCAAGCAGATCTGGGACCCGGAGCAGTACAACAAGGTCACTTCCATGCCCCCCTTCGGTAAGCACAAGATCATGACCGAAGAGGAAATCGACAAGGTCACCGCCTACCTGATGACCCTGACCTACTAATCGTCCAAACTCGGTAAAACGGAGGAATTAGAGCCATGCGCGCTACCACGAATGATCAGACCGGTCGGCGCTCCTTCCTGAAGGCGATGGGCGTCACGGGAGCGGTGGTCGCCACCGCCGGCGCCGGCCTGATGAAGCCAGTCAAGAGCCTTGCCGCCAAGTGGAGCTTCCCCAAGGAAGCCTTTAATGTCGAAGGCAGCATGGAAGAGGCCTTCCAGGCGGCGCTGGGCACGACCAACGTCAAGGAAGGCAACGTCAGCCTGCAGACGCCCACCATCGCCGAGAACGGCGCCGTGGTGCCGATCACGGCCACCAGCGACATGGGCAACAAGGTGAGCACGTTCCACGTGTTCGTGGAGGGAAACCCGGCGCCCTACACCGCCCGTTTCCACCTCACCGACGCCACTTCGGACACCGCCGAGGTTTCCACCCGGATCAAGATGGGCGAGACCTCGAACGTGATGGCGGTCGCCGAGACCACCGACGGCGAGTTCTACAAGGCCAGCAACGAGGTCCGCGTGACCATCGGCGGCTGCGGCGGCTGACGATCCACTCGGCGAGAGCTCACAACGGCAACCACATTTAGCAATAGGGGAATAGACAATGGCTAAGATGGGACAAGCCCGCGTTCGGGTCGGTAGCGCCAAGTCAGGCCAACCCACCCAGGTTCGCGCCCTGATCCTGCATCCCATGGAGACGGGCCTGCGCAAGGATCCGGATACCGGGGAGAAGATCCCGGCCCACTGGGTCAAGAAGGTGAAAGCGGACTTCAACGGCCAACGTGTGTTCGAGGCCGATTGGAGCGTGGCCATCAGCAAAAACCCGTACCTGTCGTACTACCTCACCCCCGAGTCCAGCGGCACGCTGAAGATGACTTGGGAGGACAACCAGGGCGGCACATTTACCGCCGAGGCCGAAGTTAGCGTCGGCTAACGCATCTGCCTTCGCCAGCAGGAGGACCCAGCATGAAAGTAAGTCTGTCCTATGCAGTGGCCACGCTAGCCCTGCTCGTCTGGACGGGCCAGGTCGGTGCGCAGCTGACCGGGTCGCAGCAGGAGCGCGCGGTCTCCGAGGAAGGTGCCGAGAAAATCGGCCAGGATTTCAATCCCGGGGATTTTGACATCGATTCCGGTAAGGCCGTGTTCCAGGAGGAAGGCCCCAACGGCAAGTCCTGCGCTTCCTGCCACGGAGAAGACGGTGAGGATCTGGAGGGCGTCGCCGCCACCTACCCCAAGGTAGTGGACAACGTCTATCCCATCGGCAACAGCTCCGGCCCGGACCTGATCCACAAGGGCGAGAAGCAGGGCGAGCAGCTGAACCCCAACAAAGCCATCAGCGGCGAAGGGGTTCGGACCCTGGCCATGCAGATCAACCTGTGCCGGGCTAACAACATGGATGCCGAGCCTCTGGACTGGAGCCAGAAGCACGGCAGCGACATGCGGCATTTGACGATCTTCGTTAAGAGCCTGGCCGAAGGCGAGCCTCTGGCCATCAAGACCGACGGCAAGGCCAAGGACTACTGGGAGCGGGGCAAGGAGCTCTACTGGATGAAGCGCGGCCAGCTGAACTTCTCCTGCGGCACCTGCCACGTCCAGAACGGCGGCATGCGCATCCGCGGGCAAATTCTGTCCAATGTGCGGGGTCAGTACAACAAGTTCCCGACCTTCCGCATGAAGAAGCAGCAGACCCGCCTGATGCACACCCGCTATCGCGGCTGTAACCGCCGGGTCCGGGGGCATGACCTGCCCTTCCAGCACAAGGGCTATCGCGCTCTGGAGGTGTACCACGGCTCCCTCTCCAACGGGCAGCCCATGAAAGTACCCGGGCACAGCCTGTAACCCGTAGTCGGGGTTCGATGGATAGGTCCGGGGCTTAGCCCCGGACCTATTTTTTTTATGCCCCTGGCTTGGAGGTCCCGGCCACCGGAATGGGTGCCGGCTCGAAAGGGTCAAACCCAACAAGGCCCCGTCCCGGGGGACCTAGGTTTGCGCAAGCGACAGAGTCGCCACGCATCTCGGCGGCCACCACCGTTAAAGGATAAGGCCCAATGCGCAGAGCAGCCCTACCGCCGTTAATCAGCGGACGCCTTTTCATCGTTGGCTTGGTAATTGCATTATTCTGGGCGTGTATGGTGCCCGCAGCCGGGGCGCAGACCGAGGAGTCCGGGCCCCTGTATCGGGTCGACCTACCTCCGGAGCGGACCCTCGAAGACGTTGAGCTGAGCATCCAGTCCAAGGCCAAGGGCATGAACCTGGCCGATGTCGGCAGCCTCAACGTAGCCGAGGGCATGCGCAACCGGGGGATCGACTACGATCGGGTCTACAAGGTCTTCCAGGTTTGCAATTTGGGCCTAGGCGCCGAAGTACTTCGAGAGATACCGGCCTTCGGTGCCTTCATCCCCTGCAAGATCGTAGTCTTTACGGCTGACGACCACCTAGCACTAATCACCTACCGGCCGAGCTATGCCCTGCGCTATTTTCCGGATGCCCCGCCCAAGGCCCGACGCATCGCCGAGCGGATCGAGGCGGACATTATCGAGGTCATGCAAACCATCAAGAAAGGCGGTTTCTGAATGACCAGCGCTCGGCCCTGCCGGGCCGTTTCGTTTCCTAACCCAACCTCCAACACCCGAGGGAGAGGCTTAAACCATGCAGCTATCCCGACGCGAATTCCTTAACGCCCTAGGCATGGCCGGCGCTGCCGGTATGTTGCGTCCACGCGGCGCTCAGGCCATGGGCTGGTTCAAAGACGACCCCTATGCCATTCCCGATTTCGGCAACGTCACCCTGATGCACTTCACCGACTGCCATGCCCAGCTCAATCCGGTCCATTTCCGGGAGCCCAATGTCAACCTCGGCGTCGGTCCAATGAAGGGCGACCCGCCGCACCTGGTTACCGACGCGTTCCTGGAGCATTTCGGGATCAAGAAGGGCTCCAAGCGGGCCCACGCCTTCACCCCCATTGATTACGTGGAGGAGGCCCGCCGCTACGGCAAGATGGGCGGCTTCGCGCACATGCAGACCCTGGTCAACCGCTACCGGGCCGAACGCGAGGGCAAGGCCCTCCTGCTCGACGGCGGCGACACCTGGCAGGGCTCGGCCACCAGCCTGTGGAGCAACGCCCGCGACATGGTGCGAGCCTCCAACCACCTGGGCGTGGACGTGATGACCGGCCACTGGGAGTTCACCTACGGCTCCGACCGGCTCCGCGAGCTCATCGACGGCGGCGCCCTCAACATGGATTTCGTTGCCCAGAACATTACGGACAACACCTGGGGCGACCGCATCGATCTGTTCTCGCCCTACACCGTGAAGGAGCGCAACGGCGTCCGCATCGCGGTGATCGGGCAGGCCTTCCCGTTCACGCCCATCGCCAATCCGCAGTACAAGGTCCCGGGGTGGTCCTTCGGCATCGACGAGGAGAACGCCCAGAAGGTGGTGGACGAGATCCACGACGGCGACAAGGCCGACATGGTTGTGATCCTGTCCCACAACGGGATGGACGTGGACAAGAAGATGGCCTCCCGCCTGCGGGGCGTCGACGTGATCCTCGGCGGCCATACCCACGACGCCATGCCCGCCCCCATGGAGATCCCCAACAAGGGCGGCGGCCTGGACGGCAAGACCCTGGTGATCAACTCCGGCTCCAACGGCAAGTTCCTCACCCGCATGGACTTCGACGTCAAAAACGGCAAGGTTCGGGACTACCGCTTCCACATGCTGCCGATCTTCTCCAACGAGATCGAGCCGGACCCGGACATGGCCCAGCTCATCGGGGAGGAGCGAACCAAGGCCCAGGAGGGGGTGGGCAAGGACCTCAGTGAGGAGCTGGCGGTGACCGAGGACCTGCTCTACCGCCGAGGCAACTTCAACGGCACCTTTGACCAGCTCATCTGCGATGCCCTCATGGAGACCCAGGATGCAGAGGTGGCACTGTCGCCAGGGTTCCGCTGGGGCACCACGGTGCTGCCGGGGGATCCCATCACCCTGGAGCATGTCTACTCCCAGACCGCCATCACCTACCCCGAGGTGACCCTCAGCAACATGAGCGGGGAGCGTCTGAAGCTGTCCCTGGAGGACGTCGCGGAAAACCTGTTCAATCCCGACCCCTACTACCAGCAGGGCGGTGATATGGTCCGCGTGGGCGGCCTCAAGTTCGCCTTCAACCCCAAGGAGAGCCAGGGCAACCGCATCCAGGACTTGGAGGTCAACGGCGAGCCCCTCGATCCCAAGAAGACCTACAAAGTTGCCGGCTGGGCCTCCGTGGACCCGATCGAGGAAGACCTTCCCGCGGTCTACGACGTGGTGGCCGGCTGGCTGCGCGAGAAGAAGAACGTCAAGGTGGGTGAACCCAACATCCCCAAGCTCAAGGGGGTCAAGGGCAATCCGGGCCTGGATATGGACGTTCGGCTGTCCTGATCCGGACGCCAGGACACAACAAGCCGGCCTCTCAGGGGGCCGGCTTTTTTTGGTTCCTCGCCTTGATAGCAATCAGGGGGTGGGCTCGGTATGGGCGGGCATTTCCAAGGGGTAGGCCCCCACTTTGCCAACGGCCAATGCCGCTGCCCGGCCTTCGGAATCCGGGAATCGGCGGGCCTAGACCGGGGCTCGTTCGGTTTCTTCCAGGTCCGAGCCCGCTTCCCGGAGCCTTGGCACGGCCTCAAGGATGGACTTGACCACGGTGGCCAGGGGGATGGCGAAGAACACCCCCCAGAAGCCCCAGATGGAGCCGAAGATGAGGATGGCCAGGATGATGGCCACCGGGTGCAGCTTGACCGCCTCGGAGAAGATGACCGGCACCAGGACATTGCCGTCCAGCGCCTGAATGACCCCGTAGGCGATGATCAGGTGGGCGAGCTCCCAGCTGGGTCCCCACTGCACCAGCCCCAGCAGGGCCACGGGGATGGTCACCACCGCGGCGCCGATGTAGGGCACCAGCACCGAGAAGCCGGTGACCACGCCCAGGAGGGCGGAGTAATCGAATCCCAAGAAGCGGAAGGTTGCGTAGGTCACCACCCCCACGATGACGATCTCCCATACCTTGCCGCGAATGAAATTGCCGATCTGGCGGTCCACGTCCTGCCAGACCTGTTTGGCTAGCTGCTGATGAGGCGGCAGGAAGCTGCGCACCCAGTCCAGGATCAAGGACTTGTCCTTGAGCATGAACAGGATAAGGAAGGGCACCAGCACCACATACACCAGCAGGGTGGCAACGCCGGGGATGTAGGAGATGGACAGCGACACCAAGCGACCGCCCCACTGCTGCAGGCGATTGCCCAAGGAGGCGATCAGGCTGTCGACGTAGGCGGGCTCGATGAAGCCCGGATAGCGCTCGGGCAGGGTCCGGATCAGGGCCTGGACACGGCCGATGATGTCCGGCAGATCGCGCACCAAGCGCTGGATCTGGTCTGTGACGATGGGAACCAGGCTGAACAGCAGGAACAAAGCCACCAGCAGAAAGCCAGTAAAGACCAAGACCACGGCCAGCGCACGGGGCACGTGGTGGTTCTCCAGGGGCCGAACGAAGCCCTCCAGCAGGTAGGCGATAACGATACTGGCGACAAAAGGCTTGAGGGCCGGCCCGAACAGATAGAGGACCAGTATGCCCCCGGCCAGGAGCAGGGTAAGCAGAAGGATCTGCGGATCGGAGAAGCGCTCGCGAAACCACTCGACCGGCGTGTACACGTAACCTCCGGCGCTGGTGGCGGCAGGCGAACCCGGGCGGCTGGCCAAGACCTCCGCCCCGAGGGTAGTCCATAGCGCCGACCGGGGGAAGGCCGGCGCTTACGGCTCGAACCGGTCCAGGTAGCGCCGGTAGTGCCGCTCGAAGGTTTCCTCGAGCTCCTCGATTACCTCGCCCTCCGGCTTTCCCTGGAGATAGCGCTTGGACATGATGGTGGTGGTCTCGTCGAGCAGGTCCTTGGCATCGAGCATGGGGTAGGTGGCCCGCAGCCGCTTGATGGCCTTCACAGGCCCCTCGTCCGGCTCCGGCTCCACCGGCTCCGGCGCCTGCGGTCCCGCGGGCTCCGCCGGCTGGGCAGCGGGTTGGCCGGACCCCCCCAAGGGATCGCCGCTGCTTCGGCCCACCAAGAATTCGGCGTAGTCCACCAGTTGGCGCTGCTGATCTTCCGGTAGTCGCTCCAGAGCAGCCAGGATGCGCTTCTCGAACTCGGTCATAAGCGCTATGGGACTCTCAGTCTTCTTGGACATTGAAATCGAAGGCGGGTCCAGGCTTAGCGTGGGGATGCATGAGCTCCAGCTGCCGCACCAGGGCCACCACCGTCTGATCGGTGACCTCCTGCATGGTGCCCGCGCCCCAGGCCTGCCGGGCGTATCCCAGGAGGTCGCCGACATTGTCCGGATGGGGGCGATCCTCCATCACCATGTCCTCGATGATGCCCGGCTTGATCTCCGGACGGAAAAGCAGCCCGTAGGCCCTGGGATGGGGCCGAAAGGCCAGCCAGTTGCCGTCGTCGTCCACCAGAATGGGCTCCACCCCCTCGGGCAGAGTCACGGAGCCGGCATGCCACACGAATACTTCCTTGCCGTCCATGACCTCGGCCAGTTCGTCGCCCTCCCCGGCGGCGGTCTTGCGGGCGTTGACAAAGGCCGCGGTGAGCTCCGGGTCCTCGGATGCCCCGCCGCCGAAGTGCTGCGCCATGAGCTGGGCCCCGAGGCTGATCCCCACCACCGGCTGGTCCTGCTTGAGGAACTGGCCGATGAGGAAGGTCTCCTCCTCCAGGTAGGGGAAATCGTCGGTTTCGGTGGGGTCCATGGGCCCACCCAAAACGAACAGGGCGTCCTTGTCCTGAGGGCTCCCAGGGATGGCCTGGCCCACGAATGGCCGGATGTAGACAAAACCGATGTCCCGGTGCTCGAGCTGCTTCTCGATGGTTCCGAGGAACTCGTGGTGGCTGTGCTGTATGACAAAAAAGCTGGGCATGGCAGCGTCTACCTCTGAACGGCGACTCCGCTGGCACCGGAGGCGGTTTCCGCCTCCTCCCAGGGATCGCCTTTCTTGCACTGTTCCTGAATGAATTGATAAAACCGCTCGACGGCCTGGGACCGGAACTTCTGCTTCTGATGAACAAAGGAAAAGGCCCGCTCCAGGACCGGATCGAGCGGCCGCACCTCGAGCGTGCCGAGCTGGGCCTCCTTGCGCACCGTGGCCTGGGACACCACGGAGATGCCCATACCGCTTTCCACAGCGCCCTTGACCGACTCGCCGGAGCCCAGCTCCATGACGATGTCGAGCTTGTTGGAGTCAGCGCCGCCGTCGCGGATATAGTCGGCAAGCACCTCCCGGGTCCCCGAGCCCTCCTCGCGCAGAACGAACTGGTAATCCAGCAGCTCCGCCGGGGTTACCCGGTCCTTGGCGGCCAGCTGATGGCCGCGGGGAAAGATCGCCACCAGCTGGTCGGGCTGGCACTCTCGGATGGCCAGGTTGGCGTTGTTCACCGCACCCTCGACGATGCCGATGTCGATGGTATTATTTTCCACCTGCT
Organism: Thiohalorhabdus sp.; assembly: GCF_036628635.1. Taxonomy (GTDB): domain Bacteria; phylum Pseudomonadota; class Gammaproteobacteria; order Thiohalorhabdales; family Thiohalorhabdaceae; genus Thiohalorhabdus. The sequence continues at coordinate 22,493 of NZ_JAZKRM010000006.1, read as the reverse complement.
GGAGGATGTCCCGGGTGTTGGCCACATTCATGCGTACCTTCATGGCCGGGTAAGCGGCGCGGTAAGCACCTAGGACCCGCGGCAGCAGGTATTCGCCGATGGTGGTGCTGGCCCCGACCAGCAGCACGCCCCGCATCTCGCCGGTCAGCTCGCCCACCGAGTTTTCCATCTCCTCGTAGAGGTTCAGGATCTTATCGGCGAAATCGAAGACGGTCTGGCCGGCGTCGGTCAGGGTGATGCGATTGTGGTTGCGGTCGAACAACCGGGTATTGAACTGCTCCTCCAGCTGCTTCACCTGGAAGGTGACCGCCGGCTGGGTCATATGCAAACGATTGGCGGCCTTGGTGAAGCTGGAGAGCTGGGCCACCGTGTGGAAAACATGCAATCTGCGATCGGCCATGGTGCTTCCATTCTCCCGGACCGGCCACCGGGCAGCTTATTCAGGGTGATTGGGGACGCTTCTCTTGCCTTGCCCTTTCGGGGTATCCTGAATAGTTGATCATTTTAGTCAACAACTCAGTATTCGTTAACCAAATTATTTTATGAGGGGATAAAATAATGAGCAAGCAATGGCAAGGCATGGACCTCAAGGGCGGCGGCCTGCAGCAGGTCCAGATGGCCTATAAGGCCATGGAGCGAACTACCCTGGGCGCTTACCTGCGCTGGATCCTGTTCGGCATCGGTTGGCACCGTTTCTACCTGCGGGAGCCGGTCGGTGGTCTGCTGTTCCCAGCCGCCACCATTGCCGCGGCACTGGTCCACTATCTGGCAGGCTGGCCCTGGCTCTGGCTGCTTCCGGCGATCGGCGCCCTGGCGGATCTGTTCTGGATCCCTGGACGGGTGGTCCGGATTAACAAGGACCTGCGCATGGCGACCATGATGGGCAGCATGCAGCGCGGCGCGCCCCGGGGCTTCAAGGGCCACTTCACCGAAGAGAACACCACCGAGCGGGGACGCGGCGGGGGCGGGGTGTGACTCCCGCGATCTTCCTCGGCGCGGCACGATACCGCCGTCCCAGCTACGGTGCCAACCACCCCTTGGGGATTCCCCGGGTATCGCTGACCGTGGACCTGCTCGAGGCCTACGGCGCCCTCCCCGAAGTCGAGTACCGTGACTCCCGACCCGCCGCCGATCACGAGCTGGCCTGGTTCCACGATCGCGACTACCTGCGGGCCGCCCGTCGTATCGAGGCCACCGAGCGCGCCTCGGCGGAGGACCGGCGCCGATGGAATCTAGGCAACTTCGAGAACCCGGCCTTCAAGGATTTCTACAGTACAGCGACCCTGGCTACCGGTGCCAGCATCCAGGCCGCCGAGGCGGTAATCCACGAGGGCCGGGTCGGCTTCAACCCGGCCGGCGGCATGCACCACGCCGCCCCCGACCAGGCACGCGGCTTCTGCTACTTCAACGACCCTGTTCTGGGCATCCTGCGGCTACGGCAAACCGGGTGGCGGGTGCTGTACGTGGACCTCGACGCCCACCACGGCGACGGCGTAGAAAACGCTTTCGCCGAGGATCCGGCGGTATTGACCCTGTCCCTGCATATGGATACGGCGAAGGGCTACCCCTTCGCCGGTGGCGGGCTCGCCGACTGGGGCAGGGACTCGGGCGAGGGCTACGCCCTCAACCTGCCCATGCCCGCAGGGGCCCACGACGACGACTTCGAGACCGCCCTCGCTACCCTGTGGCCGTGGGTGAGCGACCGCTTCCAACCCGACGCGGTGGTCATGCAGGCCGGCACGGACATCCTGCTGCCCGACCCCCTGAGCCGGTTCCGGGTCTCCACCCAGGCCTTCCTGCGCATGGTCGAGCGCATCCGGGCCGACAGCGCCCCCCGGCTGGTGGTAACCGGCGGCGGCGGCTACCACCCCATCGCCCTAGCCCGCTGCTGGGCCGGTCTGTGGGCCCAGCTATCCGGCCGCGGCCTGCCCGAGAAACTGCCACCCCGGGGCCGGGAGCTTCTGGAGGCGGTCGATTGGGACCTGGATGAGGACGAGGACTGGTTCGAGGACCTGTTTCAAAGCCGGTTGGACCCGCCCCAGAGCGGTCCGGTGCATCCCGAGGTGAGCGAGGCCCTGGCCTGGCTGCGGAGCCACCACCCCCTGCTGCAGCCCGCCGGCAAAGCCGCCGAGGCGGCGCCCTGACCACTGACTCCCGCAAGCGAGCGAGAACCACCATGTTCGGACGATCCCCCAGCAAGGACCTCCCCGAGCTCATCCCTGGCCACGCCTCTCACGAGGGCACCCAAGCCTATGCCGCCGACAGCGGCCTGGCGGAGGCCCACTTCAGCGACTTCGGCAAGGAGGCCCTCAAGCTGTCCTCCCTCGGCCTGGGCACCGACTTCGGCGAGGCAACCGACGCGATCGACGCCGGCTATCGCGAAGCCCTGGCCCACGGCCTCAAGAACGGCCTCAACGTAGTGGAGGCGGGCATCTCCTACCGCTTCGGTCGCTCCGCCCAGGCCGCCGGTGCCGCCATCCGCGACGCCGTAGCCGACGGGGTGGCCCGCGAGGGCCTGTTCGTTGTGGCCAAGGGCGGCTTCATGGCCTTCCCCGGCGGCCCGCCCGAGGACCTGGGAACATGGTTCAAGAACAACATCGTGAAAAAGGGGCTGGGCACGCCCGAGGAGCTGGCCGAAGGACCCCACCTGCTGTCCGCGGCCTACATCGCTTGGCAGCTGGAGCAGTCCCGGCAGGCCCTGGGTGTGGAGACCCTAGACGCCTTTTTGATCGACCAGTCCGAGGTCCACATTCCCCACATGGAAACCAAGGAGGACCTCAACACCCGGCTTCAGAAGGTTTACGCGGTACTGGAGATGGCCGTGCAGGCAGGCAACCTGCGCAGCTATGGCCTGGCTACCTGGAAATCCTGCCGTGTCCCCACCAACGACCCCATGTTCCAGTCCCTGACCAGCCAGGTGGCCACCGCCGAGAATGCGGCCGGAGACCCTCAGAGCCACCACATGCGGCTGGTAACCATGCCCTACAACGTGAACATGCTGGAAGGCTTCACCCGCTTCAATCAGGCCACCGGCCAGGGCAACGTGGCCTCCACGGTGCAGACGGCCTACCAGCTCGGGCTCTATTTCATCGGCACCCACACCCTCATGGGCGGCCAGCTACTCCATGAGCAGCCGCCCATCCTGCGTCAGACCATGGGGAACCTGCGCACCAACGCCCAACGGGCCATGCAGTTCTCCCGCTCCACTCCCGGTGTGGGCACCGCCATGGTGGCCATGGCCGACAAGGCCCATGTCGACGAGGCCCTGGAGCTGGCCCGCTATGACCCCCTGGCCCGCAAGACCTTCCTCAAGATGTTCGAGCAGGCCGAGGACGACGACAGCGGGGAAGAAGCGGCGGAAGGCTGAAAACCGGGTTTACCGCCAAGGGCGCCAAGAACGGCCATTCCCTTTCTCCCAGGGCGCCCTGTCACTCCGGCCCAACTCTCCGCCGAGGGCTGCGGGTCCAGCCCCTTTCCCCGCTTTCTTAGCAGAATTGGCGTCCTTGGCGGTTCCCGCCGTGCCTACCGGTCCTTGCGCTCGGAGGTCGCCCCCGGCCGCAGCTCCTCAAGGTGGCCACGGGCGCGCTTCAGCAGGGGCTCGGACAGGCCGTTGCGCTCGGCCACCACCAGGCCCAGGGAAGCCCCGGCCTCGCCCACATGCAGCCGGTAGGTGGGCTGGATCCGCTCGAAATCGAAGGCCATGTTGGCGTTGACCATGGCCGGATGCTGATCGGCAAACCCTTTCAGCGGCGACAGGTGGGTGGTGAACACACCCTGCACACCACGGTCGGCTAGCTCCTCCAGGACCGACATGGCCAGGGCCGCGCCTTCTTCCGGATCGGTTCCTGTGCCCATCTCGTCCATGAGCACCAGGGTGTGCTCGTCCGCCTCGGCCAGGATCTGCTTGAGCACCTCCACGTGGCCGGCAAAGGTGGAGACGTGGTGCAGAATGCTCTGCGGATCGCCGATATCCACCAGAATGCGGTGGTAAGCGCCGATCACCGAGCCCTCCGCCGCCGGGATGTGCAACCCGCAGAAGGCCATGGTGGCAAGCAGGCCGATGGTCTTGACGGCCACCGTCTTGCCGCCGGTGTTGGGTCCGGTGATGAGCACCATGGGATGGTCGGGATCGAGGCCTACCGACAGCGGCACCGGGGCCCCACCGCCATTCTTGTGCTCGGCCACCAGGGCCGGATGGCATGCCTCTCGGAGCTCGAGGCGGGGCTTCTCCGCCAGCGCGGGAGCGGTGCCGTCGATCTTGAGGGACAGCCTGCCGGCGCCCAGGGCCAGATCGATCCAGGTAATGGCGTCCAGCAATTGGCGGAGCTGGTCCCGGCGACCGCCCACCGTCTCGGTGACGGCCTTGAGGACGCGGCGCTCCTCGGCGTCGATCTCCTTGGCCAGCTGCTCCAACCGGTTGTTCAGGGGAATCCACTCCATGGGCTCGACCATGATCCCCCGGCCGCGCGACAGGGCCTCCCGGCGAACCCCCTTGATGGCTCCCGCCGCCTCGTTCTTGATCGCCAGCACCCGGCGCGGTCCGGAGTAATGCTCGGTATTGGGCTCCACCAGGTCGGGGGCGAGCTTTTTGTCCTTGAGCTTCTTCTTGACCGCCTGGTTGAGCTCTTCGCGCTTTTCGGCAACCTCGCCGTGAAGACGGTCCAGCTCCTCGGAGGCTTGGGAGCGCACCTTGCCCATGGTGTCCACTGCCGCGTCCAGCTCATCGACAAGGTCGCTGGCCGCAGTCAGGTCCGCGGGATCCCCGGCGTAAAGCTCGGGTCGGCTATCCAGGTTGCGGGCCAGGTATTCCCCGCTCTGAATCACCGTCACCAGATTACGCAGGGCCATGCCGTTCAGGGGCGAGGCACCGTCCTGGCTGGCCTGCCGCAGCGCCGCGCGCACATCGGGCAGCTCCTCAAGCTTCGGGCCGTCACCCTTTTCCAGCCCGTCCCGGGCGGCGGTTACCGCCGCCTGGAAGGCCCGGCCCACCTGAACACCGGGCGCCGGCTCCAGGTTACGCGCGGCCTCCTGGCCGTAGGGGGAAGCGCATTCGCGGGCCAGGGTCCGGCGAATGGCGTCGAATTCCAGGGTATTGAGATCGCTTTCCATGGCTGAGGTCTGCCTTGTCGCATCGCAGCTCCCGCTTACCCAACCTTGACGGGCCGAAAGGCCCCTGCGCGGGTGCAAGGAAGCCTGTTATAGTCCACCCTGGGTGGTCGATAAAAAATTCCGGGTCCCGGGAACCGTGGCGAATGCGTCCGGTCCATCGGGCCGTTGAGCCCTTTGAGCCGAAAACTTAAAGCCTACTTGAGGAAACTTCCATGACCGACTCCTACGAAGGCGTTATCTGGCTGGACCACGATGACCGCACCGCTTTGTTCATTGACGGCCCTAACTTCCACGGCAGCTCCCGCGACATGGGCTTCGATGTGGATTATCAGGCCCTGTTGGGCTTTTTCCGGGAGCGCACCAAGATCCTTCGGGCCTTTTACTACACCGCCCTGGATGTCTCCGGCGAGCACACCCCCCTCAAACCCCTGGTGGACTGGCTCTCCTATAACGGCTACATCGTCGTAACCAAGCCCACCAAGGAGTTCAAGAACGGCGGCCAGCGCCGGGTCAAGGGGAATATGGACGTCGAGCTGACCATCGACATGCTCAACCTGGCGCCACACCTGGAGCACGTCGTCCTGTTCTCCGGCGATGGCGACTTCCGCCGCCTGGTGGAGGCCGTCCAGCAGCGGGGGGTCAAGGTGACCGTGCTAGCCGCCTCCGACGTTACCGCCGACGAGCTGAGGCGCCAGGCCGACCAGTTCGTGGAGCTGCAGTCCTTCCGCCCCTTCATCCAGCGCCGGCCAGAGAGCAGCCCGCAATCCGAGGATGAGGAGGAGGGCGAGATGGGCAACCGCCTCTAGTGTCCCGCCCCAGAAGTGCGTCGGGGTTCTGAGCGTTCTGAGCCGGTCCGGAGCAAGGCCTCCCACCCCTGAGCCTCTTAGGGAGGGTTCCTGTAGCCCCGGAAGGAAAGGGCTCAGGGGCCGGATGGCGGCCCCACGTCGAGAAGGCGCAACCCAGCGCTGGGCCGGTTCAGACGTTCCCCTCGGGCGAGCCGGGATAGCTGACGCCGCGCCGTCAGCTATCCCGGCTCGCAGATCCCCGACGCACTCTGGGGCGGGACACTAGGCCGCTAGAGCGCCCTACCCGGCTGACTCCTCGGCGTACGACGCCCGCAGGTAGGTGGGGACCGCTTGACTCGACGTCAGGGTGGCGCCGTCTCGCCACGAGGCCAACGCCAGCGCCGCCACCGCATCCGCCTCGCCGCTGATCTCGGGGCTTGTCCCGGCCAGGGCAGGCCCCATGCGGGCGGCGAGCATTTCCCCCGCGACCGACCAGCCGCTGCCAACCCCCCACCAGGATCCGCTGCCCGCCCCTGGTAGGGCGAGTGCTTCCGGTGCGGCCACCTGCTCCTCGCCGACACCCTCCATCCCCTCGGAGGTACGCCGGAACCGGCCCCAATAGACCTCGCCCCGACCAGCCTCCAGGGCAACGGCGCACTGGTGGCACTCAGCCACCCAGGCGGAGGCGGCCAGGCTGGAGACAGGGATCAACGGCACCCCCAGCCCAAGGCCCAGGCCCTGGGCGGTGGCCACCACGATACGCCCAGCAGTGAACGGGCCGGGACCGCGGGCGAAGGCCACCGCTTCCAGGTCGGTGCGGGCCAGAGCCAGGTCGGCCAGCAGCTCGTCGAGGAGGGGCAGCAGATGGCGGACGTGCTGCGCCCGTCCCGACCGATGTCGAAGGTGCAGCCGACCCCGATGGAGGATCGCGGCCGAGGTGGCATCGGCAGTCCCAGCCAGGGCAGCCAGAGTGCCCGGAAAGGGGCCGGCGGGTAGGACGGTTACGGCCCTAGCGTCCTGTCCCATAAGTGCGTTGCCTTTCTGCGAGTCGAGATGCCGGGGGAAGCAAGGAGCCGGGCCGCAGGCGGGCTCCCTGCCCGTCAAGGACCGGTGACGCCGCACCGTCCGCCATCTCGACTCGCCCGCAGGTAGTTCCTGCGCCGGCCCGGAGCGGCGTTGCTCCTCCTCGACGTGCAGCCAGCACGCCTTCGTCGGCGCGCCTTGCTCCGAACCGGCGCAGGAAAATCAGAAAGGTAACCCACTTTTGGGACAGGACACTAGCCCCCGGTGACCGGTGGGAACAGGGCCACCTCATCGCCATCCGCCAGGGTCCGAGCCCCGTTGGCATACTCCTGGTTCACCGCAACCAGGACCCGCCTTTCTTCGGCCAGAACCTCGGCATGGGCATCATCGCGGCCACGCAGGTGTTCCAGCAGATCGGCCACGTTGGCGACGCCGTCGACGGCCACCTCTTCCTGGCCCCTTCCCAGCTTTTCTCGTATGGCGGCGAAGTAGAGGACCTTGATCAAGGCAGTGCTCCTGCGGGCATCGGCACCCCTTCCGGAAAGGGCTCTCGGGTCCGGACCAGCCATTAAGGCGCAGGCTCTCGGTACGGCGGGCCGAGCAGGCGGGCGGCCTCCTCGGGGGTATTCACATTGACCCACCAGGGCCCAGGAACCGCGAACGGAACTCGCGGCCCGGAAAGCGCCCAGGAAATGGCCCGGCGCTGCCCCCGGCGTAGTAGCCTCAAGGCACCGCGGGCGTGCTCCGCCGGATAGAGCCCAGCCAGGGGCTGCCAGGCGCCCTCCGCCGTGCGGCCGACCACGGCCCGATCCGGATGGCGGCGGCCGGCATCAACGAGCAAATCGGGGCGAGCGCGGGGCAGATCCAGCGCCAGAACCAGGTAGTAATCGGCGGGGAAAGCCTGGACCGCCGCCGCCACCCCCGCCAAGGGCCCGCACAGACCGGGCGGGTCGCGCAGCCAGGGCACCCAAGGCGGCGGCCTCTGGCCGGGCCCTTGCCCAGCGACAACGCGAACCCGGGCCCACGGCCAGAGACGGTGCAGGGCGGTGGCCATCAGGGGCCTACCGGTGGCATCGATCAGATCGGCTTTGGGCCGACCCATGCGGCGGCTACCGCCACCGCCCAGGACCACCCCGATGGTATTCTCGGGATGGGGCCCCTGGGGCCGGTTAATGCCCTTCCTCCGCCATGCGTTCCAGGCGCTTTCGCGCCAGGCGGGCCTCGGAGGAGTCCGGGAACCGCTCGCGCACCCGCTGCAAGGCCTGGCGGGCACCGTCGTATTCGCCCAGCTCGTAGAAGGCGTAGCCGATCTTGAGCAGGGACGCGGGCGCCTTGCGGCTCTCAGGGTACTTGTCCAATACCTGATTGAAGGCCTTCAGTGCCGGCTCGAACTCGCGCATGACATAGTGGGACTCCCCAAGCCAGTAGCGGGCGTTGGGGGCCAGGTCGCTGTCGCCGTGCTCGGCCAGGAACTGCTGGAAGGCCTCGGCGGCGGCCTCGTACTCATTGGCCTCGATGTTGGCGAAGGCGGCCTTGTAGGCCTCCTCGGCCGTTTGGGGCTGGCTTTCACCGCCATCCTCCCCGGCGGGCTGATCGCCTTCCCCGCTGGGGTCAGTCGCCTCCTCCGATCCGCTGCCTTGCTCCAGGGCCCGAAGGCGGGCGTCGACGTCCTCGTAAAGCCGCTCCTGCCGATCGGCCAACCGGTCGAGACGATGCTGCACCATTTCCAAGTCGCCTTGCCGACCCCGAACTTCCTGGCGCAGCTCCTCCATCTCCACGGTCAAGGATTCCAGGCCGTCCCGCAGGCCCTCCCTACCGGAGCGGGCCTCCTTCAGCCGAGCGACCTCCGCCTCTAGGGCCTGGACCCGCTGGCGGAGCTTTTCCTCGGCGGTCGGACCCCCTTCTTGCTCTTCCGGCCCCGCCCCCCCACCCGGTGGCGGTGGCAGACAGCCCCCCAGGATGCCGACAAGGGCCACCATGGCCGCGGCGGCCGGAAGGGGGCGCAACGGGCTAGCCCTCATCCCGATCGCGGTCATAGGCCAGGTTAACCCGCCGGTTGCGGGCGTACGCCTCCTCGGTGCTGCCTTCCATCAGGGGCTTCTCCTCACCAAAGCTGACCACCTCGAGACGCTCCGAGCTAATCCCGTTCACCAGCAAGATGCGACGCACGGATTTGGCCCGGCGCTCTCCCAGACCCAGATTGTATTCTCGGCTACCCCGCTCGTCGGCATGTCCTTCCAGGGTCACCCGAATGCCCGGATTGGCCTGGAGGTAGTCGGCGTGCTTCCGGATCCGCTTGCGCGCTTCATCCGAGAGCTTGGAGCTGTCGAATTCGAAGAACACACGGTGCTCCTCGGGCTTGGTTACGGCTTCCTCTTGGTCCGCCCCCAGGGCAGCGCCCTCGGCGGATTCGGCGGCTCCCAGGCCCTCGGCGGTGGCTCCTTCGGCCTCCTCCTGCTGCTCCTCAAGGGGCGGACCGTCCCCAGCCGTCGACGGCGGCTGTTCCTGCTCAGCTTGGCGCTCACCCGGGGTGGCGCAGCCGCCGAGGACCAACAGGCCGATCAGGCCCAGCCCGAACATCATCCCACCTTTTACGACCATGCGGTTACTCCCTTCTATCAGTTTGCGCCTCATTCGGGCAGAGGGGACCACGCCGGCTCGCGGACATCCCCGGAGCGCTCGCGCTGGATCCGCTGCTGAACATTGCCGTCCACCGATACGGTGGCCAGCTCGCCGGCCCCGCCGGGACCCTGTGTAGCGTACAGGATCATGCGGCCATTGGGGGCAAAGCTGGGCGCCTCATTGAGGCCGAAGCCCGTGACGGTACGCATGGATCCACTGTCCAGCTCCATCACCGCGATGGCGAAGCGATTGCCATCGCCGTGGACAAAGGCCAGGCGGTCACCCCGTGGGGACCAGCTCGGGGCGGCGTTGTAGCGGCCCTCGAAGGTCAGCCGCTCGGGCTCGCCCCCGGTGGCGGCGACCCGGTAAAGCTGAGGTGTGCCGCCCCGGTCGGAGGTGAATACGAGGTTCTCACCTTCTGGCCCCCAGGTGGGCTCGGTGTCGATACCCCCGCTGCGGGTCAGCCGGCGCATGCGGCGGGAGCCCAGATCCAGCACATAGAGCTCGGGGTTGCCGGCCTTGGACAGGGTCAGGGCCAGTTTTTCCCCTTCCGGTGAGAACACCGGGGCGGAATTGATGCCCTCGTAAGCGGCCAGGGTGGAGCGCTTGCCACTTTCCAGATCCTGCACATAGACCGTGGATCCTCCCCGCTCGAAGGAGACATAGGCCAACCGCTTGCCCTCGGGACCCCAGGCCGGAGACATGACAGGCTCGCCGCTGGTGAGCACCGTTCTCGGGTTGGCTCCGTCGGCGTCGGCGACCATAAGCCGGAAGCGCCCATCTTCTTTGACCACATAGGCCAGCCGAGTGTTGAAGGCCCCCGACCAGCCGACCAGCTCGGTGTGGATGCGGTCGGCAATGCGGTGGCCCACCTCGCGCAGCTTTCCGGCATCGACCACATAGCGCACACCGGTTAGCTGAGCCTGATCGTAGACGTCGAACAGTCGGAACCGCACCTCCACTTGGCCTTCCGCGGCCGGCAACATGCGCCCGATAACCAGGGCATCGGCCCCCACCAGCCGCCAGTCCTTGTAGGTTACGCCGTTCGGGCTGTGGGGCCGGCTCAGGAACGCCTTCGGGTCGACCGGGCGGAACAGGCCGGAGCGTTTCAGGTCGCCCGCCACCAAACCACCGAGGTCAAAGGGGCGCTCGCCTTCGCCTTCCCAGCCGAATGGCACCACCGCCACCGGAAACGGATCGCGCACCCCCTGACGGATGTCGATGGAGAGCACGGCGCCGGCAGCCGGCACCCAGCCGGCCAGAACGACGGCGGCCAGCAGCGGCAAGATTCGCATCATTGGACCATATCCGGGCTGAAGTGGAGCTCAAGCTCCTGAAAATACTGGGTGGGACCGTCGGGCATGGGGAAAGGGGCCGCCTTCTCCACCGCCCGTACCACCGAGCTGTTGAAGTAACCGGGCCCGTTAGAGGCCACCACCTCCGGTGGCGCCGCCAGTTCGCCGCCGGTGGTAAGGGCGATCCGGACCCTAGCCGACAGCTCGCCGCGATCCTCGAGCCCCGGGGGTAACAGCCAGTTGGACTGGACCCGGCTGCGCACCGCCTCCTGGAAACGGGCCACCGCTTGCCGCTGGCGCAGGGAGCCTCTCTTCGCGTCGCCCTGGTCGGCCACCTCGGCGATCCGGTTAGACAGCTCCTCGCTCAGGATGGGCTCGGGCTCTGAAGGCTTTTCCGGGGCGCTATTCTTCGCGGGCCCCGGCTCGCCTTCCTCAGGCTTCTCCCGCTCGGGCTCCTCGGGCTCGGGTGCCGTTTCCTCCGGCTCCGGCGCCGGCTCTTTCTTCTCCGGCTCGCGCTTGGCCAGGCGCTTCTTGAGCACCGCCTGCTCCGGGGTCTTGATCGCCGGCCCCGGGGTCTTGTCGGGTGCGGAATCGGGCTCGGGAACCGCCTGGGCCTCGGGCCGAGGCTTTGGGGCGGACTCCCCGGGGTCGGCCTCCCGCTCGGTGGCAGCATCCGCCGGCTCCGGGCTTTCCGGCTGAGCGGGCGCCTCGGCCTTGGACTCCGGAGCCACCAAGCGGGCCTCCATGGGCTGGGGCTCGGGCGGTTCGGTATGACTAAGCAAGGTCCATACCAACCCCGCAGAGAGCATGAGAACGTGCACCAGCACGGAAAAAGTCAGACCCTGCAGCCAGAGGCGGTTCATCCCTGACTCAGCGGCTCGGTGACCAGATCCACCTTTTGGATACCGCCCTGACGGAGCAAATTCAGCGCCACCACCACCGCTTCGTAGGGAACATCCTTCTGCCCCCGAAGCAGGACCCGTTGCGCGGCCCCTTCCGCCAGTATGGCCTGGACCTTGGCGGCCAGGTTCTCGCGCGGGTTGGCGATGCGGGTTTTCTGCAAGTAGATGCCGTCCTGCCGGACGGTCACCTCAAGCGGCTCCCGCTCCGCCTTCAGGGGCGCCGATTGGGTCTGGGGCAGATCCACCTTGACGCCTTGGGTCAGCATGGGGGCGGTCATCATGAACACCACGAGAAGCACCAGCACCACGTCCACTAAGGGGATGATGTTGATCTCGCCCATGAGCTTGCGGCGACGATAGGCCATGCCGGCGCCCTACCCTGCCTGCCGCTCGAACACGCCGGTGAGATCGTCGGCGAAATTCTCCAGACGGGTGTGATGGTGCTCCACCCGGCGGGTTAGCATATTGTAGGCTACTACGGCGGGGATCGCCGCACCCAGACCGAAGGCGGTGGCGATCAGGGCCTCGGCGATGCCCGGGGCCACCACCGCCAGGGTGGCCTGGCCCATGGCGCCGATGTTTTGGAAGCTGTTCATGATGCCCCAGACCGTACCGAATAGCCCCACGAAGGGCGCCGCCGAGGCCACCACGGCCAGGTAGGCGAGGTTGCTATCGAGCCGGTCGACATGCTGGCTAACCGCCACCCGCATGGCGCGACGGGCGGCTTCCCGAACGTCGCCCCGCGGCAGGCCGTCCTCCAGTAATCGCCGCACCTGGTGGTAGCCGGCGCGCAAAACCGCCGCCGAGCCGCTGCGAGCGGCCTCGCGCTCCCGCCCGATCCCGGTCACTAGCTGGTCCAGATCCCTGGCCCGATGATAGAGACCGTCGAAAGCCTGCTCGGCTCGAGAGGCCCCCAACATCTCCCGGGCCTTGACATAGATCACCACCCAGGAGGCTACCGAGGCCGCCAGCAGCACCAACATTACCCCCTGCACCAGGGGGCCGGCTCCCAGGATCAGGTCCCATGCCGAGTAGGTGGTCTCGCCTTCCATCGCGTTTGCGGGCTCCCATGTCGTTGTTCGGGGACGCCGCCGCCGGAAATCGGGCTTGGGCGCCTATCAAAACGGTTGCGGAGGGCGGCTGGCGCGTTACCCCTTGCCCCTCCCCGACCGGCCCCGGTGTGGGCTTCAGTCGCTGCGCGGTGTCCGCCTCCCAGCCGGCCTGGTGCGGTGCCCGCCCCCGCCTGGTTTTTTAAATCGGCGAAGCAGCGAAGCGGTCCGCGCGACGTTTTTCAACGGGCGGTTAGTGGCCGTAGCCCAGGGCCTGGCGTATCCCCTCGGGGATGCGGGCGGGTTGGAAGCTCTCCCCCTCGACGCAAGCCACCGTCACCCTGCCCTGGCACAGCGGGCGGTGCTCATCCTGCCGATAGACCGCCTGCTCGAACACCACCCGGGCCCGACCCAGCTCCGCCACCTCCGTAATCACGCGCAGGAGATCGTTGAATACCGCTGGGCGCAGATAGTCCACCTCGACCCGACAGACAACGAACAGGACCCCCTGTTTCCCCGCCAGGGCGTCCTGCTCGAAGCCCAGGGAGCGCAGCAGCTCGGTGCGACCGCGCTCGAAGAAGCGCAGGTAGTTGGCGTAATAGACCCCGCCACCGTGATCGGTGTCCTCGTAGTACACCCGGACGGGCATCTCCCCCACCACGGTGGTCAAAGCAGCCGGTCCTGGCTTGCGCCTTCGGCCCCCTCACCGCCCAGGCCCAAATGACGGTAGGCCAGGGGGGTGGCGCAGCGTCCCCGGGCAGTGCGCTGCAGATAGCCTTGCTGGATCAGGTAGGGCTCGAGCACATCCTCGATGGTATCGGCCTCTTCGCCGATGGCCGCCGCCAGGTTAGTCAAGCCCACAGGCCCGCCGCCGAATTTCTCGATCAGGGCCCCAAGCAATTTCTGGTCCAGCTTGTCCAGTCCCGCCGGATCCACCTCCAGCATGGCCAGGGCGTCGTCGGCCACGGCGCGGGTGACGACGCCGTCGGCACGCACCTCGGCGCAATCGCGGACGCGCCGCAGCAGACGGTTGGCCACCCGGGGCGTGCCGCGCGAGCGCCGGGCGATCTCACAGGCGCCCTCGGCCTCCACCGTTACCCCCAGGAGACGGGCGGAGCGCTCCACGATCCGGGCCAAGTCCTCGAGCCCATAGAAATCAAGGCGCAAGGTGATCCCGAAGCGGTCGCGCAGCGGCGACGTCAGCAGGCCGGCGCGGGTGGTGGCGCCCACCAGGGTAAACGGCGGCAGGTCCAGCTTGATGGAGCGCGCCGCCGGGCCCTCGCCGATGACGATGTCGATCTGGTAATCCTCCAGAGCCGGGTAGAGGACCTCCTCCACGGCCGGTGGCAGGCGGTGGATCTCGTCGATGAACAGGACATCGAAGGGGGCCAGGTTGGTGAGCAGGGCGGCCAGATCGCCGGCCTTCTCCAGCACCGGCCCGGAGGTCACCTTGAGGCTGGCCCCCATCTCGTTGGCGATGATGTGGGCCAGGGTGGTCTTGCCCAGACCCGGGGGGCCGAACAAAAGGCAGTGGTCCAGGGACTCGCCGCGCTCCCGGGCCGCCGGCACGAACACCTCTAGGTGCTCACGCACCCGCGGCTGGCCTTCGTATTCGGCCAGTCGGTGAGGCCGCAGAACAGTGTCCTGGCCGCCCTCTTCGCCGGTGGCTTGGGCGTCGATGACGCGTTCGGGCTGGGGGTCCGGCTCCATATCCGCTTACCTGGCCATTTGCCGGAGCGAGCGCTTGAGCAGCTCCTCCACCGACAGGTCCGCCTCGCCGACGCCGCCCACCGCGCGCTCGGCCTGTTCGGCACTGTAGCCCAGCTCTTGGAGCGCCGCCACTGCTTCCTGCCGGGGCCCGCCGCTGGCAGGCCCGGCCGACGGCCCACCGCTGCCCTCCTCGCCGGCCGCCGGCGCCTGGAGCGTGTCGCGCAGCTCCATCACCAATCGCTGCGCGGTCTTCTTGCCGATGCCCGGGACCTGGCTCATGCGCGCCAGGTCGTTGTCCTGCACGCAGCGCCACAGCTCCGCCGGCGGCAGACCGGACAGCACCTGCAGTGCGAGCTTGGCGCCCACGCCGCTGACGCGCAGCAGCGCAGTGAACAGCCGCTGCTCGTCCCGCGTCAGGAAGCCGAACAGCTGGATGGCATCGTCGCGCACCACGGTGTGGATGCGCAGGCTCACCTCCTCACCCACCGCGGGAAGGTGGTAGAAGGTGGACAGCGGCGCGTCAACGGTGTAGCCCACGCCGCCGGCCTCGACGATCAGGGTAGGGGGCTCCTTCTCCAGGACGGGGCCGCGCAGGTGGCCGATCATGACCGTTTACCGCCAGGGGCGCCAGCGGCCCGCAGGCGGGCGCCGGCTTGGAGGTGATGGCTGTGGCAAACGGCAACCGCCAGGGCGTCGGCGGCGTCCTCGGGGGCGGCCTCGGGCAGGCCCAGCAGGCGTTGGATCATGAAGCCCACCTGGTCCTTGCCGGCCGATCCGCGCCCCACCACCGCCTCCTTGATCACGGCCGGGGTGTACTCGCCCACCTCCAGGCCGGCATCCACCAGGGCGGCGATGGCGGCGCCGCGGGCCTGGCCCAGCTTAAGGGCGGAATCGATGTTGCGCTTGACGTAGACGGTCTCCACCGCTGCCGCCTCGGCACCGTAGTCCCCTACCGCAGCACACACCTCGCGGAAGAGGTGGCCGAGCCGCTCGGGGAAAGGGCCATCGCCCAGGCCCAGGGCCCGATAATGGAGGGCGTGCAGTCGGCCGCCTTCGGCCTCGACGATCCCGATCCCGGTCGTCCGGGATCCCGGGTCGATGCCGACTACCCGCATGCCCCCTCCTTACCCTTGGGCCCGCAGCCGCGGCCTAGGCCGTGACCCGCTCGAAGACCTCATCGGGGATGTCGTAGTTGGCGTAGACGTTCTGGACGTCGTCGGAGTCCTCGAGGGCCTCGAGCAGCTTGAGCACCTGCTCCGCCTGCTTACCCTCGACGTGCACGGTGGTCTCGGGCTTCATGGTCACCTCGGCCACCGACGGCTGCCAGCCGGCGGTCTCCATATTGGCCTTGACGTCGGTGAAGTCCCTCGGCTCGGTGTAGACCGTGAACTGCCCGGCCTCGGCCTCCATGTCGTCGGCCCCAGCCTCCATGGCGGCCTCCAGGAGGGCGTCCTCGTCGATGTCCTCGCCGTCGAATACCAGCATGCCCACCTTGTGGAACAGGTGCTCGGCGCAGCCGTTCTCGCCCAGGTTGCCGCCGTGCTTGGAGAAACTGTTGCGGATCTCGCTGACGGTGCGGTTCTTGTTGTCGGTCATGGCTTCCACCAGCACCGCCACACCACCGGGGGCGTAGCCCTCGTAGGTGGCCTCCTCGTAGCTGACCCCTTCCAGCTCGCCCGTGCCGCGCTTGATGGCGCGGTCGATGTTGTCCTTGGGCATGTTGTTGGCCAGGGCCTTGTCAACCGCCTGGCGAAGCCGGGAATTGGCCTCGGGGTCGCCGCCGCCCATACGGGCGGCCACGGTGATCTCCTTGATCAGACGGGTGAAGATCTTGCCCCGCTTGGCATCCTGCGCCGCCTTGCGGTGCTTGATGTTAGCCCATTTGCTGTGCCCGGCCATGGCCGAACCTCCTGCTGCGGGCACCGCCCCGGAAGGGCCGGTGGGGAATCCGGTCTGAGTCGCCGCGTTAGAGACGCGGCTAACGTTGCCGGGATTCTAGCACAGCCCCCGGGCCGGCTCACCATTGCCGTCGAAACGGCCAGTTTGGAGAAAGTGAGCGGTCGCTTCCACGACCGGTTGGCGGAACATCAGGCCCATGTGGCCCACCGGCAAGGTAACCACCTCGACACCGTCTAGGCAGGTTTCGGCTACCCGCACCATGCCGTCGTTGGGGCCTTCGAGCAGCCAGCGGGTCCACCAGCGGCTGCGCGTACCGGCGATGATGCCCACCACACCCGACGGCACCGGCAGTTGGCTCGGCCGCCCCGCGGCCACCTCGCGTCCCGCCATGCCCAGCCACCATCGCCCCGCGCGCGATTGCCTCAGGAAGTCCGTCCCCGACGGCCGCTGATTGGGCGTGCCCAGCATGACCGTCCGCGCCCCCTCGAACCACGCCGGGTTGCGCGCCGCCAGTGCGCGCAGGATTACGCCGCCCAGGCTGTGACCGACGAAATGCAGGGGCTGGCCCGGGGTAAAGCGCTCGCCCAGCCAGGCATCCAGGGCAGCCGCGTGGTCGGCAATGGTGCCGTGGCGGGTCCGGTAGTCGAAGCGGTGGGGGTTGAACCCGTACCGGCGCAGACGCCGGGCCAATGGCACCAAGGTCAGGGACCGCATCCACAGGCCGTGAATCAGGACCACCGGCCGTCCGGGCCCGCTCACCGGTCGGGTGTCCTCAGGAGCCACCGCCGGCTGCGGTCTTACTGATCCGCAGCCCCAGCTCGTTGAGCTGGCCCGGCTCCACCTCCGCCGGGGCCTGGGTCTGCAGGCAGCTGGCGCGCTGAGTCTTGGGGAAGGCGATGACGTCGCGGATGGAATCGGACCCGGCGAGCAGCGCCACCAGGCGGTCGATACCAAAGGCCAGGCCGCCGTGCGGGGGCGCCCCGAAGCGGAAGGCATCGAGCAGGAAGCCGAACTTCTCCTGGGCCGCCTCGGCATCGATACCGAGGGCGCTGAACACCCGTCGCTGGGTGTCGGGGTCGTGGATACGGATGGAGCCGCCGGCGACCTCGGCGCCGTTGAGGACCAGATCGTAGGCCCGCGACAGGCAGCCACCGGGGTCGGCTTCCAGCCTGTCCACGTGCTCCGGATAGGGCGCGGTAAACGGATGGTGCAGGGGCTCGAACCGCCGGGTCTCGTCGTCCCACTCGAACATGGGGAAGTCGGTGATCCACAACGGCGCCCAACCGGACCCGGTGAAGCCGCGGCCCAGGCCCAGCCGCTCGCGCAGGGCACCCAGGGCCTCGTTGACCACGATGCGGGTGTCGGCGCCGAAGAAGATCATGTCCCCGGTCTCGGCGCCGGTGCGCTCGAGCACGGTGGCGACCACTGCCTCGGGCAGGAACTTGAGGATGGGCGACTGCAGACCGTCGCTGCCGGCGGCGGCGTCGTTGACCTTGATGTAGGCCAGACCCTTGGCCCCGTAGCGGCCGACGAACTCGGTGTAGTCGTCGATCTCCTTGCGCGACAGCTCACCGCCGCCGGGCAGGCGCAGGGCGGCGACCCGGCCGCCGCTCACCGCCGGCTCGCGGAAGACCTTGAAGTCCACCTCGGCCATGACGTCGGTGAGCTCGGTGAGCTCGAGGGGATTGCGCATGTCCGGGCGGTCGCTGCCGAAGCGGCGGGTGGCCTCGGCGTAGGTCATGCGCGGGAAAGGCTCGGGCAGCCCGGGCTCGTCCACCGCCTCGAACACCTGGCGGACCATGGCCTCCGTCAGGTCGATGATGGCCTCCTCCTCCAGGAAGGAGACCTCCAGATCGAGCTGGGTGAACTCGGGCTGGCGGTCAGCGCGCAGATCCTCGTCGCGGAAGCACTTGGCCACCTGGTAATAGCGCTCCATGCCGGCGGCCATGAGCAGCTGCTTGAACAACTGGGGGCTCTGCGGCAGGGCGAAGAAGGCACCGGGATGGGTCCGCGACGGCACCAGGTAGTCGCGCGCGCCTTCGGGCGTGGAGCGGGTCAGCACCGGGGTTTCCACCTCCACGAAATCGCGGTCGTCGAGGAAGCGGTGCATGGTCTGGATGACGCGGTGGCGCAGGCGCAGGTTGGCCGCCATCTCGGGCCGTCGCAGGTCGATGTAGCGGTGGCGCAGCCGGATCTCCTCGCCCACGCCCTCGGCTTCGTCCAGCTGGAAGGGCGGCGTCTCGGCCTGGTTGAGCACCGCCAGATCCTCGGCCACCAGCTCCACCTCACCGGTGCCCAGCTCGGGGTTGCGGGTGCCTTCCGGCCGCTCGCGCAGGGTGCCGCGCACCCACAGCACCCACTCGTTGCGCAGCTGGTGGGCGTCGCCGAAGATGGCCTCCTGGTCCGGATGGAAGACCACCTGCAGCAGCCCGGAACGGTCGCGCAGATCGATGAAAATGACCCCGCCGTGATCACGGCGGCGGTGCACCCAGCCGCAGACGGCGAGCTCGGCGCCGATATCATCGCGCCCAAGATCGGTGCAAAGATGGCTGCGCATGGTCGTCCTTCCTGAATTGGCCCGCGCGCCCCGGGCACGCAAAGGCGCAAATGGTACGGCGCCCGGCCCCGCCAAGCAAGGTAGGGCCTCTTTCGGGCCTTTAGCCAGGACCGAGGCGGGTTGCCCTAGCGCCTGATTCCCCCACTACGCAGCCGGTCCAGGGGACCCGGCCGAGCGGCTGGGAATGCCCAGACAGACCCCTGGGATCGGTATAAGCGTCCCTTGGCCCATGCTTCGCGGGCAAGGGCGGATAGCCATTGCGGGCTAAAAGCTGGCCCGTCCCCCAGCTCCTTCAGTAAATTCGCGGAGATCCATCCATTATCGGGGGCCGTTTCCCGGAAGGGAGAAGCGTGGCAGGGCAGGTTGCCGGGTCGGAACAGGCGAGCGGGGCCGTCCAGTCCCAACCCCGGGAAGAGCGCAAGCTGCCCGGCGGGTGCTGCTCCGGGAAAACAGCCAGACCTTCGCCGCCGTCACCTTCCATTACCTGGACCAGTTCAAGCTCCAGGTGCGTCATGTAATCACCGCCGAGACGCCGCTCGACGAACTGGGCTTCGAGTTCGCCTCGGTGCTGTCCGATTTCTTCTCGGACGGCGAGCGCACCGGTATGGATTTCGGGCGGCGGATTCGGGCGCGGGACGATGCCCTTTCGCTACTGCCCATGCAAAAGGTCACCAGCCCCGAGGGGGCCGACAACCACATCGCCAGCTAGCGGTACGTGGCCAAAGACGAGACATCCACGACCCCTTCCATCCGGAAGAGCTATTCGCCCGCATGAACAAACTGCTGGCCCTGCGCTACGCCTACAAGAAGCTTTACACCCAGAAAAAGGTTATGGAACGGCTGTCGGTCACCGACGGCCTGACCAACCTCTACAACAAGCGCTTCCTCACCGACGAGGCCCCTTCTCTCCTCGAGAACGCCCAGCGCGGCGGGTCAGCCCCTGTCCCTTCTCATCGTAGACCTGGGCCACTTCACGGACCTCAACGATCGTCACGGCCAAGACGTGGGCGAACGGCACTCAGGGGGTGGGCCCAGACCAGCGAGGAGGAATTTCAGGAGGTCAATTTGATCGCCCGGTACGGCGACGAGGAGTTCGTCGTGGTCACGCCCGGCAGCGACCCGAACCACGCCGCCGAGCGGGCCCAGCGCTTGCTCTTGCACCTACAGGGCCTTTCCCCGGAGCTACCCATACCGCCAGCATCGGCATCAGCGGCCATCGGCCCGACAAGCCGGAGCCGGACTCCGACCAGCTGTTCCGCGAGGCCGATCAGGCCCTGTACAAGGCCAAGGACAGCGGCCGCAACCGGGTTGCCGTTTGGACCGTGCCCGACGGCCACCCAGAGGTGCACTCCACCGCCTGAGCGCTTCTGCCTGCCTCACCAGCTCAGGGCCGCCACCGCCGTCAGCACGGCGAGCGCAGACCGTGATAGATCGCCGAGACCGTATACAGCGCCACCAGGGAGGCGCCGAACAGGGCGCTGCCTCCCACCAGATCCGGATCCTCGTACCCAGTCGGGGCATGGGTCAGGTTGTTCAGGCGCCCCTCGCGGGCATCGTGGCCAGTCGGCTTGGCCGACCCCAACGCTGCGGGTGAACCACTGGACCTATTCGGCCGACGCCATCTGGCTCTGCAGGTAGTTGGGCAGTCCCACCTTGTCGATCAGCTCGAGCTGAGTCTCCAGGAAGTCCACGTGCTCCTCCTCGTCGTCGAGGATCTTCTGGAACAGCGCTTTGGACACATCATCGCTATGGTCGCGGCAGTAGTTGATGGCCTCGCGCAGCACCGGATTGGCCTCGTGCTCCAGGGCGAGGTCGTTGCGCAGTTGCTCCTGGACGTCCTCGCCGATGCGCAGCTTCTTGATATCCTGCAGATTGGGCAGGCCCTCGAGGAACAGGATCTGCTCCATGAGCTCCTCGGCGTGCCGCATCTCGTCGATGCTCTCATCCCGGGTCACCTTGGCCAGATTCTCCAGTCCCCAGTCCGCGCACATCTTGGCGTGCACAAAATACTGGTTGATGGCCGTCAGCTCATTGGTAATGGCCTGATTGAGATACTCGATGACCTTGCTATCACCCTTCATGGCGAGCTCCGATCCGATTACATTGTGGCGCCCTCCCCGCCCAGGGCGGCGGAACCGGGCACTAGGCAATAAATAGTAACCTCCCAGTCTGACCTAGGGAACCCCATATCCACCATTAAAAAATTGCAAGTGGCTGACAAAAAAAGCTTTTTATTGCTAACAACTTTAATTTTTACCACCGTTAAAGCCCTATCCGCCGGCGCCCGCTTGCTCCAGAGCCGGAAGCGCCCGCTCCAGGGCGGTGACGCTGGCGCTTTCCAGGAACAGGCAAGGCATACCGGAGCGCTTGCAGTGGTCCTTGACGCAGCGGGTGGCCTGGTGGCTGACACAATCCACGGGGCACACCACCTGATCGGCCCGCTCCAGCAACTGCCGCAGACGCTGGCCACTGTGCTCGATGCCGCCGTCGTGGTAGAGGAGCTCGCCCCCCGCTTCCTCCACCACCTCCCGGTAACGGTCGCTCAGGCCCCGGCGTCCCCCGACGCACAGGATGCAGCGGCCGTTCAGGTCGGGCCGGCAGGCCGGCTCACCGCTCGCCTCCCCGGCCACTTCTTCACACCCAACCGGGGCCGGAGACTTGGCTGCCGAGGGATTGTTCGCGGCGGCAGCCTCCCGCGCCTGCTCGGCTCGATCCGCGCGCCGGGCATGGTGGCGCACCTCGCGCTCGAGCTGCTGGATGCGACGCTCAAGGGCGCGGGTGCGCTCGCCCTGCTCCCACTCACGGAGGGCGACCTCCGCCTGCGAGGCCCTTGACTCGGCCTGTCGAGCCCGATCCCGCCAACGGTCCCGCTCCTCCAGGGTCCGCTGCTTCGCGTTCAAGTGCTCGTGGGCCCGCTGCTCGGCACGGCCAAGCTGATCAGACAGCTCCTTGGCGCGCGACTCCAGCTCCGAAAGGCGGCGCAAACCCGAGCGTATGCCAGCCCCTACCTGATGGCCGAGCATGTGGATCTCTCCGTAGATCTCGTAGGCCAAGCCCGCGGTGGTGGCGGGGTGGCTGACGAGCGCCCAGAAGGCCCCGGCGATGCGGCCCTCGGCAAGATCCCCCTGCCATTGTTGGCGCAGGGCCTGCTCGTCGCGCAGGCGTCGGAAACGGCGCACCGCGCCCCGATAGCGGCGGTCGAGCAGGCCCTGCAGGCGCTGGCTCAGCGGGTTTTTCTCGCCCGCCATGCCCACGAAGCGGGTGTGCACCTCGTAGTCAGACAGCCCGCGCACCTCGCCCAGGCCCACCTCCGGCGCCAGGCCCCGCAGCTCGTCCACTCCCAGGCAGGTGCCAATGACGGCGCAGTGGAAGCGGTGCGGCAGGTGCCAGAGCTTGCGCCGAGCCTTGCCGGGCGCTTGGCTCTCGCCCCGGAACACCGAGGCCTCGCTCCGGCAGCATTGATCGGACTCGGGCAAGCGGACGGCGGGAGCCGGCGCCGTGGAGGGCCCCGATCGCTTCGGGAACAGCTCCGCGACGGGATC
>NZ_JAZKRM010000005.1:0-99797 GCF_036628635.1 Thiohalorhabdus sp. | reverse complement strand
GCTGGAAAGTCGCCGAGCCTGTTTCTGCCAACTGCCAACTGCCAACTGCCAACTGAACACTGAGTTACCTCTCCGGCGGTTCTAGCTCCTCCAGCGGCCAGCGGGCCACGACCGAGCAGTCCCAGCCGTCACGCTCACCGGCGGCCAGGCGCAGGGCGCCGGCGTGGGCCACCATGGCGCCGTTGTCGGTGCAGAACGCCGGCCGCGGGAAATGCAAGCCCACCTCCAGCTTATCGGCACCCGTAGCGAAGCGTTCCCGCAAGCGGGCATTGGCGCCCACGCCCCCGGCTACCACCAGCCGTTTCAGGCCGGTCTCCTCAAGGGCCCGGGCCGACTTGCGCCACAGGGTCTCCGCCACCGCGTGCTGGAAGCTCGCGCACAGGTCCGCCACGAACCGGTCCGAGGGGCCGCCCTCGTCGGCCGTCTTGGCCTGGTTGAGCACGGCCGTTTTCAGTCCCGAGAAGCTGAAGTCCAGGTTGGGCTTGTCCACCATGGGCCGAGGCAGGTCGAAGGCGGCCGGATCGCCGCCAACCGCCGCTTCGGCCACTGCCGGTCCGCCCGGATAGCCCAGCCCGAGCAGCTTGGCGGTCTTGTCGAAGGCCTCGCCCGCGGCGTCGTCCAGGCTCTGTCCCAGCAGCCGGTAGCGGCCAATCCCGGCCACCTCCGCCAGCAGGGTATGCCCCCCCGAAACCAGCAGGGCCACGAAGGGAAATCCGGGCGCCTCCTTCTCCAGGGCCGGGGCGAGCAGGTGGGCTTCCAGGTGGTGGACGCCGAGGAAGGGCAGATCCCGGGCGAAGGCCAGGGCCTTGCCGGTGGACAGGCCCACCAGCAGGGCACCCGCCAAGCCCGGCCCCGCTGTGGCGGCGATGCCGTTGAGATCCCCGTAGTCGCATCCCGCATCGGCCAGAACTTGCTCGATCAAGGGCGCGGTGCGCCGGATGTGATCCCGGGAGGCGAGCTCCGGAACCACCCCGCCGTAGTCGGCGTGGATGGCCGTCTGCGAATGCAGGCGATGGGCCAGCAGGCCGTGGGTCTCGTCCCACAGGGCGACGCCGGTCTCGTCGCATGAGGTCTCGATGCCGAGGGTGCGCAAGGGTTGCTCGCTCCAGGGGCTGGACAGCCCATTCTACGGCTTAAGGCCCCCATCGGTCAGGCCTTGGGCGCGGCCATTTGCCAGGGGTTGAACAATCGGCGTAAAATGACTTGTTTTCCGGTGAAATGGGCAACAAGGAGAGGGTGTCTATGACGGCTGTCAAGGTACGCGACAACGAGCCGTTCGAGGCGGCGCTGAAGCGGTTCCGCAAGTCCTGCGAGAAGGCCGGTGTTATCTCCGAGGCGCGCCGGCGCGAGCGCTACGAGAAGCCCACCGAGGCCCGCAAGCGCAAGGCCGCAGCGGCCCGCAAGCGCCTGCTCAAGCGTCTGCGTCGGCAGCAGCGCCGCATGGAGCGCTCCGGCACCGGCTGGCGCAACCGCTGAGGCTCGTTATTTCGTGTCCCTGAAAGAGCGTCTCAACGACGACATCAAGGCAGCCATGCGGGCTAAAGAGAAGACCCGGGTGGGACTGCTGCGGATGCTGCAATCCGCCATCCGCAACGCCGAGATCGAGCAGGGCAGGGAGCTTTCCGAGACCGAGCACTACGCGGTGGTCAACAAGCTGATCAAGCAGCGCCGGGACTCGGTTGAGCAGTACCGCCAGGGGGGTCGCGACGACCTTGCCGACAAGGAGGCGGCCGAGGCCGAGATCCTCACCGAATATCTGCCCCCCGCTCTGAGCGATGCAGAGATCGACGACGCCGTGGACCAGGCCATTACCGAGGCCGAGGCAAGCGGTCCCCAGGACATGGGCAAGGTCATGGGCGTGCTCAAGGAGCGCTTACAGGGCCGCGCCGACATGGGGGAGGTCAGCCAGCGGGTCAAGGACCGGTTGGCTTCCTGAACTCGCTATCATCCGGGCACATGGCGGACACCACCTCCCCGATTCCCGATCGCGACATACCCCGGCAGGCCGAGGACCTGGCTAGCGAGGCCGTCCTCGGCCGCTATGCGTCCGGCTCCGGACCCCCACCCGATGATCCGCTCGAAGCCGAACGGGTGCGTCAGGTCCTGGCCGATCGCACCGCCAACGTCTACGCCGCGGAACGGGCCGCGGTTCTGGACCCGCTGGACGGTTACGAGGTCGTCGCCGACCGTCTGGCCCTGGCCGGAGCCGTCGCCCGGGAGACGGCCGAGGGGCGAGCGCTGCCCCGGTTGCACCTGCCCGAGATCCGGGAGGCCCTGGCCCGGGCAAGGATCGAGGACGCGGTGCTGGAGGCGGAAGAGCTGGCGGCCGTCCACCGCTTCCTGGGGGTGGCCGGCGAGGTGGAGACGGCGGCCGCGGAGGTGGAGGAACCCCGCCTCGCCGACTTCCTCGGTGACTTCGCCCGCCCCGATGAGCTGGTTCGCCACCTGGATCGGGTGGTCGATCCCGCGGGCGGCATCCGGGATCAGGCCAGCGACGAACTGGCTGGTGCCCGGGCCGAGGTGCGCCGCGCCCGCGAGCGGGTGCGCAGCCATCTGGAGGAGCGTGCCAACAGCCGGGGCCTGCGGCCGCACCTGCGGGACAGCCGCATCACCCTCCGCCAGGGCCGCTACGTGCTGGCGGTCAAGGCCGAAAGCCAGGGGCATGTAAAAGGTGTGGTGCACGCCGCCTCGGGCAGCGGCGAGACGGTGTTCATGGAGCCGCTGGAGGCGGTCCACCTGAACAACGGCCTGGAGCGGGCCGAGGCGGAGGCCCAGCGCGCCGAGCATAGAGTCCGGGTCCAGGCCACCAAGGCGGTGGCGCGGGCCCGCCAGGACCTGATCGAGGCCGCCGATTTCTTAGGGCTTCTGGACCTGCTGCGGGCCGGTGAGGCACTGCGCGGGGACCTGGGCGGTTCGGTGCCGGAGCTGGGCGAAGGTCCGGCCTTCGCCCTGGAGGGGGCGGCTCATCCCCTCCTGGTTCTGGATCACGGGCCCGATCAGGTGGTGCCTGGCGATCTGAGCCTAGGGGGCGACGCGCGCTGCCTGGTAATCTCAGGGCCCAATACAGGCGGCAAAACGGTCCTGCTCAAGACCGTGGGCCTGGCCCACTGGATGGCCTATTGCGGTCTGCCGGTGGCGGGGTCCGGTACGGTGGGCTGGTTCGACGATGTATGGGCGGTGATCGGCGACCAGCAGAGCCTGCAGGCGGATCTGTCCACCTTCTCCGCCCAGCTGGTGCGTCTCAAGGGGGTGCTGGCAGGCGTCGATGACCGGCGCCTGGTGCTGATCGACGAGCTGGGTTCGGGGACCAATCCCAACGAGGGCTCGGCGCTCGGCATCGCGGTGCTGGAACGGCTGCGCCAATCGGGCGCGGTGGCGCTGGTCTCCACCCACCTCGACCGGCTCAAGCACTACGCCGTGGCCCACGACGGGGTGGTCAATGCCGCCCTGGCCTTCGACGTCGAGCGCCTGGAGCCCACCTACCGGCTGGAATGGGCCCAGGCTGGGCGCTCCCAGGCCCTGGAGATCGCCGCTCGTCTGGGGCTGCCGGAAGACTTGATTGAATCGGCCCGCGAGGCTCTGGGCGAAGAAGCCCTGGAGGTTGAGCGCTTGCTCAACGAGCGCGACCGGCTGCTGGCCGAGGCGGACAGTGACCGGGCCGGTGCCGCCGAGGCCCGGGAGCGGGCCGAGGCCGCTGACCGGGAGGCCGCGGAGCTGCGCGCCCAGTTGGAAGCCGAGCGCCACCAGGCCTATGGCGAGGCGTCGGCCGCCTGGGCCGAGACCCTGGAGGAGGCCCGAGAGGAGGTCCGGGCCGTTATCCGGCGTCTCAAGGAGACTGGCAACACCGCCGAGGCCGATGCCGCCCTGCGTGAACTGGACAAGCGCTTCCGGGGGACCGGGGAGTCGGCCCCGGCGGAACAGGGAACCGGGGCCGCTGTCAAAGCCGACCAAGAGGTACAGGTGGGCGACAAGGGCCGTTTGGCGCCTTTTCGCAAGGCGGGCGAAGTGGTGGCCGTCGATAGCGAGCGCGATGAAATCGAGATGGATCTGGCGGGCAAGCGGGTGCGCGGCGAGTTGGCCAATTTCCAGCGAACCCAACGCGCCGAGCCGGCGACCCAGGCCGAGTCGGCCGGTGCCGTCCAGCGGGCCCCGGCCACCCCGGCCACCACCGAGATCGATCTGCGCGGCATGCGCCGGGAAGAGGCCCTGGCCGCGTTCCAGCACTTCCTGGACAATGCCTACAGGGCCGGCTTGAGGCAGGCGACCGTGCTCCACGGCAAGGGCACCGGCGTGCTGTCGGAGGCCGTGCATCAGGCCCTCGCCGCCGAACCCCGGGTAGCCCGTTACGGCCATGCCCGCCCGGAGGCCGGCGGTGCAGGGGTGACCGAGGTGGAATTCACCGGCGGCCAGAACGCTTCCTGAGCCGGGCGAGACGAGGGGCCCATGGGCCGTATCCCGCAGTTCTTCATCGATGACCTGCTGGGGCGGGCGGACATCGTCGAGGTGATCGACGAGTATGTCCCCCTCAAAAAGCAGGGCAGCAACTTCAAGGCCCGCTGCCCCTTCCATGAGGAGCGGACCGCCTCCTTCAACGTCAACCCAGAACGCCAGATCTTCCACTGCTTCGGCTGCGGTGCCGGCGGCAACGCCATCGGCTTCCTGATGGAGTACGAGCACCTGCGCTTCCCCGAGGCAGTGCGCGAGCTGGCCGGCCGCTACGGCCTGGAGGTGCCGGAGGAAGCCGGCGCCCCGCGCGAGGAAACGGAAAAGGCCGAGGCGGGCAGCGGCTTGGACCAGGCCACCCTGGCCGCGGCCAACGAAAAGGCGGCCCGGTTTTTCGAATACCAGCTGCGGAACCATCCCGAGGCAGGTGCGGTCCACAGTTATCTGCGCGACCGGGGCATCGACGGCGAGACAGCCGGACGGTTCCGGTTGGGCTTTGCCCCGGCCGGGTGGCGCAATCTGTTGGAGGCGCTAGGCACCGGCCAGCCGAGCCGCAAGGCCCTGGAGGAGCTGGGCCTGACCATCAGCCGCAATGGGTCGGTCTACGACCGTTTCCGGGATCGGCTCATGTTCCCCATTCGCGACCGCCGGGGGCGGGTTATCGCCTTCGGCGGTCGTGTCATGGGGGACGGCGAGCCCAAATACATGAACTCGCCCGAAGGCCCGCTTTTCCACAAGGGGCGCGAGCTCTATGGGCTGTTTGAAGCGCGCCAGGTCCTGCGCCAACAGGAGAGCGCCCTGGTGGTGGAGGGCTACATGGACGTTATCGCCCTGGCCCAGGCCGGGGTCGGTAACGCCGTGGCGCCCCTGGGCACGGCGCTGACCGCCGATCAGCTCAAGCTGCTGCTGCGGACGGTGCCCGAGGTGGTGCTGGCCTTCGACGGCGACAGCGCCGGCCGGGAGGCAGCCTGGCGTAGCCTGGAGACGGCTCTTCCGGAGGCGGGACGCGGCCGCAGCCTGCGCTTTTTGTTTCTGCCGGAGGGCGAGGATCCCGACTCCCTGGTACGGGCCGAGGGGGCCGAGAGCTTCCGGGCCCGGTCCGATCAGGCGGTGCCGCTGTTCGAGTTCCTCATCCAGGGGCTCAAGGAGCGGGTTAATTTGAGCGCGCCGGAGGGCCGTGACCGCCTATTGGAGCTGGCGGGCCCCCTTTACGGCCGCATCCGGGACAGCAAGCTCCGGGATTTTCTGGTCCAGCGCCTGGATGGCATCGCCAAGCTGGGCCAGAATCAGGTCCACCGCCACCTGGAGCGCAGCAAGGGCCGGGAGCGTGACTCCGGGGGCCCCGAGTCCGCGGAGCAGGTCCGGCGCTCGGCCGATTTCCTGTGGCGTCAGCCAGTAACGCGCCAGGCCCTGCTGCTGCTGTTGAGCGAGCCCCACGAGCTGGCGGCGGACGTCATGGCGGCTGCCGAGGATCTGGGGCGCCACCGCTCTGCGGGCATCAATCTGCTGCTCTCCGTGGCAGAGACGGTCCACGCCCACCCGGACATGAGCCTGGGGGCGCTGATCGAGCATCTGCGTGAGGTCCCCTACGGCGAGGGTGTCGCCGACCTCGCCGGCCATGATCCCGGGGTTCCCCCGGAAGGGCGCCGCATCGAGCTCCAGGGGTGTTTGCGCAAGCTCCAGGTGCATGCCATCAAGGCCCGCCTAGACGCGTTGGAGGAAGAGGCGCGGGTGGCCGCGTGGAGCGCCGATCAGGCGCGCGAATTTCAGGATCTCAAGCGCCAGGAGCAAGCGCTTGAACGACGGGGCACCCCCTGAGGGCGAGCCCTGGAAGGCATTGAGTATTGCCGCCGGTCCCGACCCGCGGCGTGTTTTTGGAATACCGACCCGAACGCATAGGTCCAGCCAGGAGGGATTGCCGCATGAGTAACCAGGCCGAGCAGCGCTCGGAGCTAAAGCGCCTAATCGCGCTGGGGAAGGAGCGCGGCTACCTCACCTACAAGGAGATCAACGACCATCTCCCCGAGGACGTCCTCGAGGCCGAGCAGGTGGAGTCGATTATCTCCATGATTGGTGACATGGGCATTGAGGTCCTCGATGAAGCCCCCCAGAACGAGATGCTCATCGGTGCCGCCGGTGGCTCCGACGACGATGCCGAGGAGGCCGTGGCCAGCGTCGAGGCCGATCTGGGGCAGACTTCCGACCCGGTCCGCATGTACATGCGGGAGATGGGCAGCGTGCCGCTGCTGACGCGTGAGGGCGAGATCGAGATCGCCAAGCGCATCGAGGAGGGCCGCAACCAGGTCATCCGCGCCCTGTGCAGCCTGCCCTCCACCTTCGACGAGGTGCTGACCCTGGCCGATGAGTGGGCCGAGGTCCATCGCCGCCTGGACGAGATCATCCAGGCCTTCGAGGACGAGGAGCAGCAGGAGGCCAAAGCGGGCGATCTCGAGCAGGAGGACGCCGCCCTCGATGCCGCCGTGGAACAGCTCGAGGACGAAGGCGAGGTTGAGGAGGCCGACGAGCAGGAAGCCAAGGAGGTCTCCAAGGAGGAGCTTGAGCGCCAGGCCGGCGAATTTTTCGACCGCTGCCGCCAGCTCTACACCGAGGCCCAGGAGGCCCGCCAGGCCGAGGGCCTGCACGCCGAGGCCTACCACGCCAAGCGCGACGAGCTCGCCGGCGAGTTCCAGCGGGTCAAGTTCAATCCCCGGCTCATCGACGACCTCGTCGACCGGGCGCAGGAGCAGGTAAACGAGCTCCGCCGGTCCGAGCGCGCCATCATGGAGCTGTGCGTGCGCGAAGCCGGGCTGGATCGCAAGGAGTTCCTGCGCGAGTTCCACGGCTGGGAGGGCCATCCCGAGTGGATCGACGAGCTGGTGAGCCGGGACCACGGCAAGGCCACCGGCCTCAAGGCGGTGCGTGAGCGGGTCCACGACCACCAGGAGAGGCTCCAGCGCATCGAGGAGCAGTCCGGCCTGCCCGTGCGCGAGGTCAAGGACCTGCACCGGCTGATCACCACCGGCGAGGCCAAGGCCCGTCGTGCCAAGACCGAGATGGCCGAGGCCAACCTGCGGTTGGTGATCTCCATCGCCAAGAAGTACACCAACCGCGGCCTGCAGTTCCTGGACCTGATCCAGGAGGGCAACATCGGTCTGATGAAGGCGGTGGACAAGTTCGAGTACCGGCGCGGCTACAAATTCTCCACCTACGCCACGTGGTGGATCCGCCAGGCCATTACCCGGGCCATCGCCGATCAGGCGCGCACCATCCGCATCCCGGTGCACATGATCGAGACCATCAATAAGCTCAACCGCACCAGCCGGCAGATGCTGCAGCGGATGGGCCGGGAGCCCACCCCCGAGGAGCTCGCGGAAGAGATGGAGATGCCCGAGGAGAAGGTGCGCAAGATCCTCAAGATCGCCAAGGAGCCGTTGTCCATGGAGACGCCCATCGGCGACGACGAGGACAGCGCCCTGGGCGACTTCATCGAGGACAAGAACACCGAGGCCCCGGTGGATTCGGCCATCAAGGCCAGCCTTACCGAGTGCACCGACGAGGTCCTCCAAGAGCTCACGCCGCGGGAAGAAAAGGTCCTGCGCATGCGCTTCGGCATCGGCATGTCCACCGACCACACCCTGGAGGAGGTGGGCAAGCAGTTCGACGTCACCCGCGAGCGCATCCGCCAGATCGAGGCCAAGGCCCTGCGCAAGCTACGCCACCCCTCCCGCTCCAAGCGGCTTTCGAGCTTCATGGAGGTGGACAGCGAGAGCAGCAGCGCCGGCTGAGCGTCCTGCCGGCCGGCGAGTTACCCCAGCGCCGTTGCCGCCGTTCCCGGCGCCCCCGGCCCTGGGGTAAATTTTTGCTTCCACGGGCCCGTAGCTCAGTTGGTTAGAGCAGGGGACTCATAATCCCTTGGTCCCCGGTTCAAGTCCGGGCGGGCCCACCAATAATCAAGGCCCCAGGCGAATTCGCCTGGGGCCTTTTTTACCGGACCGGATTGCCGCTAGGAAGCATTACAGAAGGCCCTCGGCCAAAGCCCCGGGTCGCAAAGAACAGGCCTTAACCATGGCCAGCCGAAGCCTGCCAGCGAGGCCCGGTCCATCTCTTTACCCACGAAGAACTCGTTGAATAGCTGGTTTACCGTAACCGCCGTTCCCATGGGAGCCATCAAGCGGTCCGGTAACAACGGGCATTGCGGTCTGGGCAGGAACGAGAAGGGCCGAAAGGCGGTGCCGGCTGGCTCGGGGCTCTGGCCATTCGGCTCCCCGGGCTGAACGAGACGGTAAGCCCCTATCCCTGCCTAGGCAGCCGAACAAGGAAAAGGCCCTCCGGCGGTTGCGGAGGGCCTTTTCAGCTACGGCGAACAGAGCCTCAACGCTGGTTGATGCTCAACTTGCCGGGACCGGTGAAAACCAGGGCCAGGGCGGTGAGTAGATACATGCCCTGGAGCTCGATCTGCCAGCCGCCGTGCTGGTTGAGCATCAGGATCTCGTCGGGGTGCATCAGGCCGATGGCGAAAAGCATGTTGATGGCGATCAGCGCCGCACCGATACGGGCGTGCCAGCCCAGCAGGAGCATGATTGGGGCGAGGATTTCGCCGATGAAGACCCCATAACCAATGAATCCGGGTAGACCGGCGCTCTCGGTGAGGCCGACGATGCCGCCGGCGCCCTCGGGGATCTTGGCAATGCCGTGGAGCAGAATCAGGACGGACAGGACCACTCTCAGGACAAGCTTGCCGAGGTTATCCGCAGTGGTTGGATGCATGATGGTTGACCCCCAAAAGAGATGTATCTTGCCAAAAGTAAGCCACTAATTGACCCGCGTCTAGGTGGCGGCTCCTGACCAATTCCGTTGGCGGATTCGGTGGCCGGGCCCGATTGGGGGCATCCCCCACTCTGGGGCCATGCTGGTGCCCCTGGCCGGACTGGTACACCTGCCCTGGGGGATTTGAATGACTGTCATCCTTACCCCAATTCCTGCTTTGGGCTAGGCTGGGGAAACCAGGGGTAGGTCGGAAAGCGGGGATATGCCCTCGGAACAGTTTTTGAGTCTGGAAAGGCAAGCCGGCCAGCTGGTAATCCGGGTTTTCGGTGACTGGGTGATCGAGAACGGGGCCGCCCTCAAGGAACGCCTTTCACAGGTGACTGAAGAGGCGAAGGGCTTCCCCTTTGTCCTTATTCGGTGCGGCAGCCTGGAGCAGCTCGATACCTCGGGGGCTTGGCTGCTGCAGGATGGGGTCCGAAATCTGGAGCAAGCTGGCTTCGAAGTCGAAGTGACCGGTTTCAAGGCGGTCCATAGCCGGCTTTTTGACAAGGTGGTGGCCGACCTCCCCGACCTGGTCGAGTCTCCCCGCCCCGGGCGGGAGACTCTGCTTGACGGTATCGAAAAGGTGGGGGCCTGGACCGTCTATGGCCTCCGGCACACCGGTAAGGCAACCGTCTTCCTGCTCCGGCTGTTGGCAACCCTGGTGCTGTGCCTGGTCATTCCCACCCGGCTGCGCTTCGGCGCGGTTGTGGCTAACATGCACCGGGCCGGGGTGAACGCCATCCCCGTGGTGGCGCTGCTGGCCTTTCTGATCAGCATTGTGTTGGCCTATCAGGGGGCGACCCAGCTAACCCGTTTCGGTGCCGAGATCTTCACCGTCAACCTGACGGTGGTTTCTCTGCTGCGGGAGATGGGTGTGCTGCTCACCGCCATTCTGGTGGCGGGCCGGTCGGGCTCGGCTTTTGCGGCGGAGATCGGCTCCATGAAGCTCCACGAAGAGACCGATGCCATGGAAACCATGGGCATGGACCCGTTCGAGGTCCTGGTTCTGCCTCGGGTCATGGCGCTGGTGATTATGGTGCCGTTGCTCACGGTCCTGGCTGATCTGGCGGGGCTGGTAGGGGGGGCGCTGTCGGCCTATATGCTCATGGGGCTCTCCCCGCTTTCCTACCTGGACCAGGTGGAGTCGGCGCTGACCCCGTGGACCTTCTGGGTGGGGCTGATGAAGGCCCCGGTTTTCGCCTTCCTGATCGGTACAGTGGGTACCTTTTGGGGCATGCACGTCGGCGGATCCGCCGAAAGCGTGGGGCGCTCAACCACCGTGGCAGTGGTCCAGTCCATCTTCCTGGTGATCACTGCCGATGCCGTTTTCTCCATCCTTTTCACCACCCTGGGCATATAGGACGGCTCCGCCGATGCCCCATGTTGCTACCGGTGAGCCGCTAATCCAGGTCCAGGGCTTGGCGAACCGCTTCCATGATCGGGTGGTTCACGACGAGCTCGACCTGAACATCCTCAAAGGCGAGATCCTGGGGCTTATCGGGGGCTCCGGAAGCGGCAAGACGGTGCTCGTGCGCAGCATACTGGGGCTCAATCGGCCCCAGGCGGGCCAGATCCTGTACCAGGGCCGCGATATCCTGAAGCTCCCCCACCGTAAGCGCATGCGCTATCAGCGCCACTGGGGCATGCTTTTCCAGGGAGGGGCCTTGTTCTCGGGGCTGACCGTGGGGGAGAACGTCGAGCTGCCCATGCGTGAGCATCTGGGTGTTCCCCGGTCCATCCGCCGGGAGCTGGCGGGGTTCAAGCTCCACATGGCCGGCTTACCGGCCCATACCGCCGACCAGTTCCCGGCCGAACTCTCCGGCGGCATGGTCAAGCGGGCGGGGCTGGCCCGGGCCTTGGCCATGGAGCCGGAGGTGGTTTTCCTGGACGAGCCCACAGCGGGCTTGGATCCCATCGGGGCGGCCGCCTTTGACGAGCTGATCCAATACCTCCGGGAGGTCTTGAATCTCACGGTCGTAATCGTCTCCCATGACCTCTATACCCTGGTTCATATCTGCCAACGACTCGCCGTGATTGTGGATAAACGCATCCGATCCGGGACCCTGTCAGAAATGTTGGCAAGCGGTCACCCCTGGTCCCGGGAATACTTTCACGGGCCGCGCATGCGGGCCATACTCGGCAAGGATGAGGCATGGAACGGGATGTCCGCTACCTGACGGTAGGGCTGGTGGTGGTCCTGTTGATGGCCGCGTTTGCAGGGTTCGCGGTCTGGCAGGCCGGTACTTATCGGACCAGCGACCGGGATCGGTATACCGTCCCGTTCGAAGGGGGCGTCGGCGGTCTCAGCCAGGGCGGTCGCGTGCGTTATCGGGGTGTTGAGGTGGGCCGGGTCCTCGAGGTGCGCGTGTCTCCGCAGAAGCCCGATGTCGTGGCAGTCGATGTCGCTGTTGAGCCCATTACGCCCGTAACCGAGGACACCGTGGCGCAAATCAAGCCCCAGGGCATTACAGGTCTGTCCTACATCGAGCTCACCACCGAGGCCGCCGGGCCACCCCCGCCCAAGCCCGAGGACCGGCCCTACCCGGTGCTTGAGGCCCGGTCTTCCCAGCTGGACCGGCTGATCGAGGACCTCCCCGAGACTGCCGAGCGGGTAACGCGCATCGCCGAACGCCTCGAGCGGGTTCTGTCCGAAGACAACCTGGCCGAGATCGGCCGGACCCTGGCCAATGCCCGCAAGCTGTCCGGCCGCCTCAACCGGTTGGCCGAGCGGGCGGGCGGCCTAGTCGCGAAGGCGGAAGGCAGCTTGGAGGAAGTGGGTCGCACTGCCGGCCAAGCCAGGACGACCCTGTCCGAGGGGCGGGAGCTAATCCCGGATGTGGAGGCGGCCCTGACCCGGGTGCGCTCCCTCAGTACTCGGCTGGACCGCCTGACCCGCAGCAACGCGGACCAGATCGACCGCTTCGCCGGGGAGGGCCTGGAAGAGATTCGCCTATTCCTGCGCGATGGCCGCAGCACCCTGGCCGAGATTAAAGCCTTGGCCCGGCAGCTGCGTAATAATCCCTCGCAGCTGGTGGTTCCGCCGGAAAAGGGCGGCCTGGAGGTCCCCCAATGATCGGGTACGCTCCTACGCTTGGGCTGCTGTCCGCCTTGTTTCTCAGTGCCTGCGTTTCCCTCCCCGAGGCGGAGGCTCCGCCCGAGCGCTATGTTCTGACCCCGATCGGCCTCGAGGAAGCCACCACAGTGCCTGGCCGCATCGAGGTGGCCAGTCCCGTGGTGCCGGCCGGTCTGGCTTCCGACCGCATCGCTGTTATGCGCGGGGGGCGGCGCCTGGACCACTTCGCCGGTGCCCGCTGGGCGGCGCCCCTGCCGCAGCTGGTCCGGGATTTCCTCATAACTAGCGTGGAAAACCGCCTGGGGGCGGCTGCCTGGGCCTCGAGCGGCGCCCCGGCACGTTACCGGCTGGTCACCGCGGTGCGGGATTTCCAGGCGGAATATCCCCAAGGCTCGCAGGCTCCCCCCACGGTCCGGATGACCCTGATCGCCGTCCTTTGGGACCAAAGCCGAGGTCGGGTGGTCCTGCGCCAGCGTTTCGCCGCAAGCCAGCAGGCGGAGGCCAATCGCCTCGAGGCGGTAACGGCCGCGCTGGAGGGCCTGCTTCAGCAAGCCTCCGGTGCCGTCCTCGCCCGCACGGCCCACCGTCTGGGGGGCAATGCCTAAGCGGCGCCGGGATCGCTTTCTCCTTTTCTGATAAAGGGGCCTGTCATGCAACGGTTCAAGCGCATCCTGTTCTACGCCAGCGCCACTTCCCGGCTGGATCCGGCCTTGGACCGGGCCGTGGGGCTGGCTCAGCGCAACGGCGCGCGGCTGACCCTGATTGATGTCCTCGATCCCGTTCCTGGTGTTATGGGCGAGCTGCTTCCCGGGTGGTCGGTGGAGCGGTTGTCCGTGGCTATCCGCGATGCCCGTCAGGCGGAGCTGGAGGACTTGGCGGCGCAGGCCCGGGACCAGGGAGTGGCGGCCGAGGTGACCGTGGTGTTCGGCAAGGCCTTTGTCGCCCTCACCAGACAGGTTATGCGCGAGGCTCACGATATCCTGATCAAGGGGGCGCCGGCCGGGCCCGCCGAGGGGCTGGTGAGCACCGACATGCACCTCATGCGCAAGTGTCCGGTGCCCATCTGGGTCATCAAGAGCGATTTCGGCACCCCCCCAAGGCGCATTTTGGCCGCCGTGGATCCGGACCCCGAGGAGCCGGACAACGACCCCCTCAACCGCAAGATCCTGGAGCTGGCCAGGGCGTTGGCGGCGTGGGAGGGAGCCGAGCTGCATCTGGTCCACGCCTGGCAGGTGGTAGGCGAGTCCATCCTGCGCGGAAGCCGGGCACGGCTAAGCGAGACCGAAGTGGACGCCCTTGAGCGCGGCATCGAGGACAGCCATCGCTATCACCTCCAAACCGTGATGGCGACCTATGGCGGTGGGGCCGATGAATGGATCGGCCACGTTCACAAGGGTGAGCCCGCAGAGGTCATCCTGGCCACTGCCGAGGAGCAGCAGGCCGACGTGGTGGTCATGGGCACCCAGGGGCGCTCCGGCCTGGCCGGCCTGTTCATCGGCAATACCGCTGAGGAGGTGCTCAAGCGAACCCGGGCCTCGGTACTCGCGGTCAAGCCCGACGACTTCCGCAGCCCCGTGGAGCCAGAGGCGTAGCGGAACCGGTGCGCTGGTCCAAAGGGGAAACGGCCCGAGCTCGAGCTCATGCCATGTCGGTGCCCGCTGTCTGCGGCTTTCTCCTAGTTCTGCTCTTTTTGGGTCCGGTTGGCCCGACAGGGGCCGCCGAGGGCGGGCTGTGGCGCCCTAACCTGGAAACCGCCCGGGGGGAAGCCCGGAAGTCGGACAAGCCCCTGTTCGTCTACTTCGATGCCGACTGGTGCAGCTGGTGTCACCGCTACGAGCGTGAGACCTTGCAAGCGCCCCGGGTGCGCAAGGCGCTGCGGCACCATACGGTGCCGGTACGCATTAATTGGGACGCCCGCCCCGACCTGGTCCAGCGCTTCGGTGGGCGCGGCCTGCCGTTCAATGTCGTCCTGGAACCCGGTGGGTCTGTCCTGCGCACCTTTACCGGCATCCTTTCCCCCGACGACCTCATCGCCCTGCTGCAGAGCCCCGGTGACTCTCGCGAGCGGTCCCCTTCCGGGCGAACCCTACGGCCTGAAGCACTTGACGCCCCTGCCTTCCGGGCCTTCCGCGACGCCTTCCTGGCGCATTTGGAACGGCTCTACGACCCGGGTCAGAGTACCCTGGTCGGCCGTTTCGAAACCGGAGCGGGCTTGAAACGGCCCCAAGCGCGCACTTGGCTGTGGCTGGAGGCGGAGGGATTGTGGCCGGACCGGCGCTCTGAGGCGGCCCGTGTCGACGCCAACCGGCTGCTGGATCGCCTGGAGGGTGGTTTTTTCTATTACGTGGATCCCCACCGGCCGGACGCCCACGTGGAGACCGCCAAGCTTTTGGAGCCCAATGCGTGGCTGACCGCCTGGCTGGCGGGCTACCCGGGGCAGCCCCGGTTGGCGGCCCACTCGGGCTGGTTCTTCCTGCGCGATGCCTTATGGGATCCGGCAGGCGGATTCTGGCGGGGCCGGATTGCCGACGTTTCCTATTATGAGCGCCCGGCGAGCAAGCGCCTGGATCGGCCGGCCCCGCCGGTGGAAAGGGTCAAGCTGGCCGGGGCCAACGCTGAGGCGGCCCGGGCTCTGCTGCGCGCTGCGGAGCGGCTGGACCGCCCCGAGTTGCGCGACTACGCCGAGGACGCCCTGGACTATGTCATTGAGGCCATGTGGCAAAAGGGTCGCCTCTACCACGATCGCCGCGACGGCAGTCTAGGGTCGGCCGATCTGCCCGGAGACCTGTTTCGGGTCCTGGCAGTTGGTGCGATCCTCCAGCAGCGCCGTCCCCACCCGCAACGGGGCCGGCGTTTGGCCCGCGTGGCCGGCAATGCCGCCGACTGGCTGGGGGCGCGAATGGAGAGCGGGAAGAAGCAACCGGGCACGGAGCTGGCGGGCTGGGTGGCCCTCGCCTGCGGTCACCGGGAACACTTCCCTCAGCTACCCGAGGGCTGCCAGCGCTGGGCTCTGGAGAAACTGGCCCTGCGCCCGGATACCCGACCCGACTGGGTTGTTCCGGGGCTTCAGGCCTGGCGCCTTCGGCTCGAGCAAGCCCAAGGCTCAAGCCCTTGATCATCGGTGAGGCACCGTCCCCAGCCGCCCCGGCTAGGGGTTGGGTGTCAACATGGTGCCATTGCGCACCAACGCTAGCCCGGGGCCGTCCTCGGAATGCCCCCACAGCGCGGCATCCGGCCTCCCTGTTTCGTCCAGGCCGGTGGCGGCAGGACCCCCCCGGCCGGGACCGGCCCGAGAAGCGGTCGAAGCCCCGCTGTAGGGTCAGCTCGGTGGTAAATCGGCCCGAGCCTGTCATTTAAACCGTGGTCCCATAGGAGCCATCGGGGAGGGGCCCGCTAAAGGCGACAGCCGTTCCGACGTTGCCGTTGAAGTGGCAGGCGCCGACCCGCTCCCCGGCATGGGAATGGGTTGGAATAGGGCACCCTGTGCCTTCAAGGCGAGGGCTTTGGGGTGCCGAGATACAACCGCCCAATAGAATGGCGGTGCTGCCGAGGACAGCGGACAGGGAGCGGGCGGGTTGAATGCCTTTTCCCGGTGGTGGTGGCGAGGGAGCTTGGTGACGCACCCTATTCTAGTGCCTTGTAAGGAGTCAGGGGTTGGCGGCGGGTGGTCGGCAAGTTCGGCGGCCGGCAGAGCCGGAGGCCACAGGAACCCTTGGCCTGCCGTGCCGCCCTGCTGGGGAGGAACGAGGCCTGGCCCCGGGTTTCCACCCCTTCGGCGACCATGGCCAAGGCCAGGCGGTGGCCATGGCCAGGACCGCCTCCACAATGACCGATGAGCTGTGGTCGCTGTCGGTTTCCGTGATCAGGGAGCGGTCGATCTTCAGGTTACGTTGTCCCGGTAGGCCAAACGGCGGATTTCGGATTGGGTCTACTTCTGTTCGCTGATATCGCGAGCGATGGCGGAGAAGTGAGTCAGCTCACCGCTGGAGTCGCGGTGGGCAATTATGGTCTGGGAAAAGGGGAGAGGGGCGCCATCGACCCTCAGGAGCTCGGTCTCGCCGCGCCACATCCCGTATTCCAAGGCCATCGGGAAGGTCTCTTTCCGGAGAAGATCCCATGATTCGGAGGATGGCTTTTAGCGATATTGCCCTCGGTGCGCCTGAGGCTCAGAGGTACCATGGCCGCCGGGTTGGGGTAGAGGAGGTTACCGGCAGAATCGGCCATACCTACCACCTCCGGTGTGGCCTCGACGATTTCAATCAGGCGGCGGTGCTCGGCCATGCGGTCGTGGTGGTCCAGGGCTAAGGAAATGTCTAGGACCATCTCGTCCAGCAAATGGATGAGGTCCACGCTGACAAAATGGGACTCATCGGCGTAGACGTTGAGACTGGCCTCCACCTTGCCGCCACGGTGGAAGCGGAAAGCTGCCAAGGAGCGCAAACCGGCCGCCTCTGCCGCGGCATGCAACGGGCACATGGCCGGATCGGTAATGCTATCGGGCTCCACCAATTGCCGGTCCTCGTACATGGCGATGCCGGTGGGGCCACGGCTTTCCGGCTGCCGGGGATCGGTGGCAATGGCCAAGTGAGCGAGGTAGGCGCTGGCGTCTCCGGAGGCGGCCACGGGATGGACCCAGCCCTGGCCATCGGGTATAGCCACCCAGGCCAAGCCAGGCCAGGCCGCCATAGGTCACCGCGATCTCGTATACCGCCGCGAAGACCGAGTCCGGATCCGGCTCCTGAAGGATAACGAACTGGTTGATCTCGCTCATAGCGGCGTAGTGGTTGCGCTGGCGACGGAGGCGACGCTCCGACTGTCGGTGCTCGGTATGGTCGCGCGTGATCATCACCGCACTGCGGCACGCGCCGTCGGTGCCGGTGACGGGTTGGGCCCTTCACGTCAGGGCACCTAGGGCCCCGGAGGGATCCCGGGCCGCTAGCCCGCGAACCTCTGTAGGCCCTTCGTTCAATGCCTGAATGAGGGGGAGCTCCTCGGGGGATAAGGGGGTGCCGTCGCCCTCCCGGAGGAGGGTTAGCCCTTGAGACCAACGGGTGGAAGGGGAGCCTTCGGTGGCCTCTGGGAAAAG
Organism: Thiohalorhabdus sp.; assembly: GCF_036628635.1. Taxonomy (GTDB): domain Bacteria; phylum Pseudomonadota; class Gammaproteobacteria; order Thiohalorhabdales; family Thiohalorhabdaceae; genus Thiohalorhabdus. The sequence continues at coordinate 82,386 of NZ_JAZKRM010000005.1, read as the reverse complement.
CTCCCGGGCAGGGGGGTTGACCAGTGACAGGGGTCCGTCCCGGGCGCAGGCCGCAACGGGCGCGGCCATTTGCCACAGGACGGATTCGAGCACAGCCGGCTGTGGCGATGGGGGAGCGGTTTCGGAAGCGGGTGGAGCGAGCCCCTACTCGGTGGCGTTGCCCTCTTCGCCTTGGAGTTGCCGGAAACGCCAGCCCAACCGGGCGAGCTGATTCCTAAGTCCGTCGGCTGGTCCGGTGTCCCCGGATAGGAGCCGCAGCCGGATAGGGTTCATCAAGGGACCCCCTGAGGGTATCCCGGCTTGTCCGCTGGAAGTCGCGCGCCGCCACCCGGGCGGTCGGCAACCCACCGAATCAATCATGCCGAACAGGGCGCGGTGGAAAAAGGGGGCCACAGGTCCGATATGATGGAAAGCCCGGCCGCGAGCTATTGCTGACGGCGGTGCCGATCCCACAGGACCTCGGGTTCCCCCGTGCGGTGGTTGATGACCCGCGCCAGCACGAACAAGAGATCGGACAGCCGGTTGAGGTAGCGCAAGGTGACCGCCGAGACCTTGTCCTCATGGGACAGCACGTAGACCGCCCGTTCGGCTCGACGGCAAACGGTCCGGGCCAGGTGGGCCTGGGCTCCGGCGCGGCCGCCACCGGGTAGGATGAATTCTTGAAGGGGGCCGAGCTCCTGATTGAAACGGTCCATGGTCGCTTCCAAGGTCTCCACTTTGGCCGCGTCCAGGGCGTGATGGCCGGGTACCACCAGCTCCGCGCCGAGGTCAAAGAGATCGTGCTGGATGTCGCTCAGCAGCTCGGAAATCTCGTCGGGGAGGTCCTCCGCGGCGATCAGGCCGACGTGGCTATTGAGCTCGTCTACCTCGCCATAGGCGATGACCCGCGGATGGTCCTTGGCCACCCGCGAGCCGTCCCCGAGATCGGTATCGCCTTGGTCGCCGGTACGGGTATAGATCCGTGATAGCCGGTTACCCATGAGGGTCCTTTTGCGCGCTTGGGGGCGCCGGGAAACTACCCCCGGTTCATTCCCGCTCGAAGGTGTCGTCACCCCAGGGGTTGTCCAATGTGGACCCCATCTCGAGGTTCACGGTCTTTTGCTCCTGGATGATCCGCTGGCCTTCGTCGGACAGGGCAAACTCCACGAACTGCTTCACGGCGGGGTCGGGATCCTTGGGCGTGGTTAGATAAAGGGGACGGTAGTAGGGGTAATCGCCCGAGGCGATGTTCTCCGGGCTGGGCTCGATGCCATCGATGCCAATGATCTTGATGTCCCTTTTACGGGCACTGGAGACACCAGTAATGGCAAACGCATTGGGCAAGTGCTCGACTGCCATCTCCAGCGGGCCCGAGGACTTGCGGGCCACCCCGGCGGTAAAGTCCCCCGGACCCGTCTTCTCCCGGAAGCCCAGCTCCCTAAAGGAGTAGCCCACTCCCGAAAGCGGGGCGGAGCGATAACCGACCACAATGAACTTGTCCGGACCGCCCACCTCCTTCCAGTTGGTGATGTTGCCGCGAAAGATTTGCCGCAGCTCCTGGCTTGAAAGGTTATCAATCGGATTGGAAGGGTGAACGATAGCAACCAGGGCATCCCAGGCCACCTGCACCATGCGCACGTCTTCCTTGGGATGTCCGGCTATGCGCGGGCGGCAGGAGCCGCCCATATGGATCTCGCCGCTTTCCGTGCCACGGATGCCATGGGTGGCACCGCCGCCGTGGATTTCGATCTTTGTTCCATTACGCTCTTCGAAGGCGTCCGCCAAGGCGAACACGAAGGCCTTTTTGGTAATGCCGCAGCCGCCCCATTCCAGGGTTTTGGCCATAGCTGGCGAGGCGGCAAGGGCCGCGGTCGTCATGATGGATGCCAGAATCGCGGTGCGCCACAGCTTCGTTATCCTCAAGGTTACTCCTCCCTGCGGGATTGCCGGCCGGAGACGCCCCTGCGCGGACGGTGTCATTACTGGGGTATCCTCGCTACGAGGGCGCACTTCGAGATGTGTGATCTTGGGTGCATTTGCCATCTCACAGTTCCTGCCGCCCTAATGAGGCGCCTGGCAGCACCGGTCCCCAGCGGCGAAGCGTGACTGGATGGGCCACTGAGAGGCACGGGCCATAAAAACGCCCCCCGAGGCATAATGGCTGCAGACGGCGGATACCGCTCCGATGCTGGGATCATAACGTCTCGCATGTGGCGCTGGAAGCCTACGGTACCGCCGAAGGGTTGCTTGGCACCACCCTTCCTGGGCCTACTGAGCAAGCAGGGTCGGCGAGGGGATTGGTCCAAGGCGATTGCCAAGGAGGCTGCTTCTGGTAATCGGTGGGCTCGGATGCCGCCTTTGCCCGGAAAGTTGGCGATACCTTGGTGGGGCGGGCGGGACCGCCCGCGCGGGCGTGCCTTTACTGGGCCGGTTACGCGGGCGGTGTGCGCTCCGCGCCGCCGCACCATCTTTTGGACCGGCGAAACGGAGCGGCGGTGATTGACACGATCCGGGGTCAGGGCTAGGTTCGACCCCTTTCCCAGGCGGAGGTGTAACCATGGCCCAGTCTCTTAGCACTGCCGAGGTCCAGGCCCTTTTGGATAAGCCTTTCATGGACCTTGTCCATGAGGCCCAGACAATTCACCGCCGCCACTTCCGGCCGGGCACGGTTCAGGTGAGCTCCCTGCTTTCGGTAAAAACGGGGGGCTGCCCCGAGGACTGCGGCTACTGCGCCCAGGCAGCACGCTACCAAACCGGTGTCCAGGGGGAGGGCTTGATGGCCACCGACCAGGTTCTGGAGCAGGCCAGGGCGGCGCGGGACGCCGGTGCCACCCGGTTCTGCCTAAGCGCCGCTTGGCGCGGTCCCAAGGATCGCGATCTGGATCAGGTGGCCGAGATGGTGGCGGCGGTCAAGGAAATGGGCATGGAGACCTGCGCCACCCTGGGCATGTTGGGCGAGGGCCAAGCGGAACGCCTGGCCGTGGCTGGCCTGGATTATTACAACCACAACCTGGACACCTCCCCGGAATACTACCAGCAGGTGATCGGGACGCGGGGCTATGATCACCGGCTCGACACCCTGCGCAAGGTCCAGGAAGCGGGTCTCAATGTCTGCTGTGGCGGCATTGTGGGCATGGGCGAGAGCCGGACCGACCGGGCCGGTCTGATCGCCCAGTTGGCTGCGCTGGCGCCCCAGCCCCAGAGCGTCCCCATCAACAATCTGGTTCCGGTGCCCGGAACGCCGGTGGGCGACAGCAGCGAGCCGGTGGAGCCCCTGGAGTTTATCCGTACCGTGGCCGCGGCGCGCATCGCCCTGCCCAGCTCCTACATCCGCCTCGCCGCCGGGCGGTTGTCCCTGACCGAGGCGGAGCAGGCCCTTTGCTTCCAGGCCGGGGCCAATTCCATCTTCTACGGCGACGAACTGCTGACCACACCCAACCCCGACGAGGGCAGCGACCGCGCCCTGCTCGACAAACTCGGCATGGCCATCGAGGAAGCCCCGCAGGACTCGCGCGCCGAAAAGCAGGCCTGAAGCGTTAGCGCCTGTTTGCGGGGAAGGGGCGGGCGTTGGCGGTGCCGTTTGCTAAAAACTTACCACTGAAAACCGAAAACTAGCCGTCCGGCTCCCACGCCCGGATGCGCTCGGCCAGCTCCGCCGCGGAGGAGTCCCAGAGCGGCTCGCCCGCGTAGATGCCGACCCGGCCCGTGCGCAGGTGGTGATACCAAGCGCTCAGGAAATTGCGGTACTGCTCAGCGATGTAGCGGTCGTCCTCGGTGGCTTCCGGCCCCAGGTAGGCGCTACCGGATAGGCTGTCGCCGTAGGCGGCCAGGGCTGGATCGCCGGCTGGGGATGGTTCTTCCGGCCGGCACAGCAGGAACCGCCCGTTCAGGTGCAGGCACAGGGTGCGTCGGGCACTGGTGTCGGTGCCGGCGATGACCTGCCGGAGCTCTTCCCGGTCGGGGACCGGAGCCGGCTGACTGCGGTGAGCGATGGCGTGGAGACTGATCTCGCCGGGGGCGAAGGTGGTGCGGCCGGGGGCCGCCTCCCAAGTGACGCGGCCCCGCCAGTCCTTGGTCAGCCGGCCCGTCAGCCACGGGCGCACCTCCTCCGGGTCAGGGGTGACGAAGTCGCCCTCCTGAAGGGCCTCGGCGAAGCGGGCCTTGCGCCAGGAGTGATCGGTCTGCAGGCGCCAGGCCTTGGTACCGGGGGGATTGAGGGCGTCGACGGTGAGCTGGGGCATGCTCGCCTCTCGTGTGGTGGAGCCGGGGCTAGGCGGGGTAGATCACAACGGCGGTCAGGTTGTCCTGGTGAGGGTTGCCGGCGGCCGCTGCCGCCTGGTAGAGGGCCCCAGGGGCGTCAGCATCGGGGCTATGCCCCAGAACCCTAGCAATTTCCGCGTCCGTAAGCGTGTCGGTGAGCCCATCGGAGCACAGCAGGAAGCGCTCTCCGCCTTCCAGGGGGAGCCATACGGCTTCGGCTTGCTCGTCCCGGTCGAGACCAAGGGCCCGGGTCAGCACATGGCCGTAGGGATGATGGCGGGCCTCCTCCGGTCGGATACGGCCCTGGGCTACCCATTCCTGGACCACGGTATGGTCGCTAGTGACCTGGCTCAGGGTGGCGCCGTCCCAGCGGTACGCCCGGCTGTCCCCCAGCCAGGCCACCTCGCCCGCGTCGGCGTGGAGGCGCAAAGCTACCAAGGTGGTACCCATATCCGAGCCCCGCTGCCGAGCGGCTTCCCAGGTGGTGCGGTTGGCTGCGGTTGCCGCCGCCGCCAAGTCCTGGCCCTCGAGCATAGCGCTTTTGAGGGCCGACAGGGCGGTGCGGCTGGCTATCTCCCCGTGAGCGTGGCCGCCCATGCCGTCGGCCACCGCCCACAGACCCAGATCCGGGGCCTCGAGGAAGTCGTCCTCGTTGGTGCCGCGCTGGCCGATCTCGCTGATAGCCACGCTTTGCCAGGCGTTCATGGCCGGTCCCCGGTTGGTCTTAGGGCTGCTCGCTAGGCTCGGGGCGGGGTGGCAGGGCGGCTTCCACTTCCAAGGGATCCAGGGTCTGGTCCATTGAGGCGGCGGCCTCGGCCAGAAGGTCGCTGCTCATATCCACCTCCAGCTCCGGTAGCCAGGTGCGCTCATCGAAGGGGAGTGGGCGTGGACCCAATCGCTCAGGCGAAGGGTCTCCTCCCAGGTCGTCGTGATCGCTCCCTTCCGAAGGGCTCGCCCCAGGCGCTTGGCCACCCGATGGATGACGATAGGCTCCTGCAGGACCCGGGTGACCACGAGGTCGGTACCTGGCCGGTCCCAGCGACCCAGCTGGACCTCTTCCTCGGCCCGGGAGTGGGGGATCATCTCCCCCTCTCAGAAGTGGTGGGCGGCCTCGGCCAACCGCCGTTGCTCCTCGGGACTTGCCTCCCGCCGGCGCCACTGGCGCAGGGTCTTGGCAAAGACCAAAGCGATGTGGTGCTGGCGGCTGAGGGGGCGCAGGGCTTCGTCGCGGTACATGAGCCAATCCGTGCGCGGTAACCCCCATCATTGCGTCTGGCCGGGCCGGGGGCAAGGGAGTGTGCCAGAATGGGGTTTGCATTTTACAGGAGGACAGCCGGTGGCACGCAGGACCCTCTATCGCCACGCCGACAGCGAGGGCGTGATCGAGGTGGTTCAAGAGCCCTCCGGGGTGCGCACCCTTCACTTCGGCAGCGTCTCCAAGCAGAGCAGCCTGGACCCCCAGGAGCCACACTGGCTGGTTCTGCCCTATACGCGGATCCTGACGGCGGCGCTGCTGTTCCGCCCCGAGCCTCGACGCATCCTCCTCCTCGGACTGGGCGGCGGCGCCCTGGCCCACTTCTTCCTACATCACTTTCCCGCGGCGCAGGTGGAGGCGGTGGAGAGCTGGCCCCGGGTGGTCTCCGTGGCCCGGGATTTCTTTGCCCTGGCCGAGGATGATCCGCGCCTGCGTATCCATCTGGCTGAAGCCGGGGCGTTTATTGCCGACCCGGGGCCCGACAGCCCCGGGGCCTGGGACCTCGTGGTCGCCGATGTCTTTGACGCCCGCGGTCCAGCCGCCGGAACGCTGGCGCGGGCCTTTTACGGCGGGATCCAACAGCGCCTAGAAGAGGGCGGCGTGATGGCCGCCAACCTGTGGAGCAGCAATCGCCTGCGCCTGAACGGCGCCCTTAAGGCCATGTCCGACGCCTTCGGTCGGCCGGTTTACCGTCTGCAGCCCCGGGGGCGGGCCAATGTGGCGGCTTTTGCCGGGCGGCCACCCCTTCCCCAAGCGGCTCCTGACCGCATGGGGCGCCGCGCCCAGGAGCTGGCCGACCGCATCGGCTTGGACTATCGGCGCTACCTGGGGGATATGGAGGCCATTCCCAAGGGGTGGCTTACCGGGCGGTTGGCCTCCCCCTCCTGAAGCGTTCCCCTAAGGCTATCCTGGTTCCGGCTTGCCGCTCCGACCGGGGTGCCAGGCAGCGACAGATGGTCAGTCGGCCCCGGTCTCGGCAGCCAGCTCCTCCGCTTGGCCTACCATACCCTCGAGCACGTCCAGGCCCTTGTCCCAGAACCCGGGGTCGGCAAGGTCCAGCCCCAGCCGTCCCATCAAGGCCTCGGGGGCCTCGCTGCCTCCGGCCCGCAGCAGTTCCATGTACTGGGGCACGAAGGCCTCGCCCTGCTCCCGATAGCGCTCGTACAGGGCCAGGGTCAGTAGCTCGCCGAAGGCGTAGGCGTAGACGTAGCCGGGGACGTGCAGGAAGTGAGGGATGTAGGACCACCAATGGCCGTAGCCCTCGGTCATGCGCACTGCCTCGCCGGCCTCGTCGGCGAACTGCGGGCGCTGGGTCGCGCGCCAAAGCTCGCCCACGCGCTCCGCGGCAAGCTCCCCTTCTTCCCGCCGGGCGGTGTGCACCGCGTCCTCGAAGCGGTTCATGGCCACCTGCCGGAACACAGTGGCGAACATCTCTTCCAGCTTGTTGCACAGCAGCCCCAGACGCACCTGCGGGTCCGATTCCTGGCCCATGAGGTGCTCGAAGGTGAGCATCTCGCCGAACACCGATGCGGTCTCCGCGGTGGTCAGGGGCGTATCGGCGTTGAAGTGGCCCTGCTCGCGGGCCAGGTACTGATGGACGCCGTGGCCGAGCTCGTGGGCCAGGGTCATGACGTCGCCAGGGGTGCCGGTGAAGTTCACCAGCACGTAGGGATGGGCGTCCGGCGTCGCCGGATGGGAGAAGGCGCCCCCGATCTTGCCGTCGGCCACGGGGGCGTCGACCCAGCCGAGGTCGAAGAACATCTCGGCGATGGCGCGCATGTCGGCGGAGAAGGCGCCGTAGGCCTCGAGGACCGTGCGCTGGGCCTCTTCCCAGGACACGGTGCGCTGGGTGCCAGGGATGGGGGCATAGCGGTCGTAGTCAAACAGGGTGTCTACCCCCAGCAGGCTTGCCTTTAAGCGGTAGTAGCGGGCCATCAGGGGGTAGCGGTCGGTGACTCGGTCCACCAGGGCATCGACCATGGTATCCGAGGCCTCGTTGTCCAGGTTGCGCTCGGTGAGCCAGTGGGGGTAGCCGCGCAGCCGGTCCTCGATGGCCTTGTCGGACAGCACCGTGTTGAAGATGTGGGTGAGCAGGGGCAGTTGCTCGTCCAGACCGTCAGTGAACGCCTCTGCGGCGCGCTGGCGGGTGCCTCGGTCCTCTTCCTTGAGGCGGGCCAGGATCTCTTCCTCGGACAGGGCCTCGCCGTCCACCTCGAAGCGGAGGCGGGTAAAGGTTTCGTCGAACAAACGGGTCCAGGCCGAACGGGCGGTGAGCTGCTTCTCGGCAAGGACGCGCTCCTCCGGTTCGGACAGGCGATAGGGGGCGTAGCGCCGGGCCGTTTCCAAGAAATGGTGGTAATCGGCCAGGCCCGGCTCGGCGAGCAGGGCCTGGGCCGCCTCCTCGGACAGCGCCTGCCACTCGAGCTGGAAGAACAGCACTCGGTTGCCGATGGCGGTGCCGCGCTCCTCCACGCGGGTGAGGGCGGCCCCTACCTCGGGATCGTCGGCGTGGGTGGCATGGAGCAGGTGGATGAAGGAGCCGGCTCTGGCCAGTTGCTGCTCCAGCGCCTCCAGCCGGGCCACCGCCTGGTTCAGGGCGCCGGCGTCCAGGTCGGCGATGCGGTCGTGATAGGCTGCGCGGAACCGGTCGGCCTCCGCCTCGGCCGCGTCCAGGTCGGCCCATAACCCCGGGTCATCGGCGCCGGCGTAGAGGTCGCTCAGGTCCCACCGGACATCCTCGGCGCCGGTGGCCTCAGTCATCGACCCGGCCTCCCTTTTCCTGGGCCAGCCGCTGAAGGCACTCCAGGTAGCCGGCCTCGTCGGGCTGGCCGCCGGCCTGCTGGGCGTCCCACAGGGTCCGGCCCAGGCATTCCATCATCTCGTGCTCGGCGGCGTGGGTTTCGCCCATGCCCGCAGCGAGCTTCTCGTAGGCCTGGCGGATGCCGGCGGGGCGGTCCATGCCCACCTGCTCGGCCAGGGCGATATGCATGCCCATGTGAAGGAAGGGATTGGTCTCCCCCATCTCCGGGGTCCAGTCCTTGTCGGCCTTGTCCCGATCCCCCACCACCCGGTGGTATTCGGGGTGCCGGTGGAGGACGTCCACCACCAGCTGCTCCGCGGGCTCCAAGTGATCGCCCCGATGGAATTTCTCCCATGCGCTGAAGAACACCTCGCGCATGTCGCTGCGGTTTTCGCCGAAAAGCATGATGTTCCCCGTCAGTGAAAAGTAGTTAAGTATTAAGTAATTAAGTCGGGGCCAAGGCCCGGTCGGAGCCTTTCGGCGTTACTTAACTACTTAATACTTAAAACTTGCCGTGTTTACGACGCCGCTGAGTCCGCGTAGTTCGCCTTCTCGTCCCAGAGGCACAGGTCGTAGGCCCGGCACTGCCCGCACAGGGGCCGGCGGGCCTTGCAGGTGTAGCGCCCGTGGAGGATCAGGCAATGGTGGGCGTGGCGCTTGTAGGCGTCGGGCAGGACGGCTTCCAAGGCCCGCTCCACCGCCGTGACGTTGGCGCCCGGGGCCAGGCCGGTGCGGTTGGCCACCCGGAAGATGTGGGTGTCCACGGCGATGGTCGGGTGGCCGAAAGCGGTGTTGAGAATGACATTGGCGGTCTTGCGGCCCACCCCGGGCAAGCGCTCCAGATCGGCGCGGCTCTCGGGTACCTCGCCGCCGAAGTCCGCCACCAGGGTGCGGGCGGTCTCGGCGAGGTTGCGGGCCTTGTTGTTGTATAGGCCCAGAGTTTGGATGTAATAGCGGATGCCGGCCTCGCCCAGCTCCAGCATGGCCTGCGGCGTATTGGCTACCCGGAACAGCCCCTCGGTGGCCTTGTTCACTCCCACGTCCGTGCTCTGGGCGGACAGGATCACGGCCACCAGCAGCTCAAACGGGGTGGTGTAGCTCAGCTCGGTAGTGGGGGAAGGGTCGCACTCGGCCAGCCGGGCGATGAAGGCTTCGGCCTCGCCTTCGGTCATGGCGCGGGGGGCCTGGTCCGGCATGGGCAAACCTCGAGCAGGAGGGGATCGGAAGGAGGTATTCAGTGTTCAGAACAAACATCCCGAGCCTTACTAGCAGGGTTCAAGGTGTTGGCGTTACTGAAAACTTCCAACTGAACACTGAACACTTTCTTGCAAACAAACCGGGCGGCCCGCGACCGCCCGTGGTCCCGCCAAGGGGATGCCCTAGGTATGGCGAAAAGCGGGGATGTCGTCGCTTTCCTCCTGGGGTTTGGCCTCGGCCTTTTTCCGCAGTTCGGCTACCTTTTCTTCGTGGCGCTTGGCGAAGCCGGCCTTTTCCTCATCCGACATGGTCAGATAAAGGGTCTTGCCAATTATGTTGCCGATGTCGGCGGCCCGCACTGACCATATATGGCCGCTCAGATGGAAGTCCTCACCGGCGTGCTGGCCATGGGGGTACTCCTTGAACTCGGTACCCTTGGCGGCCTTAAGGCCAGCATCCTTGTCCATGCGCTCAAGGACGAAATCGTACAGGAAGCGGTAGTATTCCTCTTCCAGCTCCTCGTCGAAGCCGTTGTACTCGAAGAAGCTATGGAGGTTGTTGCGGTCAACCCGCTTCTCGAACGGCAGGTGGTGATGCTCGGGCTCTGCGGTTTGCTCTTCGCTCATCAAACTCTCCCGTGGTGGGTGAAGGAGATGTTGGGGAAACCAGTAGTAAGAAATTAAGTATTAAGTAGTTAAGTGGCTTCAAAGGAGCGGAATGGGCTTTCCTTTTCTTAACTACTTAATTACTGCCGTCACTCCCCCTCCCCGAAGCGGTCTTCAACCAGCTCGGTTAGGGCCTTGGCCGCTGCATCCTCATCGGGGCCGTTGGCAATGAGCTCCAGCTCGGTACCCCGGCTAGCCCCGAGCATCATGACCCCCATGATGCTTTTGCCGGAAACCTCCTGGCCATGGCGGCTGAGGGTGATCTCCGCCTCGTATTGGGAAGCGGTCGAAACCAGCTTGGAGGCGGCCCGAGCGTGGAGCCCCAGTTTGTTGATAATCTCCAAGGAGCGGCGGGTCATGGCTGCCCCTGCCAGGTGGAATGTGGCCGCGGCCGGTTACGGCCCAAAACCACCCCCTGGCGGCCCCCCTCGACTGCCTTCTCGAGCTGCTCCTCGAGGGGCTTGGAGCGATAGGTCAGAAGGCGGACCAGCATGGGGAGATTGACGCCCGCTATCAGCTCGGTCCGACCAGGCTCCAGGAAGTCCATGCCAAGGTTGGCAGGGGTGCCCCCATACATGTCGGTCAATATCACGGCGCCGTGGTGGTCCCGAACCTCTTCCAGGGCCGCCGCCACCCGTTGACGGGCCTCTTCATAGGACACCTCCGGGTGTATCGCCACCGCCGCCAGCGCCGCCTCGTTGCCCCCTACGATGTGCTGGGCGGACCGGATGAGCTCTTCGGCGAGGTTCTGGTGGGCGATGACAACGATTCCGACCATGGGATCACTCGGCCACGTTCGGGTTCCGCCGCGCGTTGCCGCCGGCGAGCTCGCGGTGCCGGACCAGGACCTCGGGAAGTTGATCGCGGAAGCGCCGGGCCATCTCTTCCACGGCGTATACCGAGCGGTGGCGGCCACCGGTGCAGCCCACCGAGACCGTGAGATAACTGCGGGGCTCCTCGGCATAGGCGGGCAGCCAGCCGTTGAGCAGGTCCACCATCTCCCTCAGCCGTTCGGCCATTCCGGGCTGGGCTTCCAGGAATTCACGGACCGCCGTGTCGCGGCCGTTAAGATCAGCCAGCCCGGGCTCGTAGTTCGGATTGGGCAAAAAGCGTAGGTCGAACAGCAGATCGCTGTCCATCGGGACCCCGTGCTTGAAGCCGAAGGACTGGAACAGCACGGTCAGGGAGGCCGACGCCGCCTCCCCCCGGGCCAGGGCCTGGACCCGCCGGCGCAGGGTATGCACCGACAGGTCGCTGGTATCCACCACCCAGTCGGCGATTTCGGCCAGGGGGGCCAAATGCTCACGCTCGGCCGCGATGGCCTCGGGTAGGCTGCGCCCCGCCTCGGCCAGCGGATGGCGACGGCGGGTCTCGCTGAAGCGCCGAAGCAAGCTGGCCTCGTTGGCTTCCAAGAACAGGCCCCGCACCCGGATGCCGCCCTCCTGTTCCAGCTGCTCCAGAGCCCGGGGCAGACCCTCCAAGTGCGCCCGGGTTCGCACATCGATGCCTACGGCGGCGCCTGCTTCCGGCTGGGGGCCGCTGGCCAGGACCTGGCCCAGATCGCACAGCAGCTCCGAGGGCAGATTATCGACGCAGTAGAACCCCACGTCCTCCAGGGCGTGAATGGCGCTGGACTTGCCCGATCCCGAGATGCCGCTGACCACGATCAGTTCCATTCGCCGCCCCGATCGTCTTCCAACAGCTGCTTACGCAACCGTTCCCGGAAGTCCTGCTCGGGATCCACACCCTGGGTTTTCTGGAAGTGCCTCTGGACCGCTACCTCCACCATGACCGCCAGGTTGCGCCCCGGTGTCACCGGCAGGGTCACTCGTGGCATGGGGACGTCCAGGACGGATTGGGTGTCCTGCTCCTGCTGCAGGCGGTCGATCTGGGAAAGGTCGTCGCCGGCCACCCGTTTAAGGTGGATGATTAGGCGCAGGCGCTTGCTTGCCACCACGCTGGCTGGTCCGAACAGCTGCCGGATGTTGAGGATACCCAGGCCACGTACCTCGAGGTGATCCTTGAGCATCTCCGGCGAGCGGCCCACCAGCATGCCGGGCACCTCCTCGGCGAGCTCGGGGGCATCGTCGGCGATCAGGTGGTGGCCCCGGTTGACCAGCTCCAGCGCCACCTCGCTCTTGCCTACGCCGCTGGGGCCCGTGAGGAGAACGCCCAGGCCCATAACATCCAAAAAAACGCCGTGGACGGTGGTCCGTTCGGCCAGAACCCGGCTGAGGTAGTGGTGGAGGTGGTGGACCAGCTGAGGGCTGGACAGGCTGGAGCGCAGCAGTGGGGTGTTGTGGGCTTCGGCTACGTCGGTCAGCTCCCCGGGCAGCTCCAAGCGGTCGCGGTCGCTGACCACCAGCGCCGAAAGGCCCTTGGCGAACAGACCCTCCAAAGCGTTGCGGCGCTCTTCGGGCGCCATCTGGGCCAGAAAGGCGATCTCGGCCCGGCCGAAGACCTGAAGGCGGTTGGGGTAGACGAAGTCGAGCTGGCCCATAAGGGCCAGCGACGGCTTCTGGACCATCTCCGATTGGATCGGGTAGGCCCCTGCTTCGCGCGCGGCCACCCACTCCAGACCGACGGTGTCGGCCTGCGCCTCGTAGACCTCGTCGACGGTAATCGTGCCGCTCACTGCCCCGCCATTTCCTCGTCCTTAGCCACCAAAAGGTCGTAGAGCTCGTCTTCGGGGGACTGCAAGAGCCGTTCCCGCAAGGCCTGGTCGTCGAACATCTGCGCAAGCCGAGCCAGGACTTGGAGATGTTGTTCGTTCTCCTCGTCGGGAACCAGCAGGGCGAAAACCAGGGCCACTGGCTGGTCGTCGATGGCGTCAAAATCGGCCGACTCCGTCAAGCGGGCAAAGGCGCCCAGGGGTTGGTCCAAGCCCGCCATGCGCCCGTGGGGCAGGGCGACACCGTGGCCGATGGCAGTAGAGCCCAGGTTCTCCCGCCGCAGGAGGGTCTGGAACACCTCGCGTTCGTCCAGCTCGGGATGGCCGGACCGCAGCTGGGCGGCCAGCTGATCCAGGAGGCTCTTCTTGCTGGTAGCGGTCAGATCCGTGCGCACCCGCGCAGGGGTAAGCAGGTCGCGGAGGCGGATGGGCTCGTCACTGGCCATGGTGGCTTCTACCCCCGCTTTCTCGGCATCATTCGTTGCTTCCTGAGGTCGGTGCTGAGATGTCGCGCGCTTGGTGCGGGGGGTGATTCGTAGCCTCCCCGTGATGGCGGCGAGCTTGCCGGTCGATTTTGTCGCCCATGGCATCGATTGCCGCATACATGTCCCTGTTTTTCGGCATCGGCGTTGAGGGTTGGGCCGCTGGTGTTGAGGTTGATCCCGACGGGGTGCTGGGCGGCGCTGACGCGCTGCCGCGAAATTTTCCCGATTGGCGAGACGGAGCCGCGGTCGCCGCCGGAGCGCCGCCGCGAAATTTTCCCGATTGGCGAGACGGAGCCGCGGTGTTTGGCCGCCGAAAGCGTCACCGGCCCGTGCTGCCGGTCGTCCCGATGGAATTGGGCCCACTCCAGGGTGTCCGCCCCATACCTTCGGATAACCGCAGTTGCCGCTCGCGCGCCGCCACGTAATCTTTTGGATCGGCCGAACGGAGCCGCGGTTTCCTCGGTTTTTCTGCCGGACAGGGCCATTGCCAATTGGGGCTATCTCCTTGGCCGGAAACGGGGCTCAGCGTCGAGCCCGGCGTTTGCGCTGGCTCGAGGACGGGATGTCCAGGGCCTTGCGGTATTTGACCACCGTTCGACGGGCCACCTCATAGCCCTGCTCATTGAGGATTTCGGCCAGCCTGGCATCGCTGTAGGGCTTGGCTGGATCTTCATCGTCCACCAGCTTCTGGATCATGGCCCGGATGGCGGTTGCCGAGACCCCCTCGCCGTCGGTGGTGCCCAGCTGGCTGGAGAAGAAGTGCTTGAGCTCGAAGACCCCTTGCGGGGTGTGCATGTACTTCTGGGTGGTTACCCGCGACACCGTCGATTCGTGAAGCTCCACCGCCTCGGCGATGTCCCGAAGGACCATGGGACGCATGGCGGTGGGCCCGTGCTCCAGAAAACCTTGCTGGCGCTCCACGATGGCGGTGGCCACCTTGAGCAGGGTCTCGTTACGGCTGGCCAGGCTCTTGATGAACCAGCGCGCCTGCTGCAGGTGGTCGCGAACGTATTTCTGGGCCTCCCGGTCGGGTGCGTTCCTGGCCAAGTCCGCGTAGGCGGCGTTAACCCGCAGCCGGGGGATGGCCTCGGCGTTGAGCTCCACCTGCCAACGGTCTCCCTGATGGCGGACGATGACATCGGGCACCACGGTCGGTGCTGCCTCGCCGCCGATGACGGTACCGGGGCGCGGATTGAGGCTGCGGATAAGCGCCACCGACGCGTCGAGCTCGGCCTCATCGGCACCGATGGCCTTGGCCAGGGTCTTGTAGTCGTGCTGACCCAGGGCCTCCAGGTGGTTCCGAACGATAGCCCGGGCGGTGCCCAGCGCCTGGGTGTCCGCTGGCAGGAAGTCGAGCTGGGCCTCCAGGCACTCGGCCAGGTCCCGCGCCCCCACACCAACTGGATCCAGGTGCATGATCCAGACATGGACGGCGTGGACATCTTCCTCGTCCAGGCCCAGGGTTTCGGCGACCTCCGCCAGGGTGGCGGTCTGGTAGCCCTGGTCGTTGATGCTGGCTATCAGTCCCGAGGCAATGGCCCGGTCGGCGGCCGATAGCGGCGCCATGTGGACCTGCCACAGCAGGTGGTCGCTCAGGGTCTCGGGGGCTGAGCTGCGGGCCTCCAGGCTGGGCAGCTCATCGTCCTCGCCGCCGCCGGTACCGCCAAGGACCGGGTAGTCCGCTTCCACCCCCGCGTCCCAATCGGTATCGACGCCGTCCTCGGGTCCCTTGCTCTCGGTCTCCGGGGCCGTGGTGGTGTCGGTCACCTCCATAGAGGTGGTGGGCTCAGAGTCCACTTCGGCCTCGTCCTCGTCCTCGGTGCCGGGGGCCACCTCCTCGAGCAGGGGGTTTTCCTCGAGAGTCTCCTGGATCTCCTCCTCGAGCTCCAGACGGGACAACTGCAGCAGGTGGATAGCCTGCCGCAGCTGCGGGGTCATCTTGAGCTGCTGAGATACTTTGAGTTCTAGTGCTGGTTTCATGGCCTACAGGCTAAAGTGGTCGCCGAGGTAAACGCGGCGTACCCGTTCGTCACCAATGATATCGCCTGGCTCGCCGGAAGTCAGCACGCTTCCTTCGCTCAGGATGTAGGCGCGTTCGCAGATCCCCAAGGTCTCGCGCACATTGTGGTCGGTGATCAGGACCCCGATGCCGCGGCCCTGGAGGTGGTGGATGATGTGCTGGATATCGCGAACAGCCAGGGGATCCACTCCGGCAAAGGGCTCGTCGAGCAGGATGTATTTGGGGTCCGTGGTCAGGGCCCGAGCGATCTCGACCCGGCGTCGCTCGCCCCCGGAGAGGGACTGGCCGCTCTGCTGGCGCAGGTGACTGATGCCCAGCTCCTGGAGCAGCCCCTCCAGCCGCTCCTCCCGTTGGGCGCGGGTGAGCCTGAGGGTCTCGAGGATGGCCAGCAGGTTTTCCGCCACGTTCAGGCGGCGGAAGACCGAAGCCTCCTGGGGCAGATAGCCGATGCCCAGACGGGCCCGCCGGTACATGGGCAGGGCGGTGATGTCGCTGTGGTCCAGGTGGATTTGGCCGCTGTCGGGCCGGATTAGACCAACAATCATGTAGAAGCTGGTTGTCTTGCCGGCGCCGTTGGGGCCCAACAGCCCGACGATCTCGCCTGGCTCTAGGGCCAGATCCACACCCGATACAACCGCCTTGCCTCGATAGTGCTTGGACAGATTCTCGGCTTGGAGGGCGCTCATGGGCCGTTTTCGCCCTCGCTATTGTCACTTCCGCCTTCCGGCGGTTCGCCGGGCTGAAATACGGCCCGTGCCCGGCCTTCTTCGTCGTCACCCCCGAAGGCCTCGGTTCGGCGGGCGTCGAGGTAGTATCGGATGCGCGCTCCCTCAAGCCTACTGGGCCCTTCCTCCAGGTAGGCGTTCCCCTTCAGTAGCAGGGAGCGGTCGGCGGCCTCGTAGACGGCCTCCGAAGCCCGGCCGTGGCGCTCGTTCCGATCCATGGTTACCGGCTCGCCGTAGGCGTGGGCGCGCTTGATGCCGGTTTCGGTGTAGGTCACCACCAGGCGGTCGGCGTGAAGCGTCAGATCGCCCTTGGTGGCGACGACATCGCCCGTATAGACGGCCTTCTGATCCGCATCCCGGATGACCATCTCGTTGGATTCCACCACCAGCGGCGGTTCTTCGTCGGCTGACTGACGTGTCTGGTTGCCCGGGTCGCCCCCGGATCCCTGGGCGGCAGCGCCGGTCGCCAGGAGCAGGGCCGCCAGAACCGCATACCACCGGAAAAGGGTCTCAGGGTGCATCGTCGGGGCGCCTCCAGAAATTGGTGGTGACCTCGGTGTGGAGCTCCACTCGGCGGCTCCTGGTCCACAGCGTGGCGCCGATCCCGGTGGCCTCGCCGAAGTCGGCGGTGACGGTCACGGGGTCGCTCGTCTCGGCTCGATTGGCCTCGGGCAGGTAGTGGAGGGTATCGGTGGTCAGGCGGTAGGCTCCAGGCTCCACGACCACCACCTCATCCATCAGCGTGACCGCATTGTCGGCGTCGGCCACGCGGCCCCGCTGGGCGTCGGCGGTGAGGGGCGAGCCCTGCGAGCGCAGGACTTCCAGTCGAACGGGGCGGAGCCGGGTTACGCCAGGGCCCGGGTAATGGGCGGCGTAATCGGCTCGTAGCTGCCAGCGGCGCTCGCCGTCGCGTTGGCGCAGTTCTACCCCCCAGATCTCGGCGTCCATCTCCGGTGCTTCGCGGGCGCCGTCGCGTTCCTCCTTGTCCCCACCCTGCCAGAGGAGGGTCAGGGCCAAACCCAGGCCGAGGGCTAACAGGAGGGTGGCCAGAAGGGGGCGGGGGGAGGACCGGTTCTGGGGCTGCATGGCAGTTACGGGCCGGCCAGGTAGTCGGCTAGCAGGTCGTCCCAGTAGCCCTGCGTCTGCAGGAGTCGGTCGGCGATCTCACGCACCGCGCCGTGGCCACCGGCATGAGCCGTAGTCCAGTGGGCGCGTTCAAGCAAAGCGGGGTGGGCGTCGGCCACGGTCAGGGCTAGCCCGGTCCGCGTCATCACCGGCAAATCCACGATGTCGTCGCCGACCATGGCGGCCTCCTCCGGGGCGGCTTTCGCCGTGGCGAGCAGCTCGTCCAGTGCTTCGCCCTTGCGCTGGATGCCCTGGACTACGGGAGCAATGCCCAGCTCTTGGGCGCGGCGCTCCACCACCGCGGAGCGGCGCCCGGTGATAATGGCCACCCCGATCCCGTGGCGCTGCAGCAGCTTGATGCCGTGGCCGTCGCGCACGTTGAAGCGTTTGTACTCCCGGCCCTCGAAGTCCATGAAGATGCCGCCTGCTGTAAGGACGCCGTCAACGTCGAGGATCAGGAGACGAATACGGGCCAGCCGTGCCCGGAGTGCCTCGGGCGAGAGGGGCCCCAGGCTCATATGACCCCCGCGCGCAAGAAATCGTGCATATTAAGGGCGCCCACCACCCGGTTGCCTTCGGCCACCACCAAGAGGCCGTTGATGGACCGGTCCTCCATATACTGCAGGCCGCGAGCAGCCAGCTCGTCCGGCCCGATGGTGAAGGGATCGGGGGTCATGGCTTCGCCCGCGGTGACCTCGTGCAGGTCCATGGCCTCGTCCAGGGACCGGCGCAGGTCACCGTCGGTGATCACGCCCACTAAGCGTTCCTGGGCGTCCACCACCGCGGTCATGCCCAAACGCTTGGCGGTCATCTCCAGCAGGGCCTCCCGCATGGGGGCACTGCGGCGGACCTGGGGAATGCCGTCGCCGCTATGCATAAGGTCGCTTATGTGTAGAAGAAGCTGCTTGCCCAGGCTGCCACCTGGATGGAAGCGGGCGAAGTCCTCCGGTGTAAAGCCCCGCTCCTCCAGCAGCGACACCGCAAGGGCATCGCCGAGGGCTAGAGTGACGGTGGTGGAGGCTGTGGGTGCCAGATTCATGGGGCAGGCTTCGTTGGTCACGCTGATGTCCAGGATGGCGTCGGAGCGCTGGCCCAGTGTGGAATCGGCGCGCCCGACCATGGCGATGACTTTAGTGCCCAGGCGCTGCAAGAGCGGCAGCAAAGCCACCACCTCCTGGGTTTCCCCGGACGAGGAAATGGTCAGCACCACGTCCTGCCCGGTGATCATGCCCAGATCCCCGTGGCTGCCTTCGGCCGGGTGCATGAAGAACGAGGGGGTGCCGGTGCTGGCCAGGGTAGCGGCGATCTTGCGGCCGATCAGCCCGGACTTGCCCATTCCGGTGACCACCAGCCGACCCTTGGAGGCCAGGATGATCTGGACCGCTTCCTCGAAGGCGCCCTCCAGACGGGCCTCCGCCTCCTGCAGAGCTGCGGCCTCGACAGTTAGGGTGCGGCGGGCGTTATCCAGGACGCGGCTCATGCGCTGGAACCTGCTTGCGGCGAAGGCACCCCCGCCGTAGAGTGTCCCGGGCCCACACGGCTTTCGGTGGGTTTGCGCCCGATGCCTTGCCAGCCGGCCTGCGGGGAAGCCATGGATACGGTGTTCATCAATGACCTTCAGGTTGATGCGGTAATCGGAATTTTCGACTGGGAACGGCGCATTCGCCAAACCCTTTCGGTTGATCTTGAGGTGGCCACCGACTGCGCCGCCGCCGCGGCCACCGACGAGGTAGCCCAGGCGGTGGACTATAAGGCCCTGACTAAGCGGGTTGTGGCCTTCCTCCAGGAGAGCCAGTTCCAACTGGTGGAAACCGCCGCCGAACGGACCGCCGAGATGGTGCGCGCCGAGCTCGGTGTCCCCTGGGTCCGGCTGCGGTTGCATAAACCCGGCGCGCTGCGCGACGCCCGGGACGTGGGCGTGGCCATCGAGCGAGGCGAAAGGCCGCAGGAGTGACCGCGTGACGACGGCCTACGTGGGTATCGGCAGCAATGTTGCTCCCGCGGCTAATGTTCGCGCCGGGGTGGCCGCAATTAGAGAGACCTTCGACGGCGTCCGTTGTTCCACCGTCTACCAGACCGAGCCGGTCGGCTTCGATGGGCCGCCATTCTTCAACCTGGTGGTGGCGATCACCACGGCCCGGGATCTGGAAACGGTAATTGCGCAGCTGCGCGCCATCGAGGACCGCTTTGGCCGAAAGCGGCAGCGGGGCGACTCCTCCTTCGGCAGCCGCACCCTGGATCTCGACTTGCTCCTTTTCGGCGATACCGTCACCGACGACCCCGTGCCCCTGCCCCGACGCGACGTGGTGGCGTACGCCTTCGTCCTCGGTCCCCTCACCGAGCTGGCCCCAGAGACCCGCCATCCCGCCCTCGGCCGCACCTTCGCCGAACTATGGGCCGAATTTCCCGCTGAAGAGGCGGCCGGGATGAAGGCGGTGGACCTCAAGTTTTAAGTCTTGTGTGTTAAGGGCAGGAAAAGCCCAACCCTTTGACTTTAAAATTAAAACTGAAAACTTAAAGCTTAAAACTGAACACTGCCGCTCAGTACAGCAACCGCCCGCCCTCGATCCCCAGAACCTGCCCCGTAATATAGTCCGCCGTCGCCAGGAAGTGGACCGCCTCGGCGATGGGTGCGGTGCCGCTGGGATGGCCTAAGGCGGTGTGGCGCAGGACAAGCTCCTTGTCCTGCTCGGAAAGCCCCCTCTCCGGCCACAGGGCCGCCCCGGGGGCGACGGCGTTGACACGCACGTCGGGGCCCATCTCTTTGGCCAGGGTGCGGGTGAGCATGGCCACCCCGGCCTTGGAAACGGAATACACCGGATGGTGGGTGAGGGGGCGCTCGGCGTAAACGTCGGCCAGATTGATGATGCAGCCACTGCTCTGCCGCAGGTGGTCGAAGCCGGCCTGGGCCAGGAAGAAGGGCGCCTTGAGGTTGGTGGCCATGAGGTCGTCCCACTGGGCCTCAGTGACCTCGGCCACCGGGGTGGGGTAGAAGCGGGCGGCGTTGTTGACCAGGATGTCCAAGCCGCCAAGCGCGGCGGCCACGGAGTCCACCAGGGGGCCCAGGTCGGCGGTTTCCTCCAGGGCGCAGCCGAAGGCCCGGGCCTGGCCCTGCTCCTTGGCCTCCAGTTCCTCGGCCAGCGCCTCCGCCTCCACCTGGGAGCGATGGTAGTGGATGGCCACATCGGCTCCGGCGGCGTGCAGCTGTCGCGCCGTGGCCGCCCCCAGGCGGTGGGCGCCGCCGGTGACCAGCGCCACCCGGCCGGTGAGATCGCCGTCGCTCATCAATCAAGCCCCTTTGTGGCTGATCGGCCCTGACTGAGGTTCGCCGGCCGGGAATGCTAGTATACCGCCCGCCGCCATTTTCCCGAACCGTACCGGAACCCCCATGCCATACACCGACTCCGTCCTTCCCGAGCCCACTGAACCCGAGCGCGAGCGTGCCGAGGCGGTGGCGGCCGTCCTGCACGAGCGCATGGCGGATGCCGGGGGCGCCATTCCCTTCGACCAGTTCATGCGCATCGCCCTCTACGAGCCCGGCCTAGGCTACTACGTAAGCGGGCGGGAGGTCCTGGGCCGTGGCGGCGATTTCGTCACCGCCCCGGAGCTGACGCCCTTTTTCGGCTACACCGTGGCGGGGCAGGTGGTGGACCTGCTGGCTCGCGCCGGCGGTGGCGATGTTCTGGAGGCCGGCGCCGGCAGCGGGGCGCTGGCCATCCAGCTGCTGGCGGAGCTTGAGCGGCTGGGCAGTCTCCCCGAGCGCTACCGCATCCTGGAGGTGAGCCCCGACCTGCGCGACCGTCAGCGGCGGACCATCGAGCGGGCCCTGCCCCACCTGCTGGAGCGTGTGGAGTGGCTGGACGACTTCCCCGCCGAGGTCTGGGATGGTGTGGTGGTGGCCAACGAGCTGCTGGACAGCCTCCCGGTCCATCGGGTGCGGTTAACCGAAACCGGGGTCGATGAGCTTTACGTGACCCCCGAAGATGGCGGCTTTCAGTGGCAACAAGGGTCGGTTTCCGACCCGATCATCGCCGACCGGCTGGGCCTGGGCGCCAGCCTGCCGTCGGGGATGGAGACCGAGGTGGGTCTGGAGGCCCCGGCCTGGGCGGCCCGGGCGGGCGAGACCCTGCGCCTGGGTGGGGTGCTGTTCCTGGATTATGGCCATCCCGCCGCCGAACTCTACCATCCTGACCGTTACCACGGCACCCTCATGTGCCACTACCGCCACCGGGCCCACAATGATCCCTTCTTCTTGCCTGGGGTCCAGGACATTACTGCCCATGTGGACTTCTCGGCGGTGGCGACCGCCGCCCGGGCGGCCGGCCTGGAGGTGGCCGGCTTCGCCGGTCAGGCCCAGTTCCTGGTTAACCTGGGTCTCACCTATCGCGTCGAGGAGTACCTGGCGGCTGGCGGGGTCAGCGACGAGGAGCAGTTCCAGCTGGCCACCGCCCTCAAGCAGCTCACCCTCCCCCACGGCATGGGCGAGACCTTCAAGGCGCTACTGCTGACCCGGGGTGTGGAAGGGCCGTTCCCCGGATTCCGGCAGGGGGACCGGGCGGGGGTGCTTTGAATGGAAGTGTTCAGTTTTTCAGTATTCAGTTTTCAGTGAAAGCTCGGCCCAGGAGGAAATTGGCATTGGTCGAGGGTTTTGACGTTACTGACCACTTAAAACTGAACACTGAAAACTCCCCATGACCTACCTCCATGCCCTGATCCTCGCCCTGGTCCAGGGCATCACCGAATGGCTGCCCATCTCCAGCTCGGCGCATCTGATCCTGTTCCCCCGCCTGGTGGGCTGGTCGGATCAGGGGCTGGGGTTCGATGTGGCGGTGCACGCCGGATCGTTGGTCGCGGTTCTGATCTATTTCCGGGCCGAGCTCAACGCTATGGCCCGGGACTGGGCCCGCTCCTTGCTCACCCGGCGCCTTAACGGGGAGGCGGGATTGGCCTGGGCGGTGCTGCTGGGAACCATTCCGGTCGGCCTTGCCGGCCTGGCCTTCAAGGATGTGGTGGAGACGACCCTGCGCGACCCCCACGTCCTGGCCTGGGCCCTCATCGGCTTCGGGTTGTTGCTGTGGGCCGCGGACCGGTGGGGGCGGCGGCAGCGCAGCGAGCACCAGCTGACTTGGCGGGATGTGGCGATCATCGGCTGCGCCCAGGCCCTGGCCTTGATCCCCGGGACCTCGCGCTCGGGCATCACCATGACGGCGGGCCTGGGAGTGGGTTGGACCCGCGAGGCGGCCGCTCGCTTCTCCTTCCTGCTGGCGATCCCGGTGATCGTCCTCGCGGGCGGTCTGGACGCGGTGGAGGTCGCGAGGGACCGGGTGCATCAGCCCCTGGACGTGCTCGCTGTCGGCTTCGCCGCCAGCGGCGTTTCCGCCTACCTCTGCATCCGGGCGTTCCTGGCCTGGATCGCCCGCATCGGCATGACTCCTTTCGTCGCCTACCGTATCGTCCTGGGGATCCTTCTGTTAGCGGTGTTCTGAGCTAGCTGCCGAACGCCCGGGTTACCGCCAGCACGCCACTGTAGTCGGTGCGGGTGTCGACGATGGGGCTGTCGGTAATCCCCTCGTCCAGCCAGTAGTGCCGAACCAACGCGAATATCCCCCACTTTTTGCCCAGACGGACCCGGGTGCTGGCTCCCACGAATGGGTTGGTGGCTGCTTTCCCGGTGTAGGCTTGGCGGCCCGCTCGGGCCTCATCCGAGCGAACGCCGGAATAGTAATTGACGAAATCGCGACTCTGCCACTGGATCCCCGCTGCAGGCTTCACGGTAACCATTGGCCCGCCTAGCCGAACGCTGGCCTCGGCGGTCACTACCTGGCCGCTGTGGCGCCCGAGAAGGTCGGTAACTGCGCGCAGCCCCGCTTCCCAACGACCTTTCTGGAGCTGCCCGCGGAAACCGGCCTCTGCCGTGCGGCGTCGGCTCGTCATTCCAGCAAGAGCGGCGCTGTCGTTGGCCGTAAAGTTCTGGAGGCGCGGCTGGCCCACGGCGTTCACGGTTAGGGGGCCGATCTTGGTGAGTCGGTAGCCTGCCTCCAGGCCGCGCAGGTAGAAGCGGTCGAGCTCCAGATTGACGAAGGGCACCACGGTTAACGGTGCTTCGTCGACGCCGGTGTAGGGAGAGGGCGAGGCCACCGCCCCCAGGCCCGCCGTCACCGGGGGTGGGGACCGTTCGGGCTGGGCGGCGCCAGGGAATGCCACGGCTAAAAGCCCCATGGCCATGGCCACTTCCGCCACAATCCGATGGTAACGTCCTGACCAACGCCCTCGGCCGCTGCCTTTTTGCAGGGGGGGCGGGTCAGGGGATAAAGGACGCATGGCAGTGCTGCCCCAAAGAGAGGAGATCCGGCTCCTACCAAAGATTCGCCGCCGCCCCACTAGGTATCGGCCAGGAGGCGGCTAAGGTCGGAGGCGATGGCCTCGGCATCGTCGTCGGGTCGGGCGACCAGGCGCGGCCGACCCTCCCGGTCGAAGACGAACAGGGCCGAGCTGTGGGCCACCAGATAGTCGCCGTCGGCGTCCGGCTTGTCGCGGTTATAGACCACCCGGTAGCGGCGGGTTAGGTCTTTGAGCTGGCTCGGTTTGCCGCGCAGGCCCACGAACTGCGGGCCGAAGGCGTTGACGTAGCGGCTCAGGGCGCCCCGGGTGTCCCGTTCCGGGTCGACGGTGACGAACAGCACCGTGACCTGACTCGCCTCATTGTTCAGCTGCCCCAGGGCACTGCGGACGGTGGCCAGGGTGGTGGGGCAGACGTCGGGGCAGTGGGTGTAGCCGAAATACATCAGCACCGGCCCGCCCCGGAAGTCCTCGCCTGTGGCTGCCTCACCGGTATGATCGGTGAGCGTGAAGGTCAACTCGGGCATGAGTCCGGTAATGTTGGTTAGCCGCCAGCCGTCCTGCTCGGGGGCGCAGCCGACGATCAGGAAAGCGGCAAGGGCGGCGACGGCCCCACGCAGAGCGTGCACTGTCCTCATCAGCCCGTCCCCGTTTGAGCAGCCGGTCCGGTGTCGCTATGGCGCAGCCACATGCGTAGCACGATCAAAGCGGCAATGACGCTCATCATGCTCGCCGGGATCCAGGTCAGCAGGCCACCCAGCTGCTGATCCACCAGCGGCGGCAGCGGCCAAGCCCGGCCGCAGATGTCGTAGACCTCGAACAGCACCTCTTTGCTGAGACCGATATAGGCCCCGAGCAGGATCTGCGGCGGCATCACCCCCCACACCATGATCATGCGCACGCCGAAGCCGAGGCCGCCGTTGGTTGGCGAGCGGGGGTCCAGGATGAGCCACCAGAACAGCAGGCCCTCCACCAGGACACTCCAGTTCATGGCGTTGTAGTAGGGGACGCTGAGCATGGCCGCGAAGTGGACCGAGGGTATCAGCCAGAAATAGATGATGCCCACAAACAGCAGCGGCGCCACTACCGGATGCTGGATCAGGCGGTAGGGGATCTGGACGGCGGGATGGTGCCATAGCGGCCGGAGCCAGCCATCGAGCAGGCGGCCGGGTACAGCCCGGGCCATGACCGTGTGCGGCAGGGCCAGGACCATGAGGATGGGACCCAGGTGGTGGAGGACCAGGTGCTGACCGCGATGGACCCAGAACATGTGCTGGGCCAGGTAGTCCAGCTGGGTTTGGAGCACGGTGTAGGTGAGTCCGAGCCCCAGCCAGAAGGACAAACCCCGCCACCAGCCTACGGGCTCGCCGGCTCGGCGGGCAGCCCCTTGGCCCCGGCCGAACAGGATCCCGACCAGCAGGGTCACTGCCAGCACGGTGGGGTAGAAATCGTAGGGGCTTAAAAAGCGGATTGGCTCCAAGATCGGCATCCCCGCCGGGTTCTAGGCAGCTTGGCCCGAGGCCGGGACCAAAGCAATCTTTTCCGGCGGCTGAGACAGAGGGCCGGGCACGGGGATTCCCCCATTATGGGCTTCCCGCGGGCCGCTTCGAAGCCTCAAGCCTGGCTTGCGCCTCGCTCGCCACACCCCGGCAGGCCCATCCGGTGCAGGATCTTCTCCAGCGGGCAAAACCGAGTGAAACCGCTCTGCAGCAGGTTGGCGCCCACGAAGGCGGTGAGCACCAGCCACAAGTGGCTGTGGTAGAGCACCAGCAGGATTGAGATCAAGACGACGGCGCCGGCGAAGCTGCGGACCACGCGCTCGCTATTCATGGGGAGCCCTCCTTGCGGGCGATTAGGTGGCTTCGCCGCCGCCGGCGTCGATGACGCGCTCGAGGCGGTGGCGCATGAAGGCGTAGTACATCACCGGGATCACCACCAGGGTCAGCAGGGTAGCGGCGGCGATGCCGAACAGCAGGCTGATGGCCAGCCCCTGGAAGATGGGGTCGAACAGGATCACGAAGGCCCCCACCATGGCCGCCGCGGCGGTGAGCACGATGGGCCGCAGGCGAACTGCCCCCGAGCGGATTACCGCCTCCTTGAAGGCGACGCCGCCTGCGGTCTCGATGTTGATGAAGTCCACCAGCAGGATGGAGTTGCGCACGATGATGCCGCCCAGGGCGATCATTCCGATCATGGAGGTAGCCGTGAAATGGGCCCCGAACAGGGCATGGCCCGGCATGACACCGATCACTGTCAGCGGGATGGGGACCATGATGATGATCGGCGTCAGGTAGGAGCGGAACTGGCCCACGATCAGCAGGTAGATCAACACCAAGCCAACGGCGTAGGCGGCGCCCATGTCCCGGAAGGTCTCGTAGGTGACCTGGGACTCGCCGTCCCATTTCATGGCGTTCTTGTACTCGTAGGGCGGTTGTTGGGTGAAGAACTGGGGCAAGGTGTAGCCCTGATCGATCTCGGTGCCCCGCAGGTCCGACCAGATCTCATATAGCCCGTAGAGGGGGCTGTCGTTGGCCCCCGCCTTATCGCCGGTGACGTAAACCACCGGTTTGAGGTTCTTGTGATAGATGGTCTGGTCGCGGCTGGTTTCCATGGGAGTAACCAGTTCCGACAGTGGCACCAGCCGGCCCTCGCGCGATTGCACCCGCATGCCCAGCAGGTCCTCGATGCGCGCCTTTTCCTCCTCCGGCAGCTCGGCGCGGACCAGCAGCGGGTACTTCTCGCTGGGTCGGTGGAGGGCGGAGATGTCTTCCCCCTTCAGCGCCATGTGGATGGCCTGGACGATGCGGCGTTCGGAGACCCCGGCACGGGCGGCCTTCTCCTTGTCCACTAACAGCCGGGTCTTGGGCGCATCTGCTTCCACGGTGGAGTCGACGTCGGTGACGCCCTCCACCGCCTCGAAGCGCTTCCGGACCTGCTTGGCAACGTCTATCTGGCCCTCATAGGAGGGGCCGTAGATCTCGGCCACCAGCGGTGCCTGAACCGGCGGTCCAGGCGGCACCTCCACCACCTTGACGTTGGCGCCAAAGCGCTCGCCGATGCGGTGCAGGTCGCTGCGGATGGCCATGGCGATTTCGTGGCTAGCCCGTTCCCGGTCCTCCTTGTGGGCCAGGTTGACCTGGATGTCGGCCATGTGGTCGGCGCTGCGCAGGTAGTACTGGCGCACCAGGCCGTTAAAGTTGATCGGCGAGTGGGTGCCCACGTACTCCTGATAGTCGGTGACCTCGGGCACCGTGGCCAGGTAATCGCCCAGCGCCTGGGTCGCGCGGGCCGTGGTTTCCAGGGCGGTCCCTTCGGGCATGTCCACCACCACTTGGAGCTCGGACTTGTTGTCGAAGGGCAGCATCTTGAGGGTCACCGCCTGGAAGTAGGTCAGCGACAGGGCCCCTCCCATGAGCATGATCACCACGGCGAACATGCCCCACCGCATGGCTCGGCTGTCGAAAAACGGCGTCAGGAACCAGCGGTAGAACCGGAAAGTCCAGCCTTCCTCCGGGTGGCGGTCGGGCCCGCCCTGGTCGAGGTGGTGGCCCTCGTCGGGTATCTCTTGATCGCTGTCTTGGCCCTCACTGCTTTGGCTGCGGCGAAGCAGAAGGTAGGCCATCCATGGGGTTATGACGAACGCCACCACCAGGGAGAAGAACATGGCGAAGGAGGCATTGATGGGTATGGGGCTCATGTAGGGCCCCATCAGCCCGGTAACGAAGGCCATGGGCAGCAGCGCGGCGATCACCGTGAAGGTGGCCAGGATGGTGGGGCTGCCCACCTCGTCGACGGCGAAGGGCGTGGCCTCCTCAAGCGATCGCTCGCCGAGCATGTGGTGGCGGTGGATGTTCTCCACCACCACGATGGCATCGTCCACCAGGATGCCGATGGAAAAGATCAGGGCGAACAGCGACACCCGGTTGATGGTGAAGCCCCACATGTAGGAGGCGAACAGGGTCAGCCCCAGGGTTATGGGGATCACCACCAGCACCACGCCGGCTTCCTTGCGGCCGAGGGTGAGGCCGATAAAGATCACCACCGAAATGGTGGCAAGGGCCAGGTGGAACAGCAGTTCGTTGGCCTTGTGGTTGGCGGTGTAGCCGTAATCGCGGGTGACCGAGTAGTTGATACCTTCGGGCACCACATGGCCCTCGACCTGCTCGAAGCGCGCCTCCACCGCGTCGGCCACATTCACCGCGTTGGTGCCCTTTTTCTTGGCCACCGCCACGGTCACCGCCGGCGCCCGCCGGCCGGACTCCAGGCCCTTGTGGGCGGCCCCGGCTCCGGTTCCCATCCAGACGTAGTGGTCGGGCTCCTCCGGGCCCTCGGAAATCTCGGCGATGTCCTTGAGATACACCGGGGCCTGGTCGGCCACCCCCACCACCAGGTTCTGCACCTCCGCCACCGAATTGAGGAAGCTGCCCGTCTGAACCAGCACCGATTCATTGCCCCGAGTCAGCTCGCCCGAGGGCAGCGAGCGGTTGGAGACCTTCAGGGCATCACGTATGGCGCCGGGGCTGATGCCGAACTCGGCCATCTTGTCCGGCTGCATGAGCACCCGCACAGTGCGCTGCGGCCCGCCCAGGGTGTAGATATCGGCGGTGTTGGGGACCTTCTTGAGCTCGTGCTCAACCGCATGGCCGGCCTGGCGCAGCTCGTAGCCGGTGAACCGGCTATCTGCCTCGGGGAAAAGGGTCAGGGTGATGACGGGGACGTCATTGATGCTCTTGGGCTTGACGATCGGCTCGCCCACCCCCGCCTCCGGCGGCGCCCAGTCGCGGTTGGCCATGACTTTGTTGTAGGTCTTGACCAGGGCGTCGGTGCGATCCGAGCCCACCTCGAAGCGCACCGTGATCACCGCCATGCCGGGCTTGGAGGCCGAATAGACGTACTTGGCCCCTTTGATCTCGGTCATTACCTGCTCGGCCGGGGTGGCTACCAGGGACTCCACCTCCTCCGCCGAGGCACCGGGGAAGGGGATGAAGATGTCCACCAGAGGCACCTTGATCTGAGGCTCCTCCTCGCGCGGCGTCATGATCACTGCCAGGCCCCCCGCCAGCAGGGCGAGCAGCCCGAGCAGGGGAGTCAGGCGGGCGCGCATGAACTTGGCGGCGATGCGTCCGGCGATGCCGTGGGTCTGCTCGGCCATGGGGCTCGTCCTTATCCCGGGGCGCTAGTAACCGCTAATGGGCGGATTCGGAGGGTGTTTGCGAAGCGACTTGGCGTTCCTTGAGGTGACGCAGGGCCTGCTCGGGCTCCAGGGCGATGCGCTCGCCCGCCTCCAGACCGGCGAGTACCTCCCGGCCCTGGGGTTTGGCCTCGCCCAGCTCCACCAAGCGGAAGCTCACTCGCCCGTCCGCCACCACATAGACGCCGGTGATCTCGCTGCGCCGGACGATGGCTCGCTCCGGTACCATCAGGCTCTGGAAGGTGCCCAGGTGGAATTCGGCGCGCCCGAACATGCCCGCCGAGGCCGGAGCGGCTTGCGGCAGGCGCAGGCGCACCTGGAAGGTGTGGGTCTGTTCGTCGCCCTGGGGCACGATGGTGATGCGCTTGGCATCGAAGCGCCGATCCAGGGCGGGGACGTGGATGGTGGCCGGGCCGTCGCCCATGAGGTCCGGGATGCGGCTCTCCTGGACCCGGGCCATCAGGCGTAGACGGGCCGAGTCGAGCACGCTGATCAATGGCGTGCCGGGCTGGGCCAGCTCACCGCTATCGATGTGCTTGGCCACGACCACGCCGTCGAAGGGAGCCCGGATGGTAGTCTTGGCCAGCCGGATTTCCAGCTTGCGGATCTCGGCCTGTGCCTGGCTGCGGCGGGCCTCGGCCTGATCCAGGGCGGCGGTAGCTTGGTCCATTTGTTGCTCGGAGGCCGAGTCTTGCTCGTACAGGTTCTTGGTCCGCTGGAAGGATTGGCGGGCTTCCTGGAGTCGGGCTTCGGCGGCCGCCAGAGAGGCCTGGGCCACCTCCATCCGGGCCTTGAGGTCGGCATCATCCAAGCGCACCAGGACCGCCCCGCTGTCTACCGTGTCTCCCACATCAAAAGGCAGCCCCTGCACGGTGCCGCTGACCTCGGCCGAGAGGCGGGCCCGGTTGCGCGCCTCGATGGTTCCTGGGGCCGTGCGGATTCGATCCACCGCCTCCGGTTCAACGGTGGTGGTTTCGAAGCGGACGGCCTGCTCGGCCGGGGCCGCGGGTGCGGTGATTAGGCCGAGGCCGGCGAGGGCAATGACAAGCCTGTGCATGGGGGGTACTCCTGTAGCCGTTGGCAGGCCGGGGCGGGGCTTCAGTCGGCCTTCGCCTGCAGCCTTTCGAGAACCGGGACGCGGCCCACCGCCCGCTGGAGCTGGGCATGGCTGAGCCGCAGGTCATAGATCGCGGCAAGCCGGCGCAAACGGGCCTGACGGCGATCCGCTTCGGCGTCCAGGACCTCAGTGATGGTGGTGGCGCCTTGCTCGTAGCGGTTGGCGTTGGTGCGCAAGCTCTCACGGGCGCTGTCCACGGCGTGGCGGACCGTCTCCAGGCGCCGGCGGGCGTTGACCAGGTTGAGCTTGGCCTCCTTCACGGCCAGGCGGCTCTTGCGCATGGTATCGGTGAGGCGGGCCCCCGCGGCGAACTGCTCGGCGGTAGCTGCGTCACGGCTGGCCCAGCGGCCGCTTCCGAAAAGCCGCCAGCGCATCTGCAGCCCCACTAGCCAGCTTTGATCGGCCACCTCGTCGCGATGGTCCTCAAGCCGGGCCTCCAGATTCAGTTGCGGCAGGAGCTCGGCACTGGCAGCGTCCACCTGGGCCCGCGCCTCCTCCAGACTGGCGCGCTGGCGGGCGATTTCCGGGCGCTGGGCCAGGGCCTGCTCGGTCAGTGCCTCCAGGGAGGGCGATTTTTCGGGTAATCGGTCCTGAAGCTCGCCCTCCAGGTTCAAAGGGGTATCCAGGGCCCGGCCCAGCCGCTCGTTGAGGGAGCTCTCGGCCAGGGCTAGGGCGTTTTTGCGCGCCAGCAGGCGTTCCTCCAGCTCACTGACCCGAGTGCGGGCCTGAAGCATGTCCGAGCGCAGGGCGGATCCGGCCTCGAAGCGATTTTCGGCCATGCGCAGATGGCTGCGGGCGGCTTTCAGGGCCTCGCGGGTCACCTGGACCCGCGCCTGGCCCAGCTGGACCTTCAAAAAGGCTTTGGTGGCGGACAGGGCCACTTCCAGCCGGGTGCCCTGCAGGGCCTTGCTGGCCCGCTCCCGGCCCGAGCGGGCCTGAGCCACCTCGGCCCGGGTGGCCCCGCCCCGGTACAGCGGCTGGCGAACCGCCAGTGCCGAGCGGATGTCGGTGGTGGTGTCGGGGTCGTTCACCACATCAGTGCCAAAATCTTGTGGGGTCGCCGCGCCCTGGTTGATCTTGGTCCTAAAGGCCCGACCGGGGTTGTCAGTGGCGGTAGCGCCGATCTCCAGATCCACTTGCGGCAGATAGCCGCTGCGGGCGGCGTCCATTCTGTGGGCCGCGGCAGTGGACTGGTGGCGGCGGGCTTCCACCCGGTTGTTGTTTTCCAGGGCCTGCCGGACAGTGGCCTCCAAGTCCAGGGCCAGACTGGGGCCCGAGAGCATGGCGGTCACTACCGACAGGAGAGCGAGGAGGGGATAGTATTTTGGCATTTTATAAAATAACCAAATTCTAATTATGTTGGCCATAAATAAATCCGAGCGCCCTGCCCGGATGGTCGGATAGACGGGTGGCTGCATAGCTGGTGCTCCCAATGCGTAGGCCCCTTACCACAAGTTAGGAGGCCAACCTGGGACTGGAGCGAGTCGCCCCGATTTCACCAATCAGCCTACCCTATTGGCGGTCTTCCTCGAAGGGGCAGAATACCTCACGCATCAGGGAGATAAGCTTGAGGGTGCGGGGATCACCGACCCGGTAGTAAACCTTGTTGGCGTTCTTACGGGCTTTGAGGATGCCCTTGTCCCGCATGATGCCCAGGTGCTGGGAAATATTGCTCTGTGAGGTTCCCACCTCTTCCACGATCTCCTGAACGCTGAGCTCCTGGTCGTTCAGTGTGCACAGGACCTTGAGTCGCAGGGGATGGGACATCGCTTTCAGAGAGCGAGAGGCCTGCTCGATGTTCTCGTCGCCCTCGAGCAGGTTGTCTGTGGAGTCCATGGACCCTTCCTCCCCCAGTATTTTGGGACGTTTACCGATTAATAATAATATTATATACGGGAGTCAAGAGGCGCGCTAGGATATCGACTAGTCCCCGGGCCTCACAGGCGGGGTCGGTTTTGATAGAATTTAGAACCATTCCACCCTGCGCCCAACCCGGCGGGCGCGGTTAGGGTAGCCTGACACCTTTGAAGGGTGTTGGCGAATCCCGCGCCCGCCTCCTAATAAGGCCCCGGCGGGGTTCCGAGGCCGACAAACGATCCGCGGGTTGAGCAAGAGGGAAGCCTGATGGCGCTGCCGCATCGTCCCATGGTGCTGATGATTCTCGATGGCTGGGGCTACCGGGAAGACTCGGGATCCAATGCCGTCGCCGCCGCCCGTCTGCCCGTTCTGGATAGGCTCTGGAACGATTACCCCCACACCCTGATTCAGGCCTCCGCTGCCTCCGTGGGTCTGCCCTCCGGTCAGATGGGCAGCTCCGAGGTGGGCCATCTCAACATCGGTGCCGGCCGGGTAGTCTATCAGGAGTACGCCCGGGTTAACCGAGCCATCGAGGACGGCTCGTTCTACACCAACCACGAGCTTATCGCGGCCGTCGATGCCGCCAAGGAAAGCGGGGGCGCCGTCCATATCATGGGCCTGCTCTCCGACGGCGGCGTGCACAGCCACCAGTCCCATATCGAGGCCATGGTTAAGCTGGCGGTGGCGCAGGGGGCGCCCCGGGTCTTTGTGCATGCCTTCCTGGACGGCCGCGATACCGCGCCCCAGAGCGCCCACCGCTACATCAAGCGGCTCCACAAGCAAATGGCCGAGGTGGGTGGCGGCCGTATCGCCACCGTGATCGGCCGCTACTACGCCATGGACCGCGACCGCCGCTGGCAGCGGGTTCAAGAGGCCTACGACCTGCTCACCCAGGGCCAGGGACATGCCGCCCGCGGTGCCACCGAGGCGGTGGATAGGGCCTACGAGCGCGGCGAAAGCGACGAGTTCGTCCGGGCCACGGCTATTGTCGATGACCAGGGCGAGCCCATCGGCACCATCGGTGACGGCGACGCTCTGGTGTTCATGAACTTCCGCTCCGACCGCGCCCGTCAGATCACCCAGCCCTTCATCGAACCGCAATTCGACAAGTTCACCCGCGCAATGGTCCCGCAGCTGGCGCACTTCGTTTGCTTGACGGAGTACAACGACGCCTTCGATGTGCCTATTGCTTTTCCGCCACAGCGGCTCAAGAAGATCTTCGGCGAATATCTGGCCGAACGCGGTCTGCGCCAGCTACGCATCGCCGAGACCGAGAAATACGCCCACGTCACCTTCTTCTTCAACGGCGGCGAGGAAACCCCCTTCCCCGGAGAGGACCGCATTCTGATCCATTCGCCGCAGGTAGGCACCTACGACCAGGCGCCCGAGATGTCCGCCTATGAGCTCACCGACGAGGTAATCAAGGCCGTCGATGCCGGGACCTACGACGTCATTGTCATGAACTACGCCAACGCGGATATGGTAGGCCATAGCGGCGACTTCGATGCCACTGTGGAGGCCCTGGAGGTGGTGGACGACTGCGTCGGCCGGGTGGTGGAGTCGGTCCAGGCCCACGACGGCGAGCTGCTGGTCACCGCCGACCATGGCAACGCCGAGCAGATGGCTGACCCGGAAACCGGCAAGCCCCACACCGCTCATTCCACCAATCCTGTCCCCTTCATCTATGTCGGCTATCGCTCGGTGACCATGGCCGAAACCGGCGCCCTGGAAGATGTTGCCCCGACCCTGCTCCATCTCATGGAGCTGCCCCAGCCGGACGAGATGACCGGTCACGCCCTGGTCCGGCTCCGGTCCCCCGCCGAGCAGGCCCAGGGAGTGTGAGGCCGAAGGTGTGGATGCGGTTGGTGGCGGTGGGGGCATGCGCGCTTGCCGCGGTTCCGGTCGCCCCGCCTGCCCAGACCGACGCGGAAGAGCGCTTGCGCCAGAAGCAGCAGGAGCTTGAGCGGCTCAAGGAGACCGCGCGGGATCTGGCGGGCGAGCTGGAGCGCACCCGTTCGCGCCAGGCCAGCGCCCGGCAGGCGGTCTTCGATCTGGAAGAGGATATCGCCGCACTGCGCGAAAAGCGCCGGGCCAACCAGGATGAGCTGGGGGCGGTCCGCGACCGGCTTACCGAGCTCGAGGATCGCCGGGACCGCCTCCGGCGGCGAGTCGAGCATCAGCAGCAGCGTTTGGCCGCCTATCTGCGTGCCGCCCACCGCGCCGGTGATCACGGCTTCTTGCGCCAGCTCTTCGGGCACTCGGATCCCAGTGCGGTGGGACGTTCCCTGACCTACCTGGGGTATTTGCACCGTGCCCGGCGGGATCTGGTCGCCCAGCTACGCGCCGACCGCAAGCGCTTGGGCCAGGTAATGGCCGAGCTTAGGGATCAGCGCGACGAGGCCGAGCGCCTCGAGAAACGCCTGGCGTCCCAGAAGGCGGAGCTCGATCGCCGCCTTGCCGAACGTCAGGGGCTGCTAGAGGAGCTGTCGGAGCGTGCCGATCGCCAGAACCAGCGCCTTGCCGAGATCCGCTCCGACCAATCGGCCCTAAAGGAGGTGATTGAGCGCTTGCAAGCGCTTGGGCGGCAGGGCGTCCAGGTCGATGTCGACGACCAGTCGGTGACCGAGCTCAAGGGCGAGCTGGCCCTGCCGGTTGCCGGGGCGGAGATCCTTGCCCGTTATGGCGCCCCCCGCCAGCGCCAATCGCTTCAATGGCGGGGGCTGCTACTGGGCGCCGAGGCGGGCTCCAAGGTGCGCGCCGTATTTCGCGGCCGGGTGGCCTATGCCGAGCGCTTGCGCGGTTACGGCCTGCTCACCATCGTCGATCACGGC
The DNA here is from genome assembly GCF_036628635.1 of Thiohalorhabdus sp. Lineage (GTDB taxonomy): Bacteria > Pseudomonadota > Gammaproteobacteria > Thiohalorhabdales > Thiohalorhabdaceae > Thiohalorhabdus. The sequence continues at coordinate 47,869 of NZ_JAZKRM010000005.1, read as the reverse complement.
GACGGCCTGCTATCCCTGTATGCCCACAACCGCGCCCTGTATAAAGAGGTTGGGGAGTGGGTAAAAACCGGCGAGGCCTTGGGTGCCGTCGGCACTAGCGGCGGTCGTCGCCGGCCCGCTACCTACTTCGAGATTCGCCGAGACGGCCAGCCGGTTGACCCCCTGCGCTGGTGCCGCTCTCCGGGAGACAGCCGACAGGGGTGATTCTCGACGGTCATCCAAACCAAGCCATTGCCCCAGACGGCTCCGGGTCGTTTGTGGGGGGCACCCTGACAGCTTAGAATGAACCCTTATCCTCGGTTTACGCTGGCACCGGGGGGGCAGCGGGGCGGCCCGGTGCCCCCCCGGGCCCTTCCGGGCAGGAGGGCAACCCCATATGGAGTCACCGATGCATTCGCGCCAACGCCTGCAGACCCTGTTCATCCTTTTCCTGGGCATCCTGATCGGGGTGGGCATAACCGTGGAGCGCATTTCCCAGGCCGAACGGGGCCAGGGAGAAACCTCCATTCCCTACGATCAGCTCCAGGAGTTCAGCGAGGTCTATTCCACCATTAAGGACAAGTATGTGGAAGAGGTCTCCGACGACAAGCTCATGAAGGGGGCCATCGACGGCATGCTTGCCGAGCTCGACCCCCACTCGTCCTACCTGACCCCGGATATGCTCAAGGAAATGCAGGTGGAAACCGAGGGCAAGTTCGGTGGCCTGGGCATCGAGGTGACAACCGAGGACGGCTTCATCAAGGTGGTCTCTCCCATCGAGGGCACTCCGGCCGATAAGGCGGGATTGGAGGCGGAGGACCTGATCGTCCGCATTGATGAGGAGCCCACCAAGGACCTCACCCTGATGGAAGCGGTGAAGCGGATGCGGGGCGAACCCGGTACGGACATCTTGCTCACCGTGGTCCGCGAGGGTTTCGAGGAGCCCCGCGAGTTCACCATTACCCGCGATATCATCCGGATCGAAAGCGTCAAGTCGCGCATGCTTACCGACCGGATCGGTCTGGTTCGCATCATCCAGTTCCAGGAGGACACCGGTGCCAAGGTCCGCGACGCCATCACCCAGCTCAAAGGCGAGGCCGAGGCAGGTCTTGGCGGGGTGGTGCTCGACCTCCGCAACAACCCCGGTGGTGTGCTCTCGGCCGCCGTGGAGGTGGCCGACGCCTTCGTGACCGGTGGCAAGATCGTCTACACCGAAGGTCGGGTGGGCAGCAGCGACATGACATTGCGGGCCAACGCGGACGACGTCCTCGACGGCGCGCCCATCGTGGCACTGGTCAACGGCGGCTCGGCCTCCGCTTCCGAGATCGTCGCCGGCGCCCTGCAGGATCTGGACCGGGGCATCGTCATGGGCACCAGCACCTTCGGCAAGGGGTCGGTGCAGAGCATCATGGAGATGGAGAGTGGGGGTGGGCTCAAGCTGACCACGGCCCGTTACTTCACGCCCAAAGGCCGTTCCATCCAGGCGGAAGGCATTGCCCCCGACATCGTTGCTCGTGCCCTTGAGGTCAAGCAGCCCGATAAGGAGGCCGAGCGAATCAAGGAGCAGGACCTGCCGGGCCATCTCCAGGGAGACGGTGGTGACGGTGAAAACAGCAAGCGGCCTTCCTACCTGGACGACTACCAGCTCAATCAGGCGGTGAACCTGCTGCGCGGGATTATGCTGGTAGGAGCCAAGCAGGCTTCCTGAGTGGGCGGCAAGGGTCCCACTAAGGCCGAGCGCCGCCGCCGGTATCGAGTGGCTGGTTGGGTGGGTTCCGGCGTTGTTGCCGGGCTTGTCCTAAGCATCGGTATCTGGGCCGTCATGGAAGGGTACGAAAGCACCGAGGGAGAGCCGGCAAACAAGGCTGCCCCGGCTTCGCCGCCGCCGCAGCCCCCGGGACCGCCTACAGGGCACGGTGGTAAGGGGCTCGACCAACGTGGGCCGCGGGCCGCGATCATTATCGATGACCTGGGCAATAGCCGTCGCCACGCCAGTGTTGTCAGCGAGCTGTCCTACCCGGTGGCCGTTGCCGTGCTCCCTCAAACGCCGCATGCGGCCCAAACGGCCCGCCAGGCCCATGCCTCGGGCAAGGAGGTGCTGCTCCACATGCCCATGGAGCCGGGCGATTCCGGCGTCCGCCTGGATGGGAGCTTCCTGCGCGCCGGCATGGGGCGGGAACATCTACTGGCGACCCTGCGGTCCAATCTGGCGGGAATCCCACATGTCCAGGGGGTAAACAATCACATGGGTAGCCGCCTGACAGCCCGCTCCCGACCCATGCGGTGGGTGATGGAGGCCTTGGACCGGCGCGGCCTTTATTTCATCGACTCCCGGACCACCGCCGCCACCAAGGGCCTGAAAGAGGCGCGGGCAGCAGGCCTCCCCGCCGCCGAGCGGGACGTTTTTCTGGATCACGATCCTGCCGAGGAAGCGGTCCGGGAGCAATTTCGGACCATGCTGACTCAAGCCCGGGAGCAAGGCACGGCCCTCGCCATTGCCCATCCTCATCCGGTAACCCTCAAGGTCCTGCGGGAGATGCTGCCGCAGGCTTCCCGCCGGGGCGTGGAGATCGTCCCCTTGCGGGAGGTGGTGGCCGTGCGCAGCGGGCAGGCCGCCAAGGGCGGTTCGCTGGCCTATAAAGGTTCGGACAACTAACAGGAGGGTGCCATGAGCCGCGTGGTGGTACCGCTGGTAGACGGTTTCGAAGAGATCGAGGCCCTGACCATCGTGGATATCCTGCGTCGAGCCGGTAGCGACGTAGTCACTGCCGCGGTTGCCAGCAATCCGGTGAACTCTGCCCACAACATCCGGGTGGAGGCGGATACCAGCCTGGCTGCAGTAAGGGAGGATCCGGAGGTGGAAATGGTGGTTTTGCCCGGGGGGCCGGGAACCGCCAAGCTCGGAGAGAGCGCCGACCTGCGGGCTATGGTGGAGCGGCTCCAGAGCCAGGATGGGGAGATCGCCGCAATCTGTGCGGCCCCCAGCGTGCTCGCTGGGTTCGGGGCTATCGACGGCAGACAGGCCACCAGCTTCCCTGCCGTCCGGGACAAGCTGGAAGAGGTCGGGGTTGACTACCGCCAGGATCCGGTAGTGCGGGATGGCAAGGTCACCACATCGCGAGGGCCGGGCACCGCCATGGATTTCGCCCTAGAGTTGGTGGCCATCCTCGAGGGTAGCGAGGTTCGCAACGAGGTGGAATCCCGGTTGATGCGGCCAGAGACCGCGACCGCTTGACCGGTTGCCCCTGTGCCTTACTTCGACGTTTGATAGGCGGCCCCCTGCCCGGGGGGCCGCCTTGTTGTTTGGGATCGTGCGCTCGAAGGGCCGAGACGGGGGTCAAGGTTGATGTTGCTAGTAGGCGACATCGGCAAACGCCCCCACCGCCGAGACATGACCGGCTGGCTCGGTCCAAGGGTGTTGTCGGTGGGGGACACTTTCTAGGGGTATGGCCCGTAGAAAAGGCCTGCAGGCCCGAATCCTCTCTGTCGCTATTGTTCTTCTTTCTGATTTAAAAGAGCTTTTGTTTTTGGCACATCGCTTGCATATTAAGGTTGAAAGCCTTGCGACTCGGTTCTCTCACCTTCCGGGAACCCGAGAGTTCACTTCCAAAGGAGGGTTCTATGACGGGACGGCTGATCTTTCTCTTGGTGTTCGTTGCCATGGCCTGGGGCTTGCCCAAGTTCATGTAAGACGGAAAGCCCGGTTTAAGTGCGCATTTGTGGGTTTCGTGCCATACCGAATTCTTGAAAGGCCGGGAAATGGTGGGGGGAAGCAGCCGTGGGCCCTGACCCGGGCCCAAAAAGGTGCCCGGTAACTGGTGTAGGCGTGATCCGGGTGTGGGGGACGGCCCTCCTTGGGGAGGGCCTTTTTACGTAGTGGCCCCCTGCTTCCTCGCTGCTGGTCGAATGCCTCGGCGGTAGGATAGGCTGACCCCATGGCCGTTTAAGGGGTGCCATGGACCGGAAAGGAACGGGGGTAGGCTGGTGACTTCGGGCAATCGCTTAATCATCGACGATACCAATTTCTTTACCGAGGCCGTGGGCGACCACGGCCTCGAGCAGTCCGATCTGGAAGCTCTTTCTCCCCGCTTGGACGGCCTTCGCGAACGCCTTAAGGGCTGGCGCCAAGGGTCCGAGCCCACCTTCTTCCATCTACCATTCGAGCCGGACCATTTGCAGACTGTCTACGAGTGGGGCCAGCGCATCACCGCCGGCTTCCAACGGCTGGTGGTCCTTGGTATGGGCGGCTCCAGCCTGGGCGGCGAAATGCTCGTGCAATGTCTCGGCGGCTCGGAGGCGCTCAGCAATGTCCTGTTCATCGACAACGTTGACCCCGTGGGGATCGAGGAGACCCTTCAGGGGGTGGCCTGGGACGACACCATGGTCCTGGCCATCTCCAAGTCCGGGAATACCGCCGAGACCCTGGCCCAGCTCCTGACCCTCCTGCCGCACATGGAGCGAGCCCTCGGGGCCCGGGTGGTTCGCGACCATTTGCTCGCGATCACCGAGGACGAAGACGGCGCCCTGGCCCGGGTGGCTCGTTCTTTCCAGGCCCCGGTCCTGCCCCATCCCCCGGTGGGTGGCCGCTATTCGGTCCTTTCCCCCGTGGGCCTGCTGCCCGCCTATGCCGCCGGCATCGATGTGGAGGCGGTTGTGGCTGGCGCCGCCCACATGGCCGAGAAATGCCTGGAGGCGGACATTACTACCAATCCCGCTCTCCGCGGCGGCGGGGCCCAGTACCTGCTCGCCGAGCAGGGCAAGAGCCAGACCATCCTCATGCCCTATTTCGAGCGCCTCAATAAAGTGGGCTCCTGGTTCCGTCAATTGTGGGCCGAGAGCCTGGGCAAGCTGGACGCCGAGGGCCGGCACCGCGGCCTGACTCCGGCGCGGGCGCTGGGTGCCACCGACCAGCACTCTCAGCTACAGCTCTATCTGCAGGGTCCAGCGGACAAGACCTTTACCCTATTCATTGCCGACGAGATGGTCTACTGCGGGGACCGCATCCCCGCTCGGTTCAAGGAGGTCGGGGCGGTGGCTTCGCTGGCCGGCCATTCGCTGGGCGAACTGCTGGCCGCAGAGTTCATGGCCACGCGCGAGACCCTGACCCGCAACGGCCGGCCCAACCGAACCATCCGCATGCCGGCCCTGGATGGCTCGGTGCTGGGCGAGCTGATCATGCTCCTGGAGGTGGAAACGGTCGTGGTGGCCGAGCTGCTCGGTGTGGACCCCTTCGATCAGCCGGCGGTGGAAGAGAGCAAGGTGCTTACCCGGGAGTACCTGGCCCAGATGGAAGGACGTATCAACCTCTGACGAAATCCCGCCAACCCGGCCGGGCCGCAACCAATTCCGCCGCCCAGCGATTCCAGGAGCGATTCATGGCGACCATCTTCACCCAGATCATCAATGGTGAGATCCCGGCCGAGAAGTTGCTCGAGGACGACCGTTTTCTGGCCTTCCTCGACGTCCGCCCTATACGACCCGGTCATACCCTGGTGGTCCCCAAACAGGAGGAGGACTACCTGTTCGACCTGGATGAGGCCACGCTGGGTGGCCTGCTGCCCTTCGCCCGGCCATTGGCGCGGCCCATCGAGCGGGCCACCGGCTGCACCCGGGTGGGGGTCATGGTGGCCGGCCTGGAGGTCCCCCACTGCCACGTCCATCTGGTGCCCATGGACAGCGTCTTTGATCTGGATTTTGGCAAGGCCAGGGAGGCCTTCCAGGAGGATCTGGCGGCCATGGGCGAAAAGATCCGCGCCGAGCTGGCCTGAAAAGGTCGCCGCCAGGCCCCGTCTATAATGGGGAGAAGGAAAGGGTCGCCACTGACGCCCCGCCCTATCTTGCTCGGCGAAACTGGGCCGGGGTGATGGGACGTCGCCATTACCCGGCAGCCGAGCCTTGAGTTCGAGAAGCCACGAAAGAGGCCCGCGCCCAAGGGGGCGGGCCTTTTCAACGTCGATGCTGGCGCCTCAGCCCACCGGCATCTGGATCACACCCACGAAGGAGGCGAGGGTAATCAGGGCGGCGATAATCGCCAGCACTCCGAACAAAGGGCGGCCTTCCCGGGTCAAAAGCACCCAGGCGCTGGCCAGCAGGGCGGGGATCACCACGAACACGCCCACGGCGATGCCGAACATGGTCAGGCCCTCGCCAGTGGTGATCTGGGCGAAGTACCAGTGCTCGTTGGCCGGCCGGGCGACACCGACCCCCTTCCAGATGCCTTCAACGCCTTTGCCATCCCAGATCCGCGACAGGAGGATGGACGGCGAGATGGCGCTTCCGGGGGTCAGGAAGGTCAGGACCTGGCCCAGTATGGTGACCACCGCCGAGGCGATGGTGCCCCAGTAGATGGTTTCGCCGTAGGCCACCCCGGACTTGGGGATGTCGGGGCGGCTCTCCTCAGGATGCGATTGTTGGCTCATGGTTGCGCCCTCTCCTTACAGGACCGGGATATCGATGCCCAGGAGGGTCTCCACCCCGCGCGACATCAGCTTCAGACTGGTCAAAAAAAGCAGTACGATCAGGATGTAGCGGATGAAGTTGGCGCGCACGCGGGCGAGGATGTGCGCTCCCAGGATGCCGCCGATGACCTGACCCAGCATCCACGGCGCCGCCAGGGCGGCGATCAGCGCGCCCACCTTGATGTAGGGCCAGATGGCGGCACTGTTGCCCATGGCCAGGAGGACCCCGGAGCTGGCGGCGGAGATCTTCAGCGGCGTGGTCATGACCAGGTTCAGCACCGGCACCACGGCCCAGCCCCCGCCGAGGCCGAAGAAGCCGCCGGTGAAGCCCACCAGCAGGAACAGGATGCCGCCGATGCCCACCCGGGTGGCCTGGTAATGCATGGGCCGGCCCAGGGACTCCTCGTAATAGGAGCCCTTGAGGCCCATCCACTCGCTGAAGCGGCTCACGTGGCCGGCCTCGGGGTATTCGGTGTTGGAGCCGCCCACGATGAACAGGATGGCGATAAACACCAGGATGAGGCCGAGCAGTAGCCGCACGATGGCGTCGCCCTGGGCGCCCATTACCTCGGCCAAAGCGATGGCGGCGTAGGAGCCGAGCATGGCGCCGGCAATGATGGGAATGGCGCAGTACAGCACGATCTTCACGTCCGCCAGGCCCTTGCGCATGAAGGGCCCGGACGACACCAGCCCGCTGAACATGGCCACCACCAAACCGGTGGAGCGGATGATCAGGGTGTCGATGGAGGTGAAGGCCATCATGATCGGCGTGAACAGCACGCCGCCGCCGACGCCAGCGATCACGGCCACGATGGCGATCATGATGCTCAGGACGAACGAGGCCAGCACCAGGAGGAAGGCCCCGCCGCCGGTAAGCGCACCGGCTTCGCCTACCTGGTTGAATGCCCCCATGACGAAATAGCCGACGATGCTCAGCCCGATGAGTAGCGACAGCTCGGGGACCCGTTTCATCAGGTCTTGCATGAAGTTTCCTCCTTTGCGGACAGGCCGTTGGAAAACGGCTGCGCCGGTTGCCGGGCAAGCCTGTGGTCCCACCTTGTCGGCAGGGCCCAGCGCGGCCTGGTCGGCACGCCCAATGGCCGCGGCCGAGCGGGCCGCTTTTCAACGGACTGGTCGGGAACGGCTGGGGACGGCCGGAACGGTTCCTGGCCCAGTCATGGTCTGGACTTCGGGAAGCGGGCTACCTTACGCGCCAAACCGCAAAAACGGAAGGCGTACCCCTTTGTGAGAGGGGCTTAATCCGGTCGGGTCAGGCCTTCGGTGGCTCCGGCCCGGGTGGTGCTGGAGGCGGCCACGCGATTGGCCCAGTGGCCGAGGCTGGCCAGGGTGTCGGTTTCCAGACCGGCCAGCTCGTCCGCTCCCAGGCCCCGTTCAAAGAGCCCCGTAAGCAGGCCGGCGGTGAAGGCATCGCCGGCGCCCGTGGTTTCCACCACCGAAACCGGTACCCCGGGGACATCCACCCGCCCCTGCGCGTTGGCCAGGGAGACCCCGTCCGGGCCCCGAGTTACAGCCGCCAGCCGGACGCCGTGGTCGAACAGGTAGGCCAGGGCGCCGGATTCGTCGGTCATGCCCGATAATTGCAGGAGCTCCTCGCTGCTGAGCTTGATCACGTGCGCCCGGGGGATGGCCGATTGGGCCGCCTCGAGCGTGCCGTGGCGAGTGGCCATGATGGCTGGACGCAGGTTGGGGTCGTAGCTGACCAGGCCGCCGGCTGCCCGTACCTTGTCCGCTGCCGCCCGGGTCGCCCCGGCCGCGGGCTCGCTGTACAGCGAAATACTGCCGAAATGGAAGGCGCGCGTGGCGTCGAGCAGCCGGGCGGGCACGTCCTGGGGCCGCAGCATCTCGTCGGCGCCGGGGTCCCGGTAGAAGCTGAACTCCGGAACCTGTCCGGCCCGGTGCTGGATGAACGCCAGGGCCGTCTTGGCCTCGCGGGTGGTGGTGAAGGCCGTGGTATCCACGCCGCATTGCGCCAGGTGATGGTGGAGCTGCTCCCCGAAGACATCCTCACCCCGTTTGCCGACAAAGGCCGCGGATTGACCCAGGCGGACCGCCGCCACGGCGACATTGGCCGGAGCGCCGCCCGGGTGGGGGCAAAAGCAGCCCCGGTCATCGGGAACCATATCGATCAGGGATTCGCCGCAAGCGATCAGGTCGGGCATAAAGGGCTTCGCGTCCACGGTTGGGTGTTCCCTTGAAATGGCCCCGCGAAGGGGGCTTTGTCAACCTTCGCCGTTGGGGTGCGCGGCTATGGCCGGGGTTGCCAGGAGGGGAGTTGTCTGCCAAATTTGACTGACCGGTCTGTTTATTACGGTGAGCGCGCCGCCCGACGGCGGGTCGCCAAGGAGGGAAACGATGCAGGAGCGAGGCCGTCAGACCCGTAGGCAATTGATCACCGAGATGCGCCGAGCCATCCACCAGAAGGGGGTTACCCGGACCAGCATCGGGGATATTCTCAAGGCCACCGGGGCCAAGAAGGGCAGCCTGTATTTCCACTTCCAGGATAAGGACGACCTCGCCCTGACCGCCCTGGATGACGCCGGCAAGTACTTCCAGACCTTTGTGGCCAACGCCCTGAGTCACGGTGAAACCCCGGAAGAGCAGCTGGCGGGCTTTTTCCAGGCGGCTCTGGACCTGCACCGCCGCAAGGGCTTTGTGGGCGGTTGCGTGTTCGGCAACACCGCCCTGGAGATGGCCGATACCGATGAGCGCTATGTCCGGCTGATGCAGGACGTCTTCGAGGCCTGGGGGGATCAGCTGGCCGCGGTTATCGAGCGCGCCCAGGAGGCGGGTCGGTTGAATGCGGATGCGCCGGCCCAAAGCCTGGCGCGCCAGATCCTGGCCAGCGTCGAGGGCGGCATCATGCAGGCCCGGCTGGCCAAGTCGGAGGAGCCCCTGCGGGAGGTTCTGGATACCACCTGGCGCCTGATCGGCGGCGACCCGGCCCTGAGCCCGGGGCTAGCCGAGGAGGCCAGCCATGACTAGCGCTGCCCTCCATTCGCTGTTCACCCGTGGCCGAGATGCCAAGCCCCATGAGCCCGAGCCCGATTCCGCGGCTGCCGCCGAATCAGCCGTTACGGCAGCTCGCCAGCACCTCGCCGAGCTGCTGCAGGCAACCGCCGGCGGTGATCAGGACGCCTTCGCCGAGCTCTATCAGGCAACCTCGGCGAAACTGTATGGCTTGGCCCTGCGTATAGTGAGAGACGACAGTACGGCCCAGGAGTGCATGCAGGATGCCTTTATCCGGATCTGGGAGCATGCCGGTGAGTATCGTCCCAACCGGGGGGCGCCCCTTACCTGGATGGGGACCATCGTTCGGCGGCGGGCCCTGGACCGGGTTCGGCGCCAGGATCGGGAACGGATGCTGGACGATCCCGAGGATCTGACCCGAAAGATGGATCAGGTGGAGCATACCGAGGGTCCGGAGGAAGGGCGAAGTCCCGGGGAGTGGGAGGCGCTGGCGGCCGCCCTTGGGCAGCTTCGGCAAGAGCAGCGAGAAGCCTTGCGCCTGGCCTATTTCGAGGGCCTTTCTCATCCCGAGGTAGCCGTACGCATGGGCATTCCATTGGGCACCGTCAAAACCTGGATTCGGCGCGGCATGGAGAAATTGCGGACGTGCCTGGAAACGTGACCCAAGAAAAGCCGGGGGTCCGGCCGGGGCGGGGCAGCCCGGAGGCCCGCGACCTGCTGGCTGCGGAGTACGCCCTGGGCACCCTCCGCGGTCCGGCCCTGCACCGCTTCGAGCGGCTCCTGGCGGTAGATGAGGATCTGCGTCGGCGGGTACGGCATTGGGAGAATCGGTTGGCGCCCCTGGCGGAAGAAGTTGCGCCCCAGTCCCCGCCGGCATCGGTCTGGGCCGGGATCGAGGATCGGATTGGTGGTTCGGCGTTTGACGGGGCTGGGGATGGCCGGGAAAAGAACCGCTGGTGGAACAGTCTTGCCCTCTGGCGGGGGGTTGCCGCTGCCGCCACCGTGGCCCTGGCCCTGGTTGCCACCTGGGCCTTTACGGGGGGCTCCGGCGAGCTGGCGCCCGAGCGCATGGCCGTGGTTACCGATGCCGAAAGCAAACCCCTGTGGGTGGTGAGCAGCGGCGCTCCGGCGGGCACGATCCGCGTCCGAACGTTGGGCTCCCCGGAGATGGGGCCGGATCGGGTCTGTCCCCTGTGGCTGCAGTGGGGCAACGGTGATCGGACCCGCCGGGTTGCAGTGCTCCCCGAGGAGAAGGGCACCTACACCTATCGGGTGCCACGGGATATGCCCCTTGAGCGGGCCCGGCTAGCGGTAAGTGTCGAGCCCGCCGGTGCCGTTCCCGAAGAGGGGCCGACGGGGGAGGTAATCTTCCAGGGCGACTGGATTCGTCTGTAGCGTTTCGGGTCCATTTTTCGAATCGGCCAGCCGTTTGGCTCAGGAGGTATGCCGGAATTCGGGCTCGAGTCTGCTGGGATGGCTCGCCCGTTTCGGAGGGCTCGGCCCCCGGCACAGCTCCGGGGATTTCCAAAACGCCGGCTCCGGAGCCGGCTGGCTAACCACACGCAGCGGGGGCCAGGCTATGGCAGGCGCGAGCTCCCTGGAATTCGACGTGGTGGTTGTCGGTGCCGGCTTCGCCGGCGCCACGCTCGCCTCGCAGCTGGAGCGCCAGCTTCCCTCCGGCACCCGCATCGCCCTGGTCAATCACGAAAACTACGTGACGTTCACCCCCCTTCTGCCGGAGGTGGTGGGTGCCTCCATCCTCCCGGGCCAGGTTGTGGCCCCGATCCGCCAGATGGTGCGCCGGGCCCATCTGTACATGGTCCCGGTGACGGGGATCGACCTGGAAGCCCGCCGGGTGGCCTACGCCGGCGATGGCCCGGGGGCCATCGCCTACCGCGAGTGCATCCTGGCTTGTGGCCGAGCCGCCGATTCCGGCCTGCTGCCCGGGATGGCCGAATACGCCACACCGCTGAAGACCGTCGGGGATGCCCTCTATCTGCGGAACCAAGTGATCACCCGGCTGGAGCAGGCGGAGCTGGAGCCCGACCCCGAGCGCCGCCAATGGCTCACCACCTTCTGGGTCCTCGGTGGCGGGTTCAGTGGGGTCGAGGTTGCCGGGGAGATCCACGATTTCCTGCGCCGGGCCCGGCGATACTACCCGGCCCTTCAGCAACAGGGGTTCCAGGTTGGCCTGGTCCACAGCAGGGACCGCATCCTGCCCGAGCTCCCCGACGGGCTAGCCGATTACGCCCAGCGCAAGATGGCCGCACGCGGCATCGTCTTTTGCCTGGGGCAGCGGGGGGCCTATCTGGACGGTTCGGGGGTGGCTCTGCAATCGGGCGAGCGCTTGGAAGGCGGTACGGTGGTCAGCACCGTAGGAGCCACGCCGCACCCCCTGGTGACCGACCTCGGCTTGCCCATGAGCAAGGGCCGCCTGATCACCGATCCCGATATGGCCGTGCCCGACGCTCCAGGCCTGTGGGCGCTTGGCGATTGCGCCGCCGTTCCCAATGGCTACGACGGGCAGGTCTCCCCACCGACCGCCCAGTTCGCTACCCGTCAGGCCCGCCAACTGGCCCGGAATCTGGCGGCGGCCTGGCGGCAGCAGCCGACCCGAGCGTTTGCCTATCGCCCCTTGGGCCAGCTATCCAGCATCGGCCACCACAAGGCCGTGGCGGAGCTGTTCGGCCTCCGCCTTTCCGGGCTGCCCGCCTGGCTCCTGTGGCGCGGCCTGTATCTCCTCAAGCTGCCCACCCTGGCCCGCAAGATCCGGGTCTATTTCGAATGGAACTGGCAAATGCTGTTCCCCCCCGAGATTGCCAACCTGCGCTTCACGCCCAGCTCCGGGCGGGCACCGGCGAGGGTGACGGGAACGGTTGACGGGCATGCCGAGAAAGCCGGCAACCCCGATCAGGAGGGTGGGGCCGGCAGCTGAAACCATCCCCGGGCCGGCCGGCGTATCCCTATAGGAGGGCTGGACCACCAGCCCTGTATCGCGGGGGGTCTCCCCGACTGCCCCTATGAAACGAGGTTGTAGGAGGAGGGAGTCATGACCAACCCGCTTGCGCAACTGCATGATTACGGCCAATCGGCTTGGCTGGATTCCATAAGGCGCGGCCTGATCGAGGCCGGTGACCTCGAGGCGATGCGCGATCATGACCGGCTGGGTGGGGTAACCTCCAACCCAGCCATCTTCGAGAAGGCCATGGGGGCCAGCAGCGACTACCGTACCGCCCTGGCCGAGACCGTGGAGGCCGGAGTCACCGACGCGGAAGCCCTTTACGAAGCCCTGGCCATCACCGACATCCGATCTGCCGCGGACCTGTTCGGGCCGCGCTTTGAGGCCACCGGGGGCCGGGACGGCCTCGTCAGCCTAGAGGTCAGCCCGCGGCTCGCCCGGGATACCGAAGGCACGGTCAGCGAGGCCCGCCGCCTATGGGCTGCGGTTGGCCGGCCCAACGCAATGATCAAGGTGCCGGCGACGGAGGAGGGCATTCCGGCCATCGAGACCCTTATCGCCGACGGCATCAACGTGAATGTCACCCTGCTTTTCGGTCGACCCATGTACCGGCGGGCGGCCGAGGCCTACCTGCGAGGGCTCGAACGGCGTGCCGAGGCCGGTCTGGCGGTGGATGGGATTGCCAGCGTCGCCAGCTTCTTCCTGTCCCGCATCGATGCGGCCCTCGACAAGGGGGCCCGGAGCCGACTGGAGCACGGTCAAACCGGGGCCGAGGCGGCCCTGGCTCAAGTGGGGCATCTGGCCGTAGCCAATGCCAAGATGGCCTATCAGGACTACGGCGAGCTGTTCGCCGGTGACCGCTGGCAGCGCCTGGCCCGGCAGGGGGCCCAGCCCCAATGGCTGCTGTGGGCGAGCACCGGCTCCAAGGACCCCGATCTGTCCGATGTGCATTACATCGAGAACCTGATCGGCCCCGACACCGTGACCACCATCCCCCCGGGTACCTACGAGGCGTTCCGGGACCACGGCCGGGTCGGCCGCACCGTGGACAGTGGGCTGGAGGAAGCCCAGCAGGTTCTGGCTACCGTCGACCGGGCCGGGATCGATCTGGAGGCATTGACTGACGACCTGCTGGCCGACGGCATCGGCAAGTTCGAGGCGGCCTACGACCGCCTTCTGTGTGCGGTGGACGGCGCCAAGAACGCCTTGGCTTTGCCGGCCGCCAAAAGCCATAGCTTCCACCTTCCGGCCGGTCTGGAGGAGCGGGTGCAAAGCGAGATCCAGACCTGGAAAGATGAGGACCGGGTAGCGCGTCTCTGGCAGCGCGATGCCAGCCTCTGGACCGGTACCAGCGAAAGCGATTGGATGGGTTGGCTGTGCGCCACCGAGGAGTGCGAGGCCCAGGCCGAGCGCCTCAAGGGGCTGGCCTATCCGCTGGCCGAGCACTTCGATTACGTCCTGCTGCTTGGTATGGGCGGGTCCAGTTTGGCGCCCCAGGTCCTGGCGGAAACCTTCGGGTCGCGTCCGTACTTCCCCGAACTGAAGGTCCTCGATTCCACCGTGCCCGCTCAGGTGCGGGCCGCCGAGGAGGCCGTGGATCTGGATCGCACGCTGTTCTTGGTTTCCAGCAAATCGGGCACGACCCTGGAGCCCGACCTGTTCCTCGACTATTTCTATGAGCGGGTGGCCGAGCGCCAGGGCCGCGAGATCGCGGGCCATCAGTTCATGGCCATTACCGATCCCGGCTCGGCGCTGGAGAGTCGGGCCCGGGAGCTAGGCTTTCGCCAGGTATTCTACGGGATCCCAAGCATCGGAGGTCGCTACTCCGCGTTGTCCAATTTCGGGCTCGTACCCGGTGCCCTGATGGGTGCCGACGTGGCGGAGGTCCTCGAGCGTGGGGAGGAGATGGTGCAGGCCTGCTCCAGCTGCGTCCCTGTCGAGGAGAACCCCGCCGTGGGCTTGGGGGCCTTCCTGGGGGTGCTCGCCAACGCCGGCCGGGATAAGCTGACGGTGGTGACTTCCCCGGAAGTGCGTGGCTTCGGTGCCTGGCTGGAGCAGCTTCTGGCCGAGTCAACCGGCAAGGAAGGCCGAGGCATCATTCCCGTTCACGGGGAGCAAGTGGCCCCGCCCGACTATTACGATGACGACCGGATGTTTGTTTGCCTCGGATTGGGCGATAAGCCCGATGCCGATTTGGAGGCCGATATCCAGCGGTTGCAGGAGGCCGGTCAGCCCGTAGCTCACCTCCATCTGAACGATGCCTATGACTTGGGGCGCGAGTTCTTCAGGTGGGAGATGGCAACGGCGGTGGCCGGAGCCATCATGGGCATCAACCCCTTCGATCAGCCGGATGTCGAGGCCAGCAAGCAGGCAGCCCGTGAGCTGACCGAGCGCTACGTGCGCGAGGGCACTTTGCCCGAGGGCGAGCCCCTGGCCACCGAGACCGGTTCGCCGCTGCTGGGTCTCTACGCCGATGAAACCGGGGCCAAAGGCCTGCGCCGTCGGTCCGGGGACGACAGTCTTGGAGGCTTGCTCAGGGCCCATCTAGACCGTCTCGAGCCCGACGACTATTGCGCCCTTCTGGCCTATTTGCCCCAGGATCCAGAGATCGAGCAGGAGCTAAGCGCGCTTCGGCATCGGATCCGGGACAGCAAGGGGGTGGCCACGTGCCTGGGCTTCGGCCCGCAGTACCTCCATTCCACCGGTCAGGCCCACAAGGGCGGCCCGGCTAAGGGGGTCTTCCTGGAGCTGACCGCCCGGGACCCCGACACCCTAGCCATTCCCGGCCGGGATCTGGATTTCCACGCGGTTTCCAGGGCTCAGGCCCTGGGCGATCTCCAGGTGCTGGCCGAGCGCGGTCAGCGCCCGCTAAGGATCGACCTGGGCGCCGATCCGGGGGCGGGGCTGGCCCATCTGGGGCGCGTCATCCAGCGGGCCCTTAACTAAACGCAAGGAGGGACCCCATGCAGCTGGGGATGATCGGAACAGGGCGCATGGGCGGCAATATGGTGCGCCGCCTGCTGCGGGCCGGCCATGACTGTGCCGTGCTCGGCCGGCGCGAGGACCAAGTGGATGCCTTGCGTCAGGAGGGCGCCGCCGGATTCTTGGATATGGACGGGTTCCTGGCCCACCTTGCCCCGCCCCGGGCCATATGGGTCATGGTCCCCGCGGGTGCTCCCACGCAGGAAGTAGTGGATCGGCTGAGCCAGCACCTGGATCCGGGGGACTGCGTCATCGACGGCGGCAACTCCCACTACCGGGAGGCCATCGACCGGGCAGGCGAACTCGCCCACCGCGGCATCGACTTCCTCGACGTGGGGACCAGCGGCGGTGTCTGGGGGGTGGAGCGGGGCTATTGCCTGATGATCGGCGGTCCCGCGGCCGCCTTTCGGCGCCTGGAGCCCGTCCTCCAGAGCCTGGCTCCCGGGGTGGCGGCCGCCGAGCGTACGCCGGGGCAGGGCGGTGACCCCGCCCCGGCGGAGGAGGGCTACCTCCACTGCGGCCCCAATGGCGCCGGCCACTACGTCAAGATGGTCCACAACGGCATCGAGTACGGCATCATGCAGGCCTACGCCGAGGGCTTCGACCTGCTCGAGGCCGCCGACCGCGACGAAGTGGATCCCCCCGAGCGCTTCGACCTGGACACCGCCGCCATCGCCGAGCTGTGGCGCCGCGGCTCGGTGATCGGCTCGTGGCTGCTCGACCTGACCGCTGCCGCCCTGCACGAGGACGCCGATCTGGACGCCTTTTCGGGCCGCGTTTCCGATTCCGGGGAGGGGCGCTGGACGGTCCAGGCCGCGGTGGACCGCGCGGTGCCGGCCGATGTCCTGTCCGCCGCCCTGTACGCCCGCTTCCGCTCTCGCGACACCCCTACCTATGGTGACCGCCTGCTGTCGGCCATGCGCCGGCAGTTCGGCGGCCACGGCGAAAATCAATAGGGAGCGGTCATGGCCGAAGCCGGTACGGGAAGTCCGGACATCGTGCAGACCCCGCGAGGCCCCGCTGCCCCCTGCGTGCTGGTCATCTTCGGCGGCTCCGGGGACCTGGCTCAGCGCAAGCTCATCCCGGCCCTGTACAACCTTGCCGAAGAGGGCCTTCTTCCCGAGCAGTTCGCCATCGTCGGGGTGGGCAGCACCGATCTGGGCGACGAGGGCTACCGCGAGCGCATCGGCGACACTGTGCCCCGCCACCTGACCAAGGCCTGCGATCCGGAGCGCTGGCGCTGGTTTAGCGAGAGGCTCCATTACGTCCAGGCCGATTTCGGCGATGGTGAGGCCTATGAGGCCCTGGCTCGCCGCCTGGAGGAGGTGGCCGAAACCTTTCACACCGGGCCCAGCTTCCTGTTCTACCTGGCCACGCCGCCGACCTTCTTCCAGACCATCATCGAGCACCTGGGGGCTGCCGGCCTGACTCGCCAGGACCGGGGCTGGCGGCGGGTCATCATCGAGAAGCCCTTCGGCCGCGACCTGGACAGCGCCCGCGAGCTCAACGCCGCCATCGGCGAGATCCTGGACGAGGACCAGATCTATCGGATCGATCACTACCTGGGCAAGGAAACGGTCCAGAACATCCTGGTCTTCCGCTTCGCCAACGGCATCTTCGAGCCCATCTGGAACCGCTTCTACGTGGACCACGTGCAGATCACCGTGGCCGAGACGGTGGGCGTCGAGACCCGCGGCCGCTATTACGATCGGGCCGGCGCTTTGCGGGATATGGTCCCCAACCACCTGTTCCAGCTGCTTTCCCTGATCGCCATGGAGCCCCCCAATTCCTTCGATGCCAATGCGGTGCGGGACGAAAAGGCCAAGATCCTGCAGGGCATCCAACCTATCGGCCAGGAGCAGGTGCTCCACCGGGTCATCCGCGGCCAGTACGGGGCCGGCGAGATCGAGGGGCTGGGCGAGGTGCCGGGCTACCGCGGTGAGTCCGAGGTGGATCCCGCCTCCGCCACCGAGACCCACGTTGCCATGAAGCTGCTGGTGGACAACTGGCGCTGGGCGGATGTCCCCTTTTACCTGCGCACCGGCAAGCGCATGCCGCGGCGCGTCACCGAGATCGCCATCCAGTTCAAGCGCGCGCCCTACGTGCTGTTCCGCGATACCCCGGTGCACCATCTGCCGCCCAACCAGCTGCTCATCCGCATCGCCCCGGAGGAAGGCATCTCTTTGCGCTTCGGAGCCAAGGTCCCGGGCCCCGGGCTGCGCATGGGCAATGTGGAGATGGACTTCGCCTACGCCGACCACTTCGGCAGCTCCCCGGCTACCGGCTACGAGACCCTGCTGTACGACGCCATGAACGGCGATGCCACCCTGTTCCAGCGGGCCGACAGCGTCGAGCTCGGCTGGAGCGTGATCCAGCCCATCCTGGACGTCTGGGGCGCGCTGCCGCCGCGGGCCTTTCCCAATTACGCCGCCGGCACCTGGGGCCCGTGGGAGGCCGATGAGCTGCTGGGGCGGGACGGCCGCGCCTGGAGGAAGTGCTGATGAAGGTCCTTGCCGCCGATGTGGGCGCCACCAAGACCCGGTTGGCCGTGGTGGAGCCGGGCGAGAGCTTCCTGCGCATCGAAGCCGAGGCCACCCACCGCAGCGCCGCCTACGACGGCCTGGAATCCCTGGCTCTGGCGTTTTTGGCCGAGCAAGGAGTGTCCGTGGACGCCGCCGCCTTCGGCATGCCGGGTCCGGTGGTGCGCGGCCGGGTGCGTACCACCAACCTGCCGTGGGAGGTGACCGCCGGCGATCTGGCCCGAGCCCTGGGCATCCGCCACGTAACCCTGCTCAACGACCTGGAGGCCACTGCCTACGGCATCGGTGAGCTGGATCCGGAGGATGTGGAGGTGCTCGCCGAGGGCGATACCCAGGCCGGGGGCAATGCCGCCCTGATCGCCCCGGGCACGGGACTGGGCGAGGCCGGCCTGTTCTGGGACGGCGGGCGGTTCCGGCCCTTCGCCACCGAGGGCGGTCATTGCGATTTCGGGCCTGCCGACGACACGGATTTCGCCCTCCAGCAGCACCTGGCCGCCCGTTCCGATCATGTGAGCTGGGAGCAGGTGCTTTCCGGCCCCGGGCTGCTCAACATCCACGAGTTCCTGCGCGACCACCGCGGTAGCCCCGTTCCGGAATGGCTGGAGCGCGACATGCAGACCGGGGATCCCGCCGCCGCCATCGCCAACGCCGCGGAGGCCAGGACCTGCCCGGTCTGCAGCGAGGCCATGGACCGCTTCGTCTATTACTTCGGCGCCGAGGCGGGGAACCTGGGGCTTAAGTTCATGGCTACCGGGGGGGTGTTCCTGGGGGGCGGCATCGCCCCGCGGATTGCGGGTCGCCTGCTGGAGCCGGACTTCCTCGAGGCCTTTCTAAGCAAGGGGCGCATGCGAGAGCTCATGGAGCGGATGCCCGTCAAGCTCATCCGCAACGATCGCGCGGCCCTGCTGGGGGCTGCCCGATCCGCGGCGCTGGCTTGAGCCCAGGGACGGCAAACGGTGAAGGGGCTTTTTCCATGAACGACATCAGCCGGGCAGGCGATCCGGCAATGGGTGCCGAGCTGCACCGCCGGGGCCGTGACCTGCTGGATCGAGCCGTGGTCACCTTCAATGGCCAGGCCGTGGGGACGGTGGCGGCTACCGACCCGGAGGCCCCGGCCCTCAATTACGATCAGGTCTTCATCCGCGATTTCGTTCCGGTGGCTTTGTATTACCTGGCCGAGGGCGAGCCGGCCATGGTCCGCCATTTCCTCATCCGCTGCTGCGAGCTCCAAGCCACCGAACGCTCCATGGACTGCTACCGGCCGGGGGCGGGGCTCATTCCCGCCAGCTTCAAGGTGGCCGCCGACGATCGCTCGCTGATCCCCGACTACGGGGGGCACGCCATCGGTCGGGTGGCACCGGTGGACGCCAGCCTCTGGTGGCTCTATCTGCTCCGGGTCTACGTCCGCGCCACCGGTGACCGCGAGCTGGCCGCCCGGGCCGATTTTCAGGCGGCCATCAAGCGCATCCTGGAGCTATGCCTGATCGACCGGTTCGACATGTATCCCACTCTGCTCGTCCCCGACGGCTCCTTCATGGTGGACCGGCGCCTGGGGGTGTATGGCTTCCCCCTGGAGGTCCAGGCCCTGTTCTACATGGCCCTCCGGGCCGCCGACGAGCTCCTGACGGATGCCGAGGACGGCCCGTTCTATCGGGAAGCTGTGGCGGGGCGGCTGGGCAAGCTGGTGCACTATGTGCGCGCCTACTATTGGCTGGACCTGGGCGTCCTCAATCGGCTCTACCGCGCGGACACCGAGGAGTACGGCGCCGAGGCGTTTAACGCCTTCAACATTGTGCCCGAGTCGATCCCGACCTGGCTGCCGGACTGGCTGGCCGAGGGCGGGGGCTATCTGGCCGGCAACCTCGGGCCGTCGCGGCTTGATTACCGGTTCTTTACCCAGGGCAACCTGCTGGCGGTGCTGTCGGGCCTCGCCGACGGTGATCAGGCCTCGGCCATCCTGACCCAGATCGGCGAGCGCCGCGACGACCTGATCGCCGACATGCCCCTAAAGCTCTGCTACCCCGCCCTGGCGGGGGACGACTGGCGGACCGTTACCGGAAGTGACCCCAAGAACACCCCGTGGTCCTATCACAACGGCGGTAGCTGGCCGGTTTTCCTCTGGCTGCTGGCGGCGGCCGGCCAGCATAGGGGGCAGCCGGGGCTGGCGCGCACGGCCGTGGCCCGGGCCGCCGAAAGGCTTCCGGCCACGGCGTGGGCGGAGTATTTTGACGGGCCGCGGGGCCGGTTGGTGGGTAAGCAGGCGCGGCGCTATCAGACCTGGACAGTGGCCGGGGTGCTGCTCGCCGATCGGTTTTTGGCCCATCCCGACATCCTGGGGGCCCTGACCTTCGGTGAGGATGTGGCCCCGGAGCAATGCGCCATCTGACGCCGCCATGGATCGCCCGTCGCCCGAAATCAGCGTCGCCGAGGACCGCCAGAGCCTGTACCGTGCCGTGGCCGAGCGCCTTACCGCCGCCGCCCGCGGCGACGCCGCCGGCCGCGGGGCCTTCCACTGGGCCCTGGCCGGCGGCTCCACCCCCGAGGGCCTGTACCGCCTCCTGGCGGGGCCGGACTTTGCCCGCCGCATCCCCTGGCCGCAGGTTCATGCCTGGTTCGGCGACGAGCGGTGCGTCCCTCCCGGGCATCCCGACAGCAACTACCGCATGGCGCGGTCGGCGCTGCTGGACCACGTCGCCGTGGGCCGGGTCTACCGCATGGCGGGCGAGGCCGAGCCCCGGGAAGCTGCCGCGGCCTACGCTCGGCAGCTGCGCGAGGCCCTGCCTGCCCCGGAAGGGGTTCCGGTCCTGGACCTGGTGGTTCTCGGTCTGGGACCGGACGGCCATGTCGCCTCCCTGTTCCCGGATACCGATGCCCTGGTGAGCGAGGCCCCGGTGGCGGCGGCTTACGTGCCCCGCCTGGCGGCCTGGCGACTGTCCCTGACGGTGCCCGTAATCAATAGCGCGCGGCGGGTTTGGCTGCTGGCCAGCGGCCCGGACAAGGCTGCGGTGGTTGCCACCGCCCTTGCCGAGCCGGGCGCCCAGCCCCTGCCGGTGCAGCGCCTGGCCCCGCGGGGGGAGTGGCTGTGGTTTCTGGATGCGGCAGCCGCCGCCGAACTCCCCCGCCCCTGATCGACTCCGGTCCAAGCGTTCCTTGGGCTAGCGCGTCCGGATGGGGGGGGCGGGCCCACCGGCATGGTTAGGAAAAGGACAGAAGGAAAGTCTCCTAGCCTGTCCGGGGGCGGAGGCAAACCGCTCCGGGGAGCCCTGCCCTTCGGGCATCCCCCAGTCGCTTATTGCCTCCGCCCCCGGATGGGCCCCGACAAGACTTCTGTTTCTTAGTGGGAGGGGCGATTGGTGGCCCGGACCGCCCATCGCAAAAGCGGGGGTATGCTCGGTGCCTGCACGAAAAGGGTGAACAGGACGACGCCGTAGGCGATGGACTGGATGGTCCACCAATAATCCAGGGCCAGCGGCAGGGAAAGGGCCAGGGCCAGGGTCACGGCGCCCCGCTGGCCGCCCCAGAAGACGACCGCCTGCTGAGCCAGGGGCACGGGCTGGGATCCCGGAAGCCTTCCGGCCAGTCCCAGGCCGGCGAGCACCCCCATGGCCCGCGCCAGGAGCACGGCACTGATGCCGATTAGCATGGCCAGCCAGCGCTCGCTGAACATGTCCAGCGTGATGGTGACGCCCACTAGCAGGAAAACCACGGCGTTGGCCAGATAGTCCGCGCCGGACCAGAGCTCCTCCACGAGGCCGGGCAGGCCCCCCCCCCGTTGCTTGCGCCGCCAATGGCCGATGATAAGACCGGCGGCCAGGACCGACATGACCCCGGACAGGCCCAGCGCATGCTGAGCCAGCCAAAAGGCCAGATAGGAGCCGATGAGGCTGGCTACCGCCTGCCGCATGCTACCGCTCACCCAGCGCATTAACCCCACAAAGGCAACACCCACCACGAACCCCACCAGGGCCCCGCCGAGGAATACCAGCAGGAATCGGCCCAGCGCCATCAAAGCGCTGGCATCCCCTATTTGGCCCAGCGCCATTTCCAGAAGAAGCCCGAACGCCACTATGGCAAGGGCATCGTTAAACAGGCTCTCCCCTTCCATCAGCACCGTTAGGCGTCGGGGCGCGCCCAGGCGGTGGAACAGGTCCAGGACGGCCACGGGATCGGTGGCCGAAAGCAGGATGCCGGTGAGGGCTGCGGCCATCCAGGGAAAACCGCTGGGGTGGCCAATGCCGTAGTACACCAAAACCGCCACGATCGCTGCCGAAACCAGGGTAACCGGGAGGGCCAGGAACAGGGTGGGGACCAGGTTGGCCCGCAGCTGACGCAGGTCGAGGGTGAGGGCGGACTGGAAAATGATCACCGGCAGTAAGGCGAACAGGATGAGATCGTGGAAGTGGTGCCAGCGCAGCCCGGTGTCCCCACCCGCCGCTACCACGGCTTCGGACCCGACAAAGCCGCAAATCACCAGAACGGCGCTGAAAGGCAGATGGAGCCGGCGGGCCAACGGTTCCACCAGCAGGGCAACCAGCAAAAGGGTGGTCATTAGGCCGATGGTATGGGGAATGTCCATAGACGTCGCTGCCTGGTTCCGGGTGGGGAAGTGAATCCGGTGCCGTCATTACCGCGTATAGCTTATCCAAGGCCGGCTTCTGGAGCCGGACAGTCTTTTGACCCGATTATTCCTGTGGAGGGAAAACCATGTCCATGAGCTTCAAGAAAAACACCGCCTACCTGAGCGCCGTCGGTACCGCCTTTGCCATTAGTATGGCGCTATCTTCCAACGCTGGCGCCGCCACTAGCGCTAACCCCTTCATGGTCGCCGAGCTGGGCAGCGGCTACATGGTGGCCGAAGCCGGTGAAGGCAAGTGCGGCGAAGGCAAGTGCGCCAGCAACAATGGCGAAGAAAAGGCCGGTGAAGGGAATTGCGCCGCCGACAAGGGCAAGGAGGGCAACTGCGCCGCCGACAAGGGCAAGGACAGCGAAAAGGGCGGCGAGGGCAAGTGCGGCGAGGGCAAGTGCGCCAGCGCCTGAGCACGGGCTCGGCCGTTTTCCTCGCCCTTTGAGCGGATGGGACCTGCTAACGGCCAGGCCGGGCTGCTCCGTCCCGTTCCCATCACGGTCCCCTGGGAGAATCTCTGCCTGTCGGAGTCGGGATAGATTCCCGGGGGTTCTTATGCCAAGAGCTGGTGGCGTATGGCTTACGAGCGGCCGCATGCCGGCGCCTCGCTGGGCTAGGACAGGAGGGGACCTCTGGACTAGCACCGCCACCAGGAGCGAGGGAAACCCGGAAGGAACAAAACCAGCGCGAGGTTGAGCAATGGGCAAAGTAATGCCGCGAATTCTGGGGCTGTACTCGGGTATGGACCGGGTTGGGGACTATCTGGCGCCCCTGGGCCTTCGTCTGGTGCTGGCATACGAGTTCTGGGAATCGGGTGTGATGAAGTTCTCAGCCAACGGTGCTTGGGGACCCCCGCCGGGCTGGTTCGCCGGGATTGACTATCCATTTCCGTTCGGTCTTTTGCCCGACGCCCTGAACTGGGTCATGGTCATGTGGGCGGAGCTGGTGGGCGCGGCGCTCCTTCTGGTGGGCTTGGCTACCCGACCAGCGGCCCTGGTGCTGATCATCGTGGACATCGTGGCCTGGGCCAGTGTGCACGCCGGTAACGGCTACAATGTTTGCGATAACGGCTGGCAGCTTCCACTGCTGTTTCTGGTCATGCTGCTGCCCTTGGCGCTCAGGGGAAGCGGTAAGCTGAGCCTGGACCATCCCATCGGCAAGCGCATGAAGGGGGCATAGGCGCGACCAGCCCGAAGCGTAGCGGGCGGCTCGGCCGCCTGGCTACCCAGAAACCGCAAAGGAGGAGTGACTGATGACGGACAAGCTCTTGAACACCCTGACCAAGGTTGTGGCGATCGGCCTTTTGGCTTTGCCCCTGGCGGTTGAGGCCGAATCCCTGGACTACAAGCCCGAGGCAACCAAGGGCATGTACCACCCGGAGCCGGTCAGGGCTCAGCCCAAGACTGCCCCGGAGGACACCGCGTTCGCGGAGGAGTTCGTCGTCTTCCAGGTATCCCGTTCGGATAAGTGGAGCCAGGTGCTGGCGCTGAACAACGCCGCCAACACCAAGTTGGCCTATGGCAACCAAAAGGCGGCGTCTGAGGTCGTGGCCTACGGGCCGGGCCTCAAGCTGTTCCTCGCGGACAACAAGCACGCCGATCGCATCGAGCGCATGGCCGAGCAGCAGAACGTCCAGTTTTCGGCCTGCGCCAACACCATGCAGGCCATGGGCAAGACCAAGGACGATCTGAACCCCGTGGTGGATGTGGTTTCCAGCGGGGTCAAGCGCATCAACGAGCTGCAGAAGGCTGGCTGGACCTACGTGCGGCCTTAAGCCCTTGGGGCAAGGGCTTGGGGCCTCAGAGGCTAGCCACCGGTCCCGAGCCCTGCCCATTGCTGCTGGAAGTGATTGGCTTCCAGGGGTGCCCAGAGGTGGGGATGCTTTTCCCGGAGCGGTTGCCTCCAGCCCCGGGAAAAGCATCCTAGGCAGACCATCGACCCCTTGTGGAAAAAGGAGTCGGAAGGGAGGGAGATATGCGGTGGATAAAAGCCGGAGCCGTTGGACTGCTTGGCAGCCTGATTATCTTTGTGGTTATGGTTCTGGGGGTTCAGGTCACCGGGGCCGCGCCATTCAATTTGGCCCCTTCGGCGGCTTTTCTGGAAGCCGTGGGACTGAATATCGGACCCATCGCCCCCATCGTTCACTTCCTCTACGGTATTGGATGGGCGATCATCCTATTAGCGCTGTTCGGCGATGGGGTCAACGTCGCCAAAGGCCTGGCAGTGGCCGGGTTCCAATGGTTGTTATTCATGGTGGTATTCGCCCCGATCATCGGTTGGGGATTTTTCGGTATCGGGGGGCCTGCCCATGCATTGGCCGCCGACGAAGTCCTCTATTTGGGAAGCCCGGTCAAGTTTCTGGTCTTGACCCTGATTCTGCACGCCGTCTATGGGGCCCTGAATGGCTGGTTGATCCCCCGCTGGACCGGTGACAGCCACAAGCTGAAGGTTGCCAGCTGATGTGGGCCGCCGCGTGTTTGATTTGGGAAGCTCACCTTTGCAAGGAGAGGGGTAAGCCTTGAGCGAGTTCGAGCAGCGCTACTGGGGTAACTTCCGGGGCTGCATCCGGTGGTCCGATGCCGATCAGGTTGCCGATCGAGTCGCCACCTCCCCGGGGCCGTGGTATGCCGCCTTGCCGGAGGCGGGCAGTGGCGCCCGGGTCGTTGAGCTGACTCCGGATGAGGCTGCCGAACGGCTCCGTCAGCGCCTAGCGGAGATGCGGCGGCTCAAGCGGGGGGATTACTGCAATCTAGTGTTCGTGGACGAGCCCGAGGCCCCCTCCCTGATCAAGGCCTTTCATCCCAAGCGGGCCGGAGACGCTTGTCGGGTCGGGGGCAATCCCATCCCGCCGTGGGACCTGATCAGCGATACCCCGATCGATCCGGCGGTCTTCGCATCCAGCGAGCCACCGGCCCAGGCGCAGGGGATTTGGCAGCGGGTGCTTCGAATCGGGTCCTGACTATTAGCCTTGATCCGTCCCCGGCTTGGCAAAATGGCCGGTAAGGCCGGTGCGCGCTATCGACTGCCGGTGGCCGGTGTGCTGCAACGTGTGGAGGCTTTTGGGGTGCCGGGGGCGAACCTAGAGTCGAGATTACCGAACGCGTGGTGGTCGGTCCCGAAGATTGGGTAACCGTGACCAATCTGCGCCAGCTCCGCTCCGCCGGCGTTCAGGTTTCCAACGATGACTTCGCCACCGGCTACTCCGCCTTGGCTTCCCTCCACCGTCTTCGCGTTAGCCGGGTCAAGATCGACAAACAATTCGTCGACTCCCTGCCTGGCGCCCCCGGTAAAGAAGGCTGGCCCGAATGATCGCGGCGATGGCCGAGGGGCTGGGTGAGCGGCCGATCCGGGAACTGGTGGCACCGGGTTTGATCCGACGCAGACAAGGCCCCAATTGGGTAGCTGACCGGTCAACGGGGATGGCAATGGGTCGGCCGAGCGATGCCAAAGAAAAATTGATTGCGGCTGCTGCCGATGAGCTGTGGCGTCGGAGCTACGGTTCTGTAGGTGTTGGGACCCTGTGTACTGCCGCTGGGGTCAAGCGGGGCAGCTTTTACTATTTCTTCGAATCCAAGGACGAGCTGGTCCTGGCTGCTCTGGAGCATGCTTGGGAGCGAATGCGTCAGCGCTTCGACGCCACTCTGGGCGATACCCGAACCCCGCCCTCAAGCCGCCTTTCCCGCCTTTTTGAAAGCATCGCGGCGCTTCACGAGGAGTTTCGGGATGAGTCCGGCGTTGTCCCCGGTTGCCCCTTCGGTAATCTCGGCGTGGAGCTGGGCGCCATCCATCCCCCGGTCCAAGAGCAGGTGGCAAGTATCTTCGCCCAGGCCCGGGGCTATCTGGTTGCCCTGCTCCGAGAGGCCGGCGCGAACGGAACCGATGCCCAAGAGTTGGAACGCCGGGCGGAGCAGATCCTGGCCTGCCTCCAGGGCGCGCAGGTGCTGGCCAAGACTCAAGCCGATCCTGATGTCATACGGCGCATGGCCCCGGTGGCCGTTGGTGTTGCCTGCGGTCCGGATGAATCCGTAGTCAAGACTGGCGCGTAAAGCGATTAGGGGCCGGGTTGACCCCGATGTCCCACCCTTTATAGATGACCGGTAAACTACCCAAAGCGGAGCGAGTAAAATGAGCGATTTCCCCGTCAATACGCCCGATTCCGTAACGGCGCAGGCCGGTGACTTCATGCGCGATCTGGAGAAGGGCTACGGCTTCATTCCCAACCTGGCCGGCGTCATGGCTACCGCCCCGGCGCTGATGCAGGGCTATTTCAAGCTCAATGAGCTTTTCGAGCAGACCAGCCTGACCGGCCCCGAGCGCCAGGTGGTCCTCCTCGCCGCAAGCTATACCAATGCCTGCGATTACTGCATGGGCGCCCACACCGCGCTGGCGGAGATGGCCGGGGTGCCCCAGGCGTCCATCGAGGCCCTGCGCGCCGGGCAGCCCCTGCCGGACGAGCGCCTGGAAGCGCTGCGCCGGTTTACCCAGGCGGTGGTGTATCAGCGCGGGCACATGCCCGACGCCGACCTCCAGGCCTTCTACGAGGCCGGCTTCACCCAGCAGAACGTCCTCGAGGTGGTCCTGGGTGTGGGTATGAAGACCTTGTCCAACTACACCAACCACATTGCGGGCACGCCCCTGGACAGTGCCTTTTCTGGCAAGGAATGGAACCCGCCGGCATGAGCCTGGCGGCGGTCACCTTGCCCACCGATAGGGGAACCATCATGCAGCGGTCGGTGCTCTGGGTGCTTGGGCTCTTCCTGCTTGGGCCGTTCCCGGCGGCCGCGGAGGGGCCTCAGCTTCCCGACCTGAGCGATCGCATCGAGGCCTTCCAGGAGCAGCGGGCGGCGGAAGGGGACAGCAAGCTGAGCCCGGCCGACCGCAAGGCGCTGGATCGGGCGATGGCGCAAGTACGGGCCGAGCTGCCGGATCCCGGTCTGGCGGTCGGTGACGAGGCCCCGGAGTTCACCCTCCCCAACGCCTTCGGCGAGCCGGTCAGCCTTGCCGATCAGCTGGCGCAAGGGCCGGTGGTCCTGACCTTCTACCGGGGGGCCTGGTGTCCCTACTGCAACCTGGAGCTCAAGGCCCTCCAGGAGAGCCTTTCCGCCTTTCGCGACCACGGTGCCAGTGTCCTGGCGGTTAGCCCCCAGAAGCCCGGCAAGTCGCTGGAGCAGGTGCGGGAGGACGGCTTCTCGTTCGAGATCCTGAGCGATCTAGATAACCGGGTCATGAAGGGCTACCGCCTGTTCTTCCGGGTGCCCGAGGGCATGGTGCGGGTGTACCGTGAAAAGTTAGGCCTCGATCTTGCCGACTACAACGGCGATGGCCGCTATGTCCTGCCCGTGCCGGCCACCTTTGTCATCGACCGGGAGGGGGTCATCCGGGCCGCCTTCGCCAAGGTGGACTACAACAAGCGCATGGAGCCGGCGGCCATCCTCGAGGCCCTGCGCCAGCTGCCCAAGCCCTAACCGCCGCCCCCGTGCCGGAAAAAACCGACGGGGCGTCGGCCCCGGAATTAACCGAAACAGCCCAGCGAGAAACGCAACCATGGACGAATCCCAGATCGATTTCGCCATCGTCATGACCAGCGGCCCCGATACCCCCAAGCGCCTGGCCTCGCCCTTTTTCCTGGCCGCCACATCGGCCGCCGAGGAGATGAACGTGGTGGTCTATTTCACCGGCCAGGGCACGGTGCTGCTCAAAAACGGCGAGGCGGAAAACGCCTACCCCAAAGAAGGCGGCAAGCCGGTAAAGCACTTCATGGACCAGGCCGTTGCCAACGGCGCCCAGTTCGTGGCCTGCAAGGCGTCCCTGGACCTCAACGAGATCTCTCCCGACGACCTGGCTTATGACATCCCCATGGTGGGCGTGGCCGAGGCCCTGCCCTATCTGGAGGCCTCCAACAAGCTGATCTCCTTCTGAGCCACACACAACCAGCAGCATCAAGCCAGGGAGCCGAATGTGACCGACGCCCCCGACCCGCTTATCCAGCCCTGGATCCTTGGGGATCTGCAGCTTCCCAACCGAGTGCTCATGGCCCCCCTGACCCGCGCCCGCGCCGGTCAGCCCGGGGACGTGCCCACGGCGCTGAACGCCGGGTATTACCGCCAGCGTGCCGGGGCCGGGCTCATCGTCACCGAGGCCACCCAGGTGTCGCCGCAGGGTAAGGGGTATGCCTTTACGCCGGGCATTCACAGCACCGACCAGATCGAAGGCTGGCGGCGGGTGACCGATGCCGTCCACGACGCCGGTGGCCGTATCTACCTGCAGTTGTGGCACGTGGGTCGGATCTCGCGGCCCGAGCTCCAGCCTGGCGGTGAGCGCCCCGTGGCCCCCTCGGCCATCAAGCCCGACGCCATGACCTTTATCAGTGCCGACTCCGGCATGGTGGAGGTGGGCGAGCCGCGCGCCCTCGAAACGGAGGAGATCCCGGAGGTGGTGGAGCAGTTCCGCCGGGGTGCCGTAAACGCCCGCGAGGCGGGCTTCGACGGTGTGGAGATCCACGCCGCCAACGGCTACCTGCTCGACCAGTTCCTGCGCAGCGGCAGCAACCGCCGGACCGACGCCTACGGTGGCTCGGTGGCCAACCGGCTGCGCTTCCCCCTGGAAGTGGTCGATGCCGTGGTGGGCGTTTGGGGCACGCAGCGAACCGGCATCCGGGTCAGTCCCACCGGCAGCTTCAACGATATGGTCGATGAGGATCCCGTGGCCACCAACGCCGCCCTAGCCGTAGCCCTTCAAACGCGGGGCATCGCCTTCATGGAGGTGGTGGAGGACTCGTTCCAGGGCAATCATGCCGACGGTCGCCCGGAGTCGGTCATCGAGGCCATTCGTACGGGCTTCCATCGCAGCTACATCGGCAACGGCGCCTATAACGCCCGCGAGGCCCGTGAGCGTATCCGGGAAGGGCGCTGCGACCTGGTCACTTTCGGCCGCCCCTTTATCGCCAATCCCGACCTCCCCGAGCGCATCCGCCGCAACGCCCCTCTCAATGACTGGGACGAGGCCACCTTCTACGGCGGCGACGAGCGCGGCTACACCGATTATCCAACCCTGCCCGACAACCAGGCCGGATCGGCCTGACCCCGGAGGGGGCCACCCCGGGCCGAGCCAAAGCGGCCAATCATCGAAAAAACCTTTTGTACCAAGGAGTGCAAAAGTCCTGTCAGGATCTGGTTGCCCGAACTGCCTATCCGCCTCATTCAGGGATGATGGCTGTGGCAGGGGCTACCAGCCCTGATCCGGATCGGAGGCCCTTCCGGTGGCGGTCAATGGCCGCTGCCCCAGGACTCGAGCCTGAATTCGGGCAAACTTCCTGACCCAACCGGATAGCCAATTCACCCGGAAGGTTCAGCCAGGCTGCCCGGTTTCGGCTATAGGAGCCCGGCTTTGCCGGGCGAGGTTTGGGGTGGACCGGGCCGGAGGCTAACGGCTCGCCCAATGGATTGGGCGCCTACCGTAGCAAATCGGATCCGAGTGAGTGCGGCTGAGCCATCTGGGAGTCAGGTGTCGGGATACCGCCCAGGGAGGAGGGCCAGGGCCGGCGGGCTGCCGGCCTCCCGGCCTTGGCTCAGGGGGTGGCTTTAGCCCCGCTGGGCCTGGATCTTCAGGCTGCCGAACATCACGTGCCAGAAGGGCAGCTCCTTGCTGTTGGGCAGGGTGAAGCCGGTATGCACCGCCTGGCGCCGGAACTTGCCCTCACCCATGACAGGCTTCATAGGCGCCACCATGAGATGGAAGTGGCGCTTGGTGGGAGTGACCTCGCTGTCCATGCCGAGCTCGTAGGCCTCCCTGCGCACGTACTCGGTAAGCATGCCGTGGACCAGGCGCGGCTTGTCTAGCACCTCGCCATTCTTGCGCACCTCGCCCATGCCCCAGAACGCCAGGTAGGTATGCTCGGTGGGCATGAGCGTGGTCCCGATGCGGCTGGAGCCGTGCAGGATGTGGTTGGTCATCACCCCGCCAAAGGTGGGGAATTCCAGGCCGTGGGTGGCCAGCTTGGCACAGCAGCGCACGCCGTAGGTGTTGCCGGCCTTGTCCTGCCAGCTGGCGCGGAAGCCCACGCTGTCCTGGCTGGTGGCGGCATCGGTGGCGGTTGTGTCCACCGCCTGCAGCTCAAGCTCGCCGCCGCGCATCACGGCGTATTTGTCCCCGCAGGGGCTTACCTTTTTCATACGGGTATAGTGGCCGTCCTCGCTCCCTCGGACCATGGGCGGGACCCCGGTGATGCCCGGTGTGCCGGCAAAAGCACGGGGCATCGCAGGGGTGCCGAACACGGCGGAATCCAGCTCGCGCTTGGCAGGCAGGGCCACGAACACCCCGCTTCCTTCCTGTGTTACGTTGGCCTCTATCGGACCGCCCAGCAGCCCAATCGGCTGCTCGACCCCTTGGTGGGCCGCCGGGTAGCCGTCGTAGGGACCTTGGGCCTGGAGCTGGGCGATCTTCTCCTGCTTGGTCGCCTTTGCAGGCTCGGATCCGTGCTTCATGCCACCGGCGCACCCGGCGGTCAGAACCCCGCCCAGCATCAGCACGCCGACTGGGCGTAGGCATCCGGCCCCGAAATCTATGGGCCGAATAGGGACGTGGTCGCGTCCTCCTTTTTGCCATTTGCCTGGCCACGACGGGGGTCGCGGCCTTGCCCAGGGGTATACGACGGCAGGTTAGACGGCAGTTTTAGAGCCAGGCGGCCAGCGCCCGCGGCTAGGCCACGTGGGCTTCCGATGGGCCAGCGGCCTGGTCCGGCGAGCAAAAGCGGCTTGCCAAAAGCCCTTGAGACCCGATGCTGGCGGTAGCCGAATGCCCTGGTTTTGGGGTAAGGCTTAAGCGGAGAAACGCGTTAGCGACCTTGCAGGAGGATCTCATGCGGATCGCCAATCTCCCCTTCGCGTTGTTGGCCTGGCTGCTTACCGCTTCGGCCGGGGCCATGGAGGTAAGCACCGGGCGAACCCCCGCCGATTGCCGGTACGAGGCCAATCCCGCCCCCGCAAGGGAGGAGGTGGAAGGCTTTTTCCTGCCCAGTGATCACCTGTTCCGACCGCTTCTGGCAGACCTCAAGGAGCCCCGCTTCTACGGCCACCTCCGGCGGGTGCGCTTTCGGACCAATCCCACTCCCTCGGGGGATCGCCGGAAGATTACCGCCGGGGTGGTCGGCATGGGCAGCAATATCGGGCTGTGGAGCCAGCGTCGGCGTGGGACCTGCAATGGCTATCAGGTGGGCTTTTTTGCCGCGGCGTTTTCCCAGTTCAATATGTCCACCTCCTCGGACAACCTCATCAATACCGACTACCAGGTGGGCTTCCCGCTGACGGTCCGCAAGGGAGCCCTCTCGGCGCGGCTGCGCCTTTACCACCAGAGCAGCCATCTGGGCGACGAGCTGCTGCTGAACAACCCCGGGATCACCCGGGAGAACCTGTCCTTCGAGGCGGTGGATGTGCTCGGGTCCGTACACGGGCAACGCTGGCGGCTCTACGGTGCGGGCGCCTATCGCTTTCGGACGGAAACCGATATCGACCGCAGCTCCGCTCAGCTGGGCTTTGAACTGCGGTGGCCCCGCATGCTCACTCATACCCACGGGGTCTTCGGCGCCGATTTCCAGGCCTTCGCCGAGCAGGACTGGGCGGTGACCACAAGCCTGGTGGCTGGCCCCGAGTTCGACGTGCCTAACTCAAACCAGCGCGTCCGGATCCTGGCTTTGTACCTGAATGGTTTCATTCCCTTTGGTCAGTTCTTCAACGAAACCCGTTTGGAGAACTACGGCGTTGGGTTCCAGTTCGACTTCTGACGATCCAGGCAGGGGGCATCGACGGGCTGGGTCCCGGGTGGGATACAATCGGGCACCAGTGCAGTCGGGCTCGTTTCCCATCGTCCGCTACCGTTTGATCAAGGAAGCCATGCAAGGGCTCAATCCCCAACAGCGCAGCGCCGTGACCACCACCGACGGGCCGCTCCTGGTCCTCGCCGGGGCCGGCTCGGGCAAGACCCGGGTGATCACCACCAAGATCGCCCATCTGATCGAGGAAGCAGGCGTGCAGCCGCAGGGCATCATTGCCGTGACCTTTACCAACAAGGCCGCACGGGAGATGGTGGAGCGGGTCAAGGGCGATCTGTCGCGGGGGTCCACGCGCGGGCTGACCCTGTCCACCTTCCACCGCCTGGGGCTCAAGATCCTGCGCCGGGACATCCAGCGGCTGGGTTATCGGGAGCCCTTTTCCCTGTTCGACGTCGACGATCAAGTCGGGCTGGTGCGGGGGCTCATGCAGGAGTCGGGAGGATTCGGTGCTGTCCAGCCGGAGGAAGTGCGGGGCCGCATCTCCGGTTGGAAAGGGGATGTGGTGGCCCCGGAGGAAGCCTTGGAGCAGGCCGACGACGAGGCGGCCCTGGCTGCGGCGCGCATCTATGCTCGCTACCAGGCAGCCCTGTACGCTCACAACGCCGCCGACTTCGACGATCTCATCAACCTGCCCGTCCGCCTGTTCCGGGAGCATCCCGAGGTTGCGGCACACTGGCAGGCGCGATGCCGCCATCTCTTGGTGGACGAGTTCCAGGACATCAATGGCGCCCAGTACGCCCTCATGCGCCACCTGGTCGGGGACGCGGGGGCCCTCACCGCGGTGGGCGACGACGACCAGTCCATCTACGCCTGGCGCGGCGCCGATCCCCGGTTGCTGGAATACCTCAAGTGCGACTATCCCCACCTTCAGGTGGTCAAGCTGGAGCAGAACTACCGCTGCAGCGGCCGCATCCTCAATGTCGCCAACCACCTCATCGGCCACAATCCCCACCTGTTCGAGAAGCGGTTGTGGTCGGACCGCGGCGGCGGCGAGGCCATCCACGTGGTGGAGGCTTCCGACGCCGAGCACGAGGCCGAGCGCGTGGTGGCCTCGCTGTTG
Organism: Thiohalorhabdus sp.; assembly: GCF_036628635.1. Lineage (GTDB taxonomy): Bacteria > Pseudomonadota > Gammaproteobacteria > Thiohalorhabdales > Thiohalorhabdaceae > Thiohalorhabdus. Next base: position 14,453 of record NZ_JAZKRM010000005.1, on the reverse strand, counting down.
CGGCACCGCTTCCAGAACGCCAGCCACTACGGCGATTACGCCATCCTGTACCGATCCAATCACCAGGCGCGGGAGTTCGAGCGGGCCCTGCGCGACCAGGGCATCCCCTACCAGCTCTACGGTGGAATGTCCTTCTTCGACCGCACCGAGATCCGGGACCTGGTGGCCTACCTGCGTCTGCTCGCCAACCCCGACGACGACATGGCCTTCCTGCGTGCGGTGAACACTCCGCGCCGGGGCGTGGGCGCGGAGAGCCTGGAGCGGTTGTCCCAAGCCGCCGGCGAGGCCGGTGTCAGCCTGCATGCCGCTGCCTCCGATGCGGGAATACGGGAGGGTTTGCCCAAGCGCGCCGCCGAAGGCCTGAGTGACTTCGCCGCGTTAATCGAACATTACGTCGTCCGTTGCAGCGACGGCGATCCGGCCGGGGGAGTGGCGGAGCTGGTGGTGGAGGCCGGCTACCGGGACTTCGTTACGGAGCGGGCCGACAGCGACAAGGATGCCGAGCGCCGTGGGGCCAACGTCGACAACCTGCTCAACTGGCTGGCCAGCTTCGACGCCGAGCAAGGAGATGAAGGCACCGAGGATCCCTTGGCCGCCTTCGTCCGCCGGCTCACCTTACTTTCCGCCCTGGACCGCAAGGACGAGGAAGAGGCCTTCGACGGCGTCCACCTGCTCACCCTGCACGCCGCCAAGGGCTTGGAGTTCCCCTATGTCTACCTGGTGGGTATGGAGGAGGAGATCCTGCCCCACCGCAACAGTCTCCAGGCGGACACCCTGGAGGAGGAACGTCGCCTCGCTTATGTGGGGCTTACCCGTGCCCAATATGGGCTGACCCTGTCCTGGGCCCGGCGCCGGCGCCGCTATGGTGAGACCCTCGAGTGCGAGCCTTCCCGCTTCCTGGACGAACTGCCCGAGGCTGAGCTCACCTGGCATCGACTGAACGGCGAGGACCCCGAAAAAAGCGCCGAGCTGGGCGCGGCCAGCCTGGACCATATGCGCCAGCTCCTGGACTAGCCGAACCCATCCCCTGTCGTGGGGTCCTAGGCGGTAGCGGGCCCCGGGCGCCCTTGCTCCGAGATTGCTTTATTGCCGCCCGGTTATGGGCCACAATAGAGCTTCAGGGGCGGAGCCAGTGGCCAAGCGGCCCGTAAATAGGCGTTGGCCGCCCTGTCTGGCCAGCTGTAAGACCCCCAGTGCCTGGCGGCTCGATCCAGCTCTCCCAACCGGGCTGGGCCAGCCGGGGTGAAATAAGGCGTCGACCGCTGCCCGGTTACGCCGGTTCCATGGGGAAGCGGGGGCAGGCAGCGTGCACCGTTGCGTAAGGGGAATACGTGCTTGATAGGCTGGCGCAGCTCGAGGCCGAGCTGGGCCGATTGGCTCGCGAGATGGAGGCGCTTCGTGCGGAGAGGGATCGCCTCCGAAACGAGGTCGAGGAGGCCGAGGTGCTCCGCAAGAAGGTGGAGCACCTGGAGCGGACCAATCGCGATCTGGAAACGGAGCGCCACCAGCTTCGTGAGCGGGTGGATAGTCTGATCGACCGGGTCGATTCCGCGATTGCGGGCGGCGAATGAATGAGCGAAGGTAGCGATACCGTCCCCATCGTCATCCTGGGAAAGGAGTATGCGGTTCGCTGTCCCCCAGGCGAGCGCGAGCGGCTTGAGCAGCTTGCCCGGTTTGTGGACGAGCGCCTGCGGGAAGTGCGAGAGTCCGGGGCCGCCTTGGGAACCGATCGCATCGCTGTACTTACCGCCCTGAACATCGCCAACGAGCTGTTTGACCTTCAACAGCGACATAGCCAGGAAACGGAGGAAGCCGGCGCCCGCACCTCGCGCATGCTGGAGATGGTGCAGCGGCTGCTCGACGAAGAGCCCGACCGGACGGGGTAGGCAGGAGCGCCAGCCGGGAAAACACGATTTTTCGAATACATCCCCTGCGGTGTTCGCCGACGCCGAAGCGTAACTTGAACCAACACTTTTGAACCCAGGGAGCCCCCACTTGGCGTGGAAGAGAACCCGCCTGCCGGGTTCCGGAAGCGCTAACGGGGCGCCCACTTGTTGAGATGGGGTTCAAATACGCGGCGAAGCGACGTCCGCGGGGGATGTTTTTATGCATAACGAATCGGCTGCGGCCAAGAAGCAGCGTATCCGGACCGAAGTGCGCCGGTCCCGGCGGGACCTGGCTCCGCGTCAGGTCCGGCAGCGCAGCGAAGCGGCCGGCCGGCTCGTGGCGCGAACCGGCGCCTTTCATCGCGCCGACAAGCTCGCCTTCTATCTGCCCAACGATGGCGAGCTGGATCCGCGGCCCCTGATGGAGCGGGCCCGCGCCCTCCATAAGCGGTGTTACCTGCCCGTCATCGACACCATGCTGGGAGAGCGGCTGGCCTTCGCGCCGTGCCAGCCGGATACCCCCTTGCGGCCCAATCGCTTCGGTATTCCCGAGCCCCAGGTTCCCCGCCGGTCCTGGGAGACCCCGCGCATGCTCGATGTCATCTATGCTCCCCTGGTCGCTTTCACCCCGGAAGGGCATCGATTGGGCATGGGCGGCGGTTTCTACGACCGCACCCTGGAAAAGCGCCGCCACTTCAAGGCCTGGCGTCGGCCGCGGGTATTCGGCCTGGCCATGGAATTGCAGAAACGCGACTGGCTGCCCACCGAGGAGTGGGATGTGGCCATCGATGGCATCGCCACGGAAGCCAGGTTGTATCCCGACCTGGGCGGATTCCGCTAGGGCGGAGGCGAATGAATGCCAAAGGCTTGTTAATTGCCGGGGGGAATGACTTGGGGGAAGGCTATGCCAGGTCGTTTGGTTCGGGGTTGGGGAGTGGAACGCTGCGCCCTCCTTTACGTCCGAGCGGGTGAAATTCGGCGGGGCGGAAAAGCCAATGACGTGGAGGATAAAGCGTGGAATGGATAATCGGAATCGTCCTCGGGCTCGCCGCTGGCAGCGGGTCCGTGGGCGTTGCCATGCAGATACGGCTGTCCCGGCTGCGCCAAAATATGGAGCGGCGGCTGACGGATCAGCGCCATGAGCTCGAGAAGGAATTCGACCGACATGTTCAGGAGCAGGTGGCATCCCGGGATCAGGAGGCCCAGCAGCGCTTCCAGCAGGTTGAGGGACGCGAGCAGGAGCTCGAGGAGCGCGAGCGCCAGAGCCGGGAGCGCGAGGACAAGGTGGTCCGCAAGCTGGAGGCCCTGGACGAAAAGGAGACCCATCTGGTTGAGCGCGAGAACCGGCTGGAGCAAACTCAGAAGGACCTACAGCGCGAGCGCGAGGAGCTCCAGCGTCTGGAAGAGGAACGCAAGCGGCGGCTGGAGGAGGTCAGCGGTTACAGCCTGGAGCAGGCCCGTCAGGAGCTGGTCGCGGTCCTCAAGGAAGATGCCCGCAAGGAAGCGGACCAGTACGTGCGCGAGGTGGAGGCCGAGGCCAAGGCCAACGCCCAGGCCAAGGCCAGCGACATCATGGCCACGGCCATTCAGCGCTGGGCCGGCGAGTACGTGGCCGAGCGAACTGTGTCCGTGGTCAATCTCCCCAGCGACGACATGAAGGGCCGCATAATCGGCCGGGAAGGCCGGAACATCCGGGCCCTGGAGCGTGAGTTGGGGGTGGACATCGTAGTCGACGACACCCCCGGCGCCGTGGTGGTCTCCTGCTTCAATCCCATGCGCCGCGCCATTGCCGTGCGGGTCCTCGAAGAGCTGGTGGAGGACGGCCGAATCCATCCCGAGCGCATCGAAACCGCGGTAAAGAAGCAGCAGGAGGCCATGGAGACCGAGATCAAGGAGGCCGGCGAGAGCGCATTATTGGAGGCTGATGTGCACGGGGTTCCGGAGGACCTGGTGAAAATCGTGGGACGGCTCAAGTTCCGCACCAGTTACACCCAGAATGTCCTCCACCACTCCATCGAGGTGGCGCATTTCGCCGGCATCATGGCCTCCGAGCTCGGCCTCGATCCCGAAGTGGCGCGCCGGGCCGGCATCCTGCACGATATCGGCAAGGCAGTGGACCACGACCACGAGGGAGGCCACGCTCCCATCGGCGGCGATCTGGGCCGGAAGTACAAAGAGGCCGATGAGGTGGTCAACGCCATCGAGGGCCATCACTTCGACGTCGATGCCATCACCCCCTACACACCGCTGATCCACGCTTCGGACGCTCTGTCGGCCGCCCGTCCCGGGGCTCGTCGCGAGCAGATGACCAGCTACATCAAGCGCCTTGAGGACCTCGAGGCCATTGCCGGGCGTTTCCCGGGCGTGGCCTATGCCTACGCCATGCAGGCCGGCCGCGAGCTGCGGGTGATCGCCAAGCAGGAAGAGATGGACGACCAGGGGGCGTTCATGCTGTCGCGCAAGATCGCTCACGAGGTCGAGGACGAGCTCACCTATCCGGGCGAGATCAAGGTCACCGTGATCCGCGAAACCCGGGCCACCGAGGTGGCGCACTAGGACGCGGTTGCAAACGGGCGAAACTTTCCCCGGCCGTACCCATCAAAGCCTCATCCAGAAGGGACCGCAACGCCGGTCCCCTTTTGCTGTACCGGAAAGCGGTCGGCAAGGGCAGCACGTAACGCACCAGGGAACCCAATCTGATGAATATCCTTTTCGTCGGCGACATCTTCGGCAAGCCGGGCCGGCGCGTCCTGCGGGACCATATCGACAGGCTCCGGCAGGAGCTCGAGGCCGATCTGGTTATCGTCAACGGCGAGAACGCCGCCGGAGGCTTCGGCCTAACCGAGGAGATGGGCGAGGAGATCCTGGCCAAGGCCGATGTCATCACCTCCGGCAACCACATCTGGGACAAGAAGGAGACCCAGCCCTACATCGGCCGCCAGCGTCGCCTTCTCCGGCCCCATAATTACCCGGCCACCACCCCCGGGCGCGGTTGGTACGTCTTTGAGTCCGCCACCGGCCACGCCGTGGGTGTCCTCAACCTCATGGGTCGGGTCTTCATGGACCCGGTGGACTGCCCCTTCCAGGCCGCCGACCGGGCCCTCGCCGACAAGCCCGAGAATGTCAAGACCGTGTTCGTGGACATGCACTGTGAGACCACGTCCGAGAAGTGGGCCATGGGCTGGCACCTGGCCGGTCGGGCGAGCGTGGTGGTGGGCACCCATACCCACGTGCCCACGGCCGACGAGCGCATTCTCAAGGGTCACACCGGCTTCATCTCCGATGCGGGTATGACGGGAACCTATGACTCGGTCATAGGCATCAAGAAGGAGAACGTCCTCAAGCGCATGGTCCACAAGCTCCCCGAGCGCTTCGAGGCAGCCAGCGGTCCGGCCGAGCTCAACGCCATCCTGGCCCAGGTTGACGAGGAAACAGGCGCCTGCACCGGCATCCGCCGCGTCCGGGTGGACGAGGAGGGGTGAGCCGTCTCCTGCTGGACAGGAACCCCGTCTCGGGGCTACCCTTTCCAGCCTCAATACGCGCGATTAGCTCAGTTGGATAGAGCGTCGGCCTCCGGAGCCGAAGGTCGCAGGTTCGAGTCCTGCATCGCGCACCAAATTATCAGAAACTTAAAAAGCCCGACCGCAAGGTCGGGCTTTTTTTGCCCTGATTGGGGCCTGGGAGTAAAGCGCCGGGGTTTGTTCCCAATTCGGTCGGCTTCGATGGATCAGCTGCGAAGCCAGCCCAGGCCAAGATAGCCCATGGCACCATTTGGGGTACGGTGATCAGGAATCCGGAAGGTGTCGCCGTTTCTTGGCCAGTTACCCGACCAGAGCGCTCAACCAGCCCAGGAAGGTCCCGGATCCCATAAGTCTTCCAGACCGTTTGGTGCGCCCGGCAGGATTCGAACCCGCGACATCGAGATCCGAAGTCTCGCGCTCTATCCAACTGAGCTACGGGCGCTTGCCTGCGAGCTTAGCCGGGTTCTTCGGCGGCGACAAGCCCCACCTGTTTTAGCCGAATCTGGACCAGCTGGGGAGCGACCTGGAGGGTTCTGGCCAGAGCCTCCGGGTCCCGGATCCCTCGTTCCCGAAACAGATAGGTCATAACCGCTACGGGCATCAGGATCTGCAAAGCCTCCCCCTGGGCTTGTGCGTCGGGATTCTCGGGGGTTTCGCCACGGACCACCTGAAGCAGGCGTCCCATGGCGTGAGCAATCCGGAGGCGCTGATCCTCGCCGGATTCCCCCAAGGGAACACGGAACTGGACGCCGCTCCCTGCCTTGCTCTCGATCTGGGTCAGGCCCTCGCCATCGTCTCCGCGCACCACCTCCACGCCCCAATGGCTGGCGATCCGTTCCACATCGACGGGGACCCGGTTGTCCCAAAGATCATCCAAGAGTTGATCCGCGTCCATGGCCTACTCTTTCTTCGGTCCTCGGTGGCTAAGTTGGCGGAGTCAGCAAAGGTGCAACCCGGGTAAACCCGCCTGGAAAATGCTCCGTGGGTAGCCGGGATTTTGTTTCTAGGTGCCCCATACTGGTGATTTGAGCATTGGCCAACCGTGAGCATGATTCCCCTAATTACGGGCTCGGCGAGCTTTGGACTGAATGTTGGAGGCGATTCGGTCCGCCGCCCGAGCCCGCCAATCGATTGCGGCTAGGAAGGGCTCCCAATCATCTCCGGGTTTATAGCCCGCTTCCAGCGCTTCCTCCCAAGCCGCCTCGGCAAGGGTGTCCGCCAAGTGGCGAGTGACGCTATTGCCCAACATTTCTTGGACTTGGTCCCCAAGGTCGGTGGGCGAATGGACGATAGCTTTCAACCGGTTTCCCTCTCGAGTGGTTCACGATGCCTGAGGATAGCCCGGAAATACCCTTTCGGCCCAGTTCGCCCGCGGGGCAGTGGCCGGCGGTCCCCGTGCCCGGCGGGGCTCTGGCCACTGCGGGTGAATGATCTCACCACAGGTAATCCGCAAGGAGGGGAGGGAACCCTTTCGAGGGGGAACCAGCGTGGCGGTAGACCGATACCTTGGCGTGGCACGGGGAGGTGGTGCCTATTCCCTGGCAGATCGTTTTTCAATTTTAATTTCAGCTAGTCGGTGTTTTGTTACCGGCACCAGGCCAGAATCCGAGGAAGTCGGGCGTGCATGCTAACGCCCAACCCGCGGTCGGGGAGAAAAGACAATCCTCGATGCCGGCGTGATTGAGGATGGTACGGTGTGTCGGGACCGGCTGAGCGAGCCGGGCTAACCGGAGACACAGCGCTCCAAATCCAGGATGGCCTTGAGAAGCTGGTCGTGGTTTTCCGAGCTGTCCTCGTGGCGTTTTTGGAGGCTTTCGTGGCTCTGCTCCATTTCCGCTCCGCCGGCGCCCTGCTCGTGACGCATGATTTCCAGCCGATGCCGTTGGATGGTCGCCTCGTGGCGATAGATCTGGGCCTCTGCCTGCCGGAGGACAGCGAGGGCGTGCATGTGCTCGGCGCTCCACCGGAAATGGTCCTCGGCGTCAATCTCGTGCTCGGCATGGGCGTTCTGATGCTCTTGGCTCATGGGATAGCTCCTTCGATCGGGCTTTGGGGAGGGGTGGTGAAGTTTCCTCTTTGCCTAGATTGCGGCGTCGGTCAATCCGGGCAGTCCCCCGAGCGTACTGCAACCTAAGCGCCTAGCCGGGTCACCCCCGGAGCGTCTTTGCCTCCCGGACCTCGTGGAATAGGGAAGGGGCGCCTGGGACGGGGGCCGGCTAGGGGTAAAGGCGCTCAGCTTCCCAGCCTCCGCCTTCTTGGCGATGGTAGGCGATGCGGTCGTGCAGCCGGAAAGCGCGCTCTTCCCAGAACTCGATCCATTGGGGAAAGACCCGATAGCCGGACCAATAAGGGGGTCGGGGGATCGCCCCCACCCCGAAGCGGACCGAGTAGCGCGCCGCTTCTCGCTTGAGCTCGCTGCGGCTCGCCAAGGGTTGGCTTTGGTGGGAAGCCCAGGCTCCGATCTGGCTGCCTCGGGGCCGGCTGGCGAAGTAGGCGTCGGCCTCCACCTCGCTGACCGGTTCCACCGGGCCCTCTACCCTCACTTGGCGGCCCAGAGACTTCCAATAGAAGCACAGGGCGGCCCGGGGGTTGGTTTCTAGCTCCTGGGCCTTGCGGCTTTCCAGATTGGTGTAGAACACGAAACCTTGCTCGTCCGCTTCCTTGAGCAGGACCATACGCACCGAAGGCAAGCCGTCAGAGTTGGCGGTGGCCAGGCTCATGGCATTGGGATTGACGGACTCGTGGGCCTCGGCCTCCCTTAGCCATTCGTGAAAACGTGTGAGCGGATCGGTCTGGGGCTGCGTCATGGGTAGGGAAGCTATCATTGTACCGGTTTGGCCTCTACCCCGGGTACTTTTGTTCGGTTGATCCGTTTCCCGGGAGTTCCAAGCGGCTCGGCTGGGCCTCCGGGGCGGAAGCATTGAGGCAAAGGTGGCCTTACCTCTCGACCTGTCGGTATGGCCCGGGCATTTTGGGGGGCCATGTTGCGCCCCTTGACCGCCCGTTGTTGCCGGAGAAGGATCCCAGGCCCGTGGGGCGGCTCCTGAACCGCTTCGGCCAAAACAGGGAGGCTCATGCAGATCCTGATCGAGCTGGTTGCCGGACTGGGGGCCGCTGTGTGGGTGGGCCTGTGGGCCTTCCCGGGACAGCCCTGGCGTGCCCGGCCGCGGTTGGAGGCCGATTCCGAGATGGCTGGTGCCGACTTGAGTGATATCACAGCGGTTATACCGGCCCGGGACGAGGCGCCCTATATCGGGACGGCGTTGGCTTCCCTGGCCGCTCAGGGGGAAGGCCTGGCCATTGTAGTGGTTGACGACCACTCCCGGGACGGCACCGCCGAGGCGGCCCGAGCGGCGGGAGAGGCGGAATTGGCGGTAGTGCCCGGGGAACCCCTGCCCGAAGGCTGGTCGGGTAAGGTCTGGGCCCTGGAGCAAGGCCGGGCACGAACCTGGGGACGGTATCTGCTGCTCATGGACGCGGATATCGAGATGGCCCCGGGAATGCTGGCGGTGCTCCGGGACCGGCTGGAGCACGAGGGGGCCGGACTGGTATCCCTCATGGCCGCCCTGCGCACCGAGGGAAAGTGGGAGCGCCTGCTGATCCTGCCCTTCCTGTTTTTCTTCCGGGTGCTGTACCCTTTCGACCGGGTGAGCCGGAGGGACTCTCGGGTGGCGGCCGCGGCGGGGGGCTGCCTCCTCCTGGACCGCCAGGCCCTGGAGGATGCCGGTGGCTTCGCCCCCCTCCGCAGCGCCGTCATCGACGATTGCGCTTTGGCCCGGCGCATCAAGGACCAGGGCTACCCCTTGTGGCTGGGCTTGACGCGGTCGGTGCGGAGCCTCCGCCCTTACCAACGGCTGGGGGAGGTGTGGGCCATGGTGGCGCGCACGGCCTTTACCCAGCTGGGGTACTCGGCCGCCCTACTGGGCTTGGCAACCTTGGCCATGGCGGCTGTTTTCTGGGGACCTTCGCTGGGCCTGGTCTGGGGTGTGTTTGGGGGCCAGTTCACCTGGGCGATCGGCGGGGCGCTGGGGATTCTTGCCATGGCGGCCGTGTATAGCCCCACCTTGGCCTTTTATGGGCGGTCCCGGTGGTGGTCTTTGACTTTGCCCTTGGCTGGTACCCTTTTCCTGGCCATGACTTGGACGTCGGCCTGGCGGTACTGGCGAGGTGTGCGCTCCCGTTGGAAGGGGAGGACCTATGGCCGTAGCGTTACCGGCCCCTCTGCAGAGGGGGATCGCTGAGGGAGGAACGCTGGGCTTACAGGCCCGCCTTGAGAGGTTCCAGGACTGCCTCGGCTCGGGGGTGCTCGGGGGCACGGTTCAGGGCGTTGCGCAACGCGGTGCGGGCGCGGCCGATCCGCCCTTGCTTTTCCAGGACTTGACCCAGCAATACCAGGGCGTCCGCGCGAGAGGGTTGTTCGGGTGCTGAACCGCGCTCTAGATAGGTATGCAGCCGCTCCTCCGCCTCCTCTAGCCGGCGGTTGGCTTTTTCCGCGGTAAGGGCGAATTCGTAAAAGGCCACCCGGTCCGGCTGGTCGGCGTTCATACGGTCCTCGTAGACGGCGAAGGCCTCCTGGTAACGCCCTTGATTCCGCAGGAGCCCCGCTAGCCAGCGATGAGGGGGATTGCGGTCGGGGGCGATTCGGGTCGCCTCGCGATAAAGGGACAGGGCCTTGTCCGGGTTCCCCGCCTGTTCCTGCAGCAAACCACGGGCCCGCAGACCCGCTACCTGATTGCGCTGGGCCACCGCCTTGGCTTGGGCTTCCGCTTCCGCCCGGGAGCCACCGAGGACACCGGGAGCCTGGAGGGTGTACATGACCAGGGCGACTCGGGCGTGGACGTGGTCCGGATCGGCTTCAACCGCCTTCTTGAACTCTTTCTTGGTATGGCTGGCGAAGTAGGCGCGCTGGAAAATGTTGGCGTGCTTGGCCCGCTCTCCGTAGGCCCGTCCCAGCCAATAATGATGGTCCGCTTGGTCCCCAGCCTTTTCGACGGCCTGTTGCAGGAGATCCACCGCCCTCGCCCGCTCGTGGTTGTGCAAGGCAATGCGACCGAGGTAGTAGGGGATCGTGCTTTTGTCGGCGCTGTGGCTTCGGGCCTCTTTCAGGCGAGCTTGGGCTTGTTTGAACTTGCCTTGCTGGAAAAGGGTCCGGGCCTGATCCAGGGAACCGGATCCGGCTTGGGTCGGGGCCGGAAGAAGGAAAAGGGCGAATAAGACTGGCAGGATCCAGGAAGTTGGCTTCATCATACCTATCAGGGTGACCGCAATGGCGGGTGGAGGAAAAGCAGCCAAAGCTGCCAAAAGGGCAGAGAAAGATCCCTTCTGCTTTCGTAGATGGCAGACGCCAGTGCAAGTTCCCGATTCGGTTCGTACGCGCAGAAAGGCCCCCTCCCCATGGCGATCCGGTCCCGAAGGCGACTGCCTCGATTGCCAAGCTCGATTGGGCGATATGCTACGAAGCTGTTGCTGGATCTGATCTTGCATCGTCAGCACCTCATCCATTGTTCTGGCCGCGGCCACTATCGGCCAGGGCGGCCCACCCTGATCATCACCAACCACCGCCGCGACACCGACGGTCCGCTGGTGGCCACCATGCTGCTCGCCCGCAAGGGGCTGCGCTTTACCGGGCCTCTCCCGCATTTCGTCGCCCGGGAGGACCTCATGCGGCCGGGGTTCCTGCGGCGGTATATGACTTCCTGGCCGGACTGGATTCGGACCCTTGTGGGTTGGTTTTCGCTGGCGCGATTCGTGCGGGCCATGAATGTCCACCCCATGCGCCGGTTCTCCGAGCAGACCCTGGGCGAGGTCCTGGATGATGTCTACCAGACATTCGGGGACCTTCCCTTGGACGAGGTGCTCAAGCCCGCGTGGGTTGCGCGGTTCCGACGAATGAGCCCAAGGGAGGATGGGCCTCACCGGGTTAGGGAGGCCCGATCACGGCGGTACTGGTCGGTGCTGGAGTCGCCCTACGGCCTTCGGCGGCTGAATTTGAGCTTCTTCCGTCGCCTCAAGCCCTACGAGCGGCAGACGGTGGTGGCTCAGATCGGCGAGGTAGCCCAACAATTGCAGCAGGGGCAACCGGTCCATTTCGTTCCGGAGGGAGCCATATCCCCGGACGGGCGATCGGGGCGGTTTCGAGAAGGCACCCACCGACTGCTAAAGGCAGGGGGGCCGGATCTCGCCGTGCTGCCCCTGGGAATCCTGTACGACGATGTAACCCTCCAGCAACCGCGTATTTTCCTAGTAATGGGGGAAGAGCTTCACGGTGTGCGCGGCAGGGACCGGGCCGAGTCGGAGCGCGAGCTTCGGGAGGCCCTGAGCGCCCGCCAGGTCCTGACCCTCTCCCAGGTCGCTAGTGCCCTGCTTCTCGACCGGGCAGCCCCGGAGCGCAATGTGACTGCCGCCGAGCTTGACTGCCAGGTCGCCGGGCAGGCTGAAACCTTGCAGGCCCTGGGTTCCCCCTTGGATCCCTTGCTGGAGGAATCGGCACGGCGCAGGGATCGGCTCGAGGGCTTCCTTGGCTTCTGCCTGCGCTACAATCTGATGGTTGCCGAGGGCGGAGGCTACCGGCTGCGCCCGGAGGGAGTAGGGCAGCCCGATCCCTGGAGTCCGGCGGGACGTCTCCGTTACGCGGCCAACGAGTTTGCCGAGCTGGCTGCCTTCTGGGGGCATCCCGACTTTCGATCCGCGAGCCCGCGCGGTTCTCGGCCCGGGGACTCCATGACGGCCATCGCCCCCCATGCCTGACTGGTCATCCCCGAGGTACGACGTGGACCGTCACCCCCAATGGCCCCGGTGGCTTCGGACCCTGCTGCAGCCTTCGGTGCTGCTGCCCACTCTGCTGGCGGGTGCCCTTTTGGCCTTTGTCCTGAGCATCTCCGACCTGCCCCAGGTGTTTGGTCGCATTCGGGAAATTAGCGCTGTGGCGGTTCTGCTGTGTGCCGGTTGTGCCGTCTATTACCTGGTTCTTAAGGGGCTAGTTTTCCGACTACTGCTGCACGGGCTGGGATTCCCGGTGCCGTGGCGGCCCTTTCTCTTGGCTTATGCGGTGGGGGAGATGACCTTGCAGCTCCCGGCCGGGACCTACGCCTCCAACTACCTGCTGAGCCGCATGGGCCAGGCCCAGCCGGGACGCTCGTCGGCGGCAACCACGGTTCTACTGATCCTGGAGACGGTGGTGGTCATGGCGGTGCTGGCGGCCCTGGGGATCCCCGGGTGGCAGTGGCTGCAGCCCGCCCTGGTAGTGCTTATCGGGCTCCACCTGGGGGTGATGGCGTTGGTGGTGACCTCGGTGGCGCTGCGCCGGCGGCTGGACGGCTTCCGAGGGCGGTTCCTCGGACCCATAGCCCACGGCCTGCTGGATCTGGTCAACGGCCTGCGTGCCCTGAGCACCGTCCGGTACCTGGGCCTGGGTACGCTGTTGACCCTGGTCTATCTGACCGGTCTCGGGGTCGGGCTGGCCATCATCGGGCGGTCCCAGGGCCTGGACCTGTCCTTCCAGCAGGGCTTGACCATCTATTTCGCCGGCCTGCTGGTTACCCTGTTCTTGGGCAGCGTGCTCACCCAGATGGGGCTTATCGAGGCGGTGGGCCTGGGCGCCGCTCAGGCCTGGGGCTACGGGATCAACGAGGGCCTGGCCGCTGTCCTCGGCTTCCGCCTCGTATGGATCGGCTCGGTCTGGCTGATCTGCGGCACCCTGGCCTTCCTGCTGCGGGGCGAGCTCAAGGGATCAGTCGGAGATGGCGTCCAGGAACCGCCGAACTGAATCCTCAGGCGGCCGAATGCGAGGTAGGCCCGGGTATCGCTCGGCCTCGGCGACGTCCCTGGGCAGGTCCAGGTCGTTCTGACTGACGGCGTAGGTGTGGCCCCGGTGGCAGTGGTAATCGGCCAGGTGCTCCTGCTCGCTCTGGCCCGGCGTGGGCACGAACAGGGCCGGCTTGTGGAGCTGGGCCAGCTCCATCAGTGTGGTGTAGCCCGAGCGGCAGATCACCAGGCGGGCCCGGTTCATCATCGCCTGCTGGTCCTGGCGGTTAAGGTAGTTGTAGATGACCACCCGGTCCTGGTCGGGTTTCCTGGTCTCGCTGTCGGGCTTGCCCAGGGCCACCACCACCCGCCCCGGCAAGTCGGCTACCTGGGCCAGGACCCGCTCCTCAAAAAGAGTCCGCTGCGGCTCGGCGCCCGAAATACTGATGAAATAGTCTACCCCCGTTTGCCCAGCCTGGGCCGACACGCTTGATAGCGCACCGATGTAGCGCAGCCGGTCGCCCCAGTCGCAGGACAGGTCGTGGGCGAGCTCGCCGGACAGGCCGTTTTCCGGCTCGTCCGGGACCAGGATGCGCCGGGCCCGCGACAGCAGCCCCTTCTGGGCGCACTCCACCATTTTTTCCAGGTAATACGGCCGGCCCGGAATGATCTGGCGCAGGGAGTGGAAGACGTAGTAGCTGGGCACCTCCCGCAGGGCCACCCCGAAGCGGCTGTCGGAGACGATGCGGTCGATCCCCTTGCGGGCCACCAGGGCCCGGGCGAAGCGGCGCTCGCGCACGAAGGTGGCGAACACCAGCGGCAGGGCTAGGCTCATCTTGACGTAGAAGGCCGCCGGCCGGCGGCTCAGCGGCTTGGGGATGTCCCGCAGCTCCACGAGCTCGCAGCGGTCGCCGATCTCCTCCTGCAACAAGCGCAGGGCTCGCCCGGTGGATAGTACCACCACCTCGTTATTTGCTTCGAGCAGCCCGCGGATGAGCACTAGATCGCGGGTGGCGTGGCCCAGGCCCCAATCGTGTACCGCGAAGAGGATCCGTTGGCCGGTCATGGCGCTTCCGGTTGGGTGGAAAGCAACAGGTGGCCCCGGGCCGGCGCGGCCGGTCCGGGGACCAGTCTACATGCGGCCGGTCCCGCGGACACCCGGGGCCGGCTTGTTCGGTTAGCGGGTGTCACTCGCCGACGTATTGGCCCTGGGCGGAGGAAGCCGGCTGGCTGTCCGCGATCCCCTGGCGCAGCCGGGCGGTGATGCCGGCGGCGTCGAGGCCGTACTCGGCGAGCAGGTCGG